>NZ_JBFAVC010000003.1:0-465893 GCF_040679595.1 Agromyces sp. NPDC052230 | reverse complement strand
CAACGCTTTGCTAGCCTCCGAGAATCACCCCTCGTTGCGATGACTGCTGGAATACAAGCCGCCGCTACTGTCCAGTTTTCGAGCGTCGTCGACACTCGCCGTCTGATTGCCATTTAAGTATCTCGGCAATTGTGTATGTCTGTGGCTCGCTACCTAGCATCTTTGGGTGCCCTTCTGACCGATCGTTCGGCTCATCCTGTCAGAGGCAATCGCAGGCTGTGAATGAACGACGCGAACTTCTTCGAGATCCGGTCTAGCCCGGACATTACAGTCGGCTCACGCCCGGCGGTGTCGAGTGGAGGGTGGGCGGCGGGCCGGCCGCGCAGCTCGGCGGCCGGCACCCGGCGGGCGGGTGCTACAGCGACGCGAAGGCCTCGAATGTGCCACCCTCGGGCAGGTTCTCCACGTTCCACAGCGAGGACTCGAACTGCGCGGTGCCGCCCGCGGGCAGGCGGTCGATGAACGTGAAGTCGCCGCCGACGATCGTGCCCGCGGCATCCCGAGCGATCACTGCGACCGTGACCAGCTCCTGGTCTTCGCTGAACGTCGATGTGACCTTTCCGGTGACGTCCATCCACCCGTACTCCTGGGTCGTCGCGATGTCCGACACGGTGAACGAGCCGGTCTCCGCGGCGGGCGACGAACTGGCGGCAGCGCTCGTCGGACCGCGCACCTCGAGCTTGGCGATGCTGCCGGCTCCGACCGAGAAGAAGTCGCCGACGATCACCGTGCGGCCCTGCAGGATCGTGGAGTAGTCGCTGCCCGAGTCGAGGATGACGCCGTTCGTGTCGACGGCCTCGATCGTGATGCCGGCCGACGGGAAGACGTGGTCGGGGTTCGGGTTGTCGAGCACCACCGCGTACCACCACATGTCCGACTCGATGTCCTTGCCGAACGCGGTCTCGACCACGGCGAGTTCCTGCACGGCGGGCTTGGCGGGCTCGGCCGCGGGTGCGGCATCCGCTTCGGGCTCGTTGCCATCGTCTGCGGATGCCCCGGCTGCGGGCTTGGGCGCGTCGGCCGTGTCGGCGGCGCGGTTCGCGGCGTTCACGCCGTTGATGACGAGTGAGAGAACCAGGACGGCCGCGGTGACGATCCAGGCCATGGTGCGGTACTTCGCGTAGCCCTCGAGCGGGCGGCCGAGCTTGTCGCGCTGGGCGCCGGCGAGCACGAGGATCAGGTCGACGAGGGCCCACACGCCGAGGCCGCCGAGCGTGAAGAGCTTCCCGAGCGCGGTGCCGATCTTGCCGAGGTAGAACCGGTCGACACCGAACACGCCGAGGAAGAGGGCGAAGAGCCAGGTCGCGATGAAGGACTTCGGGGCGGAGTTCGTCGTCGCGTAGGGGGAGGTTGTCGGGGCGGACGCTGCCGTCGGAGCGTCCGCCAGGGCGCTGCCCGGCCGGTCGGCGCCGGGCGCTGTCCGCTCGGTCCACGCGTGGCCGTCCCAGTAGCGCCGGCCGCCGTTCCCGTCGTCGTACCAGCCCGCCGGAGCGTCGGCCACGGCAGGTGTGTTGGTCGTGGAGTCAGTCATGGTGTTCGCTTTCACTGTGAGGTCGGATGCGTCGAAGGCAGTCCGCATCGCCGCCGGGTCGACAGCTGACCGACGTTACTCAGGTGGTCCGACGCGGCATGCCCGAATCGCGTGGTCGAGGCATCCGAAGGCGCAACAGAAAGCGCCTGTGATCAGCGGATGTCGCGGCATCCGCCCCACAACGTGGCACATCGTTCGGCGGCACCATTGCCGGGCGACCAGCGCGCTGCCGACCTCCTACCGCGAAACTCGACAGAGCGATCGAACGTCACGGACCGAGGGTCGCAAGCGGAATGACGTGCACGCCGGACGGCAGGGTGTACGCGTACTCGGTCGTCGTGATCACGGCCAGATAGGCGGGCGCGCCGACGCGTTGCAGGTCGACGCGCTCGTCGCGGAGCTTGAGGAGGTTGGCCTCGGCGGCGGCGATCGCGGATGAGCCGAGCTTGATCTCCGCGGCGCCCCACACCCCTCCCGGATACTCGATCACGGTGTCGATCTCGAGCCCCGTGTTATCCCGATATCGATACACGCGACCGTCGTGCAGCGACGCGTAGACGCGCAAGTCGCGCACGGCCATCGATTCGAACACGAACCCGAAGTACTCCGGATCGAGAGCGAGCCGGTCGGGGCCGATCCCGAGCGCAGCGCATGCGAGCGCGGGATCTGCGAGATGGATCGTCGGCTTGCTCCGGAGTCGCGAGCGTGACCGGAGGTTCACGCTCCAAGCCGGAAGCGTCTCGAGAGCGAAGACCGCGGAGAATGCGTCGAGGTACTCGCTGATCGTGTCAGGGCCGATTCGCCCGTCGGCGCCGCTGACATCAGCGGCCAAGGTCGTGAATGACGCTTCCGTCGAGAGATTCCGTGCGAGGGCCTCGAGTGTGCGTCGCAAGCGTTCGACATCCCTTCGAACGCCAGTGGCATCTCTGATGTCGGCCCGGGTGAGTTCCTCGCTGTACTCGCGGTTGAAGCGCTGTGCTTCGGTGAGCGATGCGTCCACGAGCGCCGGCCAGCCTCCGCGAACCGCCTCCGCCGCCATGTCTCGATAGCTCAGTTCCGATGCGGCCGAAACGCGATCGGGGTGCGACATCAGTGCGGCCAACGAAACCTGGCGGTTCGATCGGCCGGTCTCGGCCAACGTCATCGTGCGCAGTCGAACCCGGGCGATACGTCCGATGCCCGAGTGCCTGGTGATGTCGTCGGGGGGCGTCGCAGACCCGGAAAGGAGGAACTGGGCGGGTGAGCGCCGCGCGTCGATCTCGTGGCGCACGGCATTCCAGAGCGCCGGGGCGAGTTGCCATTCGTCGATGAGTCGCGGGGTGGCGCCTTCGAGCAACGCGTCGGGGGCGTTCTCAGCGACGGCGACGAGGCTGGGGGACTGATCGAGCCGAACCGAACTCGCCGCGTGGTGGAGGCCGGTCTCCGTCTTGCCGCTCGCACGCGCGCCTTCGATGAGCACGGCGCCCAGAGAGGCGAGGCGATCGGCGATCAGTGCGTCGGCCACACGTGCAATGTAGGTCATCTCGAGATCATACCGGTTTCTGCAACGATTTCAGACCCAGTTCTGCAACGATTTGAAACGCAGTTCTGCAACGATTTCAGACCCAGTAAAGCAACCAAATGAGACCTGACCTTGCAACACATCCATTCTGATTTCTGCAATCCGGCGGTCGGATCCACTCGGCTCGTATAGGCCGCGGCTGGTCACCGCACCGGTTAGCCTTGGCGGGGTGACGACGCCCTTCGACGACCCTGAATTCCGTGCCCAGCTGGCGAAGATGGGGGTCGTGCACACGCCGGGTCTGGCCGATCGGATGCTCGGTGAACTCGCTCCGCTCTTGAATGCGGAGGGCATCGATCTCGACGATCTCGAAGGCACCGACCTCGAAGACCTCAACGCGGCGCTCGCGAGGGCGACGGAGCGGCACAACCTTGCCCTGTTCACCCCGGTGGGGGAGCACCGGGCCGGGGCGCTCGCGGTGCTCGCCCAATTCACCGAGGCGATCGCCGACGGCGACGATGAACGAGCGCGCGCCGTGCTGGCGGCCATCGGACCTGAGCCCGCGGATGACGCCCCGGCGGTCTCGCAGGTCATCGGTGCGAGCCTCGGGCTGCTCGACGCCCGTCATACCGATGCGGCGCTGCGGGCGGCGTTGGCCGGCACCCGCGTTCCGAAGTGGGGTGGGCGACCTTCGAAGGCGGCAGCTGTCGACATCCTCGCGCTGGCAGCCAAGGGTCGGGCGTTCGATGCGCGCGACAGCCTCCACCGTCGGCACCGCGGGCTCGCCGTCTTCGAGGGGGGCGCGCTCGTCGTCGCCGCCTCGCTGATCGCGCAGGCAGCCGCGGAGGGCGTAGAGGTGAGCGAGGTCGCAGGGCGAGTGCTCTCCGCTGAGGCGGCGCCGCCGTCGGGCAACCGCGCTCATCGCCGAAGCCTGCCGAACGACGGCCCAACCCTTCGCGAGTTCGGCGCATGGCTCGAACGACAGTCCTCGATCGGCGCCCCGACGGTCTCCGACGAGACGAGGATGCTCGAAGCGCTGCTGGCGCTCGCGCGCAACGCGGGGCTCGATGGCAATGACCCCGACGACATCGACCCGCTCATCGATGTGCTCTTCGAGGATGATGACCCTGAGGCATCCGACGCGCTCGAGAACGCGCTCGACACGCTCCACGACTACGTGCACTTCCGCGTCGAGACGTCTCGTGACGCCGACGGGTGGGAAGACGCCCACGAGGTCGTCGAAGAGGCGATCGCCGAGATGCTCCCCGGATCGGGCGCGATCGTCGACGCCATCGACAGCGCCGAGCAGATCGACCCGGCGGAGCGGCGCGCAGCGCTCGCCGAGACCCGCATCGTCGCCGCCGTGCGCGACCTGCTGGCGTGGATCGGGACGGGGCGGCCGGTGTCACCGTCGGGAGGCGTACGTCGCGCCGACATCGAACGGGTCGCGGCGATGATCGGCGTCTCGGCCGTCGGTGTCGCCAAGCGCTCGTCGGAGGAGCTCGAGTTCCCTCCGCTCATCGACGTCGACCTGAACGTCCCGTTGCCCGAACCGGCGACCACGCACGCGCGCTCGATGTACGAGGTCCCGATGTTGAGCGCCTGGTGGGAGGCGCTGGCGACCGCAGAGGTGATCACCCGAAGTGCGACCCGCGCACGACCGGGCCCGGCTGCCGGGGAATGGCTCACCCTCCCGTTGCCGCCGCTGGAGACGGCCGACATGGTGGTCGGGGTGTTCGTGGCCGAGGTGCTCACCGAACAGAGCGCAGGCGCGATCCCGATGTTCGAATCTGCCATCGCCACCGAGGCGATCCGGAGGTTGCTGGCCGCCCTTGCGCCCGAGAGCGTCGACGACGACGAAGAAGCGGCATCCAGTGAGCTCGCACGCATGCTGACGCCGCGCGCACTGCAGCGGCTGAGGCGCCTCGAAGATGCGGGCCTGCTCCAGACGGATGCCGACGGCGTGCTCGTGGTTCCTGTTGCGCTCCGCGGGGCGGTTGCGCGGGGCGCCATCCTGGCGATGGCGATGTGAATGCGGAGGACCTGGAGGAGTGAACGCGTCCCGGCCAGGCTTTCACGAGTAGGGCGGCCAAACTTTCACGCTCCCAGCGGCCAAAATCTCACATCGATAGCGACCAAACTTTCACGACGGCGGCGACCATTCTTGCACACACCTGTGCAAGAATGACCCCGTGTCCCAGCAGATCCCGCGCTCTCCGATCGGCCGACTGCTTCCTCGCCACGCGAGCCGCGCGGTGGAGGATGCGCTCGAAGACACCCGCGTGGTGCTCGTCAACGGTGCGCGTCAGTGCGGCAAGAGCACGATCGTCGCGCAGCTCGGCGGAGAGCGCGGCGGCACGTGGCGCAGCCTCGATCGCGCCGCCACGCGGCAGGCCGCCGAGTTCGATCCGACCTCGTTCGTGCGCGAGGACGGACTGCTCATCATCGACGAGGTGCAGCGAGTTCCCGAACTCCTCCTCGCCATCAAGGAGGTCGTCGACGCCGACCCGCGGCCGGGCCGGTTCCTGCTCACGGGGTCGGCGCGCGTCCTCGGCCTCCGCGGAGTGCCAGACGCCCTGCCCGGGCGGATGGAGACGATCGAACTCTGGCCGCTCTCGCAGGGGGAGATCGAGGGCCGACCCGACGGCTTCATCGATGCCGTGTTCGAGCTGGGGTCCGAACTGAGGCATCAGAGCGACGAGCTTCGATCTGGGTACATCGACCGCATCGTGCGAGGCGGATTCCCCGAAGCTGTCGCACGCGACGGGCGCCGCCGCGAGGCGTTCTTCGACAACTACGTCGCCGACATCGTGAATCGTGACGTCATGCAGCTGTCGGAGATCGAGCGCGGACACGAGATGCGCTCGCTCATCCGGCTGCTCGCGGCACGATCCGGGCAACTGCTGGTGCCTGGCGCATTGGCGGGGCGGCTCGGGCTGCCGCAGACGACCGTCAGCCGGTATCTCGGGCTGCTCGAGGAGGTCTTCCTGATCAAGCGGATCCCCGCCTGGTCGCGCAACCTGAGCGGTCGGGCGGTGTCGACCGCGAAAGTGGCCATGGTGGACTCGGGGATCGCCGCCAACCTCATCGGTCAGGATGCCGCGAGCCTCCGACGCCTCGACAGCCCTCTGGGAGGGCTGCTCGAAGCCTTCGTCGCCATGGAGATAGCGCGGCAGCTCACGTGGTCGCTGACCCGCGCCGAGCTGTCGCACTATCGCACCAAAGATCAGGTCGAAGTCGACATCGTGCTCGAGGACCGACGTGGGCGCGTCGTCGCGATCGACGTGAAGGCGTCGGCCACCGTGCGACCCGACGACTTCAAGGGCATCAACCACCTCGCCGCGCGGCTCGGCGAGGACCTGCTCGCCGGCATCGTGCTCTACGCGGGCACCGAGACCCTCCCCTTCGGCGAGAAGAACCGCGCAATGCCGATCAGCGCCCTGTGGGAGCTCGGGTCGTAAGCCGCCTTCGACCCGTCGAGGCGTGTCAGGTGCGCGTGGGACATCCGGATGTCGGTGGGTCTCCCTACCGTCGGAATCTTCGGCTACGACCGGAGTCCCCCGAGGAGCACCGTCATGGGCTCGGACTCACCCCTCAGCGCTCGCATGGAAGCGCATCTTCCCTCGGCCGGCATTCCGGCCGCGCGGGTCGACCGCCAGCAGTTCTTCGCCGACGTGCAGGCGCTCGAGCTGCGGCTCGCCATCATCGACGACCGCTTCGAGCGGCTCGCCGCCCGGCCCGAGGACGCCTACCGGGCGTGGCGTCGCGACACGGTGTCGCGCCTGCGCTCGGTCGCGGATCGTGCCGGTGCGCTCGAGGCGGCCAGCACGCTCGAGCCGTACCGCCGCCTGCACGTCGCGGCGGTGCTGACGGTGCTGCGGCGGCGCATCGTGCAGCTCGACGAGCGGCACGCGCGGTACCGCGATCGGTGGGGGCGGCCCCGGGATGGTCCGCACTGCGCCATGCCCATCGGGATCGCGACCGCGTGATGAGCCGTCGTCCTCGCCCCAAAACGGGGGGAAGCGAGCCGAGAACGGGCGCTCCGACACCGCGAAGCCCGTTCCGCGCGGCATCCGAACAATATGCTGCGTTTCGTGCCCGGCAATCGGGCACGAAATGACGAAAGGCCACCAGTGGAAACCGACCCGATGCTCGCATGGACGCTGCAGAACGAGATCCCCGTTCCCGCAGACGTGATTCCGCTGCTCGTCGAGGGCGAGCAGGCGGTGGCGTCATTCCGGACGTTCCGCGACTCGGCGACCTTCACGACCAAGCGCCTGATCGTGCGCGATGCGCAGGGCCTGACGGGCAAGAAGGTCGAGATCTACTCGCTTCCGTACAGCTCGATCAACATGTGGTCCACCGAGAACGCCGGCGGCCTGCTCGACCGAGACGCCGAGGTCGAACTCTGGACTCGCGCGGGTCACATCAAGGTCAAGCTCACGAAGGGCGCCGACATCCGCCGCATCGACAGCCTGATCGCCTGGGCCGTGCTGCAGCACTAGACCTGCCTCTCTCAGTACCGAATCGAATCAGTAAGACGAACGGGGCCCCGATGAGTGAACCGATCAGCGCGAGCGAGCAGACGTCCTCGGTCGCTGCGCCGAAGCCGACCGCCCTGCCCGACGACTTCCAGGAGCGGGTCTTCAAGGCGATCGCGGTGCAGCGACCTGCGGTGACCGCGTATATCAAGGAGGTCCGACGGAAGAAGCCCTCCGCGACCCCGGCCGACGTGATGAAGATGATCGAAGGCCAGTACCTGGCGACGACGACGGCTGCGAGCATCGCCGTCGGGGCATCCGCCGCCATCCCTGCCGTGGGTGTTCCCGTCGCGATCGGGCTCGGTGTCGCCGATCTGCTCTTCTTCTATGAGACGACGGCGCTCTTCGCGCTCTGCATGGCCGAACTGCGGGGAATCCCGATCGAGGACCCCGAGCGCGCCAAGGTCATCGTCCTCGGCGCGCTGCTCGGCGAGAAGCGGAAGAGCAACATCTCGGCACTGATCCTGGGTGCGCTCCCGGCGGGCGCAGGCGTCGCCGGAGCCCGCGCGGTTGCCGGCACGGCACTCGCGGGCGCAACTCCGAAATGGGGACAACTGCTCGCCGATCAACTGCCCGACTCGGCGCTCGTCCCCATCTCCATCGTCCTGGCGCGGCAGGCGATCGCCCAAGGCGCCGTCATGGGAACGGTCAAGATCAGTTCGAAGGCCATCCCGGTCATCGGCGCGGCTGCGGGCGGGATGACCAGCTTCTACTTCGGGAGCGGCGTGGTGAAGTCCTGCCGTGCCGGCTTCGACGACCCGGTCGAGACCTGGCCCACCTGGCTCGAGCTCACCGACAGCGACGGCGACGGAGTGCCCGACCCGTCGAAGGCGGTCCTCGCGATGCGTTCCGCATCGGCGTCAGCCAAGGATTTCGGTGAAGGGGTCTGGGGACGCATGGTGGACGCGACGGACGCGTTCCGAAGCGTCGACCTGGATGGTGATGGAGTTCCCGACGAGCCGAAAGTGCTCACCGCCGCGAAAGGCGCCGCCACGGCGGTGGGAGGTGCAGTCGGCGGGGGAGCGAAGGCGGTCAGCAATGTCGCTGCGAACGCGGCCGGGGCGGTGACCGGGATCTTCAAGCGCGGCAGGAAGCCGTCCGACGACGGGTTGGTTACCGCGGACGACGAATCCGACCGAGTCGACTGAGGAGCAGTCACGTCGTGACGTTGGCCCGTTGACGTGTTGCGATGCGTCGAGGGCGAGCTGGTGTACATGATCGAGGCACCCTGCTCGGCGCCTCGCCGGAACGCGCACGCTTGCGATCGTGAACGATCGCAGTAGTGTCGGTGGTGTCAGATCGTCGAAGACGTGCGACGCGCGAACCTCGTCCCGGGCGGGAAGTCGCTGAATCAGGACGGATCGCACGCGCGCCGACTCTCATTGCGCGTGCAGGACGAGTTGTACGAGACGCTCGAGCATGCGGCCGGGGAGGCGCGCGTCAGCGTCTCCAAGTTCACTCGTGGGGTGCTCGAGGAGTGGGCGGAGCGGCGCCGAGCGTCGTCGGGCTGAGGGAGGTCAGCTCTCGCCGCTCGGTTCAGAGAGCGACCAGAAGATCGTCTGCCGGGTGGGGATCGGCCGCCGATGGCTCCTCGCGGTGAAGTCGCGTTCGAGTTCGGCTGGGAAGGCGTCGATCATCGAGGCACGACGGAGGCGCACCGGCGGCTGAATCTTCGCCTCGAGTTCGAGTAGCAATTCTTCGGCGCGAGTCTCGACGATCTCAAGGACCGCTTCGACGAGTGTCTGGAACTCACCCACCACGCCCGGCGGCAGCGGCTGGGTCAGGGTCGGGGCCCAGATCCGCCGACGACCAGGCTCGGAAGCGAGCGTCACCACGAGAGGCCAGGTCGTCGCGAGCTCGCTTTGGGAGTGGGCGACCGTCGTGTTCCGGTACGTGCGGACTTGCTCGTGGATGCCGGCGAATTGCGCGGGTACCTCGATGTTTTCGCCCAGTGGACGCCGCACGGACGAAGACAAAAAGGCGCGGCAGTACGAAACCACTGCGAAGTCGACGAGGAAGCCCGCCATGTCGTCCTCTTCGCGTTCGCGGCACTCGGCAGCAAGGCGCAGTGCGGCGACGGCCGGCGAGAGTTCGGCGCCGGCGAAATGCATGAGGTCCAGGAAGCGGCGGCCGTCCACCGAGTCGGGCAGCAGTTCGAACTCCACCACCCTGACCTCTTCGGGCTCGTCGGGGATGGACATGCGCACGAGCATAGGGCGAGTTGATGTCGCGGAAGCGCGTTCTCGAACCGCGAGCTCATCAGTCGAGCACGACCGCAGCGAGCTCGCGCAAGGTGGCGGGCGAGGCGCTGCCGCTGCCTGAGTAGGCCGACGGAGGCGCCATCGCACCGATGACGACCGCGGCATCCGGAAGCTCGTCGAAGAAGTTCGGAAGTGAGTGTCGGATCGGAGCGATCGCGTTCGTAGCAGGGAAGAAGGCCGCCCACACGGGGCGCACTCGGGCCAGGGAAGGAACGACGACATGAAGCTGACGACGATGACGCAGGTCACCATCGACGGAGTGATGCAGGGAAACGGCGGTGCATCGGATGACCGCAGGAACGGATTCGAGCGTGGCGGATGGGCCCTCGGAAAGGGCGACGACGAGACCAGGGCGTTCATCACCGAGACCTACCGGCGCGCAGGGGCGTTCCTCTTCGGCCGGCACACCTACGAGATGTTCGCCGGCTCGTGGGGAACCATCGACCAGATGCGCGCGCACCCGATCGGCGTGGCCCTGAACGAGGCGCCCAAGTACGTCGCCTCGACCACGCTCACCGCGCCACGTTGGGAGGGCACGACCGTGCTCCGGGGCGACCTCGCGACGGCCCTCAGGGAACTGAAGGCCAGGCCCGGCGGTGAGCTGCAGGTACACGGCAGTGGCCTCCTGATCAGGTGGCTGCTCGAGCACGATCTCGTCGACGAGATGACGCTCATCGTGGTCCCGGTGATCGTCGGTCAGGGCGCGAGGCTGTTCCCCGAGGCCGGGCCCGATCTCGCGCTCGACCTAGTCGAGTCGCGAGTCGACTCGAAGGGTGTGACGACCCAGGTCCTCCGGCCGGCCGGGCGTCCCCAGTACGCCGCGGCCTGACGTGCCGGAGTCGTGGCCCGCGCCCACCACCAGGAGGGGGGCGCGGGTCATCGCCGTCGCTACGTCAAGCCACGGGGTTCGGTTCGCGGAATCGCGTTGCGATGTCGGAGGCTCCGCGTATCGTGCCGAGCACATACTCGCAGAGCTCGTGCCGGGGTCGGAGAGGAACATGAAGGTGCTGGTCGCGACCAGTGTCGCCCAGGGTACGAGATCGACCGACGTGATGCGATGCGTCGAGGGCGAGTTCGTCTACATGATCGAGGCGTGCCCCTACAGTGCGCGACGCCCATACGGTTCGTGTGATTGCGGCATCACGTTCCGCGGCATGACGAGCGACGAGGTCACGACGACCGCGATCGTGCGTGCGGTGCCCGGGCTCGATCTTGAGACGTACGTCGACTGCCTCGACGCCACGCATCGGTTCAAGCACAAGCTCGGTTGCACGTGCGACTTCGACGCCGTCGCCCAGGCGTGGAACCTCACGGCGATCGCCGGGATGTTCGCCGAGGGCACGATCGTCGAACGGCTCGTTGATCGCGTGATTGTGCGGCGGGGGGTGGCTGCATGAGTGCGCCACTCGACGCTGTGGCACGCGGTGCTACCGAGTGCTACGCTTCCATTATGTCCGGTCAGATCAGTCAGCGCGACCTGCGCATGCGATCTCGCGAGATCATGGACGCCGTCGAGCGCGGCGAATCGTTCACCGTCACGCGTGACGGGCACGAGATCGGCGAGCTCATCCCGCTGCGGAAGCGGCGCAGATTCGTCACGCGATCGGAGTTCGCCGCCATGTCGCGCTCCGCGCCTGCGATCGACCCCGAGCGATTCCGTGCCGACCAAGAGGCGGTCATCGACTCGGCGCTGGACGATCCGTATGCCCGCTGAGAATGAACGCGGGCTTCTCGACACGAACATCGTGATTCTGCGTCGCTGGATCGACCCCGACCACCTGCCCGCCGAAATGGCGATCAGTGCCGTGACGCTGGCAGAACTCTCGGCCGGCGTCCATCTCCTCCGGGTCGACGCTGACGAAGCGGCGGAGCGGGCGCGACGCACCGACCTGCTGCAGCGAGTCGAGCACGAGTTCGACCCGATTCCCTTCGATGCGGATGCCGCTCGAGC
Organism: Agromyces sp. NPDC052230; assembly: GCF_040679595.1. Classification (NCBI taxonomy): domain Bacteria; kingdom Bacillati; phylum Actinomycetota; class Actinomycetes; order Micrococcales; family Microbacteriaceae; genus Agromyces; species Agromyces sp. NPDC052230. The sequence continues at coordinate 454,108 of NZ_JBFAVC010000003.1, read as the reverse complement.
ATTCGGCCGCATCTCCGCGGCGGTCCAGGCGATCGGACGCACGCCGAGGCGCAGAATCGCCGACCTCATGATCGCCGCGATCGCCGCGGCGCAATCGCTTCCCCTGTACACGGCGAACCCGCACGACTTCGTCGGGCTCGATGAGCTCTTCAACATCGTGGCGGTGCCCCGACCTGAGACGCACTGATCGGATCGGCCGTGGCCGTGGCCGTGGCCGGTGCCGTGGCCGCGGCATCCGCTCGCCTCAGACGACGATGCGTTCGGCCCCGGGCCATCCGGAGCCATCTCGACATCTCACAGCAGTTTCAGGTAACCTGAATCAAGTTTGCAACGGTGCATAGGAGTCAACTGCATGACGTCGGATCACAACGGAAGCATCAGCGTCCCCATCGATCGCCTCCCCGAGACGGCCGGCCGATCGTTCGGCCCGTCGTCGTGGCGGCGGATCGACCAGAGCGAGGTCACGGCGTACGCCGGGCTGTCGGGCGACACGAACCCGGTCCACCTCGACGAGGAATTCGCGAAGGGCACGCCCTTCGGCGGCACCATCGTGCATGGGTACCTCACGCTCGGCCTCGTCGTGCCGCTCATGGCCGAGGTGTTCGAGGTGACCGACTTCGGGGTGGGCATCAACTACGGACTCGACCGGCTGCGGTTCCCCGCCCCGGTCGCCGTGGGCTCGAGCGTCCGCGTCGTCGGCGAGATCCTCAAGGTCGACGAGATCGAGGGCGGCTACCAGATCTTCCCCCGCGTGACGTTCGAGATCGAGGGCGGCAGCAAGCCGGCCTGCGTCGCCGACATGGTGCTGAGGTACTACCGATGAGCGCCGAGGACCTCACCGGCAGGGTGGCCGTCGTCACGGGGAGCGGCCGCGGTCTCGGCCGCGCGTACGCCGTCGCACTCGGCCGCGCCGGCGCCGCGGTCGTCGTCAATGACGTCGACGCGGACTCCGCCGAGGAGACCGCCGAGCTCGTCCGCGCGGCCGGCGGTCGCGCTGCCGTCGTGGTCGCGCCGGTCGGGCCGGCGGAGACCGCCGACCGGCTCGTCGCCACGGCCGTCTCCGAGTTCGGCCGGCTCGACGCGATGATCGCGAACGCCGGTGTGCTGCGCGACCGGGTCATGTGGAAGGCGACCGACGAGGACTTCGACGTCGTCGTCGCGACCCATCTGCGCGGCTCGTTCACGTGCGGTCGCGCCGCCGCCAACCACTTCCGTGAATCCGGCGAGGGCGGTCGCATCATCCTCATCGGCTCACCCGCCGGGCAGTTCGGGAGCTTCGGGCAGACCGCCTACGCCGCGTGCAAGGCCGGCCTCGTCGCGATGGCTCGCACCTGGTCGCTCGAACTCGCGCGCGCCGGGGTCACCGTCAACGCGGTCATCCCGACGGCGATGACCGAGATGACGGGCACGATGCCGATCTACCAGGAGGTCTACCAGCGCTTCCTCGAGGGGGAGCCGCTACCGCCCGTCGTGCGCCGCGAGCACGCCCTCGGCTCGCCCGAGGATGTCGCGCCGCTCATCGTGTGGCTCGCCTCCGACGCGTCGTCGGGCATCACCGGGCAGGCGATCGGCCTCGGCGGCGATCGCCTGACGCTCTACTCGCACCCGGCGGTTCTCGAGACGCGCGACGCCGACGGCGGCTGGACCCCGGATGGGATCCGGCAGGTGTGGGAGAGCGAGCTCAGCGCCCGAGCCCAGCCGTCCGGCCCGACCTTCGCCCCGATGGACTGACCGTGCAGGGTCACTACGCCGACCTCTGGCACCGCATCGCCCTCGCGGATCCCGACCGACCGGCGATCGTCACGGTGGGGGAGTCCCGACTCAGCCACGCCGAGTTCGACGACGCCGCCGCCCGGGTCGCGACGCTGCTCGACGAGCTGGGAGTGCGGCGCGACGACAAAGTTTCGATCCTGATGCACAACCGGCCCGAGTGGCTGCTCACCTTCGCGGGCAGCCTCCGGGTCGGGGTCGTCCCCGTCTCGCTCAACTTCCGGTACCGCGCGCGGGAGATCGCGGCGCTCCTCGACGACTCCGACTCGACCGCGCTGGTCTACGCGGCGAGCTACGCCGCGATGGTCGCCGAGGCGGTCGCCCTGCTGGGCCGCCCCATCGAACTGCTGCAGGTTCAGGATGTCGCCACGCCGCTCCTCCCCGGCGCGCTCGACTTCGCGACCTTCGCCGACCGAGAGCCGAAACCCTACGAGGACCCGGTCGACGGCGACTTCTTCATCTACACCGGCGGCACGACCGGGGCGCCGAAGGCCGCGGTCTGGGGCGCGCGCCAGATGCTCTCGATGCAGGTCTACAACGCCTACCTCACCGCGGGGCTCCCCATCCCCGAGACGGCCGACGACGTCGTGCGGCTCGCGACGGGGCCGGAGTCGCGGCGCATCGTCGCGCTCGCCCTCTCGCCGTACATGCACGGCACGGCGCTCACGACGGTGATCAACGCCCTGCTGCTCGGCGGCACGATCGTCGTGCTGCCGACGGCGAGATTCGACCCGGCGCTCGCGATCCGCACCATCCTCGACGAGGGCGTGACCCGCGTCGCCGTTGCGGGAGACGCCATCGCGATCCCGCTCCTCGAGGCTGCGGAGGAGGCCCGGATCACCGAGCTCCCCGAGCTCCAGTCGATCCTCTCGTCGGGGATGCGCTTCAGCGACTCGACGAAGGCCCGCTTGCACGCGCTCGCCCCGAACCTGGTGATCACCGACATCCTCGCCTCGACCGAGGGCGGTGCGCTCGGCCTCGGCATCACGCGCTCCGCCGATGACCTGCCGGTGAAGTTCCAGCTCACGCCCGGCACCGTCGTGCTCGACGAGTCGCAGGAGGAGGTGCAGGACATCCCCGGCTCCGTCGGCAAGGTGGCCTTCACCGGCGGGATGCCGAAGGGCTACTACAAGGACCCCGAGAAGACGGCCGCGAACTTCGTCGAGATCCGCGGCAAGCGGCACATCATTCCCGGCGACCTCGTGCGCGTCGAGGAGGACCACTTCATCGAGCTGCTCGGCCGTGGAGCGACTGTCGTCAACACCGGCGGAGAGAAGGTGTACCCGGCCGAGGTCGAGGAGTCGCTCCTGCGCTTCCCCGGCGTGCTCGACGCGGTCGTCTACGGCGTGCCCGACGAGCGCTGGGGCGAGGTCGTCGCCGCGGCGATCGCGGTGGAGCATCCGGATCGCTTCTCGGCAGCGGATGTCGCAGCCCACGTCGGCACCGAGCTCGCCGGCTACAAGAAGCCGCGCCGGCTGCTCATCGTCGGCGACCTCGAGCGCAGCCCGACCGGCAAGCTCGACCTCGCCGAGCTCCGCCGTCGCACCCTCGAGCACGGCGTCTCGGCATGATGCGGTACGAGCCGGCGATCGACATCGACGCGGTCCGCGCGATCGACACGCACGTGCACGTGCAGTTCGACAGCACCGGGCGGCGGTCGCTCCCGGCCGACCTGCTGGATGCGATGGACCGCTACTTCGGGCAGGGCACGCCGGCGCTCTCGATCGACGACCTCGCAGCGTATTACCGCGAGCGCTCGATGGCGGCCGTCGTGTTCACCGTCGACGCGCGCACCGCGATGGGGGTCATCCCGAACAGCAGCGTCGAGATCGCGGAGGGCGCCGCTCGCCATCCCGACGTGCTCATCCCCTTCGGCAGCGTCGACCCGACGACGGGGGAGGCGGCGATCGACCTCGCGCGCGAACTCGCGACCGACCACGGCGTGCGCGGGTTCAAGTTCCACCCGAGCATCCAGCGCTTCGACCCGAGCGACCCCGCGTACTCGCCGCTCTGGGCGGCGATCGCAGAGCTCGGCGTGCCGATCGTGGTGCACACCGGACAGACCGGGGTCGGTGCCGGGCTCCCAGGCGGGTACGGCATCAAGCTGCGGTACTCGAATCCGATGCTTCTCGACGACGTCGCCGCCGACTTCCCCAACCTGACGATCATCCTCGCCCACCCCTCGGTGCCGTGGCAGGACGAGGCGCTCTCGATGGCGTCGCACAAGGCGAACGTCTACATCGACCTCTCGGGGTGGGCGCCGAAGTACTTCTCACCCGACCTCGTACGGCAGGCCGGCAGCATCCTGCAGCACAGGATGCTGTTCGGCTCCGACTACCCTGCGCTCAGCCCCGACCGGTGGATGGCGGGCTTCGCGCAGCTGCCGATCAAGGACGGGGCGCGGCCGAGGATCCTCAAGGAGAACGCCATTCGCGTGCTCGGCCTGGCGACGTCGCGGAATGCTTGACCCAACCAAGTGTTTCAGGTAGCCTGAGATACCCGCGCCGGCGAGCGCTGCCGGGCACCATCTCGATGAAGAGACCCAAGGAGAGCAATGACGTTCCCTCGTAAGAGACTGATCGCCGCAGCAGCGTTCGTGTCCACCACCGTCCTGCTCGCCGGATGCTCCGGCGGCGGCGGCGATGGCGGCGGAGAAGGCCCCGCGCCTGACCCCGCCGAGCCCATCGCCATCACCGTCGGCACGCTTCCCGCCGGCGACTACGCCCCGCTGTACATCGCGCAAGAGGAGGGCTTCTTCGAAGAGGAGGGCCTCGACGTCACGATCGAGATCATCGCCGGTGGTGCCGTCGGCGTGACCCAGCTCGTGTCGGGTGAGCTCGACTTCAGCTCCGCCACCTGGGCCAACACGCTCTCGGCGGTGTCGCAGGGGCTCGAGATCCAAGTCGTGCGCGAAGGCACCGACTCCTCGAAGGAGGGCATCAACGGCATGATCGCGAAGGAGGGCTCCGGCATCGAGGGCCCCGAGGACCTGCGCGGTCAGACCATCTCGGTCAACACGCTCCAGTCGGCGACCGAGCTGCAGATCCGCGATTGCCTCGACAGCGCGGGCGTCGGCCCCGATGAGTACGAGCTCGTCGAGGTGCCGTTCCCCGAGGTCGGCGCGGCCGTCAGCCAGGGCCGCATCGCCGCAGGCTTCGTGCCCGAGCCGTTCATCACGATCGGCGCAGCCGAGGGCCTCGTGCCGATCATGTACCCGTCGGTCTGCAACGAGGACCAGTCGAACATGCCGCTCATCAACTGGAACACCTCGAAGAAGTTCGCCGAGGAGAACTCCGAGGCCGTCGCCGCGTTCGTGCGGGCGATGGACAAGGCGACGCAGCTCGCGATCGACGACCCGCAGGTCGTCATCGACATCCTGCCCACCTTCACGACGCTCACCCCCGAGCTCGCCGGTGAGCTCGTGCTGCCCAGCTTCGTCGAGGACGGCACGCCCGACCTCGAGGGCGCCGAGCTCACGATGGAGCTCATGGTCGAATGGGGCCTGCTCGACGAGCCGCTCGACGACCTCTCGCAGTACGCCTGGCAAGGCGAGTGACCTCTCGGTCCTCGGGGTCCGGTGTTTCACCGGGTCCCGAGGACCTCCCATGACCATGCAGGAGAAGGAGCGACGATTGTCCAGCACCACCTCCGCGCCCCCGTTCGGGCGGCGTCGGACGCGAAGCACCGCATCGCGTCGAACGACGCTGCTGCGCGGAGCTGCCGGGTTCGCGGCGCTCTTCGTCATCGCGGAACTCATCTCGCGGTCGGGGATCGTCAGTGAGACGTTCCTGCCTCCGATGTCGCTGGTGCTGCTCCGCGTGGTCGAGCTGCTCGTCACCCCGTCGTTCCTCGTCCAGGTCGGAGCGACGCTCTACGCCTGGGCGATCGGCCTCGCGATCTGCATCGTCGTCTCGGTGACGATCGGGGTGCTGCTCGGGTCATCCCGCGCGGCCTACTCCGGCAGCCGTGCCGTGATCGAGTTCCTGCGCCCGATTCCCTCAGTCGCGCTCATCCCGCTCGCGATGCTCGTGCTCGGCAACGACGCCGAGATGAAGATCGCGCTCATCGTCTTCTCCACCTCGTGGCCGGTGCTCTTCAACACCATCTACGGCATGCACGACGTCGACCCCATCGCGAAGCTGACGGCCAAGAGCTTCGGCCACGGCCGGCTGTCGACGCTCCTCACCGTGTCGCTGCCGAGCGCGATGCCGTTCATCTTCACCGGCATCAGGATCGCGGCATCCGTCGCCCTCATCGTCGCGATCAGCGCGGAACTGCTCGCGGGTGCCTCCAACGGGCTCGGTCGGTGGATGCTCGATGCCTCCTCGACCGGCAACCGGCCCGACCTCGTGTTCGCCGCGACCATCATCGCGGGCCTCCTCGGTCTCATCATCAACTTCCTGTTGCAGCTCATCGAGCGGCGGTTCCTCGGCTGGCAGACGGCACTGCGCCCGACGGGAGGTGCGTCGAAGTGACCACCGGAAGGACCGATCCAGTGAACCTCGGAACGAGCGTGGACACGGTGTCGCTCGCCACACCTTCGCGTCCCACGCGACGGCGTTCCGCGAAGGGCTCCCGTCGTCTCCAGGACTTCGCCGTCCGCTGGGGGGCGCTCCTCGCGATCGGCCTCGTCTGGGAGCTCGCCGCGCGTCTCGCGAACAACCTCTTCTTCCCACCGCCGTCGCGCATCGTCGAGCGCTTCTTCGAACTCTGGTTCTCGGGGCCGCCGTCGACGTTCTTCCTCACCGAGTCGGTGGCGACCAACATCCTGCCGAGCCTCTCCCGGCTCCTCGGCGGCTGGGCCGCTGCGGTCGTGTTCGGCGTGCTGCTCGGCGTCGCCATCGGGCGCAGCAAGGTCGTCGGCGACTTCGTGGAGCCGATCATCCACTTCGTCCGCGCCATCCCGCCGCCCGCGCTCATCCCGGTGTTCTTCATCCTCCTCGGCTTCGGCAATGAGATGCGGGTGACGCTCATCGCGTTCGCGGTCATCTGGCCGGTCGTGCTCAACACGATCGACGGGGTCCGCAGCGTCGAGCAGTTGCACCTCGATACCGGCCGCGTGTTCGAGTTCGACTGGCGGAAGCGGTTCTTCGGGATCGTGCTGCCGAGCGCGTCGCCGAAGATCTTCGCCGGGATGCGGGTGGCACTCTCCGTCGCGATCATCATGATGGTGATCTCGGAGATGGTGGGGCGCCCCGACGGCATCGGCAATATCATCCTCGGTGCGCAGCGCACCTATCGGATGGTCGACATGTGGGCCGGAATCCTGCTGCTGGGAATCCTCGGCTACGTCCTCAACGCCATCCTGTCCGCCGTGGAAACGCGCATCACGAGGTGGCATCGGGGTTCACGAGAAGGAGTGTCATGAGCATCCAGACGACAGGGACCGATCTGCTGACGATCGAAGGTCTCGGCCACGTCTACCAGGGCGCGCAGCCGTTCGAGGCGATCGGGAAGCTCGACTTCACGGTGCCCGAGGGCGCGTTCGTCTCCATCGTCGGGCCGTCGGGCTGCGGCAAGACGACGATGCTGCGCTGCCTCTCCGGGCTCATGAAGCCGACGCGCGGTGAGGTGCGTCTCGAGGGCGAACCGGTGACGGGCGTGCCGCGCGACCTCGCGCTCGTGTTCCAGGACTACAGCCGTTCGCTCTTCCCGTGGCGCACGGTCGCGGGCAACATCGCCTACGTGCTGCCACGCAACCTGCCGAAGGCGGAGCGGGCCGCCCGCATCCAGGAGAGCCTCGACGCCGTCGGGCTCGGCGAGGCCGGGGCGAAGTATCCGTGGCAGCTCTCGGGCGGCATGCAGCAGCGCGTCGCGATCGCCCGGGCGCTCGCGTACCGTCCGGCGATCCTCCTCATGGACGAGCCGTTCGCATCCGTCGACGCGCAGACCCGTGCCGAGCTCGAGGACCTCATGCTCGCGGTGCGGAAGCAGTTCGGCATGACGATCCTCTTCGTCACGCACGACATCGACGAGAGCATCTACCTCGCCGACCGCGTGCTCGTGCTCTCGAAGTCGCCGTCGACGATCGTCGAGAGCCTGGACATCGACCTGCCGTACCCACGCGACCAGGTGAGCACCCGCGAGCTCGAGGACTTCGTGCACCTGCGCTCGCACGTCGCCCGGCTCATCCGCGACCAGTCGATGAAGGGCCGCCCCGCCGTCTGAGGCCCGCGGGTCGGCCTGACCGGCCGTTTCTGAGTTCGACGGATGCCTCGGCCCAACCGAACCCGCGGGGCCGAGGTATCCGCCCACTACGCCTCGGGCGCCTCCTGCAGCGCGCGCACCTCGATGCGGGACTGCACTGCGGCCGACGCCCTGGTCGCCCATTCGATGGCGGATGCCTCGTCGGCCGCCTCGATCACCCAGAAACCGCCGACGTACGACGGCGCCTCGACGAACGGCTCGTCGAGCACACGTGTTCCGTTCGATGTGGCGTCGACGGTCTTCGCGGTCGAGGGCGGGTTGAGCCCGCCGGCGAACAGCCACGCGCCCGAATCCTTCAGGGCGGTGTTGAACTCGTCGACCGCGGCCATCACGGCGGCGAGCCCGGCAGGGTCGAACTCCTGCAACGACGCCATCGTCGGCTCGGTCGCCGAGTCGTGGGGCATGGTCAGGAAGTACTGCGTCATCAGTGGATCCTTTCGTCATGGCGCCGTCGGCGCCGACCTTACTCAGACGTCGAACGGGTTGAGCCCGAGATCGACATCGGCTGAGACATCCGGAGGTCAACCCCGCTGCGGCGGCGCAATGCGCGACCTACCCTGAACGCACCGATCGAGGAGGATCACATGAGCGACCCCACCGAACGCGACGACCGCGACTTCCGCGACGACCGCGACTTCGCCGACGACGCGAACGAGCAGGCGCGGCTGCGTGCCGAGCACGCCCGCGAGCTCGGGGTCGATCCGTTCTTCGAGGGCGCGAACATCACCGAGAGCGGCGGCCCCTACCTCGAGGCCGGCGACGACCTCGACACCGGCGGTGGCCACCGCACGCCGCGCGCCACCGAATGGGACTGACGCGCGGCGAGCGGCTTGGTCAGCGACGCACGGGAATGCCGCCGGTCGCGAGGTCGGCACGGTCTCGGTCAGCGGATGCCGCGGCGCCCGCGACATCCGTCGAGCCCGCGACATCCGTCTCCGAGCTCGCGACATCCTTCAACGCCGCGACATCCGTCACCTCATGCCCGCTCTCGACCGCACCGGCCTCGAGCGCACGACGCAGCGTCCCCACCTCGACGCGGTCCTCGAAGAAGAACCGGGAGACCCGCACGCGAATCCGCCGCGCGAGCGGAAGGCGTCCGCGTTCGTCGGGCCGCAGGTCGAGCGGCCGCTGCGACTCCACCATGCCGATGCGCCAGCGCTCGAACTCGGCGATCGGCCGATGCACCTCGACGTACTCGCCGCCGGGCAGCCGCACGAGGCGCCCGGTCTCGTAGCCGTGCAGGAGCAACTCCGTGTCCTTGCGCTGCAACGCAAGGCACACCCGGCGCGTGATGATGAACGCCAGGGCCGGGCCGAGCAGGAGGGTCACCTGCAGCAGCAGGATCACGTGCTCGAAGGTCACGCTGAAGTGCGTGGCGATGAGGTCGGCGCTACCGGCGATCCAGAGGGTGCCGTAGAAGACGATGCCGGCGACCCCGATCGCGGTGCGCGTCGGCGCGTTGCGAGGGCGCTCGAGGAGGTGGTGCTCGCGGCGATCGCGCGATCCCGCGGCCCACTCCTCGACGAACGGGTAGACGGCGATCGCGAGGAGGTACACGGTCACGACCGCGAGGGGCACGATGACCGCGAGCGTCCAGGTGCGGCCGAGCCAGACGATCTCCCAGCCCGGCGGCACGAGCCGAAGCGCCCCGTCGAGGAAGCCCGTGTACCAGTCGGGCTGGCTCCCCGCCGACGCATCCCCCGGCGCGGCCGGGCCGTACAGCCAGATCGGGTTCACCGTCACCGTCGCCGAGATGAGCAGCACCAGCCCGCCGACGATCATGAAGAGTCCGCCGGCGCGGGCGGCCGCAGTCGGCCACAGGGGTACGCCGACGACGTTCCGCTCGGTGCGGCCGAAGCCCGGGAACTGGGGCGGCTTGTGGTGCCACGCCGCGAGCCCGCGCAGCGCGACGAGCGCGATGAGCAGTGCCGGCACGATGACCGCGTGCAGCGGATACAGGTGCTCGATGATCTCGCCCGGGAACTGCCCGCCGAACAGCAGGAACGTGAGCCAGGTGCCCACCACCGGTATGCCCAGCGCGATGCCCTCCACGATGCGCAGACCGGTGCCCGACAGCATGTCGTCGGGCAGCGCATAGCCGCTCCAGCCGCCGATGAGCGCGACGATGAAGATCAGGAACAGCAGCACCCACATCCCGCGCCGGGGCCGGCGGAAGCCGCCCGTGAAGAACGTGGTGAGCAGCTGCATGATGATCGACGCGGGCAGGAGGAGCCCTGCCCAGTGGTGCGCCTGCCGGATGAGCAGGCCGCCCGGGATGTCGAACGAGATCCGCATCGTCGATGCGTACGCCTTCGACACCTCGGCACCGTGCAGCGGGGCGTATCCGCCGGTGTACGTCGTCGTCGCGCTCGACGGCGTGTACCAGAACATGAGGATCACGCCGGTGACCAGCACGACCACGATGGAGGCGAAGGTCACCACGCCGAACAGGTTCGTCCAGTGGTTCGGCACGGTGCGTCGGCGAAGCGCGGCCGAGACGTCGGCGATACGCCTGCCGAACACGGTGGCGTCGGCGACGGATGCCGCGAGCCGATCGGTCGCGGAGGGGCGTGGTGCTCGGCGCTCAACGGGCATGGGGAACACCTCCTGAGACGAACGCGCCGCGAGGGTCCTGCACCGAGAGCAGCGAGATGATGTCGCGGCCGGCGACGAGCGCCGAGAGCCAGACGAGGAGCACGCGGATCTTCCGCTCCCACGTGGGGATCGCCAGCACGTGGTAGCCGCGATGCATCAGCCAGGCGAGCAGGCCGGTGATCACGAGGCGCTTGTACTGGAAGATGCCCCGGCCGAGCCCAAGGGTCGCCACGACGCCGAGCGACTCGTGCCGGTAGTCGCGGGGGAGCTCGCCGTGCAGGGTGGCCGCGATGTTGGCGGCCAGGCGCTTGCCCTGCCGCACGGCGTGCTGGGCGTTCGGCACGGTGAGCGCACCCGCTACGGGCGAAGCCAGGTCGGGCACGGCCGCGTTGTCTCCGGCCGCCCACGCGTCGGCAACCGGGTGGTCGGCCGTGCCGACGCGGAGGTCGGCGCGCACGATGACGCGGCCGCGGTCGTCGGTCGGCAGGTCGGTGTGCTTCGAGATGACCGGGTGCGCGGCGTTGCCCGCCGTCCAGACGATGAGGTTGGCGTCGAACTCCTCGCCGTCCGAGAGCACGACGTGCCCGTCGGTGGCCGAGAGCACGAGGGTCTCGAGGTGCACGTGCCCACCCCTGGCTCGCAGGGCGTCGACGACCCAGCGCCCCGGGGCATCCGTCACCTCGGGGAGGATCCGGTCGTTCGCCTCGACGAGGTGGAACGCGAGCTCCTCGAAGCGGATCTCGGGATACGACCGCAGCAGCGACGTGGCCAGCGAGAGCAGTTCTCCGAACCCTTCGACGCCCGAGAACCCGCCCCCGACGAACACGAACGTGAGGAGCCGGCTCCGTTCCGGTCCGAGGTCCATCGCCGAGGCGCGGTCGAACGCCGTCAGCAGGCGATCGCGGATCGCGACGGCCTCCTCGACGTGCTTCATGCCGATGGCCACCTGATCGGCGCCGGGGACCGGCAGCAGGCGCGTGACGGCGCCGGCCGTGACCACGATGACGTCGTAGTCGACGATGAAGTCGGGGCCGTCGGCCGGTCGCACCGTGACGGTCTTCTCGGCGTGCCGGATCATCGTCGCGCTGCCGGCGATGATGCGCGTGCGCTTGAGGTGCGCCCGCAGCGAGATCGCGGCATGGCGTGCCTCGATCGAGCCGGCGGCGACCTCCGGGAGGAAGGGCTGATAGGTCATGTACGGGCGCGGGTCGATGATCACCAGCTCGGCCTCGCTCGGCCTCAGCCGCTTCTCGAGTTTCCAGGCCGTGTAGAAGCCGGCGTACCCGCCGCCCACGATCACGATTCTTCGCATGTACTGCTCCTTGATCTTCGTTCACTACATACGACAGATCTCGGCGTTGATTTGTGACATCCGCCAACCGGGCGCGCGCGGCGGCATCCGTCGATCGGGCGGGGTCTCGGCCGGGTGGCAGCTTGTGAAGGAGAATGGGCGCTATCCCTGCCTGAGCAGAGATCTCGCCGCAGTTCTCCTGCACAAGCTTCACGTGCGGTTCTCGTCCCGGGCCTAGCATCGCCTCACGCCGACCGAGCGCTTCGCCACCGTTGATGACTACCTCGCCGCACTGACCCCCGAGCGACGGGCGGAGGTCGAGACGCTGCGCGAGATCGTGCGCGAGGCCGAGCCGCGGCTGACCGAGATCGTGAAGTGGAACTCGCCGAACTACACGCTCGACGACGTCGACCGGCTCACGGTCAACGCGGTCGGCAAGGGGCCGGTGCGGCTCATCCTGCACTTCGGTACCGAGCGCGCCGAAGACAAGGGTGCAGCGCCCACCTTCACCGGCGACCCCGACGGGCTGCTCACGTGGCACTCGGACATCCGGGCCAGCCTCGCGCTGCCCGCTGGCGCAGAGCTCGACGGAAAGCGCGACGCGGTGATCGCGGTCATTCGGGCGTGGTTGGCGGAGTGGTAGGGGCGGGGCGCGACTCGTCCTCCACAGGCGCGGTTGTGCGCAAGCTATTCACGGACTGATCTGGCGTTTTCGATTCGAATGAGTGTCGGTGGGTGCTGCGAGACGGGTCCATGACCAGCCCGCGCGACGCGCTCGAGCAGCTCGGCTCAGCCCTCAGGTGCGCGCGCTCCTCGACGCCGGACCAAGAATTGTGCGACGAAGTGCATCCGAAGCGGGGCTGGGAGGAGAAGTCAGTGGTATCGGGTCAATTCGCACCCGCCGATTGAAGGGGAAGACCAATGAAGCGCATTCTCGCCACCGGATTCATCGCCGCTCTCGCCACGTTCGGCGTCGCCGGTACCGCCCACGCCGCGCCCGCCGACGCTGCCTGCTTCGGCCAGGTGCACAAGACCATCAACACCGAAGGCGCCCTCGGATTCACGAACGTCGGAGACGTCGTCAAGGCAATCGGCGGCCAGGGCAAGAACGAGACCGCCAGGGGTATCTGCGGCGACTGAGGCGCCCGACGCTTTTCAGCACTTCGTTGTCGGCGGCTCGGAACCCTCGTTTCCGAGCCGCCGACCCGTTCTCCGGACTCAGTCCTCCGAGATCTCCGCGACGGTCTCGCCGGTGGCGGTCGCCGACAGCTCGCGTGCGATGTCTGCCTGGCTGATGATGCCGACCAGGTCGTGCCCGTCGATCACCGGGAGGCGACGCACCTGGTACTCCTGCATCACCTCGAGTGCCTCGCGGATGTCATCGTCGGCGCCGATCGTCACGGGCTTGCCCTCGGCGAGGCTTCCGGCGGTCACCGATGTCGGGTCGCCGCCGTCGGCGATGCACTTCACCACGATGTCGCGGTCGGTGAGCATGCCCTTCAGACGGTCGTCGTTGCCGCAGATCGGCAGCGCGCCGACGTCGAGCTCGCGCATCATGCGGGCGGCCTCGACGAGGGTCTGGTTCTCCTTCACGCACTTCGGGTCGGGAGTCATCAGGTCACGTGCAACAGTCATTGCGATCGTCCTTTCTCCGGTTCTGCCCGCAGGTTACGTGGCCTCCGACAGCGCCGCGCGGGGGTTGACTGATGCGCCGCCGCGCGTCAGGCACCGGCGCCGGCCCAGCCCGGCCCAGGCGCGCGCCCGGCCCGGCCCAGGTCACGCCCGCAGGACTCAGCCCAGCGAACCCACGAACGCCCGCATCCGCGCCGCCATCTCCTCAGGAACCTCGGCGACCGTGAAATGGCCGCCCTCCTCGAGCCGATCGAACACGCGCAGGCCGCGGTAGTGCGACCGCGCGAGCGACTCGGGGTACTCCGCCTCATGCCGCTGGATGAACACCGCCGCGGGCACCGAGGTCGGCGGGATCGGCCCGGCCTGATCCGCCCCCTCGTAGTACGGGCGGAACGACGAGCCGATGCTCTGGGTGACCCAGTAGACCATCGCCTCGGTGAGGATCCGGTCGCGCGAGATGCGACGCTCGACCGCCGACGGATCGCCGGCGGGTGTATCGCTCCACTCGACGAGCTTCTCGGCGAGCCACGCGAGCAGTCCTGCCGGGGAATCGTTGAGCGCAGCCGCGAGCGTGTCTGGGCGGGTGGCCTGCACGTGCCCGTAGGCGCCGTCGGTGCCATGCCGAGCCGCGAGCTCGGCGAAGAACTCGCGCTCCGAGGCATCCGTCAATGCCTCGCGTTCCTCATTCGAGGGGAAGTGCGCGTGCGTCGCCACGATGCCCATCACCTGCTCGGGGTAGCTCGCGGCGATGAGGTCGCTGACGTTCGCCGTGACATCCTCCCCGTAGGTGACGTACCGGTCGTAGCCGAGTACGTCGGTCATGAGCGCGTGCATGGTGGAGGCGATGCGGGTCTCGGTCATCGGCCCCTCCGCGTAGGGCGACGAGAACGCGAACCCCGGCATGCTCGCGACCACGACGTGGAAGTCGGGCAGCAGGTCGGCGAAGTCGAGCTGCAGCGCGAAGGTGTGCGGCCAGCCGTGCATCACGAGGAGTGCCGGGGCATCCGCTCGCTCGGATCGCTGGTGCACGAAGTGCAGCGCCGTGTCGCCCACCTGCGCGATGAACTGCGGATGCCGATTGAGCCACGCCTCGCGCGAGCGCCAGTCCCAGGTCAGCCACGTGTCGACGAGTTCGCGGAGGTAGGCGGCGCTCATGCCCGAGGCGGGTCGCCGCGGGGAGTCGGGGAGGATCCTCGTGCGCGAGAGGCGGGTTCGGAGGTCGTCGAGCTCATCGTCGGGCACGTGGAGTTCGAACGGCTGGGGAACGGGCTGCGTCATGGCGGCGACGCTACGCGCGACGACCGACATGGCACCGAGCGGATGCCGCGGCCGGCCGCTCACCACGCCAGCAGGCGCTCGGGCGTGAACACGATCGCCGTGCTGAACATCTCGACGATCTCATCGAGGGACATGCCGTAGTCGGCGATCGCCTCGGTGTACTTCGCCTCGTAGGCGTCGCGGAAGTCGGCCAGCGTCTCGGCGCTGCTGCGGTTCGAGATCTCGGCGGTTCCGTTCAGGACGACGACATCGTTGCCGAATCGGCCGCCCTCGAGGTGGATGAGCACCGGTGAGCCGCGGCGCACGTGGGCGACCTTCACGGCATCGGGGCGACTGAAGACGAACAGGTGGCCGTCGCGCCAGTAGAACCACACCGGCACGGCGTGCGGCCGGCCGTCGGGGTGCGTCGTGATGAACCAGCAGATGAGGTCGCGTTCGAGCTTGCCGCGCGCCTTCTCGCGCTCGGGCGTGGTGGGGTCGATGAGTTCGCTGCTCATGCCGCCCACGGTACGCGCGGGCACCGACACGAGGGAGGCGTGGCCGTGCAGCGCAGCGACGACGGGGCGGATGCCTCCTCCTCACCGTCCATCGCGAAGGTACCCGCGTGACGTAGGGTACCCACATGGTGGTAAGTCTTACGGAGATCCGGGAGCGCTCGGGCGAGGTGTTCCTGGAGGGATGCCCCACGCGCGTGGTGCTCGACCACATCATGAGCAAGTGGGGCGTGCTCGTGCTGCTCGCCCTCACCGACGGGACCCGCCGCTGGGGCGAACTGCGCCGCGAGGTGCAGGGCGTCAGTGAGAAGATGCTCGCCTCGACGCTGCGAACCCTCGAGGCCGACGGGCTCGTGGAGCGCACCGCGTATCCCGAGGTGCCGCCGCGCGTCGAGTACGCGCTGACCGAGCTCGGTGAGGAGCTCATGGAGCGGATGATGCCGCTCGTCGAGTGGGTCGCGGATCGCGCCGACGTGATCACGCGCGGGCGCTGAGGAAGCGATACCGCGCGGCAGATCGCCGAACGCCGAACGCCGAACGAACTGCCCGGCTACCGGGCGTCCGCGTTTCCCCCGATGCGGTGGTTCTGCACCGCCCGGTACGTGCTGTGCAGCGACTCGCTCGCCGCGGCGAAGTCCTGCTGCACGAGGCGCACCACGAGGAAGTCCACGATCGCCATCTGCGCGAGGCGACTCGACATGGCGCCCGTGCGGAATCCCGACTCGCGCGCCGAGGTGGTCAGCACGTGATCGGCGGCGAGGCCGAGCGGCGAATCCGGATGGTTCGTGATCGCCACCGTGACGGCCCCCCGCTCGTGGGCGAGGCCGACGAGCTGGTTCGTCTCGAGCGTCGTGCCCGTGTGCGAGATGCCGATCGCGACGCTGCCCGGGGTGGTGATCGCCGCGGACGTCAGGGCGAGGTGCGCATCCGACCAGCAGAATCCCGGGATGCCGATGCGATGCAGCTTCAACTGCAGGTCCTGCGCCGTGAGGCCGCTCGAGCCGGCGCCGAAGATGTCGATGCGGGGCGCACTGCGGATGGCCGTGACCACCGCGTCGAGCGCGTCCACGTCGATCTCGCGGGCGGTCTCCTCGATCGCGCGCGCCTCCTGGTAGGCCACCTTCGCCACCAGGTCGGCGATCGAGTCGGTCGGCGAGATCTCGGCATCCGCCACCTTGAACAGCTCGCGCGCCGCCTGCTCGCGGCTGTTCGCCGCGGCCACGGTGATGCGGAATTCCTTGTACCCGGCGAAGCCGGCCGCGCGGCACATCCGCGCCACGCTGGCGGGCGAGGTGTCGCACGCCGCGGCGAGCTGCGTGATCGTCGACTCGATGACGAGCGATGGGTGATCGATGACGGCCTCGGCGACCCGCCGTTCCGCCTTGCTCAGCGTCGGAAGGCGCTGCCGGAGGGTGATGAACACATCGGTCATGCGGTGCCTCCGAGGCCGGCTGCGAGATCGACGACTCGGCCCCGCAGCGCCAGGAGCTCGATCGATGATCGGGTCGGGTGGACCCGGTTCGTGAGGAATACTACTGAGCGCCGACCGCCGGGCTCGGTGACGAAGCCGGTCCCGGTGAATCCGGTGTGGCCCGCGGTGCGCGGCCCGAGTCCTCGCATCCACGGCTCGTCGAGCCGCGTGCCGAGTGACTGCCCGTAGCCCGGGTCGCCGGGTACCGAAACCGGAGTGACGAGCGCGCCCGCAACCGTCGGGGAGAGCACCTGACGGCCGTCGAGGCGTCCGCCCAGGCGGAGCGCCTCCGCGAATCGCAGCAGGTCGCCCGCCGTGCCGAACAGTCCCGCGTTGCCGACGACGCCGCCGAGCGCCCACGCGGTTTCGTCGTGGACCTCGCCGTGCACGAGTCCGCGCTCGGGCTGGAACTCGGTCGCGGCGATGGCAGGCCGCTGGTTGGTGTCGGGCCGGTAGCAGGTCTGCGTCATGCCGAGCGGGTCGAGCACACGCGATCGCACCACCTCGTCGAGCGGTGCGCCGGCCAGGGCTTCCGCGACGAATCCCGCCCAGATGTAGCCCACGCAGGAGTAGCGGTGCGTGGACCGCGGCGAAGCGTCAGGTCGGGCCGCAGCCCGGAACCTCGCGCCACCGGGGTCGGGCTCGCGATCCGTCCACTCCGCCGGGAATCCTGCCGTATGCGAGAGCAACTGTGCGATCGTCACGGAGCGGAGCACAGGGTCTCGGAACTCGTCGAGGAGTTGCCCGACGGGCAGCTCCGGCCCGAGACCGCGTGCCTCCAGCTCGGAGAGGAGCGCCGCGGCCACGATGGGCTTCGTCACCGAGGCGAGATCGAACCGGGTAGAGGCATTCGCCGCGGGCCACGCGCGATCGGCGGGTACAGCGGGCGCATCCCATGAGCGGATGCAGCCCACCGCGTGCCGGTACCTTGGTTGCCCGTCGAGGGCGACGAGTGCGACCGCTGCCGAGTAGGCGCCCTCCGCCAACGCCCCCTCGAGAACGCCATCGAGCGCGTCGAGTGAGGGTCTTCGAATGGGCACATGAAAAAAATAGTCGCTTCTCTTCCAAAAATCGACAGTTCTGTACATACTGGGTCCGAAGCACCAGCAGAACCGAAGGATGCCCCACCACAATGCCCAGCCACCGACTCCTCGACCGGCAGCACGACGGCGACGAACTCGTGTCCCCGACCGAACGCCGGCTCGAGGCATCCGCTCGCCTCGACGCCCTCGCGAGCGTCGACGTGCTCCGGCTCCTCAACGAGCACGATCGGGTGGCGGTCGACGCGGTGGCGGCGATCCTGCCGCAGCTCGCGGAGGTCGTCGACGTCGCCGCCGAGCGGTTCCGTCGTGGCGGCAACGTGCACTACTTCGGTGCCGGAACCTCGGGTCGACTCGGTGTGCTCGACGCCGCGGAGTTGTTGCCCACGTTCAATCTCGAGGCCGGCCGGGTCGTCGCCCACATCGCGGGTGGCGCCGACGCCATCCTCAACGCCGTCGAGGACGCGGAGGACTCCGACGCCGAGGGGCGTGCCGCCGCAGCGGACGTCACGGCCGACGACGTCGTGTTCGGCCTGGCCGCCAGCGGGAACACGCCCTACGTCGGCGGTGCGCTCGCCGCGGCACGCGACGCCGGCGCTCACACCGTGCTGGTGTCGAGCAATCCGTACGCGACGCTCGGCCCGCTCGCCGACACGAACATCGTGCTCGACACGGGCCCCGAGGTGCTGACCGGATCGACGCGACTGAAGGCCGCGACCGCGGAGAAGCTCGTGCTCAACGGGTTCTCGACCGGGCTCATGGTCGCCGTCGGCCGCACCTGGTCGAACCTCATGGTCTCGGTCGTCGCGACCAACGACAAGCTCCGTCGCCGCACCGTGCGCATCCTGGAGGAGGCCGCCGGCCTCGACCCCGATGCCGCACGCGAACTGCTTCGCGCCTCCGACGGCCAGCTCAAGACGGCGCTCGTCGCCGCACTGGCCGACACCGAGGTCGAGCGAGCCCGCATGCTGCTCGCCGATCACGCGGGCTCCGTGCGCGACGCGCTCGCCGCGGCATCCGACACCTGACGCACCACCCCCGCAGTCAACACCCCGCAGTCAGCACCAACAGCAGTCATCACCCATACAGAAGGAGAACCAATGAGGCGACGCATCCTCACCACGACGGCCCTGCTGGCCGGCTCCGCCCTCCTGCTCAGCGCCTGCGCGCCGAGCGCCGCGAGCGGCGACGGCGCCGAGGAGGGCGACGAGGTCACCCTCAAGGTCTGGTCCTGGCGCACCGAAGACGTCGAGGCGTACAACAGGATCTTCGATGTCTTCGAGGAGCAGCACCCGAACATCACGGTCGAGTTCGAGGCGTTCCAGAACACGGAGTACAACCAGATCCTCACCACCGGCCTCGCCGGCAGCGACGGCCCTGACGTGCCGATGGTCCGCGCGTACGGCCAGCTGCAGCCGAACATCGAGGCGGGCCAGCTCGAGCCCATCGACGACAAGGTCGAGGGCCTCGACGAGTTCGCCCCCAGCGTGATCGCGGGCGCCAAGGGCAAGGCCGACGGCAAGACGTACGCCGTGCCGCTCGCGACCCAGACGCTGCAGATGTTCTACAACAAGGCCATCTTCGACGAGCATGGACTCGAGGTGCCCACCACCTGGGACGAGTTCATCGAGGTGAACGAGAAACTGCTCGCCGCCGGCGTCACGCCGATGGCGCTCGGTGCGAAGGACGACTGGATCCTGCCGATCTTCTCCGACATCATCGGCAGCGCCCGGTACGGCGGCTCGGAGTTCGAGGAGAAGGTGCTCGCGGGCGAGACCGACTTCACCGACCCCGACTACGTCGCCGCGCTGCAGCTCGTCAGCGACGTGCAGAAGTACCTGACGCCCGACGTCGTCGGCGTGAGCTACACCGACAGCCAGATCCAGTTCACGTCGGGCCAGGCCGCCCAGTTCCCCGGCGGGTCGTTCGAGATCGCCACCTTCCGCAACCAGGCGCCCGACCTCGAGTTCGGCTCCTACCAGGTGCCGGTGCCCGACGGGGCCGTGCTCGACGCCCCGGTCTCGCCGGCGTACGCCGACGGCAACTTCGCCGTCAACACCAAGTCGAAGCACCAGGACGAGGCCTTCGAGCTGCTCAACTGGTTCGCGACCCCCGAGTTCGGGCAACTCGTCGCCGATGAGCTCAACCAGTTCTCCGCCATCCCGGGCGTCGAGTACGAGGACGAGGTCATGAAGGAGGCGTGGGCGAACTACGAGGAGGGACAGGCGCCGTACCTGTTGCTCGTCGACTTCCGCTACGGTGAGCCGCTGGGCACCGCGGTGCTCGGCGCCGAGGTGCAGAAGATGTTCCTCGGGCAGACGGATGCCGCGGCCGCCGCTGCCGCCCTGCAGGCCGGCATCTCGCAGTGGTTCACGCCCGGCGAGTAGCCCGGGTAACCCAGCCGGGTGAACCCGGCGACCCACGCACGAAGCTCCACCGGATCACGAGGAACGAAGACCATGTCCGCCATCACGACGCCCAGGGCACGCCGCGGCACCGCACGCTCCGGCATCACCCTGTCACGTCGGGCGGGCATGGTCTTCGTGCTCCCGGCACTCGTGCTCTTCTCGATCTTCATCGCCTACCCGCTGCTCACGGCCCTCAGCTATTCGTTCTTCGACTGGACCGGCATCGTGCGCGGCGGCTTCGTCGGGCTCGAGAACTACGTCACGCTGTTCACCCAGCTGCCCTACCGCGACGACCTCCCGAACGCGTTCGTGCACAACCTGCTGCTGTTCGTCGGCGCGATGGTCTTCCAGAACACCATCGGCCTCGGGCTCGCGACCCTGCTGCACCGCATCCGGCGGTTCAAGCGCTTCTTCCAGACGATGTACACGCTGCCGTACCTCGTCTCACCGCTCGTGATCGGCTACCTCTGGTCGCTCATGCTCTCGCCCCTGTTCGGCCCGGTGAACGCGGTGCTCAGGGCCATCGGCCTCGGCGAACTCGCTCAGCCGTGGCTCGGCAACCCCCAGACCGCGATCTGGGTCGTCGTCGTGGTCACGGCCTGGCAGTGGATCGGATTCCCCGTGCTGCTGTACGGCGCCGCGCTCGGCGGCATCCCCGAGGAGATCGACGAGGCCGCGTCGATCGACGGTGCCACCGCCTGGCAGCGGTTCCGGGCCATCACCCTGCCCATGCTGCTGCCCGCCATCGGCACCGTCAGCGTGCTCACCTTCATCGGCGCCATGGAGGCGTTCCCGATCCCCTACGCGCTCGGCGGATCCCAGGGCAACCCGGCCGGCGCCACCGACGTGATGAGTCTGCTCTTCTATCGCACGGCGTTCGAATCGGGGTCGTCGAACGCGATCGGCACGAGCTCGGCGATCGCCACGCTCCTCTTCCTCTTCATCTTCGGGTTCTCCATGCTGATCACCTGGTACATGCGCCGGGCGGAACGGAAGCTGTTCTGATGACCGCGACGCTCGCACCCGATATCTCGACGGATGACTCGACCGATCGCGGCGGCTCGGAGCCGAGCCGGCGCGCGGGTCGCCGCGCCACCCTCGGCGGATTCGCCTCGAGCACGTTCCTCTGGCTGTATGCCGCGATCTCGATCGCACCGCTCCTGCTCATGCTGTCGAACTCGCTGCGCACCACGCAGGACATGGCCAGGCAGCCGCTCGGACTGCCGCTGCCGCCGAACTTCACGAGCTACGGCAAGGCGTGGATCACGGCGTCGTTCGACACGTACTTCGTCAACTCGATCTTCGTGACCGTGGCATCCGTGCTGCTCTCGACGGCCGTGTCCCTGCTCGCGGCCTACGCGTTCGCGCGCACGAAGTCGAAGCTCTTCGCCACCCTCGAGGGCGTGTTCCTGTCGGGGCTCATGTTGCCGGTGTACCTCGCGATCCTGCCGCTGTTCTTCATGCTCGATGCGGCGGGCATGATCTCGAACCTCTGGGGCCTGATCCTCGTCTACGGGGCCCTCGGCATCCCGTTCTCGACGTTCGTGCTGGCGAGCTTCTTCCGTCAGCTGCCCATCGAGCTCGACGAGGCCGCTCGGCTCGATGGCGCCGGCCCGTTCGCGACGTTCTGGCGCGTGCACCTGCCGCTCGTGCGCCCCGCGATCGCGACCGTCATCGTGTTCCGGTTCGTGCCCGTGTGGAACGACTTCTTCTACCCGCTGATCCTCATCCGCGACCAGTCGTCGTACACGCTGCCCGTCGGCATCACGCGCTTCTTCGGCGAGTACCAGACCGACTGGGCGACGCTCTTCGCCGGGCTGACGCTCGCGACGATCCCGCTCGTGGTGCTCTTCCTCCTGGCCACGAAGCAGATCGTCTCGGGACTCACGGCGGGCATGAGCAAGTAGGGCGGGTGCCTATTCCTCCACTCCCGGGTCGCCGCCGTCGAGGCCGCCTTCAGTGGAGTCGGTCAGCGGAGCGTCGCTCCTCGGTGAACCCGGCGTCTCCTCCGACGTCTTCTCCTCGTCGGGAGCCGGCTGCTTCTTGTCGCCCTCGGGAACCTCGATGGGGTCGTCGGGCCTGATCTCGTCGGTCATCGCTCGCTCCTTCGTCTCGTGCCGGCCTGTGGGTGCCGGCTTCCCGC
Organism: Agromyces sp. NPDC052230; assembly: GCF_040679595.1. Taxonomy (NCBI): domain Bacteria; kingdom Bacillati; phylum Actinomycetota; class Actinomycetes; order Micrococcales; family Microbacteriaceae; genus Agromyces; species Agromyces sp. NPDC052230. The sequence goes on along the minus strand of NZ_JBFAVC010000003.1, from coordinate 431,779 downwards.
GGCCAGCCTCCCGCGCGCGGGCGCTCGCGGGCGAGGGGTTGACTCCCCGCGGCGGCTGGCTGCGGCATGCTTGAAGGCATGTCCGAGCACGAGACGCCTGCCGAGCTCGCCGCACTCAGGGCGCTCGCCGAGCGGATGCGGCGGCGGCACGCGGCATCCGGCGCTCGAATCGTGCTCGGCATCGCCGGCAGCCCGGGCTCGGGCAAGACGACGCTCGCCCGGGCCCTCGTCGACGCCCTCGACCCGAGCGGTGACGGATCGGCCGTGCACCTCCCCATGGACGGGTTCCACCTCGCCAACGCGACCCTCGACCGGCTCGGCCTCCGCGACCGCAAGGGCGCGATCGAGACCTTCGACGGCTGGGGCTTCGTCGCGCTGATCGAGCGCGTGCGGCGCGAGTCCGACCACGTCGTGTACGCGCCGGCCTTCGAGCGTGCGGTCGACGAGCCGGTGGCGGGCGAGATCGCGATCGAGGCATCCGCTCGCATCGTGGTCGTCGAGGGCAACTACCTGCTCGACGAGTCCGAACCGTGGCGGCGGGTGCGCGGCCTGCTCGACGAGGCGTGGTTCTGCGACGCCGACGACGGCGAGCGGATGCCGCGACTGGTGCGCCGGCACACCGAGTTCGGTCGCTCGCCCGAGGCGGCGGAGGCGTGGGCGCGGGAGGTCGACGGCGCGAATGCCCAGCGCGTCGCACCCGGACGCGAGCGGGCCGACCTCGTCGTCTCGGGCGTCACGTGGGAGATCGTGCACCCCCTCACTCGGGGTCTTGCCGAGGCATCCGACGCGTCGTAGGGTCGCGATCGACCGCTTCCATCACGACGATCGGAGCCCACATGTCCGCGGCCGCGCTTCCCTCGAGCGGTGACCGGCCGGGCGGCTCGCCCGACGCGAAGACGTGCGACGCGCGCGGCATGATCGAGATCCACCGGATGTACCGCGCCACCTTCGGCGAGGCGCCGTCGCTCGTGACGGGGGTCGCCGAGGGTGGTGCGGCCCACGCCGACGTGGTGGGCGACCACCTCTCGATGCTCTCGGTGAGCCTGCACGCCCACCATGAGTTCGAGGACGACCACCTCTGGGACAACCTCGAGGACCGTGCGCCCAAGTGCACCGGGCATGTCGAGCGCATGAAGGAGCAGCACGCGGCGATGCTCGTGCACCTTCAGGCGATGGATGCCGCGCTCCCCTCGTGGCGCGCGAGCGGTCGGTCGGCGGATGCCGCGCCGGTGCTCGCGTCGCTCGAGGGCATCAACGCGGCGCTCGCCGTGCACCTGCCCGACGAGGAGACGAGCATCGTGCCCGTCATGGAGACGGTGCTCACCCAGAAGGAGGTCGACGCGGCATCCGTGCACGGACGCAAGTCGACGCCGAAGGGCAAGACCTGGGCGCAGCTCGGCGCGATCCTGGCGGCCCAGCCCGACGGCGGCGACGAGTGGCTGCGGGAACACCTGCCCGCGCCGTTCCGCCTCGTCTGGAAGCTGGTCGGCAAGCGCGACTACGAGGCGAACCGCGCGGAGCTGCTCGGCCGCGAGCGTGCGTAGGCGGCCAGCCGTACCTGTCCTGTCGTGCGGTCGCAGCCGGCCGTCGCTCAGTCGGTGGGTTCCAGGGAGGGCACCACGAGGCGGATGCCGCGAGCCGCGAAGTCCGAGGCGTCCATGACCTCCATGTCGCCCTCGTAGGCGGCGATGAACGCCCGATGGAACGCGAGCCCGACGAGCAGGTGGGCTGCCGCCTCGAGGTCGGCGTCGGCGCGGATGCGACCGGTCGCCTGCTCCTCGACGAGCAGGTTGACGACGAGCGGCACGACGCCCTCTGGCCCGGCCGCTCCGTGTCCTCGTACGCCGTCGCGATGCTCGGCGAGCAGGTCGGGGGTGCTGAAGATCGACACCGACAGCGGGAACGTGCGCGTGAAGTAGACGAGGAGGGCGGTGACGATGCTCTCCAGCGATGACGGTAGGTCTGAGCGGTCGGATGCCTCGGGCAGTTCGATGCGCGGCATCCGCTCGCTGAGCACCGCGAGGAAGAGCTCCTGCTTGTCGGAGAAGTACTTGTAGAGCATGCCCTCGGAGTACCCGGCCGCGCGGGCGAGCTCGCGGGTGGTCGCGCCGGCGACTCCGCGCTGGTTGAGCACCGTGGCGGCGGCGTCGAGGATGCGCTCGCGTGCGGGTGACGACGAGGACATGTGTCCGTCTCCTTGTGATTCCGTGACAGTGAGCGTTCACTCACCGTATCAGCCGAAGCTGCGAGGACGATCTCGTTCCTGAACCCGGTGCCGGAGTGCCGCGGTGCCGCGGTGCCGGAGTGCCGGAGTGCCGGAGTGCCGGAGTGCCGGAGTGCCGGAGTGCCGGAGTGCCGGAGTGCCGCGGGCTGGCGAAGGGAACGGTGTGGTCGGCGCGGCGCAGAGGGGAGGAGGATGGGAACGACGAGGGAGGCGACCGTGAAGGACCGCGCGAACCTGCTGGTGTGGGCGCAGTTCGTGCTGCTCGCGCTGCTGCTCCTGCCGGGCGATCCGCTGTGGAGCGAGACGTGGATCACGGTCGTCGCCGTGCTCCTCGCGATCATCGGCGCCGGCCTCGCGATCGCGGGCGCCGCAGCCCTCGGCCGCGACCTGGTGCCGTGGGTCGCACCGAAACCGGGTGCGCCGCTCCGAACCGGCGGCATCTATCGACTGACGCGCAATCCCATCTACCTCGGCATCCTCGTCGCCGCGGCCGGCTGGGTGCTCTGGCGCGGACGCATCGAACTCCTCGTGATCTGGGCGCTGCTCGCTGCCGTGCTCCTCACGAAGGCCCACGTCGAGCAGCGACGACTCATCGACGCCTACGGCGACGAGTACCGCGAGTACGCCGCGCGCACGCCCCTGCTGCTGTTCGCTCGCGGCATCCGCTGAACACCTTCCCGGTGTACCACCCGTATACCCGGTGGTACACTTGCTTCATGCCCACGACCCGCCCTCGCTTCCAAGTGACCGAGACGCCCGAAATCCGGCGCGCACTCGACGTCGCGGCGCGCGCGTGGCCCCAGGCGAGCCGCAGCGAACTCGTGCTCAGGCTGTTTCTGCGCGGCGCAGAGGCGTTCAATGCCGACGCTGAAGCAGCGCGCCTGCGCCGGCGTCAGGCGATCGACGCGAGCGCCGGGAGTCTCGACGCGGCCTACGAGAACGACTATCTCGAGCGGCTGCGCAGCGAGTGGCAGGAATGATCGCGCTCGACGCCAGTGTGGTCATCGCGCACCTGTCATCCCGTGACTCGCACCATGCCGCGGCCGGGCGATTCTTCCGCACCCAGCTCGATGCCGAGTTCGTCATGCATCCGCTGACGCTCACCGAGGTCCTCGTCGGCCCGGTGCGAGCGGGCGCCGGGTCAGCCGCCGAGCATCACCTGGCGGAACTCGGCATCGTCGAATGGGCGCCGCGTCCCGGTGCGGCGAGGCTGGCCCGCATCCGCGTCGAGACCGCCCTCAAGCTCCCCGACTGTTGCGTGCTCGACGCTGCCCTCGAGAACGGCGCGGCGCTCGCGACATTCGACGAGCGACTGGCGAAGGCGGCCGAGACGTTCGGCATCGACGTGCTCGACCTCGCCTGAGTCGGGAGCTCAGCGCCCGGCATCCTGTGCTGCCTCGCGCAGCAACCGGAACTCTCTGCGCCGCAACAGTCGCAGCAGCCATGACGCCGGCACCCCGAACGCACGACGGCCCGCGTCCGTCGGGAAGGGCTCGATCCCGTCGATCGCGCACTCGCGGCCACGCCAGACCACCACGCACCGCCCCGCGGCCACGATGTTGCGATACCAGTTCACGCCGGGGCCGTACGTCAACTCGGCGATGAACCCGTCGGGCACCCGCGCGAGGATCAGCGGCGTCTCATACGAGGCGCCGCTCTTCCGCCCGACGTGGCGAACGAGCGAGAACGGGCCGGCTCCCCGCCGAGCCAACCGCAGGACGAGCGGGTTCAGCGTGTGCTTGATCGTGGTGAGCCACGCGCGCTTGAGGGTTCCCATCACCGCGTGGCATCCGTCGCCTGGACCGTCTGCAACGGCCCCGACTCGAGCAGGCTCGTGATCGCGCTCAGGGGGATCCGCGCCCACGTCGGGCGATTCCGGGTCTCGTAGATCGCCTCGTACACGGCCTTGTCGAGCTCGAAGGCCGCGAGCAGGTCGCGGTACGGGCTGAGGTCGAGTCCGGATGCCGCGACATATCCCTCGAGGAATGCCCGCCTCGCGGCGTCCGCCCACTGCACCGCCGCCGATGCCCGCTCGGGAGCCGCGATCGCCGTCGACCCGGCCACGTAGTCGAACGAGCGCAGCATGCCCGCGACATCGCGCACCGGCAGGTCGGGACGCGTGCGATCGTCCATCGGCCGCATCGGCTCGCCCTCGAAGTCGAGGATCACCCAACCACGCTCGGGCGCGAGGATCACCTGCCCGAGGTGCAGGTCGCCGTGGATCCGCTGCAGCTGCGGCCACGCGCCCGCCCGCGCCCGCTCGTGGAACGCCTCGATCTCGGCGCGATGCGGCGCGAGCTCGGGCACCTCGGCCACCGCGATCCCGAGCCGCCGCGCCCACGCGCCCGTGATCAGGCCGATGAGCTCGGGTGACGGCGCCTCGCACGGGAAGAGTTCGCCGAGCGAGACGTGCAGCGCCGCCACCGCCGCACCGAGCTCGCGTGCCTCGTCGGTGAACGGGGTGTCGGCGGCCGCCGCGTCGAGGGCCACGCGCCACGCGTCCGCCACGCCCGGCAGGAACTCCTGGGCGAACGCGAGGTGCCCTCGGGCGCGTCCGTCGGGCCGGCCCACGTCGTCCCATTCGCCCACCACGTGCCCGACGCTCGCGGGAACATGCCGGGAACCGGATGCCGCGAGCGCCGTCTGCAGCGTGACATCCGGATTCTCGCCGTGATGCAACTGCCGGTACACCTTGCAGATGATCGGCGCGGAGTCCGCCGGGCGGTAGACGATCGACGTGTTCGACTGCTCGCCGCCGACGACGGTGGCGGGCGCGCTGAGCGGCGGCCGGGCGTCGGCCGGTGCGCCCGTCGCGGCCGACTCGGCCGAGTACCGCCCCCACGCCTCCGCCCCGTCGTGAACCGCCCGCCCCTCGCCCACGATCAGCGCGAGCACCGCGTCGGTGTACGCGCGGTCGTAGGGTCCGTCGTAGAGGAATCCGCCGTCGGGAAGGCGCCCGATGAGGTGGTCGGATGCCGCGGGCGAACGCGACTGCTCGGCGCGCTCGACGACCGGCATCTGGTACAGGATGGGCGGCGACGCCGCATCGTCCATGAGGAACAGCGTGCGAACGCGGGCGTCCGCGTCGACCGACGGCAGTTCGAACGCGCCGGTCAGGCGCAGCCGGGGTGCATGGGTCTTGCCGCACCAGCGTTGCCGCGGCATCCAGGCGGCGATCGCGGCCACGGCGCTGTCCATGCCTGAACAGTAGGGCGGGCGGCATCCGAAGTCGAGGACCCGACCGGGGGTCCATCCGAGCGTGTCGCGGGCCATACTGGAGGCGAGACGACTCAGCGGGAGGTCGGCGATGCCCTACGAGGTTCGCATCACCCAGCAGCCACGGCAGGACCTCGCGGTCGTGCGCCGGCGCACGACGTTCAGCGAGATCCCGACGTTCATGGGGTCGGCGTTCGAGTCCGCCGCGGCCTACCTCGGCACGCATGACCTGCTCGGCCAGGGCCCGGCGATCGGCCGGTACACCGAGATGGACATGACGAGCGGCGAGGTCGTGGTCGCGGCCGGATTCGTCGTGGCGCAGCCCGTCGAGGGCGACGGCACCGTGGTCCCCGACGAGACCCCCGCGTGCGAGGTCGCCACGACGACGCACCTCGGCTCGTACGCGAAGGTCTCGGAAGCATACGACGCGATCGCGAAGGCGATGGCCGTGCAGGGCCGGGAGCTCGACGAGACCACCATGTGGGAGGAGTACTGGAGCCCGCCGGGCACCCCCGACGACGAGACGAAGACGGTCGTCTGCTGCCCACTGAAGTCCGCGGCCTGAGGCGCGCAGCGAGCACGTGCGTCTCGAAGATCCGCTTGCTACGCCCACGCGCGGCGCACGGCCTCCGCGCCGAGTTGGATACGTGTCGTCACGCCGGCCGTCTCCATGAGCTCCGCCACTCGCCGTTGCACCGTGCGAACCGAGATGCCGAGCTGGGCGCCGGCCGCGGCATCCGTCAGGCCGAGCAGGAGCAGCTTCAGCAGGTCGCGATCGACCGCATCGTGCGAGCCCGCCGGTTCGCCGGCGGAGCTGAACGCGGTCGAGCTCGCCCAGAACTCCTCGAAGATCGACGCCACGAGGTCGAGGAGCCCACTCGGATGCACCAGCAGCGCGCCCATCGAACGCTCCTCACCGCGCGAACGCATGGGCAGGAGCGCCATGGCGTCGTCGGCGATGATGAGCCGCGTCGGCAGCGTCGGCAGCACACGCACTTCCTCGCCGAGCGTCGCCGCCTCGCGCGCCGCGTCGATGAACCCCGGGCGCTCGAGCACGGGCTTCTCGACGATCACGCGATAACGGACGCCGCGAACGAGCGCGTCGTCCTCCGCGAGGTTCTCATCGGCGTCGAGGAAGGCCACGTCCCGCAACACGAAGACGCGCACCTGCTGCGTGGCCGATGCCTGCAGCTGGGCGACCCGCTGACGCACGGCATCCGCTCCGAGCACCACGTCGACCACGTCGGGCGTCTCCCGCTGTCCGGCGCCCGTGCGATAGAGCTCGCTCAGCTGCACGAGGGCCTCGTGCGCCTGGTTCAGTCCGCGCTCGCGCTCGAGCAGCATCGGGCGCAGGGCGAGCGACGGCGGTGACGCGACCACCCGGTCGGGGGCGGATGCCTGGCGCGCGAGCAGCCCGAGGCGTTCGAGCTCGGACAACACCTGCCGTGCCCGGCAGGCGGGCAGCGCGCCGGACGCGATGACCTCGTCGACGCTCGCCGACGGAGCCTGCAGGATGAGCCGGTACACGGACGTGTGCTCGTCGTCCAGTCCGATCGCCTCGAGCACGCGAAACCCTTCGTTTCCGCCGCCCAATCCGCCTGCCAGGGGCCGTCGTGGCGGATCACGGCCATGGCATCTCTCCGCCATCACCCTAACGAATCCGGCGTGAGAGGTTGCTTGGCAGGCCAGTCAGCCAGTGCGAGAGGTGTTCCCCATGCCACCATCCATCCATCCATCTGGACCGCGTCGCCGGCGTGCGATCGCGGCCGCGGTCAGCGGCCTCGCGATCGGCGTCGCCGGAGTCGGTGCGGCCGCACTGCCCGCGACCGCGGCGCCAGCGGGCGAGCCCCGATCGCCGGCTGCGACGGCGCCGGCTGCAACGGCGCCGGCCACCGCCGGCGGCGCCCACTCGGTCACCCTCATCACGGGCGACCGCGTCACGGTGACCGACCTCGCCGACGGCACGCATTCCGTCGAGATCGAGCCGGCGGAGCCGGGCGCCGGCGTCCAGACCGGCGAGGTCGACGGCGACCTGTACGTCATGCCGCGGTCGGCCATGCCGTACGTTGCGGCGGGCATGGTCGACCTCGACCTGTTCAACGTGTCGCAGCTCATCGAGTTCGGCTACGACGACGCGTCGGTCGATGCCACCCCGGTCATCCTCGAGTTCGACGACGGCCGGGAGTCCCGGCGCGCGGCGACCGTGCCCGGGCTCGCGATCGGCGCCCCGCTGACGAGCATCGACGGCGCGGCCGCGGCCGCAGACCGCGCAACCGCCGAGGCGACCTGGGCCGCCCTCACGGATGCTGCGGCATCCGCTCACTTCGGCACCGCACCCGACGGCGGCGCCGACGTCGCGCTCGGCGGCGGCATCGAGGCGATCCACCTCGACGGCAAGGTGCACACGACGCTCGACTCGAGCACGCCGTGGATCGGCGCACCCCAGGCGTGGGCCGCCGGCTACACCGGCGAGGGCGTGACGGTCGCCGTGCTCGACTCGGGCTACGACGACACGCACCCCGACCTCGCGGGCGCGGTGCTGCCCGGCTCGACGAGCTTCGTGCCCGACGAGGACGTCGCCGACGACCCCCACGGCCACGGCACGCACGTGGCGTCGACCATCGCGGGCACTGGCGCCGCGAGCGGTGGCGCCCACCGCGGCGTCGCCGACGGTGCGGACCTGCTGATCGGCAAGGTCCTCAGCGCCGACGGGTACGGGCTGGAATCGTGGATCATCGCCGCCATGCAGTGGGCGGGGGAGCGGGCCGACATCGTGTCGATGAGCCTCGGCACGCCGCAGGGTTCCGACGGCACCGACCTCATGTCGGAGGCACTCGACCGGATCGCGGCGGAGACCGGTGCGCTGTTCGTGGTCGCCGCGGGCAACTCGGCGTCGCCCGAGACCATCGGGTCGCCGGGCGCGGCCGCGAGCGCGTTGACTGTCGGCTCGGTCGACGACCCGACGGGAGACCTGTCGTGGTTCTCGAGCCAGGGTCCGCTCCTGCGTTCGGGTGCGTTGAAGCCCGAGCTCGTCGGCCCAGGCAGCGACGTCACGGCGGCTCGCTCGGCCGACAGCGTCGGCGATGGCGCGTATGTCGGGATGAGCGGCACGTCGATGGCGACCCCCCATGTGTCGGGCGCGGCCGCGATCGTGAAGCAGCAGCATCCCGAGTACACGGCCGACCAACTGCGCGCGGCGCTCGTGAGCACCACGACCGACCTCGGGCTCACGCCGTACCAGGCAGGTTCGGGCGTCGTCGACATCGACCAGGCGCTCGACGCCCCGGTCATCGCGACCGGCTCGGGCGACTTCGGCATGATCTCGTGGGGCGAATCGCGCGACCCCGTCGAGCGCACCGTCGAGTACACGAACCGCGGCGACGCCGAGGTCGTGCTCGACCTCGCGGCGGCGCTGGCCGACACGACGCCGAGCGACGTGGATCCACACTCGGTCGACGCGGCCACCGGGCTGCTCGCGATGGATGTCGACGAGCTCACCATCCCTGCGGGCGAGACGCGCTCGGTCACCCTCACGGCCGATCCCGCGGGCCTGCCCGCGGGCGCGCAGTTCTCGGGCGCGCTCGTCGCGTCGATCGACGGGGAGCCGGTTTCCCGTACCGCGCTCGGCATCATCGCCGAGGCCGAGCGCTACGACCTCACCGTGACCGCCACCGGCCTCGACGGCGAGCCCGCAGGTGCGTACGGCTGGCTGTGGGACAGCGAGGCCCGGGCGATCCAGGTCGTCCACGTGCCGGGTGAGGCGACGCTGCGGCTGCCGGCCGGCACGTATTCGCTCATGTCGTTCATGGAAGTGGCCGAGGCGGCGGACGACCTTGGGATCGCGCTCGTCGGCGACCCGCACGTGGTGCTCGACAGCGACACCACGGTGGCGTTCGACGCCCGCGCGGCGAAGCCGCTGACGGTCGACGTCGGCGACGACCGCGTCTCGCCGGTGTTCAGCCGCGTCGACTATCAGGCCGACGGGTTCCGCGGCAACCTCATCGCGCCGAGCCTGGTCGACACGCTGTACGCGCAGCCGCTCGACACCTCCGATTCCGACAGCTTCGACTTCACGACCCGGTGGCGCCTGCAGGAGACGATCTCGCTCACGGCGGGCGGGGAATCCCTCGACGTGATCGAGCAGCACGGGTCGACGCCGCTCGACGGCAGCCTGCGGGCTCGCGCGATCGAGGTCGGCACCGGCAGCGCCGAGGAGTTCGCCGCGGTCGACGTCGTGGGCAGGGTCGCCGTCGTGACCCGGTCCGACGCCGTGACACCTCCCGAGCGCGCCGCGAATGCGGCGGCCGCCGGGGCGGCGCTCCTCCTCGTCGTGAACGACGGCGACGGCGAACTCATCGAGTGGGTGGGCGACGACGACTACACGACGCCGGTCGCGATCCCGGTCGCCTCGGTGAGCGGCATCCAGGGCCGTCGGGTGCTCGAGTCGATGGCGGCGAAGACCGTCGTCGTGAAGGGCTCCGGCGTCGCGCACGCGACCGAGATCTACGACATCGTGCGCTTCAGCGAGGGCGCGATGCCCGAGGATCTGCACTACCGCCCCGACCACCTGGCCCGCGTCGATACCACGTATTTCGGCGACGGCGGCACGGTCGGCGAGTTCCGGTACGACTTCGTGCCGGGCATGATGCACGGGTTGGGCTACTCGCTGCGCACCACGCGCGGCATCGAGCGCACCGAGTGGGTGAACACCGAGCACGTCGAGTGGTATCAGACCGCCCATCTCGTCGGCGTGGGCTGGGACGTTCGCGACGTGGAGCGTGCCTACGCACCCGACCAGGTCGCCGAGTCGAGCTTCTTCGGACCGGTCGTGCGCCCGTACGTCGGCCCCGGCTACTGGGCGCCGCATCGTGTCGGGTCCGCCGTGCAGGTGAACCTTCCGTCGTGGGCCGACGGCGACAACCCCGAGCGAACCGGAGCGTTCGACGTGTTCTCGGACGCCGACGACCGCGCGCAGCTCACCGACGTGTACGTCGACGGCGTGCTCGTCGCGTCGTCGCCGTACCAGGCAGCGTATGTGTGGGACGTGCCCGACGGCGAGACCGACTGGCGGATCGTGAACCGGGCCACGCACGACGGCTCGGCCCTCGCGTCCTCGACCGAGACGGTGAGCGAGTGGACGTTCCGGTCGACCGGGACGGCCGACGACTGGACCGAGCAGCTCCTGCCGATGATCCAGGCCTGGTACGACGTCGAACTCGACGCCTCGGGGCTCGTCGGCGCGGGTCGCAAGGCGGGAACACCAGTGGCACTCGCCCTCGAGCTCGGGCATGTCGCCGAGGCATCCGGAAGCGCCGCACTCACCGGGGCGACGCTCGAGGTGAGGGTCGCCGGCGGCGACTGGCAGCCGATCGAGCTCACGGCGACGGATGGCGCGGGCGCGACGCCCGAGGTCACGCCCTTCGTCACCTTCCCGACCGGCCGCGACTTCGTGACGACGTACGCGGCCGACCTGGCCGTGCCCGATGCAGGCTCTTGGGTGGACCTTCGGGTGACGGCGACGGATGCCGCAGGCAGCACGTTCTCGCAGGAGATCGTGCGGGCGTTCGAGGTTGCCCCGGCCAAGAGCGCCGGCCCCCTGCCACGCGGCGGCACGAGCGGGCTGCTTCCCTAGGCGGTCCGCGAGGGGCCCGGGCGGCGACGCCCGGGCCCTTCGTGTCTCTTCAACCCGCGAATTCGATGTTCGTCAACCACCGGGGTTCGCGACGGCCCCGGCCATAGACTGCGCCTGATGGACGAGTCAGCCGCCCTCGAGGTCACCGCGGCGCGGGCCGTCGAGACGGGGGATCGCGATCGCCTGCTCTGGACCGACGCCGACCGTGACTGGGCGAGCCGCGCGGCCGCGCAGGTCGTCGGCGAGGGCGCGAGCGCCGAGGTGTTCCTCACCCGACGCGCCCGCCTGGTGCTCGAGCGCATCGGCCCGCGTCAGCCAGCCGTGACACGCACCGTACGCGCGCTGCGCTGGCGTCCGTGGGTCGGCGCGGTCGTCGTGGCGGCGGCGTTCCTGCTCGGCCTCGTCGTCGACCGCATCGGCGGCGGGTCGAGCATCAACCTCCTCGCGCCGCCCGTGTTCCTGCTGCTCGTCTGGAACCTCCTCGTGTACCTCGTGCTGCTCATCCGCTTCGTCGGGTTCCGCGGCCGGCCCGGCCCGCTGCGCGCGTTGTTGATCGAGTTCGCCGCCCTGCGCACGCCGGCCGGGGCGCGAGCCGGTGCCCGGGCACGAGCCCGCGGGCGAGACGGCGAGGCCGGCGCGGCACGGCGCACCATCCTCGAGACGCTGCCCACCGAGTGGGCGCGGCTGGCCGCCCCCGTCTACGGCGCGCGGGCGGCACGCGTGCTGCACCTCGCGGCGGCCGCCACGGCGCTCGGCGTGATCGCCGGCCTCTACCTGCGCGGTCTCGCCTTCGAGTACCGGGCGACCTGGGAGAGCACGTTCCTCGACGCCGAGCAGGTGCGGTCGCTGCTGGCCGTGACCCTCGCGCCCGGTTCCTGGCTCACGGGCATCCCGATTCCGGATGTCGCGGAGGTCGCGGCCATCCGCGCCCCCGACAGCGAGAACGCGGCGACCTGGATGCACCTGCTCGCCGGCAGTGTCGTCGCCGTGGTCGTGATCCCGCGGCTGGTGCTGGCGCTCATCGCCGGACTGGTCGAGCGCCGGCGAGCGGCACGCATCGAGCTGCCGCTCACGGATCCGTACTACCAGCGGCTCGTGTCGGGGTACCTCGGTCGCTCCGGCCGGATCCGGCTCGTGCCGTACAGCTACACCGTGACGCCCGAGGCGCGGAGCGGCCTCGACGCGATCCTCGCGCGGGCGTACGGCGGCGCGTCGGTCACCGTCGAGGCACCCGTCGCGTGGGGCGACGACGAGGCGCTCGCGAACCTGTCGTTCGCGCGCCGGGGCGCCGCCGACGAGATCGTCCTGCCGTTGTTCGGCCTCGCCGCGACGCCGGAGAGCCAGGTGCACGGCGCCTTCCTCGACGCACTCGCGCCGGGCGCGCCGGGCGCAGGGGCGGGCTCGCGGCATCCGCTCACCGCGCTCGTCGACGAGTCGGGATTCCGGGCGCGCTGGCCCGGCGACGACGAACGTCTCGCCGGCCGTCGGGCCGCCTGGCGCGACCTGCTCTCCGCGCACGGCGCCACCCCGGTGTTCGTCGACCTCGCGTCGCCCGACGTCTCGGCCGCCGAGACGGCGCTCGCGGCATCCGGCCTCGACGCCGACGAATCGCCGCGCGGGAGGGTGCCGTGAGCGCCGACGGGTTCGAGTCGGCGGCTGCCGGGCGGCTGCCGGCCGAGCCGATGTCGGAGCTCTCGCCCGAGCCCGGCGCCATCGCCCTCTCGCTCATCTCGCACACGAATGCCGGGAAGACCACGCTCGCGCGCACGCTGCTCGGGCGCGACGTCGGCGAGGTGCGGGATGCCCCGCACGTCACGCAGGAGGCGACGCCGTTCCCGCTCGTGCAGACCGCCGAGGGCGACTTGCTCACGCTGTGGGACACGCCGGGATTCGGCGACAGCGTGCGGCTCGTGCGGCGTCTGCGGCAGTCGGGAAACCCCATCGGATGGTTCCTGTCGCAGGTGTGGGACCGCTACCGCGACGAGCCGTTCTGGCTCACCCAGCTCGCCGTGCGCAACGTCGCCGACGACGCGGATGTCGTGCTCTACCTCGTGAACGCGGCCGAGGAGCCCGGCGACGCGGGCTACCTCAGGTCCGAGCTCGAGGTGCTCGAGTGGATCGGCAAGCCCGTGCTCGTGCTGCTCAACCAGACCGGCCGCCCGCGCGAGCGCGCCGCGGAGGCCGCCGACGAGGCCCGATGGCGGGCCGCCGTGGCGGGTACCCTCGACCTCAGCGAGGTGCTCGCGCTCGACGCATTCGCGCGCTGCTGGGTGCAGGAGTTCACGCTCTTCGACGCGATCGGCCGTGTGCTCCCCGGCGCGAAGCAACCCGCGTTCGAGCGACTCTCGGAGGAGTGGCGCGCTCGCCGGATGTCCCAGTTCGAGCAGGCGATGGCGGCCCTCGCCGAGCCCATCGCGCGAGCTGCCTGCGACCGTGAGGTGCTGCCCGAGCAACCGCTGGCCGCACGCCTCGGCGGGTCGATTGGGTTGCCGAACGCGGCGCGATCGCAGGCGCAGGACGAGGCGATGCGCGTACTCGGCGAACGCCTCGAGTCCGGGCTCGTCGCGAGCACCGAGCGGCTCATCGTGATCCACGAGCTCGAGGGTCGGGCGGTGGGGGAGGTGCTCGAGCGGGTGGCGAGCGACATCCACGTCGACGCACCGCTCGACGAGGGACGCACGGGCGTGCTCTCGGGCGTCGTGTCGGGCGCGCTCACCGGGCTCGGCGCCGACCTCATGGCGGGCGGGCTCACGTTCGGCGCGGGCATGCTGGCCGGGGCCGTCATCGGCGCGCTCGGCGGCGCGGGCATCGCGCGCGGCGTCAACGTCGTGCGCGGACGCACCGAGTCGAGCCTGCGTTGGGAGACGGCGTTCCTCGACGGGCTCGTCACCTCGGCGCTGCTGCGCTACCTCGCGATCGCGCACTACGGTCGTGGTCGTGGCGCGTGGAAGGCGAGCGAGTATCCGCCGTTCTGGCGGCAGCTCGTCGTCGACGCCGTGCTCGCCGAGCGTGATCGGCTCGCCGTCGTGTGGGAGCTGCGCTCGGCGGGCGACGGCGGCGAGCGGCTCGAGCGGGAGCTCCGCGAGGTGCTGCGTGATCTCGCGCTCGACCTGCTCGAGGAGTTGTACCCCGGGGCGCTGCGCTCCGCTGCGGACTGACGCGGCGCTGCCCTGTCGGCCGCGCGTGCGAGCATGGTGGGCATGCCCGCCGACCGCTCGACCCACGACTGGCGTGCGGCGCTCGCGGGCCTCGGGCATGGGGCCGAAGCATCCGCTCCCGAACCCGAACGGCCCGCCCTGCGGCCGCTCGGCCTGCAGTTCGAGCTGCGTCGTCGCGTCGAGCGCCGCAGCGGCCAGTGGCGCGGACCGCGTGACGAACCCGCCCGGCGCGCGGCATCCGTCGACCGTCTCGCGGTGCGCCCGGTCACGCAGGGCAGCCGCGGCGCGTGGGTCAAGGACGGCCTGACCTGGCAGAACATCGCCTTCCAGGCGAGCGCGGCCGGTGTCGATCCCGCGCAGTCGCGCTGGTTCGCCCAGTTCGCGATGCTCAAGGGCGCGACACCTGCGGTGTACCAGTACGGCTCCGAGTGGATCACGCTCGACGAGTTCGAGAGTCCGCTGCTGTGGGCGCTGCTCGCTGAAGCGGGGCGACTCGGTGTCGCGCTCGTGGGGTCGGATGTCACGCCCGACGTCGTGCTGCGGGGGAGCGCCACCGTGGGACTCGACGCCGGCCTCGCGCACGGCGCGCTCACCCTGGAGCCCAGCGTCGCGTTCGGCGACGACGCGTACCCGGTGGAGCATGTGCGTCCGGTCGGACGGCACGGGCTCTACCGGTTCGACGTCGACGCCGGCGTCATCGAGCTCGCGCCGGCCGCGAACGGAGCGTTGTCGGCCGCGCAACGCGCGCTGCTCGACTCGCCGCCCGAGACGATCCGGGTGCCGGCGGCCGACGTGCCCGTGTTTCTGCGCGTTCACTTCCACGCGCTCGTCCGGTCGCTGCCCGTCGGCAGCCGCGACGGCAGCTTCGAGGCTCCCGATGCCCCGCCCGCGACGCTCGTGCTCGAGGCGGCGTTCGAGCCGGGCGACGTGCTGCGCCTCGCGTGGCGCTGGGAGCACGCTGACGGACGCACGAGCCCGGTCGAGACATCCGTCGCCGCGGCATCCGACGACCCCGAGCTCGACGACGATCTGCTCGCCCGCGTCGCCGACGAGCTCGGCTGGGTGCCGCTGGATGCCGTGATCCTCCGCGGGCTCGACGCCGCCGAGTTCACGGCCGAGCGGATGCCGCGACTCGAACGACTGGCCGAACGCGGCGGACTGCGCATCGACGTCACCGGCGAGCGGCCCGATTACCGTGAGGTGACCGCGGCGCCCTCGCTTCGCGTCACGACCGTGGAATCGCAGAAGCGCGACTGGTTCGACCTCGGGGTGCAGCTCACCGTCGACGGCAAGCCCGTGCCGTTCATGCCGCTGTTCCGGGCGCTCGCGAAGGGGCAGCGCCGGCTGCTGCTCGTCGACAAGAGCTACCTCAACCTCAACCTGCCCGTCTTCGATGAGCTGCGCGACCTCATCGAGGAGGCCGGCACGCTCGCCGAGTGGGAGACGGGTCTGCGCATCCATCGCAGCCAGACGAGCCTGTGGGCCGACTTCGAGGATCTGGCGGAGGTCTCGGAGCCCGCACTCGCGTGGCGTGCGACCATCGCGGGGCTCGAGGAGGGCGCCGTCGAGGCGGTGCCGCCGCCGGCGGAGCTCGCGCTGCCGCTGCGGCCGTACCAGCTGGACGGATTCCGCTGGCTCGCATTCCTGTGGCGGCATGGGCTCGGCGGCATCCTCGCCGACGACATGGGGCTCGGCAAGACGGCGCAGACGCTCGCGTTGATCGCGCATGCGGTCTCCCGTCCGTCGAGCAGCCGCGCCGCCGGCGACGCCTATCGCAATGCGCCGGCGCCGTTCCTCGTCGTCGCGCCGACCTCGGTCGCGTCGAACTGGGTGAGCGAGGCCGCGCGCTTCACCCCGGTCCTCCGGGTCGCGGCGGTGACGGCGACCGAGGCGAAGCGCAGCGGCCGGATCTCGGATGCCGCGGCCGACGCCGATCTCGTCGTGACGACGTACGCTGTGCTGCGGCTCGAGGCCGACGCGTTCGCGGCGGTCGAGTGGGGCGGACTCGTGCTCGACGAGGCGCAGTTCGTGAAGAACGCGGCGACGAAGGTGCACCGGGCGGCACGCGGCATCCGGGCGCCGTTCAAGCTCGCGGTCACCGGTACGCCCGTCGAGAACAACCTCAGCGAGTTGTGGGCGCTGCTCGACATCGTCGCGCCCGGGCTCTTCCCGTCGCGGCGGGCGTTCGACGAGCGGTACCGACGACCGATCGAGAACGACCGCAATACCGAGCGACTCGCACGGCTCCGACGGCGCATCCGACCGCTGATGCTGCGCCGCACGAAGGAGCTCGTCGCGCCCGAGCTGCCGCCGAAGCAGGAGCAGGTGCTGCACGTCGAGCTGCATCCGCGGCACCGGCGGTTGTACGACTCGATGCTGCAGCGTGAGCGGCAGAAGCTGCTCGGACTCATCGACGACCTCGATCGCAATCGCTTCATCGTGTATCGATCACTGACGCTGCTCCGCATGCTGGCGCTCGACGCGACGCTCATCGATGAGGAGCGCTACGCGGGCATGGCGTCGGCCAAGCTCGACGCGCTCTTCGAGCAGCTCGACGACGTGCTCGGCGAAGGGCATCGCGCGCTCGTGTTCAGCCAGTTCACGTCGTTCCTCGGCCGCGCGGCGTCCCGGTTGGATGCCGCGGGCGTCCCGTACGCGTACCTCGACGGGTCGACGCCGGCGCGTCGGCGCGACGCGGTGATCCGGCGGTTCCGCGAGGGCGAGGCATCCGTGTTCCTCATCAGCCTCAAGGCGGGCGGATTCGGGCTGAACCTCACCGAGGCGGACTACGTGTTCCTCCTCGATCCGTGGTGGAACCCGGCGAGCGAGGCGCAGGCCGTCGACCGCACGCACCGCATCGGCCAGGCGAAGCAAGTGATGGTGTACCGGCTCGTCGCCTCGGGCACCATCGAGGAGAAAGTGATGGAGCTGAAGGCCCGCAAGGGCGAGCTCGTCGCGTCGCTCCTCGACGACGAGGGGCTGACGGATGCCTCGCTCACGGCCGACGACCTCCGGGGACTGCTCGAGCGCTGAGCGCTCGCGGCGGTCGTCGCTCCCGCTCGTTCGCTCGTTCGCTCGTTCGCTCGCCCAAGTGTGTTTCTCGTTCTGCAACCCGGTGCCGAAGTGCCGAAGTGCCGAAGTGCCGAAGTGCCGAAGTGCCGAAGTGCCGAAGTGCCGAAGTGCCGAAGTGCCGAAGTGCCGAAGTGCCGGAGTGCCGGAGTGCCGAAAGTGGCGCGGTGCCGAAGTGCCGGAGTACCGGAGTGGTGCGGCTTCGCGGGGGAAACTGTCGCGCGGATCCGTTCCGGGCCGCGGAGATCAGGCGTCGGAGCGCGGGCGCCGACGACGCCGCGGCTCCTCGAGCCCGATGTGCACGCGCGTACGTTTGCGCTCGAAGACGATGAAGCTCGCGCCGAGCAACCACAGCGGCACCTGCGTGAGGAACGCGATGCGGAACGCGTCGAGGCTGTAGGTGTCGGGCGTGCCGGCGCCCTGCACGTCCATCGCGATGCCGATGAAGAGGATCGCCAGCAGCGCCGCGAGGAATCCGCCGACGTTGACGATGCCCGTCGCCGTGCTGAGGCGATGGCTGGGATTGAACGTCCGCGCGTGATCGAACCCGATCATCGAGGCGGGGCCGCCGACGCTGAGCCCCAGCGCGAGCAGCAGGAGCAGCCACAGTGGCGCCTGCCCCGGCCAGGCGATCACCGCGAACCAGGCGATCATCTGGATCCCGATGATCGGGAGCACGAGCATCCGCGACCGGCGCATCGGGTGTCGGCTCGAGAGCATGCCGATGATCGGCCCGGTGAGCATGGCGCACACCACGTAGACGCTGAACACGAGCGACGCCGTCGCCGGCGAAAGCCCCTGTCCGACCGTGAGGAACGGGAATCCCCAGAGCAGGATGAACGCCGCGCCCGAGAACGGCGTCGTGAAGTGCGACCAGAAGGCAAGGCGCGTCGCCGGATGCGCCCATGATTCGCGGAAGCCCACGCGCAGGTCGGCAGCTGAGGTCACGACGTGCATCGCTCCGGTCACGGTGTCGACCGAGACATCCGCGGTCCGATCAGGTGGGCGGTTGCGGATCACCCCGAACGTGAGCACCGTGAACAGCACCCCGAGGCCGGCGAGACTGCCGAATGCGACGGACCAGCTCGTCGCGTGCAGGAGCGCCGCCATCGGCAGGATCGCGAGCAGCTGACCGGCCTGCCCGACGATACCCGTGAGCTGCACGAGCATCGGCGCCTGACGCTCGGGGAACCACACCGCCACCACCCGCAGCACACTCGGGAAGATCGCGGCGTCGCCGGCACCGACGAGCATGCGTGCCAGGATCGCCGTGCCCACGTCGGGCGCGAACGCCATGACCAACTGCCCGACGGCCATCAGGAACATGCCGATCGTGATCATCGGGCGCGCGCCGTACTTGTCGAGCAGCAGCCCGACCGGGATCTGCATCGCGCCGTACACGAACAACTGGATGACCGCGAACATCGAGAGCGTCGAGGCATCCGCGTCGAACCGAACCGCCGCGTCCACCCCGACCGCCGACAGCGAGGTGCGGTTCGTGACCGACAGCACGTACGCGGCGACCCCGATGCCCCAGACCAGCCACAGGCGCCACGGGCGCACGGGGGCAAGGGCAGTCGTCACGAGACCTTCAGGGGAGGAGGAGGCGGGGGCGGCGAGGCGGCAACGTCCGAGCCATGGGCACGTCTCAGCCTAAGCGACGCCGAGACACGGAACGAGCGGATGCCCCTGTCGGGACATCCGCTCGCTCGATACCAGCCTTCGGCCGCGACCTCAGCTCAGCTCGGCCTCGGCCGCCTCCTCGACGGCGTCTTCGAGCGTCTTCGTCGGCCCGGTCACGAGCTCGCCCTGCTCGGCCGCGAACTCGGCGTCGACGTCGTAGGCCGCCTGCTCGAACTGCGAGTTGTAGAGGCGGTAGTACGCACCCTTCGCCGCGATGAGCTCCTCGTGCGTGCCCTGCTCGACGATGTCGCCGTGCTCCATCACGAGGATGAGGTCGGCGTCGCGGATCGTCGAGAGGCGGTGCGCGATCACGAACGACGTGCGGCCCTCGCGGAGTGCCGCCATCGCGTGCTGCAGCAGCAACTCGGTGCGGGTGTCGACCGAGGATGTCGCCTCGTCGAGGATCAGCACCGACGGCTGCGACACGAACGCGCGGGCGATGGTGATGAGCTGCTTCTCACCGGCTGAGACGTTCGACGCCTCCTCGTCGAGCACCGTGTCGTATCCGTCGGGCAGCGAATGCACGAACCGGTCGACGTAGGTCGCGCGAGCGGCGTCGAGGATCTCCTCGTCGGTCGCCGACTGGCGTCCGTAGCGGATGTTCTCGCGGATCGTTCCCGCGAACAGCCATGGGTCCTGCAGCACCATGCCCGTGCGGGCGCGCACGTCGTGCCGGGTGAGCGTCGCGATGTCCTGCCCATCGAGCAGGATGCGTCCGCCGTCGAGCTCGTAGAACCGCATGATGAGGTTCACGAGCGTCGTCTTGCCGGCACCCGTCGGACCCACGATCGCGACCGTCTGCCCGGGCTCGACCCGGAACGAGAGGTCGCGGATGAGCGGCCGCTCGGGCGTGTATGAGAACGAGACGTTCTGGAACTCGATCGTGCCGTCGCCCTGCACGGGGGCCGGTGCGTCGGCGACGTCAGGGTCCTGCTCGTCGGCGTCGAGGAGCTCGAAGACCCGCTCGGCGGAGGCCGTGCCCGACTGCACGACGGCGGCCATGCCGCCGAGCTGCGCGAGCGGCTGCGTGAACTGCTGCGAGTACTGGATGAACGCCTGCACGTCACCGAGGCGCAGTTGCCCGCCGGCGACCATGAGACCGCCGAGCACGGCGATACCCACGTAGGTGAGGTTTCCGATGAACATCATGCCCGGCATGATGATGCCGGCAAGGAACTGCGCCTTGAACGCGGCCTCGTAGAGCTCCTCGTTCTCGGCACGGAACTTCTCGCTGGCGTCGCGCTCACGGCCGAACACCTTCACCAGCGCGTGCCCCGAGAACGATTCCTCGACGCGAGCGTTGAGGCGCCCGACCTTGCGCCACTGCACGCCGAAGGCGGCCTGCGACTTCGGGCCGATCATGCCGAAGATCACACCCATCAGGGGGAGCGACACGAGTGTCACGAGGGCCAGTTGCCACGAGATGGAGAACATCATGATGAGCACGCCGACCACGGTGAGCACGCTCGTGAGCGCGCTCGAGAGCGACTGCTGCATCGTCTGCGTGATGTTGTCGATGTCGTTCGTCACTCGCGAGATGAGCTCGCCGCGCTGCACCCGGTCGAAGTACCGGAGCGGCAGGCGGTGCACCTTCGCCTCGACGTCTTCGCGCAGGCGCCACATCGCCCGCACCATGATCACGTTGATGACATAGCCCTGGATCCACGAGAGCACGGATGCGACGACGTACAGGAACATGACGATGATCACGACCTGGCTGAGCCGCACGAAGTCGATGCCCTCACCCGGAACCAGCGTGGCGGCCTCGACGATGTTCGCGAGGTCGTTCTGGCCCTGGGCGCGAAGCCCGTCGACGATCTGCGCCTGCGTGACGCCGGCGGGCAGCTGCGACGAGATGAAGCCCTCGAAGATGATGTTCGTCGCCTCGGCGAGCACCTTCGGCGCGATGACGGTGAGCACCACGCCGATGGCGCCGAGCAGCGACGCGAACGCGAACTGCCACTTGTAGGGCGCGAGGAGCCCCAGCAGGCGCCGGAAGCTGGCGCCGAAGTCCTTCGCCTTGCCGGGTGCGACCGCGTTCCAGTCGCCCGAGTTGATGCGCGCCTCCTCGGCGAGCTCGTGCTCGATGCGCTCCTCTTCGGTCATCTGGCTGGGGTCGACGACCCCTGCCCGCGCTCGTGCGGCGTCACGTCGCCGTGCACCGCCTCGGCCTCGACCCTGCTCGGCGCCCTGTTCGGGGTTCTCGTTGTCGGCGCTCATGCCGTTGCCTCCACTCCGAGCTGCGATTCGACGATCTCGCGGTAGGTGCTGCTCGCCTCGAGCAGCTCCTCGTGCGTGCCGACGCCGACCATGCCGCCATCGTCGAGCACGATGATGCGGTCGGCATCCGTGATCGTCGAGACGCGCTGGGCGACGACGATCTTCGTGACGTCGGGCAACTCGCGCCACAACGCCTGCCTGAGCCTCGCGTCGGTGGTGAGGTCGAGCGCCGAGAACGAGTCGTCGAAGACGAGGATGTCGGGCTGGTGCACGATGGCCCGGGCGATCGCCAGTCGCTGGCGCTGGCCGCCCGACACGTTCGTGCCGCCCTGGGCGATGCGCGCATTCAGGCCGCCCTCCATCTCGGCGACGAAGTCGCGGCCCTGCGCGATCTCGAGGGCCTGCCAGAGCTCGGCGTCGGTGGCCTCCTCGCGACCGAACCGCAGGTTGGAGGCCACGGTGCCGGCGAAGAGGAACGGACGCTGCGGCACCAGGCCGATGGTCTTCCAGAGCCGGTCGAGATCGGCCTGGCGTACGTCGACGCCGTTCACGAGCACCGCGCCGCCGGTCACGTCGAACAGCCGCGGGATGAGCGACACGAGCGTGGTCTTGCCGGCACCCGTGGAGCCGACGATCGCGACGGTCTCGCCCCGCTCGGCTCGGAACGAGATGCCGTCGACCACGGCGTGCTCGGCACCGGGGTACGCGAACGCGGCATCCCGGAACTCGACGGTTCCCGTCGCGGGGAACTCGGTGACCGGCTTCGCGGGTCGCGCGAGCGTCGACTCGCTGGCGAGCACCTCGCCGATGCGCTCGGCCGACACCGCGGCGCGGGGGATCATGATGGTCATGAAGGCGGCCATGAGCACGCCGCCGAGGATGATGCCCACGTACTGCATGAAGGCGAAGAGCGTGCCGATCTGCACGCCGCCCTCGTCGACCTCGATGGCGCCGAACCAGATCACGCCGATGATGGTGAGGTTGAGCACGAGCATGAACAGCGGGAACAGCGTGATGAAGAGGGTGCCGACCCGGCGGCCGACATCCATGATGTCGGTGTTCGACTCACGGAAGCGCTCCTCCTCGATGTTCTCGCGGACGAACGCACGCACCACCCGGATGCCCGTGAGCTGTTCGCGCAGGATGCGGTTCACCGCGTCGAGCTTCTTCTGGTAGGTGCGGAACAGCGGCACCATGCGCGAGACCACGATCGCGGCCACCAGGAGGATCGAACCGACCGACACCCAGATCAACCAGCTCAGGCCGACGTCCTGCCGGAGCGCCATGATGATGCCGCCGATCGCGAGGAGCGGCGCGCTCACGAGCATGGTGGCCCCGGTCATGGCGACCATCTGCACCTGCTGCACGTCGTTCGTGTTGCGGGTGATGAGCGACCCCGGCCCGAACTGCGACACCTCTCTCTCGGAGAAGGCGCTCACCTTGTCGAACACGTCGTTGCGGATGTCGCGGCCGATGCGCATGGCCGCCTTGGCCGCGAAGTAGGTCGCGATGATCGCCGCGATGATCTGCGCGAGCGAGATCGCCAGCATGAACGCGCCCGTCGACCAGATGTAGTCGGTGTCGCCCTTGGCGACCCCCTCGTCGATGATGTCGGCATTGAGGCTCGGCAGGTACAGCGAGGCGAGCGCGGAGGCGAACTGGAACGCCAGCACGCCGACGAGCAGCCATCGGTAGGGCTTCAGATATCGGATGAGGAGTCTGCCGAGCATGATTCTCCGTGAGGGACGCGAGGGAACAGTGTGAAGGATGGCGTGCGGGGGAAGGTCGACCGAGCGGGGTTGAAGCGCCGGGCTCGGCGATGCACCCGCTCAGTCTGCATCCAAGCGGGTACCGCCGACATCCTCCCTGTGGCGGATATCGCTCAGGGCGGAATCCGCCCGCCCGACGCCGATCTGTCGTGCATCGACAGTTGCGCGCGACGAGAATGGCACCGGAGGTCGACCATGAGCAGCACGCACGAGGTCCTCAACCAGGCGCCGCCACGCCAGGGCGTCGACGAATACGCGGCGAACGTGCCGCTCATCGAGGCCGTCGCGCGGTGGGGGCGCGGAGGCCGTGCCGCACCTGCGGCGGCGTCGGCCCTGCAGGAGATCGGCGAGCTCGTCGGCTCGGCGTCGTTCCAGCGCGACGCCGAGCGAGCGAATACCCACCGGCCGATGCTGCGCACGCACGACCGGTGGGGGAACCGCGTCGACGAAGTGGAGTACGACGGCGCCTATCACCGCATCATGGCGGCGGCGGTCGGCGCTGGTGCGCACACGTCAGCCTGGGCCCGTCCGGCGCCCGGCGCGAACGCCGAGCGCGCCGCGGCGTTCTTCCTGTTCGCACAGGTCGAGCCCGGCCACGCGTGCCCGGTGTCGATGACGCACGCCGCCGTGCCGGTGCTCGAGCTCGCGGCATCCGGACTCCGCGATGACTGGATGCCACGGCTGCTCAGCCGGGAGTACGACGCCGAACTGGGTGACGCTGCGGCCGGCGACAAGCGCTCCGCGCTCATGGGCATGGCCATGACCGAGAAGCAGGGCGGATCCGACGTGCGCGCCAACACGACGCGTGCCGAGCCGACGGGCGAAGACGGCGCGTGGGGAAGAGAGTTCCGGCTGACCGGACACAAGTGGTTCTGCAGCGCGCCGATGAGCGACGCGTTCCTCGTGCTCGGACAGGCGCCCGGTGGGCTCAGCTGCTTCTTCCTGCCACGGGTGCTGCCCGACGGCTCGCGCAACGCGTTCCGCATCCAGCGACTGAAGGACAAGCTCGGGAATCACTCGAACGCATCGAGCGAGGTCGAGTTCGACGGCACGACGGCGTGGCTCGTCGGCGAGGAGGGACGCGGCGTCGCGACGATCGTGCAGATGGTCGCCCGAACGCGGCTCGACTGCGTCATCGGCACGGCCGCCGGCATGCGGCAGTCGGTCGCCGAGGCGGTGTGGCACGTGCGGCACCGGGGCGCGTTCGGGGCGCTCCTCGTCGACCAGCCCGCGATGACGGCGGTGGTCGCCGACCTCGCGCTCGAGTCCGAGGCGGCGACATTCACGGCCATGCGGCTCGCGCGGGCCCACGACGACGATGCGGATGCATCCGAGCAGGCCTTCCGACGTCTCGCCACCGCCGTGTCGAAGTACTGGGTCTGCAAGCGCGGGCCTGGACACGCGTACGAGGCGCTCGAGTGCCTCGGCGGCAACGGCTATACCGAGGACTTCCCGCTCGCGCGCCGCTACCGCGAGCAGCCGCTGCTCGCGATCTGGGAAGGGTCGGGCAACGTCATCGCGCTCGACGTGCTGCGCGTGCTCGCCCGCGAGCCCGAGGCGTTCGAGGCGTTCTTCGACGTCGTCGGGGCGATGGGCGGCGAGCATGCGGGCTTCGACCTGGCGCTCGCCGAGGCTCAGTCGGTCGTGCGCGAGGTGACGGCGGATGTCGCGGCCGCGGCATCCCGGGCCCGCGAGCTCACCGAACGGCTCGCGATCGTGCTGCAGGCCGCGCTGCTCCTCGAACACGCGCCCGGTGCCGTCGCGGACGCGTTCGTGCGCACGCGGCTCGAGGGCGGCGGCGGGATGCTCTACGGCACGCTGCCGCCCGGCGCGGACACGGGCGCGATCCTCGCCCGCGCCTGAGCCCGCTCGCGCGCGCGTCAGTCCCCGACGACCCGCGCCAGCGCGTCGAGCGCCGCCCGCTGCCCCTTCACGAGCCGCTCCCGTGCGTCGTCGAGCGTGAACCATCCGGCCGCATCGAGCTCGGGGAACGACTGCCGCCGCCCCGACCTCGGTGGCCACTCCAGCTCGAACGAGTTGCTCCGGATGTCGGAGGCGTCGAAGTCGCTCTCGCCCGCGAACACCCACACGCGCTTGCCCGACGCGTAGCGGAACGCGCCGAGCTCCCGGTACTGCACCTCGGGCGCCGGGCGTCCGACCTCCTCCTCGAACTCGCGTAACGCGGCCGCGAGCGGCTCCTCGTCGGTGTACGTGCCCTTCGGGATCGACCACGCCGACGCATCCTTGCCCCGCCAGAACGGGCCGCCCATGTGGCCGAGGAACACCTCGAGCCGCGGCATCCGCCGATAGAGCAGCAGGCCGGCGCTGGTCTCAGCCATGCGAGGTCCACAGGAACGGCGGATGCCCCGCCGGCATGTCGCCCGCCGCCACGAGCCGCGCGAGCCGCACGGCCCCGTCGAGGGGTGTGCCGGAAGGGGCGACCAGCTCGGCGTCCGGTGCGAGGCGCGCGAACTCCTGCTGGAACGATGCCGTGAACGCGTCGCCCGCGGCGAACACCCCGCCGACGCCCGAGGCGAGCTGCGGCAGGTCGGGGTCGAGCGCGGCAGCGAGGGTGGCCGCGACCGCGGCGCCCGCCCTTCGCATGATGTCGGTCGACACGTCGTCGCCGGATGCCGCGAGCTGCGAGACATCCGTTGCGAAGCCGGCGAGCCGGCCGGCCCGGTCCTCTCGAGTGAGGAGGTGCCCGGGCCATGAATACGCGGGTCCGAACCGGTCGACGGCGGCCGTGAGGAGCGCCTGCGCGTCGTCGGTGATGCCGTCGTACGTCTGGATCGCGGCCTTCAGCGCCTCGATGCCGATCCAGGCGGCGGAGCCGCGGTCGTCCCACAGGTGGCCCCAGCCGCCGACCCGACGCCAGTGCGTGCGCAGGTCGGTGCCGATGGCGATGGCACCCGTGCCGACCGCCACGACGGCGCCGGGTCTACCGCCGAGCGCGCCGAGATGCGCGGTGACCGCGTCGATCGCCAGTGCGAGCGGCGCCCCGCCCGCGGCGCGTTCGAGTCGTTCGAGCGCGATGGCGGGTGAGGTGACGAGGGAGGCCAGCCCGGTGGCGCCGATGCCGACCGCGGCGATCGGGGCATCCGGCCACTCGGCGCGGACCTTCTCGATGAGCTCGGCGATGACCTCGGGCGCGGTGGAGCCGGCTGATGCCACGCCGACGCGGTCGCCCTCGAGCAGTCGACGGTCCGCGCCGGGCGCGAGCGGCTCGAGCGCGGCCCGGGAGCCCGTGCCGCCGACGTCCACACCGAGGACCCAGAGGTCGGCTTGAGTGCCGGCCGACCCGTTGCCGGATGCGACGTTGTTCACGCTCTGAGCCTAGGGCTGCGGAATCCGTTCGGGCTCGCAAACGGTCAGCATCGGAGTGTGTTTTCCGTTTCGAGTCCCGGTGCCGAAGTGCAGGGGTGCCGGAGTAGCCGGAGTGCCGGAGTGCCGAGGTGCCGGAGTGCCGAGGTGCCGAAGTGCCGAGGTGCCGGAGTGCCGAGGTGCCGAAGTGCCGAAGTGCCGCCTCTCCGAGAGACAAACTGTCGGTCAGCCGAATGCTCCGCGTGTGCGACCGGCGATGCGGTCACTCGGGCGTACGGTGGCCGCATGACGACGAACCAGGTGCAGATCACCATCGAGCACGACGTGCTCGATGAGCCGTGCCCGCGTTGCGGGTCGACCGCTGTGCGTGCGGTCGTCTACGCGAGCTCGATGCGCGCAGTACTCGCGTCGACGGATGCCGCAGCCGATCCCTTCGATGTCGATGGTCCGCTGTTCGACTGCCGTGAATGCGGCTTCGAGTGGGGAGAGCTGATCCGCGATCTCATGCGGTAGCGGAGGCGCCTCCCGGCTGTGGATAACGGCCTTTCGAGGGGTGCTGCTCGCTTAGGCTCAGCGCATGCCGAGTCCCCGCTTCCGCCGTCGACGCGGTCTGGCGCTCGCGGTCGCCGGCGTCATCGCCCTGGTGCTGAGCGGATGCGTCGGAGCCCCCGCCGGCACGCCGTCACCCTCACCGTCGCCGTCCGCGGAGCCCGTCTTCGCGTCCGACGAGGAGGCCCTGGCCGCGGCTACGAAAGCTTACGAGGCATATCGGACGGCATCAGCCGAGGTCGCTAGGGGTGCTGAGTCCAGCAAGATCGACTCAACCGTTACGCCCTCGTTCGCCGAGACGATTCACGGTGAGTTCGAGGCGCTACGTGACGCTGGCCTGACGATGGTTGGAGACGTGCTCGTGGATCGAGTGCGGCTCGCATTTGTAAACCCTGATGACACCGGCGTCACTGTTTCCATTTACCTATGTCGGGATGTAAGTAACGTTCGTGTGATTAGTGCGGATGGTTCGGACGTCACACCGAGCGATCGCGATCCGGTCTCGCCGACTCAAGCCTTCTTGAAGTCTTCCTCACAGGACCCATCGGTATTGCTCGTGGACGGCGTGGAACTGTGGTCGGGCCAAGACTTCTGCTGACACTGATGGTGGCGGTTGTCATCTTTCTCACTTGGCCGTCAACTGAAAACCCCATACCGCCGAGTACCTGCACCGACGCGTTGGTCGGCCTGGGCTGTCCTAACATCAGTTCCGAGCTCGGGCCTCAAGAAGCCATACTTGAAGTCGTCGACGAAGTGGTTGGACCTGGCAGCGATCCTGATACCGGTGGAAACACGGGTGACGAAGTCGGATCCAACACCGGCGGTGACCGTTTGCCGCCGCGACCGCCATCGGACTACTGCAGCCCGTCCAACAGGCCTGCCTGCGCGGGCGACCCAGCCGCCCCGCCGACGGAGGAGCCCGTCGCCCCCGTCGTGGTGACGTTGCGCGACATCGCGTCGTTCCGTCCGTCGGTGCCCGGCAACGGGATGGAGCCCGCCGGCTGGGCGATCGAGGCGCTTCCGGCGAACTTCGTGGCGGCGGCATCCGTCGACGTGGTGTCCGGCACGCTGCTCGGACAACCCGCCGACGTGCGGTTCACCCCAGTCGCCTACCGGTGGACGCACAGCGACGGGGCCGTGGTCGAGGCCTCCACGCCAGGGGCGCCGTGGGCTGCCCTCGGGCAGCCCGAGTTCAGCGAGACCGCCACGAGTCACGTCTATGCCACGTCAGGCGTGTACACGGTCGATCTCGCCGTCGTGCTGCGCGCCGAGTACCGGTTCGCCGGTTCGCCATGGCGAGCGATATCGGGCACCCTCACCGTCGCGGGCGAACCACTGCGGGTGCTCGTCGGCGAGGTCGACACCGTCCTCACCAGGGGTGACTGCAACGAGAACCCCGCAGGACCGGGCTGCTGAAGCCGCACGCGCAGATCGTCCTTGACAGGCGGCACGGGGGAGGAGGACGCTAACCCGTAGAGTCCGCTGGCGGCACCGAGACATGGCGACCATGGGGATCGCGCGACGATGACGTCACTCACTTCTGGTGCCGGGCGGACGGACTGAAGGAGTCTTCAATGGCTGGCATCCGCTCCACCCGCTCCATCCGCTCCACCCGCTCCACTCGTTCCCTTCGCAACGGCCTCGTCGGCGCAGCCACGCTCGCGCTGACGCTCTCGATGCTGGGCCCGATCGGGGCGAGCGCCGTCGACGATGACAACGCCCTCGACATGTACACCGCGGAGGTGAGCGCCGCCGAGGCTGCCGAACTCGCCGCGTCGGGGTTCGATCTCTCCGAAGCCCTGCACAGCGACTCCGGTGTGAACGTCGACCTCGTGCTCACCGAGGAGGAGGCCAAGAGCCTCCGCGACCGCGGCATCGACGTCAAGGTCAAGAAGAACAAGGATGGCAAGTCCGCCAGACAGCTGGCGGTGGAGCAGGCGGAGTCGGGATTCGACGTCTGGCGGTCATGGGACGAAGCCGGCGGCATCCGCGACGAGCTGTACCAGCTCGCGAAGGACAACCCGCAGCTTGTCAAGCTCCAGGTGCTCGGCGAGACCCACCAGGGCCGCGAGCTCATCGCGGTGAAGCTGACCCAGGGCGCCAGGGGCACCCCCGATGGAGAACGGCCGGCGGTGCTGTACAGCTCGACCCAGCACGCGCGCGAGTGGATCTCCACCGAGGTGAATCGGCGACTGCTGAACTCGTTCATCGACGGATGGCGGGCCAATGACAAGGACGTCAGGCAGATCCTGAGGAACAACGAGCTGTGGTTCGTGCTCGTGGCCAACCCCGACGGCTACCAGTACACGTTCGACCACGAACGGCTCTGGCGGAAGAACCTGCGCGACAACGACAGCGACGGACAGATCACCCGCGCCGACGGCGTCGACCCGAACCGCAACTACCCCGAGCACTTCGGGTACGACGAAGAGGGTTCGTCGTCGCAGATCTCGAGCGAGACCTACCGCGGGCCCTCGGCGGCCTCGGAGCCCGAGACGCAGGCCATGATCGCGCTGTACGACAAGGTCGACTTCTCGTTCCACGTCAACTACCACTCCTTCGGCGAATGGCTGCTGTACGCGGAAGGCTGGCAGATCGGCACACCGACCGCGGATGACGCCATCTACTACGCGCTCTCGGGTAACCGCGACAACCCCACCATCGAGGGCTTCGAGCCGGGTCTGTCGTCGGACGTGCTGTACGTGACCAACGGCGAGACCACCGACTACGCGCACGCCGAGCGAGGAACGCTCGGCTGGACACCCGAGCTCGGTGAGGGCGACGACGGCGGCGGGTTCGTGTTCCCCGACGACGAGGCGCAGGTGCAGGCCGAGTTCGAGCGCGCCCTCCCATTCGCGCTCGACGTGGCGAAGTCCGCGGCGAACCCGGCCGACCCGGTGTCGCACCTCGGCATCCAGACGGAGCCCTTCTACCTGGAGAGCGACGACACCTACAAGACCGGCCTGCCGTTGGCGAACTTCACCTTCGACTACTCCTACGGCGACCCGCAGGAGGTGCGTGTCATCGCCCGCCGGAGCCTCGGTGAGGTGACACTGAAGTACGCCATCAACGGCGGCGATCCCGTGAGCGCGCCGACGGAGGAGTGGACCGGCGGCGACCGCTACGGCGGCCAGACCGGCAGGCACTACGCCATCATGAGCGGCATCGTCACGGGAACCAGTCCCGGTGACAGCGTCGAGGTCTGGTTCGAAGGCGGCGGAGAGACGAGTGACTCCTTCACCTACGAAGCCGTGGAGGAATCCGACGACGACGTCCTGATCCTCGCCGCCGAGGACTACACGGGCGCCTCGCCGAACCAGGCGTCCGGGCCGAACTACCTCGACTCCTACGCCGCGGCGCTCGATGCCAACGGCACCGGGTACGACGTCTACGACGTCGACGAGCGCGGACGGATCGCTCCCGACGTGCTCGGCGTCCTCTCGCACTACGACGCCGTCATCTGGTACACCGGCGACGACATCGTGACGCGCGAGGCCGGCTGGGGCGGCGGCAACGCCTCGAGGCTGGCGATGGACGAGATCCTCGAGGTCCGCGACTTCATGAACGAGGGCGGCCGCGTGCTCTACACCGGCTCGTGGGCCGGCAGTCAGTACACGCCGAACGTCGGCACGCAGTTCTACGACCCGACGGCGGCGAACGCCGAGTGCCGCGCCGATCCGGCCGTGCTCGAGCGCTGTCGTGCGCTCGGCGGCTCGGGTGACTTCACCAACGACGTCCTGCAGTACTGGCTCGGCGCGTACCTGACCGTCGACAACGCGGGGACCGCCGAAGATGGCAGCATCCTCGACGTGCTCGGCGTCGACGTTCCGTTCACCGGCCTCGACTGGGGCTTCAACGGAGCCGACAGCGCGCAGAACCAGGGTCACAGCAACTCGTTCATCACCACGAGCGGCATCCTCGACCCGGCAGTGTACCCGCAGTTCGAGAGCTGGGTCGCCGGCAGGTGGGATCGTGAGGGCGGACCGTTCGAGCCGCACACCGGCGACGCCTACGCCTACTCGCAGATCGGCGACGTGTCGTACAAGCGGCTGACCAACACGATCGACGTTCCCGTAGGCGGTGCCACGATGTCCTTCTGGACCTCGTACGACACCGAGGCTCACTGGGACTTCGTCGCCGTCGAGGCCCGCACGGCCGGCGGGGAGGACTGGACGACCCTGCCCGACCTCAACGGTCACACCGACCAGGACACCGGGGACAGCTGCCCGGCCGGCTGGCGCGACCTGCACCCGCACCTCGACCACTACCAGACGTTCATCGACGACACGACCTGCGATCCGACGGGCACCGGCGATGGCGAATGGAATGCCGCGTCCGGCAACTCGGGAGGCTGGCAGGAGTGGTCGGTCGACCTGTCGGCCTACGCCGGCGGCCAGGTCGAGGTGTCGATCGCG
This sequence comes from Agromyces sp. NPDC052230, assembly GCF_040679595.1. Taxonomy (NCBI): domain Bacteria; kingdom Bacillati; phylum Actinomycetota; class Actinomycetes; order Micrococcales; family Microbacteriaceae; genus Agromyces; species Agromyces sp. NPDC052230. The sequence goes on along the minus strand of NZ_JBFAVC010000003.1, from coordinate 400,520 downwards.
TACATCAGCGACTGGGCGACCCAGGGGCTCGGCATGTTCGTCGACGACATCACGGTATCGACGGGTCTGGACTCGACGTCGTTCGAGGGCTCGGACACCGGCGGCTGGGAGGTCACCGGCCCGCCGGCGGGCAGCGCCCCGAACCCGAACAACTTCATCATCACGACGGCCGCAGGGTTCCCCGAGGCCGCGGTGGTGGCGACGCCGGGTTCGCTTCTGACGGGCTTCGGATTCGAGGGCATCACGGATGCCGCGACCCGAGCCGCGTGGATGACACGGGCCTTGGAGCACCTGCTCGACTGATCGGGCTCCGGCCGACGGCGACGAGCACTCACCGGCTCGTCGCCGTCGGCTCCCCCCGGCGACCATGGTGTGCGACGACGGATGACTCCATCAGCCGCCGCACTCCGGCCATGCCCTCTCGAGCGAACGCCGAACGCTGACGGTCGGCACCCGTACCGTCGCGGAGCGTCCGCGCCACCGCCTCGGACACCGCCTCGAGGTCGCCCGCCTCGGTGAGCTCGCGCTCGAGGATCCGCACGAACCGCGTCAACGCCTCACCGGCGGGCGCCAGCCCGCCCGTCGCCGGATCGAACACGTCCGTCCGCATCCCGTAGCGCGCCGAATGCAGCAGCGCAGCCGAGAGGAGCTCGGGCGGCACGTCAGCCGAGGCGTCGGCTGCGGCATCCGTCGCCTCGGGCTCCGCGAGCGAGTGCGTCACGAGTGCGCGCGCGAGGGCCGCGACGAGCAGGGTCGCCTCCGCGTCGAGCTGGGCGTCGCCCATGCGGAACTCGATGGTGGGCGCGTGCTGCGACAGGCGCAGGTCCCACGCGATGAGCGCGAGGTCCTTGATTCCGCCGATGCCGAGCAGGCGCTCGATGCGGCGGTCGTAATCGGCGGCGTCGAGGAAGGACGGAGGACAACCCGAGGTGGTCCAGCGGCGCAGCAGGATCGTGCGCCAGCTGTCGTACCCCGTGTCGTTCCCTCGCCAGAGGGGTGAGTTCGTCGAGATCGCGGTGAGCAGCGGCATCCAGGGGCGTGCCGCGTTGAGGGCGATGACCCCGGCCTCCCGGTCGGGCACGCCGACATGCACGTGCAGGCCGCTCAGCTGGTGGTCGGCGATGACGCCCGCCATGTCGCGCGCGATGCGGTGGTACCGCTCGACGTTCGTGATCGAGGGGAACGGCGTGGTGTCGGGCGGTGTGCCCGTGCTCGCGGCGATCACGCCGAGTTCGGCCGCACGATCGGCCACGAACCGGCGGAATCCCACCAGCGCAGAGCGCGACTCCTCGAGGTCGGTGAACACGGCCGATGAGTGCTCCACCTGCGAGGCCAGGAACTCCTTGTGCGTGACGTCACGCCACTCGGGAGTGCTCGACAGGGCGCCGAAGACGTACGCCGCGACATCCGCGGGACGCAGCGTCTCGGGATCCAGGAACTGGAACTCCTCTTCGATACCGAAGGTCGTCACCACGCCCCCTCCCGTCGCGTGATTCCCCGCAATCGAAGGTTCGATGAGGGGGTGCCCCCCTGTCAAGCCCGTGTGCCGCCGGCCGCGACACGCTAGTCGACGGATGTCGCCGCCGACGTCGAGAACCAGGATCCGGCCTCGACATACTGGTGGGAGCGCGATCCGGTCTCCCGAACGTACGAGAACGAAGGAGCGATGAGCGATGAAGTACCTCATCCAGATCTACAGCAACCCCGAGTCGCGTGCCGTGTGGGAGGGTTTCAGCCCCGAGGAGCAGGCCGAGGGGTACGCGTACTACCAGGGCATCAGCGAAGATCTCGACTCGCGCGGCGAGCTCGTGGCGTCTGAGGCGCTCGGCGACGCGTCGCTCGCGAAGCGTGTGACCGCCTCAGACGACGGCGTCGTCGCGAGCGACGGCCCGTTCGCCGAGACGAAGGAACTGCTGGCCGGGTTCTACGTCGTCGACTGCGAGAGCGAGGCGCGCGCGATCGAGATCGCCGGCGGGTTCCCCGAGGCGCAGTTCGGCCTCATCGAGGTGCGGCCGGTGCTCGAGCTGAGCAGCGGCAACGACCTCTGAACGGAACACCCTCGTGACCGACGCCGTCCGGGCACTGCGAGACGCCGCACCGTCGGCGCTCGCGGTGCTCGTGCGGCGCTACGGCGATTTCGAGGCATGCGAGGACGCCGTGCAGGAAGCCCTCATCGCGGCATCCGAGCAGTGGCCGCGTGACGGTGTGCCCGACAGCCCGCGCGCCTGGCTCGTGCAGGTCGCCGCTCGCCGCTACGTCGACCAGGTGCGATCGGATGTCGCGCGCCGCCGCCGCGAGTCGCGCGCCGCCGAGCTCGAGCCGCCGCCGCCGCCGGTGCCCGCGGCCGACGACACCCTCACACTGTTCCTGCTCTGCTGCCACCCCGCCCTCACGAGACCCGCGCAGGTCGCGCGCTCACGCTCCGGGCGGTCGGCGGCCTCACCACGGCCGAGATCGCGCGGGCCCTGCTCATGCCCGAGGCCACGGTCGCGCAGCGCATCTCGCGCGCGAAGGCGCGCATCCGGGTGAGCGGCGAAGGGTTCCGGATGCCTCGGGCCGACGAACTCGAGACGCGGCTCGCCGCGCTCCGCAACGTGCTCTACCTCATCTTCACGGAAGGCCACACCGCGAGCTCTGGCGACCGCCTCGCCCGCGTCGACCTGTCGGCGGAGGCGATCCGGCTCGCCCGTCAGTTGCATGCCGTCGATCCGGATGCCTCGGGCGAAACCACCGGACTCCTCGCGCTGATGCTGCTCACCGACGCGCGGCGGGCCGCGCGCACCGATGCCACGGGAGCGATCGTGCCGCTCGACGAGCAGGACCGCGCCCGCTGGGATCGCGCCATGATCGACGAGGGCGTCGCGCTCGTGACCGACGTGCTCGATCGCGCGCCGATCGGGCCGTACCAGGTGCAGGCGGCCATCGCGGCGGTGCACGACGAGTCCGCCTCGACGGAGACCACCGACTGGCTCGAGATCCTCGGGCTCTACGACCTGCTCGCGCGCCTCGCGCCCGGGGCGATGGTGACACTGGGGCGCATCGTCGCGCTGGCCATGGTCGAGGGCCCGGCGGCGGGGCTCGAGGCGCTCGACACTGCCGAGGCAGCGACGCCGACGCTCGTCGAGCATCACCGCACGTGGGCCGTGCGCGCGCACCTGCTGGAGCGGGCCGGGTCGACGGATGCCGCGTCGCTGGCGTTCGCCGAGGCCGCACGCCGCACCCTCAACGGTCCTGAGCAGCGGTACCTCGCCGCCAAGGCCCGCGCCTAGAGGTCCACCACCTCGAGTTCCACCTCCACGTCGTCGCCGGGGTCGAGTCCCTCGGACGTGCGCACGGCCATCTTCACGGGCAGCACGTAGCTGCCGAGCCTCGAGTCGGGGAACACCGACGTCGACCACGTCGTCGTCCCGACGGTGACGCGTACGCGCACCGAACCGAAACCGCGCGGCATCCGCGGCACCTCCCGGATATCGGCGGTGGCCTCCTCGGGAAGGGTCACGAAGAACCAGCCGCCCTGTGCGTCCCACTCCCAGAGCGGCGCGCTGAACCGGAATCGCATGCCCGGATGCTACCGGGTCCTGCCGACACGCCGACGGGCTCGTGCGATCGCGCGAACAACCCAGCGGTCGGATGCCGCCGAGCCGGCGTCGTCGGGCGGCAGCGGCACGGTGGTGTGCTCGTCGGGTGCGCGGAGGCGCACCGTGTGTCCCGCGAGCTCGTCGGATCCGGGCGCAAGCGGACGGAGCGGCGGCAGGAACGGCGCCGGCTTCGGTGCCGTGTGCGGACTCCACTTCTTCCCATCCCAGTAGCGAAGCAGCGCGGCATCCGATTCGTCGCCGTACCAGCCGGCGGGGCGGCCGCCGTCATGCGTCACGTGGCCGTTCCCGCCTTCCGAGCCGGATGGCGCGGATGGTCAGCTGCACGGCGGCGATGACGATGAGTGCCGCGAACAGCCGCACCGACCATTCGGGGGAGAGGAGGAACGCGATCGCGACCCCGGCGAACGAGGCGATGGTGGCGGCGATCCCCACGATGAGGGCGGCCCGGAGATCGACGATGCCGCCGCGGGTGTTGGCGACCGTGCCGCTCACCGCGGTCGGGATCATGGCGGCGAGCGACGTGCCCTTCGCCACGAGATCGCTCATGCCGAACAGCGCAACGAACGCGGGCACCATGATGATGCCGCCGCCGATGCCGAACAGGCCAGCGGCGACGCCGATGGCGACGCCGAGCGCGAGCAGGCTCACGACCGAGACCACGTCGTATTCGATCCGGCCGTCAACCCGCGCCGGCGTGACGAGCAGCAGACGCACGGCCACGGCGACGAGCAGCGCGATGAAGAGCCAGCGCAGCCAGCCGAGCGAGAGCCGCCGCAGCAGCCACGAGCCCATCCAGGAGCCCGCGATGCCACCGATCGCGACGAACAGCGCGGCGAGCAGGTCGATCTCGCCATTGAGGAGGTACGTGATCGACCCCACGAGCGCGGCGGGCACGATCGCGGCGAGCGACGTGGCCGAGGCACGCCGCTGGTTCATCGCGGTGAACGTCATGAGGAGCGGGACCATGAGGATGCCGCCGCCGACGCCGAAGGCGCCCGAGAGCAGGCCGCCGGCCGCGCCCACGAGCGCGAGTCGCACCCACGGCAACCGCGCCGCGGCGGCGGGCGCAGCAGGGGAGGTCACTCGAACACTGTAGCGGCGGGGGAGGACCGCGAGGATCAGGCGGCCGGACGATCCACCACGGCCCCAGACGCCGTCGCACCCACGAGGTCGCCGTGTTCGTGCCGGTCGTCGAGGTCGACCGCCTCGGCGAGCGGCGCGAGCGGTGGCACCGGCAGCCGGCTCGCGGCATCCGCCGGGCTCGGCACGACGGAGACGACCTCGGCCACCCGCCGCACGCCGCGGGCGACGACCACGAGCAGCACTCCGAACACCGCGCCGCTCGAGTTCATGACGAGGTCGCGCGGGTCGGAGACACGATCGACGGGTACCTGGATGAGTTCGATCAGCAACGTGAAGCCGAATCCGGTGAGCGCGGCGAGCGGCCAGCGGCGTCGGGGGATGAGGAGCGCGGCCATGATGCCCACCGGCACGAACATGGCGACGTTGAAGGCCATCTCGGCGAGGTAGCCGGTGGTCCAGGTGACGGTCGCGGTCCAGGCCTCGGGGTTCAGGATGCCGCCATCGAGCTGATTGCCGCTCGCGCGCCACGGCGCCGGACCGACGGTCAGCCAGAGCACGGCGAGAGCGTAGGCGAGGGCGAAGAATCGCAGGGGGCGGCGGTTCATCCCACGATTCTGCACCGGTTCCCTCGGAGTCTGCTGGTTTCGTGCCGCATGTCCCTCATCGGGGGGACACGAACGTCATCGTCACGCATGGTCACGATCAGGTCGCGGACCCTGTGCAGCGACGGCGGATGCCGCTATGGTGGCCTTCAACGATTCCTCCATCTAGCGGGCGCTCGCCCGTGCCTCCACCTGATTGCCCGGAGGCGGACTGATCCGCGTGGCATGACCCGATACGAGACGGCGGATGCCTGAGCGCAATCCCGCCCCTCGCCCCTCGCTTCGGCGGCACCGGGCCGTCGGGGCCGCGATCGACCCTCGATCGCATCGGGGTCGCGAATGCGGCCCGCAGGACAGAAGGACAGCAGTATGGCAACCGGAACCGTCAAGTGGTTCAACGCCGAAAAGGGCTTCGGCTTCATCGCCCCCGACGACGGCTCGGCCGACGTCTTCGCGCACTTCAGCGCCATCACGGGGAACGGCTACCGTTCGCTCGATGAGGGCCAGAAGGTCGAATTCGAGGTCGCGCAGGGCCCCAAGGGCCTCCAGGCCGAGAACATCCGCGCCCTCTAGGTCGCACCACGACGAACGCCGTCGCCGCCCACGGGCAGCGGCGGCGTTCGTCGTCTGCGATCAACCCGCGGTGTCGCGCGAGTCCCGCGAGTCGCGTGAGTCGCGCCACGTGTGCCGCGGCTCGTACCCGAGCACCCGGCGGGCCTTCTCGATGGAGAGCAGCGTGTCGTTGACGCCGAGGTCGCCGCGCACCGGGACATCCGGGAACACCTCGGCGACGAGTTCGGCGTTCGGGCGGCTCATCACGGTGTCGGCCGCCGCGATGATGAACCGCTCGAACCCAGGCTGCCCCTTGGCGAGCGCGAGACTCACCGCCTGCGCGCCGTCGCGCGCGTCGATGTAGCCCCACAGGTTCCACTTGCGCAGCGTCGCGTCGGCGTCGAAGGCGGGGAACGCCTCGTAGTCGTCGGGGTCCATGACGTTCGAGAACCGGAGCGCCGTGATCGACAACCCCGGGTCCCAGCGCACCAGCTCGATCGCGAGCTGCTCCTCGAGGTGCTTCACGAGCGAGTAGGTGCTCTCGGGGCGGGCCGGGTACTCCTCGTCGACCGGGATGTAGGGCGGCGGGGTGTCGAAGGGAAGGCCGAGCACGGTCTCGCTCGACGCGTACACGATGCGCCGGATGCCGAGGCGCCGTGCGGCCTGGAAGACGTTGTAGGTCGCGAGCATGTTGTTGCGGAAGGTTGCCGCGTCGCTCTCCAGCCCGGGCGCCGGGATCGCGGCGAGGTGCACGATGGCGTCGACCCCCGAGTGCCGGTCGTCGACGCCGGCGATGGCGTCGATCACCTGCCCGTAATCGGTCAGCTCCACGCGGATGAACCCGCCGCGTCTGCCGTGCAGGTCGAGGTTCCAGACCTCGTGCCCCTCGTCGCGGAGCGTACTGACGACGGTGCGGCCGAGCTTGCCGGTGCCTCCGGTCACGATGATGCGCATGCGACCAGTCTGCACCGGCGGAACGAGGGACGCCGAGATCCGCGATCTTCGCAACCCCCTCCCCGGCCGCATCGACCGCACCTAGTCTCCTGAGATGACCCATGAACCCGACCGCCCAGGTGCCGGGGAGTGGGTGCCGCCCGGCGCCGACGTCGAGGACGCGGGCGATCGCCGCGCCGCCTACGAGACCTTCGTCGACGAACTCCGCACCGCGGCCGACACCACTGGAGAATCATGAGCCCTCACAGCGCCTTCCCATTCCGACGCCCTATGATGGGATCATCTGCAGCGGGTGGTTTACCCGCACATGGCCGGCTGGGAAGTCGACAACCAGCTGGGAACACTATCTCTCACACCGAAACCTTCGGTGCAATTCGGGCAACGAAGCCCCGCACCGGCTCCATGGACATCACACGGAGCTACACGGCACTTTCCCGGGTCGTTCGCGAATCCGGCCTCCTGAACCGCACTCGCTGGTTCTATCTCTCGCTCGTCGCAGGTCTCGCGCTCGCCCTCGGCGGAGCGATCACCGGGTTCATCCTGCTCGGCGACTCGTGGTTCCAGCTCCTCATCGCGGCCGCGCTGGGCCTGATCTTCACCCAGGTGGCGTTCCTCGCCCATGAGGCCTCGCACCGCGCGGTGCTCGAATCGGGCCCCGCGAACGACCGCATCGGGCGCATCCTCGCCGCCGGCGTCGTCGGCATCAGCTACGCCTGGTGGATGACGAAGCACACGCGGCACCACGCCAATCCCAACAAGATCGGCAAGGACCCCGATATCGACTTCGACACGATCTCCTTCACCGAGGAGTCGGCGGCGAAGCAGCGCGGGGTCATGGCGTTCATCACGCGCCGGCAGGGCTGGTTGTTCTTCCCGCTGCTCACGCTCGAGGGCCTGAACCTGCACATCACCTCGGTGCGCACGCTCTTCGCTCGCGGACCGGTCAAGGGCCGCTGGATCGAGCTCAGCCTCATGGCCGCGCGGTTCACCGTCTACCTGGGTGCGATCTTCTGGGTCCTCCCCCTCGGCATGGCGTTCGCCTTCATCGGCGTGCAGTTGGCGGTCTTCGGCATCTACATGGGTGCCTCGTTCGCGCCCAACCACAAGGGCATGCCGATCATCCCCAAGGACGCGAAGCTCGACTTCTTCTCGAAGCAGGTGCTGACCTCGCGCAACGTCTCGGGCGGCTGGTGGGCCAGCGCGCTCTTCGGCGGCCTCAACTACCAGGTCGAGCACCACCTCTTCCCCAACATGCCGCGTCCGCACCTGGCGAAGACCCGCGAGATCGTTCGCGAGTACTGCCGCACGCTCGACGTGCCCTACACCGAGACGACGGTGCTGCAGTCGTATGCCATCGTCGTCAGCTACCTCAATCGCGTCGGCCTCGCCGCCCGTGACCCGTTCGATTGTCCGATGGTGAACCAGTTCCGTCGGGTCTGATCGACCACAAGCTTCCGGCGGCGGACGTCGCCGTCGGAACCCCGCACGGCCCCGAGTCGTGCACGTCGCAGCCGTTCAGCGGCTCGGCTTTACAGAAGGAAAAGAATATGGCAACCGGAACCGTCAAGTGGTTCAACGCCGACAAGGGCTTCGGCTTCATCGCCCCGGATGACGGCTCTGCCGACGTGTTCGCGCACTTCAGCGCGATCGCGTCGGGCGGATACCGTTCGCTCGAGGAGAACCAGAAGGTCGAATTCGAGACCGCCCGCGGCCCGAAGGGCCTGCAGGCCGAGAACATTCGCGTCATCGCGTAGTTCTCGCACCCCATGATCGGCGGTCCGCCGCCGGTCGACGAGCGGATGCCGCTGCCGGCGCCTCCCAGTGAGGCGCGGCGCGGCATCCGTTCGCGCATTTCCGGCCCTGGTCTAGGGCGCGCAACGCCGTATCGACACCCGGAGCATCCTCCGAGCTTCGAGCCATAGGCTCGCCCGACACCCCGAAGGAGAAGCCCATGCAGTGCCCCAATGACGGATCCGTGCTCGTGATGAGCGAGCGCAGCGGCATCGAGATCGACTACTGTCCGACCTGTCGCGGCGTCTGGCTCGACCGTGGCGAACTCGACAAGATCGTCGAGCGTGCGGCGCGCGAATTCGCGGCGCCCTCCTCGGTGGCGCCGCCGCCCCAGCCGCAGTCGCCCGTGCAGCCGCAGGGCCCCGGCTACGGGCAGCAGCCCGCCCCGGCATACCAGCAGCCGTACGACCGCGGGTACGACCAGGGCTCCCCCCGCCGCAAGAAGAAGGAGAGCTGGCTCTCGGAGCTCTTCGACTGAGTTCCGCTACGCGTTCGTCGACTCCCCGACGGCGGATCGACCGGGCTGCTCGCCGGCGGCCGGCGACTCGTCTGCGGCCCTCGTCGGCCACGCCTGGGCATCCGCACGCCCCCACGGGTGATCGACGAGATCCTCGAAGAGCGCGATGTAGTCGGCGGCCATTCGCCGCGCGGTGAAGCGGGCCTCGACACTCGCGCGACATGCGCCGCGATCCAGGTCGGTGGTCCTCCCGAGCGCCTCGGCCAGCTCGTCGAGGTCGTCACGGATGTACCCCGTGCGTCCCTCGTCGACGATCTCGGGCACGGAGCCCCGGTTCGTGGACACCACCGGCGTACCCGTCGACATCGCCTCGATCATCATGAGCCCGAACGGCTCATCCCATTGGATCGGGCTGAGCAGCGCGAGCGATGAGCCCATGAGCTCGTACTTCTCGTCGGCATCGAGTTCGCCGAGGTACTCGGCGTTCGAACCGAGCGCCGGGCGCACGACCTCGTCGAAGTACTCCTCCTCGGCGGGCTCCCGCATCTTCGCCGCGATGCGGAGCGGAATGCCTGCCCGCTCGGCGACGGTGATCGCCTCGGGGAGCCCCTTCGACGGATTCATCCGGCCGACGAAGCAGGCGCTGTCGCCGCCGGGGCCGATGGGGATGGTCTCGACGTGGATGCCGTGGTGGATCACCCGCGCGATGGGGATGTCACCCGCGGTCGAGGCCTGGTGATGCGAGATGGCCACGAACGCCATGTCGGGTGAGGCGACGGCGTACAGCTCCTGCACCAGGGGGATGAAGGGTCCGTGGGCGATGGTCACGGTGGGCCCCGTGCGCAGGCTGCGGGCGACGATCGGGCCGGCCAGCGTGTTGTCGACGACGACGTCGGCGCCCTCGAACTTCGTGTAGGCGCGGATCAGGTGGCGCAGTTCGTGCGTGGTCACGCCCATCGTCTCGTGGTCGGCGGGCGGGAACCCCTCGAGCTGCGGCACCGACGAGGTGCTGTCACCGGATGCCGCGAGCATCACGTCGTGGCCGGCATCCACGAGCTCGCGCGCGAGGATGTCGATGAACGACTCGATGCCGCCGTATGCAGACGGCGGAATGGGAATCCACGGGGGTGCGATGATGCCGATCCTCATGAGTGGTCCTTTCGGGTGGAGACGGCCGGCGCCCAGCGGGGCGTCCGGTGAAGCGTGACGCCCGGAGGGAGCCCGGCGACCGATGCGCCCTTACGCGTGGCATCCACCGAGATCCGGGCGCCGGCGAAGGGCATGTTGCGGAGGTGGATGTCGCCGAGGTCGTTCGTGGACGTCGGCGCGAGCCACAGGTCACCGGTGGGCACCGACGGGTCGAATCGGAGCGTCGTGCGCAGCAGCGAGAACGGTGTCGCCGCCGCCCAGGCCTGCGGTGAGCACGAGGCCGGATACGCCACCGGTTCGGGGTATTCGGTGCGGTCGAAGCCGCAGAACAGCTCGGGCAGGCGGCCGCCGTAGTGGCTGGCCGCTTCGAAGAGCCCGATCACGATGCGGTTGGCCTCCTCGACGAAGCCGTAGCGCATGAGCCCGGCGGCGATGATCGCGTTGTCGTGCGGCCAGACCGAACCGTTGTGGTAGCTCGCGGGGTTGTAGGCGCCCATGTCGGTGGCGAGGGTGCGCACGCCCCAACCGCTGAACATCTCGTTCGAGAGCAGGCGCTCCGCGACCGCTGCGGCCTTGTCGTCGTCGACGATGCCGCTCCAGAGGCAATGGCCCATGTTCGACGCGCAGGCGTCGACCGTTCGCTTCCTCCCGTCGAGGGCGATCGCGAAATAGCCCCGGTCGGGGAGCCAGAATCGCTCGTTGAACTCGCGCTTCAATTCCTGGGCTCGGGTGGCCCACGCTTGCGCGCCGTCGGCGTCGCCCTGGATCGTGGCGAGTGCCGCACGCGCCTCGTAGGCGGCGTACACGTAGCCCTGCACCTCGCAGAGGGCGATGGGAGCCTCGGCGAGGGTGCCATCGGCGAACGAGATGCCGTCCCACGAGTCCTTCCAGCCCTGGTTCACGAGGCCGTGCTCGTTCATGCGGCCGTACTCCACGAACCCGTCGCCGTCGCGGTCGCCGTCACGGGCGATCCAGTCGAGCGCGCGGTCGGCGGCGCGGATGAGGTCGGATGCGTCGTCGGGAAGTGCGCCCCAGCGGGCGAGCTCGCCGAGCACCACGACGAACAACGGCGTCGCATCCACAGTGCCGTAGTAGACCGAACCGCCCCCGAGAGCCAGGTTCGTCGCGGCGCCGAGGCGGACCTCGTGCAGGATCTTCCCGGGCTGCTCCTCGGAGAACCGCTCGAACTTGGTGCCCTGCAGGTCGGCCAGCGTCTGCAGCGTCCCCACCGCGAGCGTCGGGTCGAGCGGGAGCGACATGAGCGCGGTGAGCAGGGAGTCGCGCCCGAAGAGGGCCATGAACCACGGGACACCGGCGGCCACGACGGCGCGTTCGGGATGCCGCGGGTCGAAGATGCGCAGGGAGCCGAGGTCGCGCTGACTCTGCAGGACGACGCGTTCGAGCGTGACGTCCTCGAGCGACGGCACCGGGATGCCCGACTGCCAGGCCAGGAACCGCCGCGCGGGCTCCAACTGGGGGAGCGGCCCGGTGTCGGTGCCGATCGACACCACCTCGCCGTCGACGATCGGCGCGACGCGCACCTCCGCCGACCACGTTCCACGCGGCCCGAGGATGACGTCGAACGACAGGCGGTCGCCCGACACGGCGGCACCCGGTGCCGAGATCGCCAGGCCGAAGCTCCGATCGCTTCGGGCGGAGTCGATCCGCAGCCGTCCGGGCGATTCCTCGCCCGCCGGCCGCGGCTCACCCGTCGCCCGGCCCTCCTTCACCTCGAAGATGTCGGCGAAGTCGGACTCGGCAATGAGTTCGACGCGATAGAACGTGGGCTCTCGCGAGTAGCTCTTGAGGGTCAGCGTCTCACGGAGCCCGTTGTCCACGTGACGATCGCGCTCCACGATGAGCGAGGTGTCGGCGCGCCCGGGGATGTGCCCGGCTCGTCCGATCATCACGGCCTGGAACGGTTGGGGCGTGGCCGACGACAGCGCCTCGACGGGCGCACCGTCGATGAGGAGGGTCCAGCGCGAGACCAGCCTCGTGTCGCGGAAGAAGACGCCGTGGGGAAGCTCAGGCACGATGTCGCCGTTGGCCGCGGAGACGCAGAACGAGGACCCCTCGACGATCGTGACCGCGCCGTCACCGGCGGTCTGTGCGAGCGTGTCCGTGTTCCATCCCGTCATCGCATCCGTCTCCAACCCATCGGCCGGCGCATGCGTCCGCAGCGCCGGGGTGTCCCACGGTAGGCGGGGTGTGTCGGAGCGGCGAGGGGTTGACAGCCGCGAGGGACCGAGACCGACCTCGGACGCGACATCCGGTGTCGAGACCCCCCGAAACCGCCTACGACGCCGAACCGGCGATGTTGACGACCCAGCTCACGCCGAAGCGGTCGACGAGCATGCCGAAGGCGTCGCCCCACGGCGCCGTCTCGAGCGGCTCCACCACCTTCCCGCCCTCGGCGAGCCTCTCCCAGTAGCCGCGCAGGGTCGCGTCGTCGTCGCCCGAGAGGGACACCGAGAAGCCCTCGTGGCCGCGGAACTCCAGGTGCTTCGGTGTGTCGGCGGCCATCAGGGTGACGCCGTTCGCGCCGTCGATCTGGCCGTGCATGACGAGGTTGTTCTCGGCCGGATCCTGGGCCGCCTGGAAGTCGGCGAACGTCGAGATGGTGAGTTCACCGCCGAAGACGGCGTGGTAGAACTCCAGCGCCTCGCGGGCGTCGTCGTGGAAGTTCAGGTACGGATTGAGCGTGACGGGCATCGTGGCCTCCAGGTCGTCGTCGTTCCTCCGCCCGATTCTGCTCCGGATGCCGGAGCCCCGCGAGTCCCGCGTACGACCCACTTGACGAGCCGATGCTGTCGGCGTACTGTAGTCAATGAATTGGTTGATCAAATGAATGGTTGATAACGAAGGAGGCGGGATGATCGTGGACCCGAGCGCCGACGACCGTCTCGACCGCGCCTTCATGGCACTCGCCGACCCGGTGCGACGGGGCATCATCGCCCGTCTGAGCCGGGGGCCGGCCACGGTCAATGAACTCGCCGAGCCGTTCCAGATCACCAAGCAGGCCGTCTCGAAGCACATCCAGGTGCTCGAGCAGGCCGGCCTCGTGACCCGCAGTCGCGACGCGCAGCGACGCCCGGTGCACCTGGACGCCGCGCAGCTCGAGGCCCTCACCGCGTGGATCGACCGCTACCGGCTGATCCACGAGCAGCAGTTCCGCGCTCTGGACGCGCTGCTCGCCACCGACCGCGGCACGAACGCCGCAGCATCCGATGCCGGACCGACGCCCGGCACCACAGAGGAGAACCCATCATGACCACCACCACCAACCCCGTCACCATCAGCGCCCCCGAGGGCCTGCCCTTCATCGAGATCGAGCGCGAGTTCGATGCGCCCGTGGCCGCCGTGTTCAACGCGCACCGCGACCCCGAGCTCGTGAAGCAATGGCTCGGTCCGAACGGCTACGAGATGGCCGTCGACCGCTGGGACTTCGTCAGCCACGGTGGGTACCGCTACGTCCACACCAACCCCGAAGGCGAGGCATACGCGTTCAACGGCACGTTCCACACGGTGCGCGAGAACGAGCTGGTGATCCAGACCTTCGAATTCGAGGGCTTCCCCGACGTCGTGAGCAACGAGACGCTGACCTTCGAAGACCTCGGCGACGGGCGCACGCGCGTCCGGATCCACTCCGTGTACCCGAGCGTCGAGACCCGCGACGGCATGGTGCAGAGCAACATGGAGCAGGGCCTCCGCGAGGGCTACCAGCGACTCGACGAGGTGCTCGCGGCCTGACCCCCGCGACGAAGGAGGGAGCACATCATGGACTGGACCCTCGAGGTCGTCATCGTCCCGGTGAGCGATCTGGATCGCGCCATCGAGTTCTACCGTGATCGGGTCGGATTCGAGCTCGACCATGACACCGTCATGGGCGAGATGCATTTCGCCCAGCTCACCCCGCGCGGGTCGGGTTGCTCGATCGTCATGGGCACACTCCCTGCGCAGCGCGAGATGACGCCGGGGTCGCTGAAGGGCGTGCAGCTCGTCGTCGCAGACGCCGAAGCGGCACGTGCGGAGCTGGTCGAGCGCGGAGTCGAGTGCACCGAGATCCAGGTGATCGACCCTCGCGACGGCGGGACGTTCTTCGGCTTCTCCGACCCCGACGGCAACTCGTGGGCGGTGCAGCAGATCAGGGCGCGGGCGGAGCATCCGCTCATCCCGATCGAGGCCCGTCAGCGGTTCGGGGCCGAGCAGGAGGCCTGAGCCCTCAGCCCCTTGTTTGAACCGATCGCTTCCGCAGGAGAATGGGTCCCATGCCCGCCCCACAGGCGGGATGGGGCCCATTCGCCTGCACGAGCTACGGGCGTGACAGCCGGCGTGACACCCCATGGGGGCATTGCATCATGATCCGACGGCGACGATCATGATGCAGGGGGTTGAAGCATGGGGAGGCAGGCGAAGGCAACCTGGATCGGCGAGCACGGGGGTGCCGCCGTCACGTTGCACCTGGAATCGGCGGGGTTGCACATCTCCGGCGAACGCCGCGCGAGCGTGCCCCGCACCGCGTGGACGCACGTGCAGGCGGTCGACGGGATCGTGTCGTTCGAGGCCGACGGGGACACCTATCGGTTCCGGCTCGGGCCGGCGGCATCCGCATGGGCGAATGCCCTCAGCACACCGCCGCCGACGCTGGCCGAGAAGCTCGGCGTGACCCATGGCACGCCCATCGCGGTCCGCGGAGCGCTGCCCCGGCCCGAGCTCGAGGACGCGCTGGCGGATGCCCCGCGCGCCGCGCCATGGGAGGCGGAGCTCGTCGTCGTGGTCGTGAGAAGCGACGCCGAGCTCGAACTGCTGCCCGTGTGGTTCGGGGAGTGCGGCGTCGCGACCCACGTCTGGGTCGTGCACGGCAAGGGCCGCGGCTCGACGGCACCGGGCGACAACGCCGTGCGCTCCGTGCTGCGGGCGGCCGGATGGCGCGACACGAAGTCGAGCGCGGTGTGCGACACCTGGTCGGCGACACGGTACTCGCCGATCAGGGCATGATTGCGGGATGACGACCCCCGAGATCCTCCGGTACGCCGCGTTCACCGACGAGCCGAGTGGCGGCAATCCTGCCGGGGTGGTGCTCGACGCCTCCGCCCTCGATGACACCGAGATGCAGCGCATCGCCGCCGATGTCGATGACGCCGAGACGGCGTTCATCACGGGGGAGTCGAGCGGTGCCCGCGTGGTGCGCTACTTCTCGCCCGTCGCCGAGGTGCCGTTCTGCGGTCACGCCACCGTCGCCACCGCGGTCGCGATCGCGGAACGCGAGGGACCCGGCCTGATCCGGTTCGCGACCCCGGTCGGCGAGGTCGCGATCGAGACCTCCGACGACGCCGGCGCCCTGCGAGCCGCGTTCACGAGCGTCGAGCCCGAGACGTTCCCCCTTCCCGACGACGTGCTCGACCTGCTGCTCGACCTCTTCGGACTGGTGCGTGAGGACCTCGACGACCGGTATCCGCCGCTCGTCGCGTTCGCCGGGAACCGGCACCCGGTGCTGGTACTGCGGGACGCGGCGGCGTTCGACGGCTTCCGATTCGACCCGGCGGCGGCCCGGCAGCTCATGGACGCGCAGGCCTGGCCCGCGACGATCATCGTGCTGCACCGGCTTCCGGATGCCGCGGGCGGGGGCCTTCGGTTCGAGGCGCGCAACCCGTTCCCGGTCGGCCGCATCACCGAGGATCCGGCGACGGGTGCCGCGGCGGCCGCCGTCGGAGCGTACCTTCGGCACCTCGGCGTCGTCACGCCGCCGGCGCGGGTCGAGATCGAGCAGGGGCGTCACGTCGGCCGGCCGAGCGAGCTGATGGTCGACATCCCCGAGCGTGGCGGCATCGTGGTGAGTGGTCGCGCCGTGCCCATCCCGGTCGGGTGAGCCCTCGCTGCGATGCAGCTGCGGGCTAGGCTCGACCCCATGCAGACCCGCACGCTCGGCCGCACCGGCCGCACTGTCTCGATCATCGGACTCGGCACCTGGCAGCTCGGCGCCGACTGGGGAGAGGTCGACGAGTCCGACGCGCTCGCCGTACTCGACGCCGCCCACGAGGCCGGCGTCACGTTCTTCGACACGGCCGACGTCTACGGCGATGGCCGCAGCGAGTCCCTCATCGGCCGCTGGCTGCGCGAGCACCCCGGCTCGGGCGTGACCGTCGCCACGAAGATGGGCCGTCGGATGCCGCAGGAGCACGAGAACTCCTCGCTCGAGCACTTCCGTGCCTGGACCGACCGCTCCCGCGCCAACCTCGGCGTCGACACGCTCGACCTCGTGCAGCTGCACTGCCCGCCGACCTCGGTGTACTCCGACGACCGGGTGTTCGACGCGCTCGACACGCTCGTCGACGAGGGTGCGATCGCCGCGTACGGCGTCAGCGTCGAGCAGGTCGACGAGGCGCTCACCGCGATCGCCCGGCCGAATGTGGCGAGCGTGCAGATCATCCTCAACGCGTTCCGGCTGAAGCCGCTCGACGACGTGCTGCCCGCGGCCCGTAGGGCCGGCGTCGGCATCATCGCGCGCGTGCCGCTCGCGAGCGGGCTCCTCTCGGGCCGTTATACGGTCGACACGCAGTTCGCCGCCAACGACCACCGCAACTTCAACCGGCACGGCGAGTCCTTCGACGTGGGCGAGACGTTCTCGGGCGTCGACTACGAGACGGGTGTGCGTGCCGCGGCCGAGTTCTCGGAGCTCGCCCGGGCTGCGGCACCCGACGCCACGGCGGCGCAGGTCGCCCTGGCCTGGATTGCCGCGCAGGACGGCGTGAGCTCGGTCATCCCCGGTGCGCGCAGCCCCGAGCAGGCCCGGGCGAACGCCGCGGCGGGGTCGCTCGAACTGCCCGAGGGCTTCGACGCGCAGGTGCGCGAGCTCTACGACCGCGAGATCCGGGTCCTGGTGCACGACCGCTGGTAGGCGCCTCAGTTGCGAGCCGCGCGCCGCTTCTGTCTCTGTCTGTCTGTCCGAAACCGCGGATATACGATCCGACACGCCGCTGTGGCCGCCCGAGCGGCGGGGTGTCGGATCGTATATCCGCAGAATCGGACGCTTCGCGCCGCCTCCCGCCGCGCACCTGAGTACGCGGGAGCTTCAGGCGCGGAACTCCCACCCCGTGATCCAGTCGGGGTCCTCGCCGTACTCGTACGCATGGTCGCGCGCGGCGGCTCGAGCGGCATGCCACTCGTCGGCGATCTCGGCCACCCCGGGCTCGCCCGCGAGTCCGGGCACCCGGCGCAGCACGTCGAGGGCGAGCCGGTATCGGTCGAGATCGTTGAGGTGCACCATGTCGAACGGCGTCGTCGTGGTGCCACGCTCGACGAATCCGCGCACGTGCAGGTTCTTGTGGTTGGTGCGGCGGTAGGCGAGCTGGTGCACGAGCGACGGGTAGCCGTGGAACGCGAAGATCACGGGTGACTCGCGCGTGAAGATCCCGTCGAACGCGAGGTCGGGCAGGCCGTGCGGGTGGTGCGACGGGTCCTGCAGGCGCATGAGGTCGACGACGTTCACGACGCGTACGGTCAGCTCCGGCAGGCGGTTCCGCAGGAGCTGGGCGGCCGCGACGGTCTCGAGGGTCGGCACGTCGCCGGCGCACGCGAGCACCACGGCGGGCACGGATGCCGCGGGGTCGTCGGGGTCGAAGTCGGGCTCGTTGCCCGCCCATGCCCAGACCCCGAGGCCGGCGGTGACGTGCGCCTCGGCCTCGTCGGCCGACAGCCACTGCGGCTGCGGCTGCTTGCCGGCGACCACGACATTGACGCGGTTCTGGGTGTCGAACACGTGCCGCATGGTCGTGAGCAGCGTGTTCGCGTCGGGCGGCAGGTAGACGCGCACGACGTCGGCCTGCTTGTTCACGACGACGTTCAGGAAGCCCGGGTCCTGGTGCGAGAACCCGTTGTGGTCCTGCCGCCACACGTGCGACGAGAGCAGGTAGTTCAGCGACGCGACGTCGCCGCGCCACGCGACGTCGTTGGCGGACTCGAGCCATTTCGCGTGCTGGTTGAACATCGAGTCGACGATGTGGATGAACGCCTCGTAGCTCGTGATGAGTCCGTGCCGCCCGGTGAGCAGGTACCCCTCGAGCAGGCCCTGCATGAGGTGCTCGCTGAGCGCTTCGATCACGCGGCCCGACCTCGCGAGGTGCTCGTCGAGCGGATGCAGCTCGGCGGCCCACGCCCGGTCGGTGACCTCGAACACCGCGCCCAGCCGGTTGGAGAGCACCTCGTCGGGACCGAACAGTCGCACGTCGTCGGGGTTCGCGCGCATGAGCTCGGCGAGCCATTCGCCGAAGACCTTCGTGGCCTCACCCGTCGCACCGCGCGCCTCGACCGGGACATCGAGCGCGAACGGATCGGTGTCCGGAAGCTCGAGGCGCCGCACGATGCCGCCGTTCGCCACCGGGGTCGCGCTCATGCGCAGCTCGCCGCGCGGCCGCAGCGCGTCGAGGGCGGTGGCAGGGCGGCCGTCGCCGTCGAAGAGCTCCTCGGGCCGGTACGAGCGCAGCCACTCCTCGAGCATCGCGAGGTGCTCGGGGTTCTCACGTACCCCGGCGAGCGGCACCTGGTGTGCGTGGAACGTGCCCTCGACCTGCACTCCGTCGACCACACGCGGACCCGTCCAGCCCTTGGGGGTGCGCAGCACGATGGCGGGCCACCGCGGCGGCCGCTGGTCGAAGGCGCCGGTCGCGGCATCCGCTCGGATGTCGGAAAGGCGCTCGAACGCGACGTCGATCGCGTCGGCCATGCGCGCGTGCACGGCCAGGTGGTCCTCGCCGTCGAAGCCGCCGGTGACGAGCAGCGGTTCGTAGCCGTTGCCGCGGAGGAACTCGACGAGCTCCGACTCGGGGATGCGCGCGAGCAGGGTCGGGTTCGCGATCTTGTAGCCGTTGAGGTGCAGGATCGGCAGCACGGCGCCGTCGGTCATGGGATTCAGGAACGCGTGCCCGCGCCAGCTCCCGGCGAGCGGTCCGGTCTCGGCCTCGCCGTCGCCGATGACGCACGCCACCACGAGGCCCGGGTTGTCGAGCGCGGCGCCGTACGCGTGCATGAGCGAGTACCCCAGCTCGCCGCCCTCGTTGATGGAACCGGGTGTCTCGGGCGCCGCGTGCGACGGGATTCCGCCGGGGAACGAGAACTGGCGGAACAGGCGCCGCATACCGTCGCGGTCAGCCGCGACCGCGGGGAACAGCTCGGAGTAGGTGCCGTCGAGCCAGGTGTTGGCGACCATGGCGGGGCCACCGTGTCCCGGTCCGCACACGTACAGCGCGGGAGTTCCGCGCTCGACGATCGCCCGGTTCAGGTGCGCGTAGACGAGGTTGAGCCCGGGGGAGGTGCCCCAGTGGCCGAGCAGGCGCGGCTTGATGTGCTCGGGCGTGAGCGTCTCGTCGAGCAGCGGGTTGTCCATGAGGTAGATCTGCCCGACGCTGAGGTAGTTCGCCGCACGCCACCAGGCGTCGACGACCTCGAGGTCGACGGATGCCGCCGCCGCGTCGATCCCGGAACTCCCGCCCTGCTCGCCCGCTTCGGCCATTCGTCTCCCCCGCCCGTCCGACTCCGCCTGCATCCCGAGCCTATGGGCCGGAGCCGTCTCTTGTGAATAACAATGCACATGTGTATCGTTAATCCATGCGCCCCCATCTGCAGGACATCGCGTTCGACGTCGGCGGCACTCGCTGTGCGGGTGTCCTCTTCCTCCCCGAGCACGCCGAGCACGCCGAGCGGGCGTTGCCGGCCGTCGTCCTCGCGCACGGGTTCAGTGGGACGATGGACCGCCTGCTCGACGTGGCGGCCGGCTTCGCCGAGGGTGGGTTCGCCGCGCTGCTCTTCGATTACCGCAGCTTCGGTGCGAGCGGCGGTGAGCCTCGGCAGGTGGTCGACGTGAACGACCAGCTCGAGGACTTCTCGGCGGCGGTCGCCGTCGCACGGGCGCACCCGCGCATCGATGCCGACCGCGTCGCCGTGTGGGGCAACTCGCTGGGCGGAGCGCATGCGGTCGTGCTGGCCGCGCGCGATTCGCGGATCGCCGCCGTCATCGCCCAGATCCCCTTCAATGGATTCCCGAAGGAGGTGGAGGGGCGAAGCGCGAAGGACGCCTGGCGGCTGATGGGCGCGATGCTCTCCGATGGCCTCCGGGGCGTCCTCCGGCTGCCACCGAAGCTGATCCCGATGGTCGGTGCGCCCGGTACGGTCGCCGTCACCGCGGTGCCTGATGCCCAGCGGCACCTGGAGCTGCTGAGGGGCGAGAGCACGACCTGGCGGAACGAGGTCGCGCCGCGCGGGCTGCTCGAGATGATGTGGTATCGGCCCGAGAAGTTCGCGCCGCTCGTTCAGTCGCCGCTGCTCGTGTGCATCGCCGCCGACGACCGAGTGACGCCCGAGGAGATGACGCGCCCCATCGCCGAACGGGCGCCGCGTGGCGAACTGAAGCGGTACTCCGGCGGCCATTTCGACTTCTACAACGCGCCGCACATCCGTCGGCAGGTGATGGCGGACCAACTCGAGTTCCTGCGTCGGCACCTGGTTCCGGCGGGCGCCCGCGAAGAGCCGGCGTGAGCTCGCCGACTCGAGGACGCGGCCGTCCACGGGACCCCGCGGTGGATGACGCCATCCTCGGCGCGGCGCTGCAGCTGTTCATCGAGGAGGGGCCGGACGGAGCGACCATCGAGCGCATCGCCGCGCGCGCGGGCGTGACGCGGCCGACGGTGTACCGGCGCTGGAGGGACAAGGACGCGCTGCTGGTCGACGCGATCGCGCGGGTGCGCGAGCGAGCCGAACGGCCACTCGGCCACGCGGCGGCGATGTCGGTGGATGACGTGCTGGCCTGGATGACGGATGCGATTCCGAGAGAACTGGCGCAGCCCGCCTCGCGCACCCTGCTGGCGCGCCTGATCGGAGCAGCACCCGACCGACCGGAGCTGATCGAGCGGTACTGGACCGAGGTCCTCGGGCCGCGATGGAGCGCGTTCGGAGCGCTGATGGAGGAGTCATCGCGCGGCTCGGCTGCCGACGCGGCGTTGCTCAGCGACGTGGTCGGGGGCGCGCTGGTATGGCGGGTCCTCGTCCGGCCCGGGGAGACGTCCGAGGCAGAGCTTCGCGACTTCCTCGTCGAGGTCCTCGGGCTGCTCGGACTTCAGGGCGGCCGCTCGTGATCCGGATCGTCACGACGATGAGCGCCGGTGCCCGGCTCCTCGCAGTGGCGCTCCTGCTCGACTGACCGCGCGCGGCATGATGGGTCGCGAGCGAAGGAGACCGCATGCCGTTCCGGACCGACGACGGACGAGACCTCGAGGAGCTGCTGCTCGCGCAGCGCCCGGCCGACGGCTACCGCTTCGAGGTGCGCGAGGGCTTCGTCTACGAGGACCCGGTGTCGGGGCACCGGTACGACGTCCGCGCCGGGCGCACGAGCGACCTCGCGTCGGTGCCGTCGTGGCTCTGGAACTTCATCGCGAGCTACGGGCGACAGTCGGCGCCGGCGCTGCTGCACGACGACCGTTCCGACGTGGCGGACGAGCTCGGCGATCGACGGGCCGCGCTGGCCCTGCGCCGCGAGGACGACCGCGTGTTCCGTACGGCGCTCCGCGAGCAGGGCGTACCCCTGCTGCGTGCCTGGCTCATGTGGGCGTGGGTGTCGGCCGATCGAGAGCGTGCGTTCGGGGGCGTCGTCGGCCTGCTCTTCCTGGCGCAGGCGGTGCTCGGCGCGGTCGTCGTGGCCGGGGCATCCGTCGCCGCGTTCTTGAACCCGGCCTGGCTCGCACTCGTGCTCGTGCCTGCGCTCGCCGCGGTGCCGTGGTGGCGGCTCGCGCCGCTCATGCTCCTGCTCAACGTCGCGACGGGGGTGCTCGCTCCGCTCATCGTGGTGCACCTCGTGGCGCTCGTGCCGTTCCGGCTCGTGGAGGCGATCGTCGAGCTGACGACCGGCGGCGACCCGGGGGGCGTGCTCCGCCCGACCGTGCAGGCGCCGTCGGCACGCCGCGACTGACGGCGAGACGATCGGTCAGGCGTCGCGGCTGGGAGCGGCCGCTTCGTGCTCGGCCTCCGGTCGCCAGTCGTGGAACCGTTTCGCCCACCACGTGGCCCACGGACCCTCGGGGCGGAGCGCCGCGCGCCGGGCAGCGAGCTCGGCGAGGTACTCGGTGCTCTTCATCGCAACGCCGAGCCGCAGCGGCTCGCGCGGCGGCTGTACGGCCGCTCCTCCCGGTGCGGGATGCGCCGGCACGACCGACGGCGCGGGCGCGAACCGCGGCTCGACGATGACGAAGCCCGCGACGACCGCGAGCCCGACGCCCGCCCACACGAGGGCGGCCGGGTCGAGCCGAGGGACGTTCCACGCGAAGATCGCGAACCACACGACCGCGGCGGCCGCGAGCACGTAGATCGCGCGGGGGATGGCGGTGAGCACGAGCCAGGTGCGCACGTCGAGCGGGCAGCGGTCCCACACGATGGAACGCTCGGTCTGGCCCTGCATGAGCTGGTTCAGCCAGATCAGGAGCGCGAGCACCAGAGCGGATGCCACGGCCCAGCCGATCGCCGAGAGCTGACCGTCGTCGACGAGGAACGCCACGGCATTCACGCCTGACGCGGCACCGGCCTCGACGTCGACCGACGTGACGAACGCGACCGCGCGACCGACGGCGCCCGCGACGAATGTCACGAGCCAGGCGAAGGCGACGGATGCCAGGGGCAGTCCGGGCAGGACCGCCGCGATCACGACCGCCGCGATGGTCGAGAGCCCGAGCGACTTCTTGTCGATGACCACGAGCCGGTTGCGCAGGTAGGCGACCGGGTCGGGCACCGGCGGGAACTCGGGCCCGAGCAGGTGTCGCGCCGTCGGCTCGACCACCTGGGTGGTGTTCGCGTGGTACATGCCGTGGTCGAGGAAGGGCTGGCTGGTGTTGTGCACCGCGTGCTCCTCGGGGCCGTCGGCGATCGTGCCGGCCGACGGGAAGTACGCGGCGCGCCAGCGCTTCCGGGCGCCGTCGCGAGTGTCGGCGATCGGCCCTGCCGAGAACGGATCCCACGTCGCCCAGTGGTTGTCCCACTCGACGCGTTCGCCGGGCGCCGCCGCGCGGTTCCGTTCGATCCAGGTCTGCACGGGCGTGTACCCGTCCTTCCGCCCGCGCCAGCTCTCCCGGCCGAGGAGCACGACCGCGGCGCCCACCGTGGTGAGCCTTCGCACGTGGTAGGCCGCCGGGTCGAGCTCCTCGAAGAGCGCGTACGTCGACACCGCCGCTCCCTGCGAGTGCGCGAAGAGGTGCACGTCGCCGTCACCCACGAGTTCCTTGGCCCGGGTGAGCGCGTCGCGCACGACGAGGCGCATCGCCGAGGCCCGCACGGGCCGCTCCTTCCAGGTCGCGACATCCCCGATCGACTCGACGAGCTGGTCGAGCACGCCCTGCGCGACGCCCTTGAACCACGGGATGAGCAGGAGCGGGCTGAGCAGGGGCAGGATCGGCGTCGCGACGATCCCGACGGCCACGAGGAACACCCACGTCACGATGAACGCGACGGTGCTGACGATGAGCCGGATGAGGTCGACGATCAGGTTCACCGTGCGCGGCAGCAACAGGAGGCGGCGGTCCATGCGCAGGTGGTTCACGAGGGTCATCCACGGCAGGAGCACCATCGTGCCGAGGAACAGGCGGAGGGTGCGCGTGATCACCCGCCAGAGGAAGGGCACGGCCCAGCGGAACACCTGCGCCCGGGTCATCGGCACGAACGACTCCGACCAGCGCGCCTCGAGGATCGCGATGTTGCGCACCCCCGTCTCGATCGGGGCATCCGGCGCCGCATCGGGGTCGCGCCGCTTCGGGTACCGCACGGTCGCGGCGACCACGGGGGTGTCGACGGCGAGATCGGCGGCATGGATCTTCACGCCATGGCTCTCGTCGGCGCCGTAGATGCGGTCGCGCGCGAGCCAGTCCATGCGCTCGAGGATCGGCTCGGCCCACTCGAGCAGGATCTGGCTCTTGTAGGCGCTGCCCATGCCGTGCACCACCACGAGGGCGACGTCGAAGTCACCCGTCTGCGGTGGGGCCTCGGCGGCGACGCCCCTCTGCTCGGCGATCAGCATGCGGTCCTCCTGCGACGATGACGCGCCGGCGGATGTCGGCCAGTCCGAACGCTACTGGCCCGCGATCGACCGGATCAAGCGCTCACCCCCGAACGCGGGCGGCGCGGCGCCGGCGCATCGCGGCGTATCCGAGCATGAGGCGGGGCACGACGACGTACACCGCGAGCGGCACGACGACGAGCGTGAGCACGAATGCGCGGAGCACCGGATGCCACGACTCCGCGAACGGGGCGATGGCCAGCATGCCGAGGGCGACGAGCGGGAAGATCGCGAGCCACGTCACGACGGCGCGGACGTGCACCGAGGGCGGCGCGGGGGCCGCGACAGGGGCGGCGGGGGCGGATGCGGCGGGGGCGGATGTCGCGACGGGGGTGATGGAATCGGTGGACATGTGGTCTCCTCGGTCAATCTCCAACTGAATGGTTGTAAATTGAAGCACGCCGGAGGGGCATCCGCAACTACCTAGTTGGAAATTGTAGACTGGCCGCATGGCCTGGGACACCGAGCGCACGCGACGACGACTCCTCGACGCCGCGACCGCCGAGTTCGCCGAGCACGGTCTCGCCGGTGCACGCGTCGACCGCATCGCCCAGGCCGCGGGCGTCAACAAGGAGCGCATCTACCAGTACTTCGGCAAGAAGGACGAGCTGTTCGCCGCCGTGCTGGGCACGAGGCTCCGCGCCTCGATGGACGACGTGCCGATGACCGGCGTCGGCGCCGAGGCCGTGGGCGACTACGCCGGACGCCTCTTCGACCACCATGTCGCCGACGGCGTCATCCCGCGCCTCGTGTTCTGGGAGGGGCTCGAGCGGGGCACGGCCCCCGCCGCCGATGCCACGCGAGCCGCGTACCACGCGGAGAAGCTCGAGCGGTTCGCCGAGATGCTGCCCGGCGTCTCCCGCAAGACCGCGGGCGAACTGCTGCTCACCATCGTGTCGCTCGTGAACGCCTGGCCCGTCCTCGGGCAACTCGACGGGTTCCTCGTCGGCGGCGGCGCCGACCGCGCGGTCGCCCGACGCGAGTCGATCGTGGCGACGACGACCGCCGCCGCCCGCGCGGCCGTCGAACGCACGCGCTGACGCGGCATCCGAAGATCAGGGATAGCCCTGATCCACCCTGTGCGCACCGCTCGTAACGTGGGAGTCGATCGTCGAGCCGTGGGCCGCAGGGGGAACTGTCTCCACGGCCGGCGATCGGAAAGCCGGCCTGGCGCCTCCACTCGACGTGAGGTGCCGGCCGGCTTCCCCTGTCTCACCCGGATCACCGGGTCCTCCCCGGATGTCCGGGCCGATGAGCGGAGCACCACCATGGACCAGCGGATGACGCGACCCCAGCGAATGTCGCCCACCCACCACGCACGAGCCGACCACCGCACGAGCCGCCGCGACCGCGCGGTCAGCTGGTCGGACTTCCGCGCGGCGGTGCGCTTCGACCCGTCGAGCCGGCTCCTCCTCGCGGTGCCGGCGATCAGCGAGAAGCGCGCTCAGCACGCGTGGCTCGGCGAGGCGCGGACGCCGCACACCCGGGTCGGCGACGCCGAGGTGTACCGCCGCGAGTACGACCACGGCACCGTCTACTGGTCGGAGCGCACTGGAGCCCACGAGGTGCACGGCGAGATCGCGGCGCGCTGGCAGGACCTCGGCCGCGAGTCGTCGTTCCTCGGCCTGCCGACCACCGACGAGCAGCCGCTGGTGGGCGTGCACGGCGGCTATGCGCACTTCGAGGGCGGCTCGATCTACTGGACGGCCCGCCATGGCGCCGCCGTGGTGCACGGCATGGTGCGCGACATCTGGGCGCTTCTCGGCTGGGAGCACTCGACGCTCGGCCTGCCCGTCGCCGACGTGCGGTACGAGCCCGGCACGGGCGAGTTCAGCGGATGCTTCGAGCACGGCAGCATCGCATGGTCACCCGCAGGCGGGCCCGAGGTCACGGTCGCGCCGGCCGCGGCGGCATCGGGGGCATCCGGGGCGTTCGAGGCATCCGCCGACGAGCTCGACGCCGACGACGGCGACGCCCTCGGCCGGCTCGCCGCCGACTTCGCGCCCCGCGCCTGACTCCGGGGCACGGGCGCGACGCCCGCCCGGCGCGTGACAGACTCGGACGGATGACCCAGCCGCTCCTCGACCGCGCTCCGCGCCCGTACGACGCCGACGCGATGTACGAGGCGTTCGTGGAGTGGGCAGACGAGCGCGGCTTCGCGCTCTACCCCGCCCAGGACGAAGCGATCATCGAGATCGTCTCGGGCGCGAACGTCATCCTGTCGACGCCCACGGGCACCGGCAAGTCGCTCGTCGCGGTGGCCGCGCACGCGGCATCCGTCGCCCAGGGCGGCCGCAGCTACTACACGGCGCCCATCAAGGCGCTCGTGAGCGAGAAGTTCTTCCAGCTCGTCGAGATCTTCGGGGCCCGCAACGTCGGGATGGTCACGGGCGACAGCTCGGTGAATCCGGATGCCCCGATCATCTGCTGCACCGCCGAGATCCTCGCCAACCTCGCCCTGCGGCACGGGGCGGATGCCGCGGCCGACCAGGTCGTCATGGACGAGTTCCACTACTACGGCGACCCCGACCGCGGCTGGGCGTGGCAGGTGCCGCTCATCACGCTGCCGCGGGCGCAGTTCATCCTCATGTCGGCGACGCTCGGCGATGTCACCGCCATCGCCGACGACCTCGCCCGCCGCACCGGGCGTGAGACCGCACGGGTCACCGGCGTCGAGCGCCCGGTGCCGCTGCACTTCTCCTATGCGAAGACGCCCGTGCAGGAGACCGTCGAGGAGCTCATCGAGACGCGGCAGGCGCCCGTCTACATCGTGCACTTCTCGCAGGCGCAGGCCATGGAGCGCGCGCAGGCGCTGTCGTCGATCCGGGTGGTCACACGCGAGCAGCGCGACGAGATCGCCGAGGCGATCGGCGGCTTCCGGTTCACCACGGCGTTCGGCAAGACGCTCTCACGGCTCGTGCGCGCGGGCATCGGCGTGCACCACGCCGGCATGCTGCCCCGCTACCGGCGACTCGTCGAGACGCTCGCGCAGCGCGGGCTGCTCCGCGTCATCTGCGGCACCGACACGCTCGGCGTCGGCATCAACGTGCCCATCCGCTCCGTGCTCATCACGGCCCTCGCGAAGTTCGACGGGCAGAAGATGCGCCAGATCTCGGCGCGGGAGTTCCACCAGATCGCCGGGCGCGCGGGCCGTGCCGGTTACGACACCGCCGGCACCGTCGTGGTGCTCGCGCCCGAGCACGAGATCGAGAACGAGTCGTCGGTCCGCAAGGCGGGCGACGACCCGAAGAAGCTCAAGAAGGTCGTGCGCAAGAAGGCGCCCGCCGGCCAGATCACCTGGGGCGCGGGATCGTACGAACGGCTCGTCGCCGCCGAGCCCGAGCCGCTCGAGCCGCAGCTGAAGCTCACGGCGGCGATGCTGATCAACGTCGTCGGCCGCGGGGGAGACGTGGCCCGCGGCATCCGCTCGCTCGTCTTCGACAACCACGAGTCGAGGTCGCGCCGGTTCGAGCTCGCCCGCCGCGCCCTCGAGCTCCTGCGCACGCTGCGCGACGCGGGCGTCGTCGAACTCATGCCCGCTTCGGCGCCCGGGCGACTGGCCGACCTGCGGCTCACGGTCGACCTGCAGCCGAACTTCGCGCTCAACCAGCCGCTGTCGCCGTTCGCGCTCGCCGCGATCGAGCTGCTCGACCCCGAGACGAGCGAGCAGGGCACGGGCCACTACTCGCTCGACGTCGTGTCCGTCATCGAGTCGACGCTCGACGACCCGCGACCGATCCTCTCGCAGCAGCAGTACAAGGCCCGAGGCGAGGCCGTCGCCGCGATGAAGCAGGACGGCGTCGAGTACGAGGAGCGCATGGAGCTGCTCGAGGAGGTCACCTGGCCGAAGCCCCTCGCCGAGCTGCTCGCGCACGCGTTCGAAACGTTCGCGTCGAGCCAGCCGTGGGTGCGCGACTTCGAGCTGTCGCCGAAGTCGGTCGTGCGCGACATGTTCGAGCGGTCGATGTCGTTCGGCGAGTACGTCGCGTTCTACCAGCTCGCCCGCAGCGAGGGGCTGGTGCTGCGCTACCTCTCCGACGCGTTCCGCGCGATCCGGCAGACCGTGCCGACCGAGGCGAAGGACGAGCAGCTCCTCGACCTCATCGAGTGGCTCGGAGAGCTCGTGCGCCAGGTCGACTCGAGCCTCGTCGACGAGTGGAACGAGCTCGTCGACCCCACCGCGCACCTGCCGGAGGACGAAGCGCCCGTGGTGCCGCCCGCGCCGCCGTCGGTCGTCACGAACCGACGCGCATTCACGGTGCTCGTGCGCAACGAGCTGTTCCGGCGCGTGCAACTTGCCGCGCTCGAACGCGACGATGAGCTCGCCGAACTCGACCCCGACGCGGGCTGGGCCGACGCGCTCGACCGCTACTACGCCGAGCACGACGCGATCGGCACGGGCGGGCCGGCGCGCTCGCCGAGACTCGTCACGATCGACGAGACGGATGCCGCGGCGGGCACCTGGCGGGTCGAGCAGACCATCGACGACCCCGCGGGCCACCACGACTGGCGGATCCGCGGCGAGGTCGACCTCGAGGCGTCCGCCGAGGTCGGGACCGCGATCGTGCACATCACCGAGGTCGTGCGCCTGTAGCGCCTCGGGGTCGAGGAGCGCCCCCGGAAGCGACGCGTCCCGAGACCCCTACGCCAGCGCGAGCATCCCCGCCGCCGCCAGCGCGAGCGCCAGGCCCACCCACTGCACGGGCGCGATGCGCTCCTTCAGCACGACCGCGGCGAGGAGGATCGTGCCCGCCGGATACATCGCGCCGAGCACCGCCGCGACCGAGAGGTCGCCGGCGCGGATGCCGAGCAGGAGCAGCGCGTTGGCCGTCACGTCGACGACGCCGCACGCGACGGCGAGGCGGAGTCCGCCGGCGGAGGCCCGCGGCATCCGCTCGCCCTCGGTCGTCGCGCCTCGCCGTCGCAGGGCATGCACCGCGGCGAGCACGCCGAGCACCAGGAAGATGAGCCCGGCGCTGACGCCGCGGTTGAGGATCAGCGGCGTGATGCCGCTCTCGTCGGTGGTCTGGTCGATCGTGATGAAGAACGTGCCGATCGCGAGGCCCGATCCCGTGGCCATGAGGAGGCCGCGCAGGCTGGGCCGCACGGCGCCCCGCTCGGGCACGAACCCGACCAGCACGACCGCGACGAGCGCGAGGCCGAGCGCCCAGTATCCGAGCGAGGCGAGTCGTTCGCCGCTCACGACGAGCCCCCAGACCATCGGCACGACCGCCGAGATGACGGCGGTGAGCGGCGAGAGGATGCTCATCGGGCCGATCGCGAGGGCGGCGTAGAGGAGCGTGATCGCGACCGCGCCGGCGACCCCCGAGAGGACACCCCAGAGCACGTCGTGCGCTGCCCATCCGCCACCCAGGAAGGGCGCGACGACGAGCAGGAGCAGGAAGCCCGTGAGCCCCGCCACCGCCGTGACGAGCATCGCGTTCACGCGCTTGGCGGCGAGGCCGCCGAGGAAGTCGGCCGCGCCGAACACGAGGGCGCCGCTGAGGGAGAAGACGGCGGTGAGCATCGGCGGCCAGCCTAGCGTTGCAACGCGTGACGCTCATTCGCGCCGGGAAGCCGAGGACTCGTGCTCATGTGAGCAGGATCCGTGAACGATTGGCATCCAGAGGGCGAGGAAAGGCACTCAACTCTTCCCTCGCTGGGGGCGTGAACATATGCTGCGAGAGTCCCCTGTACAGCGTGCCAGGGGCGCATGGCCGGGGAATGCGGATCCGACGCTCCTCGGGCGACTCGCAGAGGAGACAAGGGATGCAACCACATTCCAATGGTGCGGGCCTCCGCACCAGGGGCACCACACGTTCACGCAGGTGGGTCGCCGCCGGCGCGCTCGCCACGGCCTCGGCCGTGGGTCTCACGCTCGGCGCGATGGCGCCGGCGCAGGCCGTGCCCGACGGTGGACTGCCGCCGAAGGCGCAGGCGAAGGCCTTCGTCGACATCAATCTCGTGACCGTCAACGACTTCCACGGCCGCATCGAGCAGAACGGCACGGCCGCGGGCATCGCCCGGCTCGCGACCGCGGTCGATTTCTTCCGTGACGCGAATCCGAACACGGTGTTCGCCGCCGCCGGCGACATGATCGGCGCATCGACGTTCACGTCGTTCATCCAGCAGGACGTTCCCACGATCGAGGGCCTCAACGCTGCGGGCCTCGACGTGAGCGCCGTCGGCAACCACGAGTTCGACAAGGGCTTCGCCGACCTCACCGACCGGGTGATGCCGCTCGCCGAATGGGAGTACCTCGGCGCCAACATCTACGACGCCGAGACCGGAGACCCGGCGCTGCCCGAGTACTGGGTGCAGGAATTCCAAGGTGTGAGCATCGGGTTCGTCGGCGCCGTGACCGACGAGCTGCCCTCGCTGGTGAGCCCCTCCGGGATCGAGGACATCACGGTCGGCAGCCCCGTTGAGGCCGCCAACCGCGTCGCCGACCAGCTCAGCGACGGCGACGACGCGAACGGCGAAGCCGACGTCGTGATCATGCTGGTGCACGAGGGCGCCGCGACAACGGATGTCGCATCGGCGACCGACCCGAACTCCCGGTTCGGTCAGATCGTGCTGAACGCGAACGACAACATCGACGCCATCGTCTCGGGTCACACCCACCTGGCGTACAACCACGTCATCGACGGACGGCCCGTCATCTCGAGCGGCCAGTACGGCGAGCGGTTCAGCAACATGGAGATCACCTTTAACCAGAAGAGTGGCAAGATCCACCGGATGCAGAACACGATCTACACGATGGCCACCGCGTTCGACGATCGTGGCAATGTCACGGAGTACCTCTTCGAGCCCGACCCCGCGATCGTCCCGATCGTGACCGCGGCCACGGAAGTCGCGAATGAACTCGGCAACGTCGAGATCGGCGTCGCCGAAGGCGTCTTCAGCCGTGCGCAACAGCCGGGCGTCGTGAACGGCCAGCCCGCGCTCGTCGAGAACCGCGGCGGGGAGTCGACGCTCGGCAACTTCGTCGCCGACGTGCAGCTCTGGTCACTGAACGAGGACGACCAGGACCGTGGCGTGCAGATCACGTTCATGAACCCCGGCGGGCTCCGCGCCGACATCAACGCCGACGGCACCACGTTCCGCGAGGCCGCCAACGTGCAGCCGTTCGCGAACACGCTCGTGACGCTCGACCTCACCGGCGCGCAGGTCAAGGCGGTGCTCGAGGAGCAGTGGCAGCCCGCCGGTGCGTCTCGTCCGTTCCTGAAGCTCGGCGTGAACAAGGCGCTGACCTACACGTACGACCCGAACGCAGCTGCCGGCTCGCACATCACCGAGATCTTCCTCGACGGTGTGGCGCTCGACCCCGCGGCGACCTACAAGGTGGGTGCCAACTCGTTCCTCGCCTCGGGCGGTGACAACTTCGTCACCTTCCGCGACGGCGCGAACACGGCCGACACGGGCAAGATCGACCTCGAGGCGATGGTCGCGTACTTCCAGGCGTTCGGCTCGGCGGCGCCCGACTACGCCCAGCGCGCGGTCGGCGTGGATGTGGTGAGCATCGTCGGCGACCAGGCGACCGTGAACCTCTCGTCGCTCGACTTCAGCACCGTGAACGACCCGAAGGCGGGCACGGTGACCGTCTCGCTCGACGGGACCGATCTCACAACGGCCACGGTGGACCCGTCGTTCCCCGACCCGTCGACGTTCGACGAGATCGGCCGGGCGACGGTGACGTTCACCATTCCGGCGGGCGCCACTGCGGAGTCGCGATTCATCATCACGACCCCGACCGGCACGACGAGCTCGTTCACGCTTCCGCTGTGAACTGAGTCTCGACAACGCAGCGAACGGCTCCGGACTGAGGTCCGGGGCCGTTCCTGTTCGTGCGGGGCCATCGTCCGCCCTGGGGATGACCCGGCCAGCCGTCAGGGGCGCTCGTTACACTCGTCAGGTGAGCTCGAACGCGGAACCCCACTGGGCCGAGGAGGTCCCCTGGGATCCCGATGAGCTCCCGCCGCCCGACGACGAGTGGGCCCCGCCTGCCGACCTCGGCTGGGCCCCTTCCGACGCGGCCGCGGCTGCTGACCCGGATGCCGGTGCCGCCGCGACGGCGACCCGGTTGGTGGCACGCGCCGCCCCCGCCCGCTTCACCACCGCCGCCGAGGCCCTGCACACGGTCTTCGGCTACGACGCCTTCCGCGGCGAGCAGGCCGAGATCATCGCGCAGGTCACGGGCGGCGGCGACGCGGTCGTGCTCATGCCCACCGGCGGCGGCAAGAGCCTGTGCTACCAGATCCCCGCCCTCCTTCGCGAGGGCACGGGCGTGGTGGTGTCGCCGCTCATCGCCCTGATGCACGACCAGGTCGACGCGCTCGTACGCAACGGCGTTCGGGCCGCCTACCTCAACTCGAGCCAGCAGCCGGCCGAGCGCGCCGCCGTCGAGCGCGCCTACCTCGCCGGCGAACTCGACCTGCTGTACATCGCGCCCGAGCGCCTCAATGCCGAACCGGTCAAGCGGTTCCTCGAAGAGGGCCGCGTCGCCCTCTTCGCCATCGACGAGGCGCATTGCGTCGCGCAGTGGGGCCACGACTTCCGACCCGACTACCTCGCGCTCTCCGAACTCGCCGAGCGCTGGCCCGACGTGCCGCGCATCGCGCTCACGGCCACCGCGACCGACGCCACGCACCGCGAGATCACCACGAGGCTCTCCCTGGAGGGCGCACGCCACTTCGTGTCGAGCTTCGACCGGCCCAACATCCAGTATCGAATCGCGCCGAAGATCGACGTGCGTCGGCAGCTGCTCGACTTCGTCCGCAGCGAGGGGCGGACAGCGCCCACACGGACGGGCGCGGGCACCCCGGTCTCGGGAATCGTCTACGCGCTCTCCCGCGCGTCGACCGAGAAGCTCGCCGCATTCCTCGCCGCGAACGGCGTCGACGCCATGCCATACCATGCCGGTCTCGACGCGCACGTGCGTCGCCGCACGCAGGAGCGGTTCCTCCGCGAGGACGGCGTCGTGGTCGTGGCAACCATCGCGTTCGGCATGGGCATCGACAAGCCCGACGTGCGCTTCGTCGCCCACGTCGACCTGCCGAAGTCGGTCGAGGGCTACTACCAGGAGACCGGTCGGGCCGGCCGCGACGGCCTGCCCGCCACCGCGTGGCTCGCGTACGGACTCCAAGACGTCGTGCAGCAGCGCCGCATGATCGACGAGAGTCCCGGCGATCTCGCCCACCGCCGGCGGCTCGCGGCCCACCTCGACGCCATGCTGGCGCTGTGCGAAACCGTGCAGTGCCGCCGCCAGAACCTGCTCGCCTACTTCGGCCAGGCGAGCGAGCCGTGCGGCAACTGCGACACCTGCCTCGAGCCTCCCGCCGCGTGGGACGGCACGATCTCGGCGCAGAAGCTCATGTCGACGATCGTGCGCCTGCAGCGCGAGCGCCGGCAGCAGTTCGGCGCCGGCCACCTCATCGACATCCTCCGCGGCAAGGAGACCCCAAGGGTTCGCCAGTACGGCCACGATTCCCTCGCGACGTGGGGCATCGGCGCCGACCTCGGCGAGCAGCAGTGGCGCGGGGTCGTGCGCCAGCTCCTCGCCCAGGGGCTGCTCGCGACCCACGGCGAGTACGGCACGCTCGCGCTGACGGATGCCGCGGCCGGCGTCCTCTCCGGCGCGCGCACGGTCATGCTCCGCACCGAACCCGACCGCCCCGTCCGCTCGCGCGGGCCGAAGGCGGCGTCGCCCGCCGCCGACCTCGAGCCCGCGCAGGCCGAGCTCTTCCAGGCGCTCAGGGCGTGGCGCGCCGGCGAAGCCCGCGAACAGGGCGTGCCGGCCTACATCGTGTTCGGCGATGCCACCCTCCGGGGCATCGCGCAGATGCGTCCGAGTCGGCTGGCCGACCTCGACGGCATCAACGGCATCGGCGCCAAGAAGCTCGAGGCGTACGGTGAGAAGCTCCTCGCCGTCGTCGCCGAGCACGGCTGATCCGTTGCGGCGCGCCATCGACATGGGCTGTCGACCGCCCGTCGAGGGCTAGGATCGCGGCAACGGGTCATGGCCCGCGGCATCCGTGCACCGGCGTCGTCAGGAGCAACATGTCAGACCAGTTCGGCCCCAAGCGTCCGCTCGGCGTCACCATCGTGGCCATCCTCGCGATCGTGTCCGGCATCTTCGACATCATCGGCGGCGTCGCGCTGCTCGCGGTGCAATCCGACGCGGAGGCGGCGCAGCGGCTCGGCGGAGCGGGCTTTCTCGGCGCGGTCGCCGTCACGTCGATCGTGCTGGGCGCCATCATGCTGGTCGTCGCGTACGGCCTGTTCCGGGGCAACGCGGTCTCCCGCTTCGCGGCCACGATCCTGCAGGTGATCTCGCTGGCGGGCTCGGTCTCGTCGGGCATCGCGGCGCCGACCACCCTGCCGACCGAGATCCCCAGCGGGCTCCTGGCACTTGCCCTCCTGTTCCTGCTGTGGTCGCGCGAGGCGACGCGCTACTTCAGTGGCCTCGCACCCGGCGAGCCGACCAGTTGAGGGTCGCGCTCGCCGCTGTTCCAGACGAACGCCAGCGTGACCGTCGAGCGATTCTGCGGTGTGGGCTAGTTGATCGCATCGGCGCCGTTCAGCGTGGTGGGGTGAACGGATGACGCGGCATCCGGTTGTGCATACCGCTGCGGCGTACGCACCCCAGATTGTAGATTCTCCACAGGCGCCGACGAATCGTCGCGCACGCGGCTTGTAGGGGCCGGACGCCCTGTTTTCGGCCGTGGGCGGGTCGTCCTACCGTGGTGGGAGCTGACCGCCGCTGACACGAAGGACGAGAACCGACGATGGTTGACACGGCACACCGCACCACGACGAAGACCACGGGCGAGCGCCCCGCCACGGTGCCTGCGAAGCCCGCGAAGGACGAGGTCGCGGCACCGATCCCGGCGCCGCCCGCAGCACCGGCCCCCGATTCGCCCAAGGTCGACGTCGCGGCACTCGGACGCCAGCTCCTCGGCACGTGGGCCGACCTCCGCCTCGCCGCACGCGAGCGCGCCGCGCACCCAGACCTCCAGCGCATCGAGGGCCAGTCGATGGCGGAGCATCGCGAACGCGTGCTGAAGCAGCTCAAGATCCTCGTCGACCAGCGTGCCGTGCACCGTGCATTCCCCAAGTCGGTCGGCGGCATGGACGACCACGGCGGCAACATCGCCGGGTTCGAGGAGCTCGTCATCGCCGACCCGAGCCTGCAGATCAAGGCGGGCGTGCAGTGGGGCCTCTTCGGTGCCGCCGTGCTGCATCTCGGCACCGAACACCACCACCGCACCTGGCTGCCCGGCATCATGTCGCTCGAGGTGCCGGGGGCGTTCGCGATGACCGAGACCGGTCACGGGTCGGATGTCGCGGCCATCGGCACGACCGCGACCTACGACGAGTCGACGCAGGAGTTCGTCATCCACACGCCGTTCCGCGGCGCGTGGAAGGACTACCTCGGCAACGCCGCCCTGCACGGCATCGCCGCCGTGGTCTTCGCCCAGCTCATCACGAAGGGCGTGAACCACGGCGTGCACGCCTTCTACGTGCCGATCCGCGACGCCGAGGGCGAGTTCCTGCCGGGCATCGGCGGCGAAGACGACGGGCTCAAGGGCGGGCTCAACGGCATCGACAACGGCCGACTGCACTTCACCGACGTGCGCGTGCCGCGCGAGAACCTCCTCAACCGCTACGGCGACGTCGCGGCCGACGGCACCTACTCGAGCCCCATCTCGAGCCCGGGCCGCCGCTTCTTCACCATGCTCGGCACCCTCGTGCAGGGCCGCGTCTCGCTCGATGGCGCGGCGACGACCGCAGCCGCCATGGCGCTCACGATCGCGATCACCTACGGCAACCAGCGCCGTCAGTTCAACGCGGCGAGCGACACCGACGAGGAGGTGCTGCTCGACTACCAGCGTCACCAGCGGCGCCTGCTTCCGAAGCTCGCCACGACCTACGCGCAGGTCTTCGCGCACGACGAGTTCCTGCAGAAGTTCGACGCCGTGTTCTCGGGCAAGGCCGACACCGACGAGGACCGTCAGGACCTCGAGACGATCGCGGCCGCGCTCAAGCCGCTGTCGACATGGCACGCGCTCGACACCCTCCAGGAGGCGCGCGAGGCGACGGGTGGGGCCGGCTTCCTCGCCGAGAACCGCATCGTCGGGCTGCGCCACGATCTCGACATCTACGCGACATTCGAGGGCGACAACAACGTCCTCCTCCAGCTCGTCGCGAAGCGCCTGCTCACCGACTTCTCGAAGCAGTTCGCCAAGGCCGATGCGGGGGTCATGGCGCGGTACGTCGTCACGCAGACCGCCGAGCGCGCCTATCACGGCACGGGCCTGCGCCGCCTCGCCCAGACCATCGCCGACTTCGGCTCCACGGCGCGTTCGGTGTCGGAGCTGCGTGACACGAACACCCAACGGGAGCTGCTCACCGACCGCGTCGAGACGATGGTCGCCGACATCGCCGGTCGCCTCCGCGACGCGCGCAAGCTGCCGAAGGCGGATGCCGCGGCCGCCTTCAACCGCAACCAGAACGAGCTCATCGAGGCCGCCCGCGCGCACGCCGAGCTGCTGCAGTGGGAGGCGTTCACGCGTGCGGTGGAGCAGACGACCGACCCGGGCACGAAGCAGGTGCTCACCTGGCTGCGCGACCTGTTCGGCCTCGGCCTCGTCGAGAAGCACCTCGCGTGGTACCTCATCCACGGCCGGCTGTCGCCGCAGCGCGCCCAGGCGGTGACGGCGTACATCGACCGACTCCTCGAGCGCCTGCGTCCGCACGCGCAGGATCTCGTGGACGCGTTCGGCTACAAGCCCGAGCACCTGCGCGCGAAGATCGCGTCGGGCGCCGAGCAGGAGCGCCAAGACGAGGCACGCGCCTACTACGCGGCGAAGCGTGCCGCCGGCACCCTGCCGGTTCCCGAGAAGTCGAAGAAGTAGCATCCGCACGCGCGAAGGCCGGGCCCGATCAGGACCCGGCCTTCGTCGTCTCCCGCGGAAACAGGGCGACACGCCGTGGCGGTACCGACAACAGGTGCTGCGAGCCGGTTTCCGCCACTCGTGCCTGTTCTCACCCGTGCCTCAGCGCCGCAGTCGTCGGTAGGCGGATGCCGCGAGCGGCATGAACACCAGGGCGATCACGAGCGGCCAGACGGATGCCGCGAGCACGGCGTTGTCGGCGAGCCAGCCGCCGGTCGCGCCCGTGGGGTTGCCGAACAGCTCGCGGGCCGCCGTGGCGGTGGCCGACACCGGATTCCACTCGGCGATCGCGCCGAGCCATCCGGGCATGGTCTCGGCTGAGACGAACACCGTGGACAGGAATCCGATCGGCCAGACGAGCACCTGCACCGCCGTCGTGGCGCTGGTGCCGCGGAAGGTCAGGCCGAGGAAGATCCCGAGCCAGAGCAGCGCGAAGCGCAGCCAGAGCAGCAGCAGCACGCCGAGCGCGATCTCGGTGGGACCGGTCGTCGGGCGCCATCCGATGAGGAGACCGCCGAGCATGAGCACGCCGAGATTGAGCGCCGAGTTCGCAAGGTCGGCGATCGCCCGACCGAGCGCCACCGACGCGCTCGACAGCGGAAGCGACCGGAAGCGATCGGTGATGCCGCGCTTGGCATCCTCCGCCATGGCGGTCATGGTGCTCTCGAGTCCGAAGAGCATCGTCAGCGCGAACATGCCGGGCAGGAGGAACGCGATGTAGTCGCCGCCGCCCGGCACCTCGATCGCGCCGCCGAAGAGGAATCCGAACATCAGGATCAGCATGATGTTGAACGCCAGGCCGAACACGAGGCCCCAGGGCTCGCGCACCCAGTGCAGCACGTCGCGGCCGGCGATGAGCCAGCCCTCGCGAAGCGCGTTGCGGCGCCGGTCGCGGACGCCCGTGCTCGTCGTCATGGCGGTGGTCGTGGTCGTCGTGGTCATCGGGCCTCCAGTTCGGCGTGCTGTTCGCTGGTGTCGGCGGCGTCGCCCGTGAGGTGCAGGAACACCTCGTCGAGGGTCGGGCGGCGCAGGGTGAGGTCGTCGACGGCGAGGTGCTCGGCGTCGAGGGCGCGAACGATCGGCGCGAGCGCCCGCGGGCCGTCGGCGACCTCGACGGTGACGGTGCGGGTGTCGGGGTCCACGGATGCCTCCGCGCCGGCCGTCCGGGCGATGATGCCGGCCGCGTCGCCGAGACGTTCGGCATCGGCGAGTACGGCCGCCACGCGGTCACCGCCGAGCCGGCGTTTGAGCTCCACCGGGGTTCCTTCTGCGACGACGTGTCCTCGATCCATCACCGAGACGCGGTCGGCGAGCTGGTCGGCCTCGTCGAGGTACTGCGTGGTGAGGAGCACGGTCGTGCCTGCGGCGGCGACCTCCCGCACGGCCTCCCACACGGTCGCGCGGCCGCGCGGGTCGAGGCCGGTGGTCGGCTCGTCGAGGAACAGCACGGCGGGCGTGAGCACGAGGCTCGCCGCGATGTCGAGCCGGCGCCGCATGCCGCCCGAGAATCCCGAGACGGCGCGGCCTGCGACATCCGTCAGTGAGAACGTGGCGAGCAGTTCGTCGGCGCGGCGCCTCGCCCGCGCCTTCGACAGGCCGCTCAGCCGTGCGAACAGCACGAGGTTCTGCGTGGCGGTGAGTGCCTCGTCGACGGCGTGGAACTGCCCGACGAGCCCGATGCGCTCCCGCACCGCTGCGGGCCGGCGGCGCACGTCGATGCCGTCGATGGTCGCCCGACCGTCGTCGAGCTCGGTGAGCGTGGCGAGGCAGCGTACTGCGGTGGTCTTGCCCGCGCCGTTCGGGCCGAGGAGGCCGTGCACGGAGCCGCGCGCGATCCGGAGGTCGAAGCCGTCGAGTGCGTCGGTGGCCCCGAAGCGCTTGCGGAGTCCTGTGGCCTCCAGAGCGGGAGCCGAGTGGTGGAGTGAATTCGTTGTCTGCGTCATCGCTCTCTTTCAACGTACGGTGTACGAGGTTATTCTCAAACCGTACACCATACGGAGAATGTAGGCTAGCCCCCATGTCGACGGAATCCACCGGCCGAGGCGAACCCGACCGCACCCTCCGGTTGCTCTGGCGCCACCGTCTCGGCGAGCCGGTCGGGTCGCGCGGGCCCAAACAGCGCGTGAGCGTCGACGCCGTGGTCGACACCGCCGTCGAGATCGCCGACGAGGAGGGCATCGAAGCGCTCTCGATGCGACGCATCGCCGAGCGACTCGGACTCAAGCCGATGTCGGTCTACACGTACGTGCCCGGCAAGGCCGAGCTCATCGATCTCATGGTCGACCGCGTCGCCGGGGAGCATCCGTTGCCCGAACCGGCCGGGTCGCTGCGCGAACGGCTCGAGCAGATGGCTCGCATCTCATGGGACGAGTACCTGCGGCATCCGTGGCTGCTCTCCATCGACACCAGCCGGCCACCACTCGGCCCGAACGTCTCCGACCGGTGGGAATGGAGCCTGCGGGCGATCGAGGGGCTCGGTCTCAGCGACATCGACATGGACCAGGTGGTCACGCTGATCGCGGGCTTCGTGGTCGGCCCGGCGAGGGCCTACGTGGATGCCGAACGCCTGCACCGCTCGACCTCCGAGACCGACGAGGAATGGTGGGAGCGGAACGCGCCCATTCTCGAGCAGATCATCGACCCGGCGCGTTACCCGATCTCGGGTCGTGTCGGTCAGGCGGCGGGCGAGGAGTACGGAGGGCCGGCCGACCCCGAGCGTGCCTTCGGGTTCGGGCTCGCGCGCGTGATCGACGGTATCGAGGCATACGTCGCGGCGGCGAGCCTCGACCCGCGGTAGCTACTCCGACGGCGGCTTCAGCAGGGCGCCCGCCGCGAGGCCCACGGCGAGGCCGGCGGCGAGCCACAGCCAGAACCCCGTCCAGAGGCTGATGCCGACCCCCACGAGCGCACCGACCACGAGCCCGACGATGAGCTGCTTGCGGCGTGCGGGGGACATCGGTTCTGCGGCCATGCCACCAGCCTAAGCGGGTCAGCGCGGCACGTATTCGCGCACGCGCGCCACCTCGAACACGAGCGGATGCGACGACGTGTCGCGCGGGGCATCCGTCGGCAATTCGTACACGTCGAGCATGAGCTGCACCGGGTACGCGATCGACTGCTCGACGACCTTCACGAGGCGGCCGTCGATGAAGAACCGAAGCTCGCCCGGCAGCCATTCGACGGCGTAGTCGTGGAACGACGTGAGGTCGCCCAAGACCCGCACCTTCTCGAAGTCGAGCTCGAGCCGCGGATCGTGCTGCGGCTTCACCCCCACGCCCACCAGCCCGTCGTCGTCGTCGAGCTCGCTGCCGAAGATCTCGAAGATGCAGATCTCGCCGCTGTCGGCGGGCTCCTCCTCGAAGCCGATCGCCCACAGCGCGACCATGGCCGTAGGGTGGCGGATGCCGCGAGCCCGTGCCTCGATGACGCCGAAGTGCGGCAGCCACAGACGCTCCTCGTCCTGCTCCTCGCGCACCACGAGGCCAGGCCGGAACCGGTGCTGGCCGACGGGACTCCCGAGCGGACCCGCGAGCTCGCCCGTCTGCAGGTGCGAGACCCGCACGTCGCCGTCGAACTCGGGCGACCACGGTGGGGTGTCGGCGTCGATGCGGAGCTTCAGCGTGCCCGCGGAGACCTCGTAACGGGCGGCCGACGCCGCTCGTGAACTCCAGTGCGGCGTGTAGTGCGGCAGCCAGCGCGTTCGCGCGAGCTCGTCGCCGTCGAACCGTTCGTCGACGAGGAGGCGATAGGGCGAGAGGTCGAGCGTCGTGGCATCCGTCATGGCGGCATCCTCCTCGATGCGGATCAGGTCAGATGAGACCGAGGGCGCGCACGGCCTCACGTTCGTCGTCGAGCTCGGCGACGCTGGTCGCCAGGCGGTGCTGCGCGAACGCGTCGAGACCGAGGCCCTGCACGATGCGCCAGCCGCCGTCGATCGACTCGACCGGGAACGACGACACGAGACCTTCGGGCACACCGTAGGACCCGTCGGAGACGACGGCGGCGCTCGTCCAGCCGCCCGTGGTGCCGTGCACCCAGTCGCGCATGTGGTCGATCGTGGCGTTCGCCGCCGAGGCGACGGACGACGATCCGCGCACCTCGATGATCTCGGCGCCCCGATTCGCCACGCGCGGGATGAACTCGTCGATGATCCACTCGCGTGCGGCCTCGGTGCCGCCGAGCCGCCCCGCGAGGAGCCCCGGCACCGGGTCGCCCGCGGCGGTCGCGTGCGCGACGTCGGGGAACTGGCTGGCCGAGTGGTTGCCCCAGATCGTGACGTTCCGGATGTCGCCGACCGGCGTGTCGACCGCCGGCGCGAGTTGCCCGAGCGCGCGGTTGTGGTCGAGGCGGGTGAGCGCCGTGAACCGCTCGGCGGGCACGTCGGGTGCGTGCGCCGAAGCGATGAGGGCGTTCGTGTTCGCCGGATTGCCCACCACGACGACCCGGATGTCGTCGGCCGCCACCGCGTTGATCGCCTCCCCCTGCGGGCCGAAGATGCCACCGTTCGCCGCGAGCAGGTCGCCCCGCTCCATGCCGGCGGCCCGCGGGCGCGCGCCCACGAGCAGGGCGTGGCTCGCGCCCTCGAAGGCGACCTTCGCGTCCTCGTACACCTCGACCTGGTGGAGCAGCGGGAAGGCGCAGTCCTGCAGCTCGAGCGCCGCGCCCTCGGCGGCGCGGAGCCCCTGCGGGATCTCGAGCAGGTGCAGTCGCACGGGTGTCTCGGGGCCGAGCATCGCCCCCGACGCGATGCGGAAGAGCAGGGCGTAGCCGATCTGGCCTCCGGCGCCCGTGACGGTGATGGTGACCGGCTTGACCCTCATACCGCGAGCCTACGCCCCGGCGCCGACGGTCGCCGTCGCGTCGGCGGGCGGCTCACCAGCCCGAACTGCCCGGTCCACCCTTGAACGGCCCCGCGACCTCCGCCGTGATCCATCCGCCGTAGAATCCGCCGGGCTGCGGCTCGACGCGCTCGCCGTCGACCGTGCACGCACCCATCGGTGCGGCGTACACGGCGACGCGGTCGGCGAGCGCCTCGAACCCCGGCTCGGGCGATGGGTAATTCCACGCCGCACGAGGGACCGCCACGTCACCACCGCGCACACTCAGATAGCCCGCCGAGCCCTTGAACTCGCAGAACGACGAGCCTCGGTCGTGCGCCAGCGAGCCGGGCACGAATGCCGAGATCGGGAGGTAGTAGACCGGCGGATGACTCGTCTCGAGCACCCGCACGACGTCTCGCGTGTCGACGATGCGCTCGCCGCCGAGTTCGATCGTGATGCGCCGGTCGACGTGCTCGACCCGCGGGGGCCTGGGGTAGTCCCAGACCGACTCCTGGCCTGGACGCAGCTGATCGGGAACGGGTCGCATGCGGCGAGCGTAGGTCGGGTTCCTGAGAACGTCCGGCATGGGGGGCGGATGCCTCGGGCCGAGGGCTGCGGCGGCGCGGCGCGGTGGCGGGGCATCCGCCGTTCGTTTACCGTGTGGACATGAGAGACCTGTATCCGGAGATCGAGCCGCTCGAGACGGGCATGCTCGATGTGGGGGACGGCCAGCACATCTACTGGGAGGTCTCGGGCAACCGCGAGGGCAAGCCGGTCGTGTTCCTGCATGGCGGGCCCGGGGGCGCGACGAGTCCCGTGCACCGTCGCCTGTTCGATCCCGAGCGCTACCGCATCGTGCTGTTCGACCAACGCGGATGCGGATTCTCGATCCCGCACGCGAGCGAGCCCGAAGTCGACATGTCGGCGAACACCACCTGGCACCTCGTCGCGGACATGGAGCGGCTGCGCGAGCACCTGAGCATCGACCGCTGGCAGGTCTTCGGTGGTTCGTGGGGGAGCGCGCTCGCGCTCGCGTACGCCGAGACGCACCCCGAGCGGGTCACCGAACTCGTGCTGCGCGGCATCTTCACGCTGCGCCGCCAGGAGCTCGACTGGTTCTACGAGGGCGGCGCCGCCGCGGTGTTCCCTGAC
This sequence comes from Agromyces sp. NPDC052230, assembly GCF_040679595.1. NCBI lineage: Bacteria > Bacillati > Actinomycetota > Actinomycetes > Micrococcales > Microbacteriaceae > Agromyces > Agromyces sp. NPDC052230. Next base: position 357,319 of record NZ_JBFAVC010000003.1, on the reverse strand, counting down.
CTCTGGGAGGAGTTCATCGCGCCGATTCCCCTGCTCGACCGCAGTCATCTCATCGAGGCGTACGGGCGGCTGCTCCAGCATCCGAATCCCGAGGTGCACCAGTCGGCCGCGGTCTCGTGGTCGCGCTGGGAGGCATCGACGATCACGCTGCTGCCCCAGGCCGACACCATCGCCCGCTTCACCGAACCGGAGTACGCCACGGCCTTCGCCCGCATCGAGAACCACTACTTCCGGCACGGCGGCTGGTGGGAGGAGGGGCAGCTCATCCGTGACGCGACGCGACTCGCAGGCATCCCCGCCGTCATCGTGCAGGGCCGGTACGACGTGTGCACGCCCACGATGACCGCGTGGGAGCTGCATCGCGCGTGGCCCGAGGCGGAGTTCCACATCATCCAGGACGCCGGACATGCATTCGACGAACCGGGCATCCTCGATGCGCTCATCCGCGCGACCGACCGGTTCGCCGGCCACGAGGGCTCGGACCCGGAGGACGGCGAGGCGGCCGACGCGGTCGGCGCAGCGGATGAGGACGCCGGTGATGAGGCCGACGCTGCGAGGGGCGACGGTGACGAGGACGCCGGTGACGAAGACGACGACGACGAAGACGACGACGACGACGACGACGAAGACGACGACGACGACGGCGACGCGGAGGGGCATGACGAAGAAGCCGAACCCGATTCCGACGACGTTGTCAACCGGTCGGCCGAACCGGGGCCTCGGCGGTCTTCCTACCGCTCTCCCGAGTAGCGTCGGAACATGACGTTCAACCCGGACTCGGACATCAGCGGCGGCAAGGCATCCCATCGCGGACGGAACACCGGCCTCGCCATCGGCGGCGGCGGCATCGGCGTGGTCGCGATCTTCCTGCTCTCGCAGTTCCTGGGTGTCGACCTGTCGGGACTCCTCGGCGGAGGCGGGGGCCAGCCTGCGGCCGATGACACTGCCCTCGAGCAGTGCCTCACGGGACAGGACGCGAATGAGCGCATCGAATGCCGGATGCAGGGCGCGTCGGCCTCGCTCGAGGACTACTGGCAGGCGGAGGGTCCGAACATCGGCGTGGATTACGTGGGGCCGCAGAACTTCATCCTCTTCGAGCAGTCGGTATCGACGGCCTGCGGCAACGCCTCATCGGCGACGGGCCCGTTCTACTGTCCGCCCGACCAGACGATCTACATCGACACGAGCTTCTACGACCAGCTCGAGAGCCGGTTCGGCGCGAGTGGCGGTCCCCTCGCGGAGATGTACGTGGTCGCACACGAGTGGGGCCATCACGTGCAGAACATCGCGGGCGTGCTCGAACGCGCGCAGGACGGCCAGACCGGTCCGACGTCGAACGCGGTCCGCGTCGAACTGCAGGCCGATTGCTTCGCCGGATCGTGGGCGGCGGCGGCGTCGCAGACCGAGGATGAGCAGGGCGTGCCGTTCCTGCAGCCGATCACGCGCGACGAGTACACCCAGGCGATCGACGCCGCGGCGGCCGTCGGCGACGACAGCATCCAGGAGGCGACGCAGGGCCAGGTGAACCCGCACACGTTCACGCACGGCACGAGTGAGCAGCGCGTGCGATGGTTCGAAGCGGGCTACGAGCAGGGTGCCGGTGCCTGCGACACGTTCTCGATCGACGGCTCGCAGCTCTGAGCCGCGCGGCCCGCGGTCAGGAGATCGCGGCGACGATCGCCTGCCCGAGCTGCACGGGCTTCGTGAACTGCGGCCAGTGGCCGGTGGGCAGGTCGACGTAGTCGACGTGCTTCATCTTGGCCAATTCGCGGGTGAACGGTGAGCCGGCCGCGATCCACTCGGTGAGCGCGGCGCTCGGGAACTCGCAGGCGATGATCGTGATCGGCACGTCGTAGCGCCGATCGTCGCGGAGCTCGATGCCGTCGTACGCGACACCCTTCGGCTCGGGGATGGCGCGGGCCCGGAAGGCCGCCCGGAGACCGTCGTCGAGGTCGACGAGATCGGCCTCCTCGAACTCCGACCAGTCGGGAAGCGGGATCTCGCCGTCGACCACGGGCAACTCGTCGTTGATCGAGTCGCCTTCGGCGAGCGGCCCGGCGTCGACGTAGACGACCCGCGCGATGCGGTCGGGCCGTGCATCGGCGACGCCGTGCGCGATGGCACCGCCGCCCGAGTGACCCACGAGCACGACCGAGCCCGAGAAGCCGTCGACGACGCGCACGACCGCGTCGATGTGATCGCGGAGGCCGATGCCCGACCGGTCGGCGCCGGCCGACTCGAGGCCCGGCAGCGTCAGCGGGTGCACGCGATGGCCGGCCTGCTCGAGGAGCGGTGTCACCTCCTGCCACGAGGAGGCGTCGAGCCAGAATCCGGGGATGAGGATGACGTCCATAGAGGCACGTTACCGACGGCCCCCGACATCCGCTGGGCCCCCGATCTCCGCTCCGACCCGGCCGGGCCGGGCCGGGCCGGTCAGGCGAGCACCGGCCGAGGCGTTCGCCGCAGGCCCCCGATTGCGAGCACCGTGATGCCGGTCGCCAGCACGAGCAGACCCGCCACGGCGCCGACGCCGAGCGTCTCCCCGAGCACCGCGACGCCGAGGATCCCGGCGGTCAGCGGTTCGGCGAGCGTGAGTGTCGACACCGTCGCCGGCGCGAGTCCGCGCAGTCCCGCCCCGAACAGCAGGTAGGCGAGCGTCGTCGTGACGAGGCCGAGCCAGAGCGCCATGGCGAGGCCCGGCCCGGTCGCGAGCCATGCGGCATCCGTGGTCGCGAGCAGCGGCAGGCTCACGATGGCTGCACCGCCGAAGAGCGCGCCCATGCTGCCCGTGGGCGTCCAGCCGCGGTCGAGGAGCGCCTTCGCCGCGAGCGTGTAGACGGCGTACGAGGTGCCCGCACCGAGGGAGGCGAGGAGCCCGAGCGGATCGATGGCCGCCTGGCCCGGATCGGTGGCTGCCGCGAGAAGGCCGACGCCCGCGGTCGCGATTCCGGTGGCGACGAGCCACCGGTGACCCGGGTAGCGGCGGCGCAGCACCCAGTCGAGTCCGCCGGTGAGCACCGGTGCCGACCCGAGCGCCACGACCGTGCCGACCGCGACGCCGTTGGCCGCGGTCCCCGCGAAGAAGGCGGGCTGATAACCGAGCACGCCCGCCGCGCCGATGCCGACGATGAGCCATGAGGGCAGCGGATGCCGCAATCCGACGGCCGACGATCCGACGGCCGACGAGCCGGCGCCGGGCGTCGAGGCGGCGGATGTCCCGATCGCACCGCGCCGACGCCCGGCGACGTAGATGGCGAGCGCGACGAGTCCGAGCGCGCCGCCGCCGATGAGGATGCGCGCCGCCCCGACCGACGCGGCACTCGCGTCGGGGCCGAGGGCCTGCGCCGTGCCCGTGGTGCCGAAGCACACCGAGGCGAGCAGCACGGCCGTCACGAATCGCATGCGATATTGTTACACAATCTCGACGACACCGGCAGAGCGGGCTCGCACGCCCTCGCAGGCGGGTAGGCTCGCGGATGTCGCAGACGACCGGTCACGGGGGAGTTCGGCTTTCGCGACATCCGCGATGTCCTGAGCTCGTCGAAGGATCGACCCCGAACCGGAGGACCCCTGTGCGTGCCGTTCTCTTCACCGAATTCGGCAAGGCGCCGGTGCTCGCGGAGGTGCCCATGCCCGCGTGTCCCCCGCGCGGCGCCGTCATCCGCGTCCGTGCCACGGGCGTGTGCCGAAGCGACTGGCACGCCTGGATGGGCCACGACGAGAGCGTCGCGCTGCCGCACGTGCCGGGCCATGAGTTCGCCGGTGAGATCGCCGAAGTCGGACGCGAGGTGCCCGAGGAGGCAGGGTGGAGCGTCGGCGACCGCGTGACGGCGCCGTTCATCTGCGCCTGCGGCCGCTGCCCCGAATGCCGGTCGGGCAACGAGCAGGTGTGCGACGCGCAGTCGCAGCCGGGCTTCACGCACTGGGGCTCGTTCGCCGAGTACGTCGTCATCGACGAGGCGGCGCTCAACCTCATCCGGCTCCCTGAGGGGCTCGGCTTCGTCGAGGCCGCATCGCTCGGATGCCGCTTCGCCACCGCCTACCGGGCGATCGTGTCGCGCAGCCGACTCGCTCCCGGCGAGCAGATCGCGGTGCACGGATGCGGCGGGGTCGGCCTCTCGGCCATCATGATCGCCGTGGCCGCAGGGGTGACCGTCTACGGGGTGGATGTCTCCGACGCCGCGCTCGAGGCCGCAGAGAAGCTCGGGGCGGTGCCCGTGCGCGGGGGCGAGGGGGCGGCCGCGCGCATCCTCGAGGCATCCGGCGGCGGCGTCGACGTGTCGGTCGACGCGTTCGGCAGCGGCGAGACCGCGCTCGCCTCGGCGCGCAGCCTCAAGAAGCGGGGGCGCCACGTGCAGGTCGGGCTGATGTTCGGCGACAGCGCCATGGCCGCGATGCCCATGGACGCGGTCATCGCCGGCGAGCTCGAGATCCTCGGCAGCCACGGCATGGCCGCCCACGAGTACCCATCGATGCTCAGCGCGGTGGCGTCGGGCGACTTCCGTCCGATCGAGCTCGTGGGCCGGCGCATCACGCTCGACCAGGTGCCCGAGGCGCTCGCCGCGATGGGCACGTCGGGCGGCTCCGGCTCGGGGATGACGGTCGTCGAGCTGTAGCGGCATCCGTCGCGGCGTTCTCGATGGGTTGGGGTTGTCGAACATCGATGTTCAAGTTAGCCTGCCACCCGAACCCGGTTGTTCGAAACGGCAGGAGGCACATACGATGCCTGAACTCACGGTCGACTTCATCACCTCCCTCGACGGCTTCGGTGCTGCCGAAGGCTGGCCTGGCTTCTGGGGCATGGAAGGCCCCGAGTACCTCGGCTGGCTGGCGGACTCGCCAGAGCGCGACCATCCCGCCCTGATGGGAGCCAACACCTACCGGCTGATGTCGGGGCTCGCCGAGCAGTATCCCGACGAAGCCGGCATGGCGGAGCTCGCGGAGATGCCGAAGGTGGTGTTCTCCTCGACGGTTCAGGAGCCGTTGGCCTGGCCCAACACCCAGCTCGTCTCCGGCGACGCGATCGAGGCGGTGCGGGCAATGAAACGGGACGGAACCCGGCCGCTGCGAACGCTCGGCAGCGTGTCGCTGTGCCGGTCGCTGCTCATGGCGGGCCTGGTCGATCGGTTCCGGGTCGTGGTGTTTCCGGTGATCACCGGCGCCACCGGCCAGGATCGGATCTACGACGGCTATCCCGACGTGGCCCTCGAACTCGTCGACCACCGGCTCTTCGACGGGCGCCTGCAACTGCTCGAGTACGTCCCGACCGTGCTCGCCGGACCGCCAGGAGAACATCCCGTGTGACGGATGCCCCGGGGCGGGCCAGAATGGGCAGATGGATCCGGTGGCCGCGCTCGAGGAGATCGCGTTCCTGCTCGAACGCGATCGCGCCTCATCGTTCAAGTCGAAGGCGTTCCGGCGGGCCGCCGATGTCATCGGCGAGTACTCGGCCGACGAGCTCGCGGCCCGCGTGCGCGACGGTCGCCTGAAGCGCACCAAGGGCATCGGCGACACCACGTACACGGTCATCGCCGAGGCGGTCGGCGGCGAGGTGCCCGCCTACCTGGTCGAGTTGCGCGCCCGAATCGGCCCGGCCGTCGCCCCCGGAACGGACGGGCTGCGGGGCCGGCTCCGCGGCGACCTGCACGCGCACTCCGACTGGTCCGACGGCACCACCACCATCGCGACCATGGCGCGCGCTGCGAACCTCATGGGGCTCGAGTACCTGGTGCTCTCCGACCACTCGCCGAGCCTCCGGGTCGCGAACGGGCTCAGCACTGAGCGGCTGCTCGAGCAACTCGACGTGCTCGACGAGCTGAACGCGGGCGGCGCCGCCGGCGACCTCCGGATCCTCTCGGGCATCGAGGTCGACATCCTCCTCGACGGCGCGCTCGACCAGACCCCAGACATGCTCACCAGGGTCGACGTGGTCGTCGCGAGCGTGCACTCGAAGCTGCGCATGGAGTCGCGGGAGATGACCGAGCGGATGCTCCGGGCCATCGCCGACCCGCACACCAACGTGCTCGGCCACTGCACAGGCCGTCTCGTCGAGGGCTCCCGCGGAACGCGCCCGCAGTCGACGTTCGACGCGCGAGCGGTGTTCGCCGCCTGCGCCGAGCACGACGTCGCCGTGGAGATCAACTCGCGCCCCGAGCGGCAGGACCCGCCCGACGAGCTCATCCAGCTCGCGCTCGAGGCCGGATGCCGCTTCAGCATCGACAGCGACGCGCACGCGCCCGGGCACTTCTCGTTCCTCGAGCTGGGGGCCGCCCGAGCCGAGGCGAACGGCGTGCCCGCCGATCGCATCGTCACGACGTGGCCCGCTGAGCGCCTGCTCGAGTGGGCGGGCGCGAAGGTCTGAACGCTTGCCCGGCATCGAGGGATCACCGAGCCGGACGCGCGGGGAGCTGCTGCGCCTCGTCCGCGAGCAGGCCGGCCGCAGGCGCCCAGCCGATCTTCTCGACCAGTACCGTCGCGACGGTACTCTCGCGCCGAGCGGGCTCGACCAGCGGCTCGTGAACACCCTCGACCGGCTCGCGCTCGAGGCCGCTGAAGGCTACGACGCCGTGCTCCTCTCGCCGGTGGCGCCGCTCGGCGTCAACTCCGTGGTCGCGCCGACGTCGCAGGATCGGACGGTGACGACGACGCGCGGCTCCGAGGTCGTGTCGGATCCGACGAATGTGCTCGCACTGGAGTGCGCACGCCGCCTGCTCGACACATCGGCGGCGGAGGTCCGCCTTGCAACGGTGCACCAGACGCTGCGGGCGCAGACCGTGGCGAACGACGACGGCGCCCACTCCCGGCACTTCCGGATGCTCGCGCTCGCCGATGCGGGGCGGGGTCGTCCCGACGACGGGTTCGAGGTCGAGGCGGTCGCACGACACCTGCAGGTATACGACCGGCTGTTCGATGCGTGCGAGCGAGAGCTCGGCGTCTCATTCCCGATGCGGCGCGCCACCATCCGCGTCGACGCGCGGGGACCCGCGCTCGAGGATCGTCTCGTGCGTCGGCTGACGGAGACGCTGCCGCACGTCGAGGTGATCACCGAGCCGCTCGACTCGCGGTACTACGACGGGCTCCGCGCGGGCCTCGGTGCCGGGGGCCGTGCAGGTGGATTCGTGGAGATCGCCGACCTCGGGCGCTTCGACTGGGTGGCACAGCTCACGAACGACCGGCGCAACCGCCTCATCGCGAGCGGATTCGGGATCCAACTCGTGCCGCTGCTGTTCTGAGGCCTAACCGCGGCCGGCGGCCCGCAGGACGGCGTCGACCGTCGACTCGTCGGCGGGCAGGTGCGCCTCCTCGAGGCGCTGGCGAGCCATCGACCGGAGGTCGTCGACATGCCCGACGTCGGCGTCGCCGCGCATCTGCTCCGCGACTCCGGCGATCTTGTCGTCGATGCTCGCCTCGTCGTGCCCGTCTTCGATGGGTGCGTCCTGGGTGTCCATGCCGTCAGCGTCGCACGAGGCGCGCGCCGCCGCCGCCCCTTGACACGACGGTGCAGCGGATGCCACGGCAGCACCGCCGCGGTCAGCGCCGCTCGAACCCGCCGAGTCTCGTGCCCCGCCCCGACAGGCTCGCAAGCTCATCATCGAGGGCGTCGTACGCATCGCCGTGCTGCGCCTGGAAGCGGTCGAAGGATGCCGCGTCCCGCCAGCGGTCGATCGTGACGTACCGCCCCGGCTCGTCGGCATCGGCGAGCAGTACCACCTCGAGGAAGCCCTCGTCGCGCCGGAACAGTCGCGTCCAGTCGCCGTCGGGCCCGTACGCCTGCTCGAACGCCTCGCGCCGGCCGGGTTCCACCACGTACGTCCACACGATCTCGTAGCTCATCCGCGGACCCGAAGCTCGTTCAGCACCTCGACGAGCACGTTGGAGATGCCGTTCGCCTGGATGGCGAGTTTCGCGACCGCATCGAACGTCGCGCTCCCCGGGGTGACCTCGCCGCTGTCGGCGAGCGCGGCGATGGCCTCGGTCGTCTCCGAGGCCATCGCCTTGAGCATCTGCGCCCGTTCGATCGGGTTGATCGTCATGTGTCCATTGTGACGTGACCGGATCTCATGCGGTCACCGATTCACGCGACGAGCTTCTGCAGGGTCGCCTGCAACTCCTCGCTCGTGTGCACCTCCTGATCGAGGTTGGCACGCAGCAGGTTCACGACATCGGGCAGTCCCATCGCCGTGGCCGGCGCGATGAGGCCCTGATACGCCGAGATCTCGTAGTGCTCGTTGCCCAGTGCACTCGCGACGGCCACCTGGTCGCGGAGCTTCGGGGCACTCCGCTCGAGGAGCGACGCGGCCTGCTTCGAGATGCCCTTGGTGCTCGGCGATGGCGCCGTCGACTCCTTGAGCTCGAGCAGCCGGAAGACCGAGCTGAGGTTCTCGATCTGCTCCTTCGTCTCCTCGGCGTGGTGTCGGAAGAGCTTCTTGATCTCCGGTGACTTCGCGGCCTTCGCCAGCTCGCCGAGGGCGGCCAGGGAGTCGTTCTCCATCGTCAACGCCGTACGCAACTGGAAATGCAGCAGTTCGGTCGGGCTCGTGAGCGTTCGCTGGACCATATTCCGGTCTCCTTCCTCGGGCCCGCGGCGGATGCCGCGCGACAGGGTGACCGGCTCATCGTCACGTGCTCGCGTGCGTCACGTACAGGGGGTTGCGTCGCGCGCGGTCGCTGTGCGTCACTGAGGTTGCATCGTGCCGGATTCTACGTAAGGTAGATTTCCCGGCTGAGCCGGGAGGACCGGCAGGGTCGCCGGGGGAGGAGAGGACCGGATGAGCGGCGTGCGACGCACCTCGATGTCGCTTCGTGATCCCGATGCGGTCGAGCGCTCCCTCACCGACTCGTTTCCCGCAATCAGGTACGGTCGCGCCGACCTCGAGACCTTCCACGTCAGCGTCGATGTCGCCGAGGCGGACCGGTTCTCGATGGCCGAACTCGCGTGGGACGTCGGCGGGACGGCGACCACGGGCGCGACCGGGTTGACGGTGGTCAGCATCGCCGGGCGGTTCGACGGGGTGCACGGTCGCGAGGCCGTCGACATCCGCCACCCGTTCCTGGCCCCCGCCGAGGGGATGGACGCGAGGTGGGAGGCGCACCGCGCGACGGTCGTCGCGCTCGACCACCGCGCCGTGGAGCGCATTGCGCGAGCAGCGACGGGCAACGGCGAGTTGCGCATCCGCGGATCCGGCACTGCACCGCTCTCCCCCGAGCTTGCGGCCTACTGGAGCATGACGGTGCGCGGCATCCGCAACTCGATCGACGCCACGCCCGACCTCTTCGCACAACCCATGATCGCCACGGCCACCTTCCACCAGCTGGCGACGGCGTTCCTGCACGTCTTCCCGACGAACTGGCTCGAGACCGGCGAGGGCCGGACAGGGGGTTCGGTCGTGGTGCGGCGCGCGATCGACTTCATGCGCGAGCACATCGGCGAGCCGATCACGATGACGGATGTCGCGGCTGCGGCGTTCGTCTCCACGCGTGGGCTGCACGCGGCATTCACGCGTGAGCGTGGTGAGACCCCGATGCAGTACCTTCGCCGCATCCGGCTCGACGCCATCCGGTCGGAGCTGCTCGCCCGCGGCAGCGAGGTGACGGTCGCCGCGGTGGCACGCCGCTGGGGCTTCGCGCACCTCCCACGGTTCGCCGACCAGTACCGGCGCGAATTCGGGGAACGGCCGTCGGACACCCTCAGACGCTGACCGGCACCGATTCGCCGGGCACCGCCACCGTGTCGCGCTGTTCAGTCGGCTCCTGCAGCTCCGGCAGCTCCGGCGGTTCGGGAAGGATGACGAGGCCCCGGTTCGACGAGGCCGACTCGGCGAGCAATTCGAGCCAGGCGCGATTGAGCAGCGGCCGGCGGTTGCCCGAATAGACGAATTCCAGCGGCGTCGACGTCCCGATCCACGAGACGACCTCCGAGCGGTCGACCATGGCCGTGAACGCGAAGCTCTCGCGTCGACGGAGCTTGTTCACGACGACCGCCTGAAGGTGGGCGAGGGTTCGATCGTCGACGGGAAGCGACATCCGACCGTTGTAGATGAGCATGCCCATGGCGGGTCTCCGATGATGCTGGGGGTGGGGACGCAGCGGCGGTCGGAGCGGCGAAGTTCCCCCCCGGCTTCGACGCCTCGACCACGGCTGTGGAGGCACGATAAGCAGGTTGCGGGCGCTACGAAGAGCCGATGGCGAGGATGTTTCCGGAATCGGATCGTCCTCGACCGAATGAGGATCATGGTGATCCCCGGAGCGGTGGCGACCGGGGCCATTGCTCGACAGCTTCCCTCGATCTCGAATGTTCCGCACGCGCAATGCGTCTCAACTCCGCTCGGATCGTTGCATCCGACCGCGTGCGTGCGATTTCATCCAGCTAGATCGTCCGGGGAAGGGAAGTCGAATGCGTCGAAGGATCGCTGCCGTCACCACTGCGCTCGTCTCAGCTGCAGGGCTCGCATTGACCGGGGGAGCCCCGGCACTCGCCGCGCCGGATCGGGGCACCACGAACCACTGCTGGGTCGACGGGGTCACCCAGGAGAGCCTGTGCGTCGAGCCCGGCGCCGATCTCGTCGCCGAAGTCCTCCGGCAGAAGGGCGTGCAGATCGCGGCGCCCGAAGGGACCACGATCGGTGGCAAGCCGTTCCGGGCAGCGGAGTACGGCGCCGCCGACGCTCGGTCGGGCGTGGTCGCGCAGGCGGCCTACGTCGTGAGCATCGTGTACGACAACATCAACTACGGCGGCGGCTCGGCCATCATCACGGGGGTGTCCACGGGATGCTCCAGCTACGCCTACGGGTACACGAGCCTCGGAGCCATCGGTTGGAGCGGTCGGGTCTCCTCGTTCCGGAGCTTCCTCAACTGCCGCACCGCAGTGTTCGACGACGAGAACTACGGCGGTTCGGCCTACGGGTACGTGTCCAACGCGAGCCAGCTCGGCAGCATGAACGACCGGGCGGATTCCTGGCGGGTCGCTCGCTAGCGGGTGACGCGACGGGGAGAACGGCGACGGGGGGACGCCGTCCTCGGGAGAGGGAGGGCAGGCTGGGGGGCCGCCCTCCCTTTCCCATGTCGTCCATGTCGTCGCGCGCTCGCTCGCGGACCGCTGAACCGGTCATTCGCGCCAGGGGGAGAGGCCGACCTCGCGGCAGAGCGCGTCGCCCGGCCGGCCCGCCTCGACGGGGAACACGGCGACGATGCCGTCGAGCCGGAGGCAGGCCGTGAGGTCGGGCACGTCGTAGGTCACCCCGTCGACGGGAGGCTGGGTGGCGTGCGGGCCGACGGCACCGATACGCCACACCGCGGTGCAGAGCTCGATCGGGTCCACGCCACGGTGCAGGAGCGAACCGTCGGGCGCCTCGGCGTCGGGCGCGCCGACCGTGACGAAGGGGGACGACGCATCGGCCTCGGCGTGGCAGTAGGCCGCATTGGTTCGGAGCGCGGCGTCGGCGAGCGCGACCCAGGCGGCCCCGATGCCGCCGATCGCGAGCGCACCGATCACGCCGCCGGTGGCGACCCGCCGGCGGATGGTTCTGACCCGCTCGTGCCGCATCGCCCTCGCGACGAGTCGGCGGCCCAGCTCCTCGTACTCCTGCAGTGACGGTTCGACGTCGATCATCACCCCTCCTCCCCCAGGTAGGCGGCGGCATCCGCTCGGACGGCGGCGCGAGCGCGGCCGAGCCGGTTGCGTATCACCGCATGACTCGTCTGCAGTCGGGCCGCGGCCTCTTTGTACGTCAGCCCCTCGACGACGCACAGCTGGAGGATCGCCCGGTCGATCGGCCCGAGCTTGGCGATGGATGCCTCGATGACCTCGATGAACCGTCGATGCGCCACGATCCGTTCGGGGTCGCTGCCTCCGGCGAGCTCGCCGCGATCGTTCAGCGAGTCCGCGGATCGTCGTGTGTTGTGCCGTCGCCGGTTCATGCCGAGGTAGCGCACGGAGACGAGGAGCCACGGGAGCACGGTCTCCCCGTGGATCTCGACCTTCCGCCGCTTCTTCCAGAGCAGCAGGAAGACGTCCTGCATGAGTTCCTCCGCATCGGGGCGCGATTCGACGGTCGAGAAGGCACGCGCGTAGACGACCCGGCTGTAGCGCTCGTAGAGCACGGTCAGCGCGGACGTGTCGCCCTGGGCCATCCGGCCGAGCAGGGCGAGGTCGTCTGTCGACATGCCCCTCCGATTCCTTGCGCTCACTGGGGGATGTCCGGAGCCTCGGCAATCGTCTCGGATTGCGCCGGAGGTGGAAGCGACCCTCGCGTCGATCGTGCCGCATCTGCGCTCGCCCTGAGCGCAGCAGGCGTGCAGACCCTTCGGGTTCCTTCCGATTACCTGTGAAGTTCACTTCACGTATCAATTGGACACGTGAAGCATGCTTCACTGATGCGAAGGAAAGGAGAATCGTGGACGTCCCACTCTGGGCATGGCTCGCCGTGCTCGCCGTCATCGTCGTGATGCTCGTCATCGACCTGGTCGCGCATCGTTCGGCGCACGAGATCGGACTCCGGGAGGCGGCCGGTTGGTCGGTGTTCTGGGTGCTCTCGGGTCTCGTCTTCGGCGTGATCATCTGGAGCCTGTTCGGAGCCGAGTTCGGCCAGCAGTACTTCGCGGGCTTCGTCATCGAGAAATCGCTCGCCGTCGACAACGTCTTCGTCTGGGCGATCATCTTCGCGAGCTTCGGGGTTCCGGCGCGCTACCAGCACCGGGTGCTGTTCCTCGGGGTCCTCGGCGCGCTCGTCTTCCGCGGCATCTTCATCGCGCTCGGCGCGGCCCTGCTCGAGAGCTTCGCGTGGGTGCTCTACGTCTTCGCCGCGCTGCTGGTGGTCACCGGCATCCAGATGCTCCGTCACCGCAACGATCACGGTGACCCCGCCAACTCACGAGTCCTGCGGGTGTTCCGCCGGTTCGTTCCGATGACCGACGTCTACCACGGCCAGAAACTCGTCACGCGTGTCGGCGGTGCCCTCGTCGCGACGCCACTCCTCGCGGTGCTCGTGCTCATCGAGGTGACCGACATCGTCTTCGCCGTCGATTCGATCCCCGCCATCTTCGCCGTCACGAGCGAGCCGTTCCTGGTGTTCACGGCGAACGCGTTCGCGATCCTCGGCCTGCGCGCGATGTACTTCCTGCTCGCCGATCTCGTGCACCGCTTCATCTACCTCAAGATCGGACTCGCTGCGATCCTCATCTGGGTGGGCGCGAAGATGGCCCTCCACGACGTGTGGAAGGTCCCGACGACCCTCTCGCTCGGCGTCATCGTCGGCATCCTCGCGGTGACCGTCGTCGCGAGCCTCATCGCCACCCGTGGGCAGGGCCGGCGACCGATGAGCGCACCGGATACCCCGATGTTCCGCGAGGCCACGGAGGAGGAGTTGGCCGAGAGCCGCGCCCGCCGCCGCTGAGACGCCACAATGAACCCATGCCGCAGTGGACGTTCCTCACGCACCATGCCCACGTGCTCCTGGAGGTGGCGAAGAATCCGGATGCCACGATCGAGCAACTCGCCTCGGCCGTCGGGGTCAGTACGAGGTCGGCCGTCACGATCCTGAACGACCTCGAGGCCACCGGATACGTCGAGCGCGAGCGACGCGGACGGCGCAACCACTACGTGCTCCACCCCGACCGTCCGCTGCGGCATCCGTCGAACTCCGCGCACACCGTCGGGGAGCTCATCGACGCCCTGAGCGACCTGGGCTGACTGCCTCCGTGCTCCTACGGCGTCGGCGAGCCCGGCCCGATACTGAGCCACTCCTCGCCGTCGTCGCGGCGGCCGGAGTCGCCGGTCGGCGCCCCGCCCGCGGCATCCTTCATCGCCTGCAGCTGCCGCTCCACTTCGGACTTGGCACTGAGCGATGCGAGCTGCTGCTCGATGTCGGCGTCGGGCGCGGCGGTGAGGTCGCGGAGCGCGCCGCTGGCGAGCAACTGGTCGGTCGCGGCGGCGCGGGCCTGCATCTGGGCGACGCGGTCGCGTGCCCGGTCGAGGCTGGTTCCGACGTCGTTCACCGTCGCGCCGATGCCGGCGACGGCCTCGTTCGCCTTCACCTGCGCCTCCGACGCGGTGTAGGTGGCCTTGATGGTCTCCTTCTCGATGCGGAACGCGGCCACCTGTTCGGCGAGTCGGCGCTCCCGCTCCTCGAGCTGAGCGGTCTGCTTCTGCATGCCCGCGTACTGCTCCTGCAGCTGGGCGACCTGGCGCTCGATCAGGGAGCGACGCTCGAGGGCGGCTCGCGCCAGGTCCTCGCGTCCTCCGGCCAGTGCCTCCTGTGCCTGGTGGGCGAGACGCTGGTAGCGCGCACCGAGCTCCTGACCCTGCAGGTCGATCCGCTTCTTCGCCGTGGCGACCTCAGCGAGGGCCTTGCGCACCTGTTGCAGGAGCTTGACCTGCTGGTCGTAGCTGTCGTCGAGCAGTTCACGAGGATCCTCGACCTTGTTGAGGGCCTTCGATGTCTTGCTGCGGAAGATCGTTCGCATCCGCGAGGTGTTGTCGCTCATGATCGGGGTCCCCTTCTCTCCAACGGTCGAGGCGATCGGCCGGCCGCGGCCGGCTCGAAGAGCGCGTCGCGTCGGTTCAGTGCGCGGAGCGCTTCGACTCCGGTGTGCAGCGCAGCGACCTCGCGGTCGACGTCGGAGCGCAGCGTGGTGAGGCTGTCGTCGGAGAGGTCGCCGAGTCCAGAGGCGACGGCCGAGCGCAGGCGACGGACGAGAGCTGCGACCTGTTCGACACGGTCGGCGGCGCCCGGGAGGTCTTCGGCCAGCACCGCGGCATCCGTCTCGCTCTCCATCAGCCGGAGCTGTCGGTCGAGGGCCTCGCCCTCCTGCCGGATGCGGCGGAAGAGCCGCGAGAGCTCACCACGTGGCCCGTCACCGCCGTCGGCGAGCTCGATCGCCGATCGGCCGCTGTCGAGCGTGTCGTGCAGCCGCACGCGAAGTCGTCGCACCCGACCGCGAGCCCCATGACTCAGGCGAGCACGGGTGCGAAGCACCGCACCGCCGACCGCACGGCTCCGGCGGAGGCGCCTGATGATCGCTCGCACGACGAGGAATGCGGTGGTCATCGCCACGACGACCATGAACAGGAATGCGAGGAACACCCACAAGAGCACCTCCACGACGACCACCTCCACGTTCCGGAGGCGGCGCTTCGCGGTGAGCGGATGTCACGGCCGGGGGCTTGTGGGCCCCCTCGACATCGTGCACCGGTGCGTCGCCATCCGGGTCGAAACACGCGATATAACGCAAACCTACGCCCACTCGGCCCCGTACGTGAGGGCTCGCATCAGATTCGCAGGACGGAAGTGCGCTCAGTCGAGGTACGGCAGCACGACCCGGGACGGATCGGCGCCCCCGAGGTGCACGCGCTGCCGACCATGATTCACGGTGTCGCGATGGCGGGCGTACACGAGCTGGGGGTGGTCCATGATGTCCCTGCCCTGCACCACCAGGACGAGCGACTCGCCCGCCTCGAAGACCGTGCCCGACGGCAGGATCTCGATCGTCACGTGCGTCGGTCCGTCCGCTTCCAGCGGCAACTCCTGCCGATGCGCGAGCACCGGCAGGAACGGCTCGGATCGCTCGGGGTCGAGCGTCCGATGTGAGGCTCGCAGCCATCCGAGCGCGACCGGGCCGTCCTCGAACTGGGCGTAGTGCGCGAACCCCACCACCTCGCCGTCGGTCCCGCGCTTGAACAACCCGACGAACAGGTCCATGTCGTCGGCATCGGGCGCAGAGACGTTGAGTTCGGCGGTCGCGTGGCCGACGAGCACCGTGCGCCGCGTGAAGGTGTACTCGAACAGCATTCGGTGGGCGCCGATGCCGCTCGAGAGTCCGTCGTACTCGACGAACGACTCCGCATCGGGCGCGGTCTCGGCGAGGGTTCCGTCGTCGCCGAGGTACAGCGGTGCGTATCGCGCCCCGGGGAGGGGCCAGGCAACCGCCGCGGCGACCTCACCCCGCCCGTCCGCCTCTCGCACCTCGTACAACACGGTCGGGCGGTCCTCCCAGTCGTTGTCGACGCCCTTGAGGAACCGATCGAAGAACAGACGCTGCCGCTCCACGTTCTCGGGACGGTAGTACTCGGCCCACTTCTTGCGCCCATGGATGTCGAGCCACTTCTGCGGCGACGCCATGCGCCGGAAGCCCTCGAGGGTGCCCCGACTATGCAGTCCCTGGTCCGACCAACTGCCGACGACCCACGCCGGCACCTCGATGCGTTCGAGCCGGGCCGCCTTGGTCTCCCAGAAGTCGTCGAAGAACGGATGCGCGGTCGTCTCCTGTTCGAGGTCCTCGATCTCGCCGGTGCTCGCGCCCCAGCGCTCCCAGATGTACGGCCAGAACGAGGTCTCGGGGATGCCGCCGTGCCGGGCCACCTCGCGATACGTGTCGCTCCACCCCTCCCACGGATTGATGGCGGCAAGGTGAGGCGGGTTCAGTTCGGCCACGCGCCACTGGGAGACCGTGAGGTACGAGACGCCCGAGAGGCCGACCTTCCCATTGCTCCACTCCTGCGTTCCCGCCCATTCGATGAAGTCCCGGAAGTCCTCGGCCTCCTCGGGCGAGCAGTACGTCGCCGGCCCGGTGGCATGCCAGGTGCCCGGGATGTCGGCGACGACGATCGCATAGCCGTGCGGGATCCAGTAGTCGGGGTCGGGGGCCTCGAACGTCGTCTTCGGGCCGATGTCCTCTGGTCGCACCCCGCTGTCGGGATAGATCACGCCGATCGGGGCGGGGTTGTGCTTGCCGTACGGCGACCAGGCGATGAGGACGGGCGCCGGCGCCCCGCCGTCGGGGCGGTAGACGTCAGCGATCACGGTGCGTCCGGCCTCGGTGGCGACCGTGACATCCCATTCGATGACCATCCCGTCGACGCGCTCGGTGCGCGGTTCGGGCGGCCGGCCGCCCCGCGACTCGGGCGTGCTGCGCGGCGGGCGGAAGAGGTACGGGGTCGACGGCATCGGCGATCCTTTCAGAGTGCGGGCCACTCGGAGTGCGGGCCACGCTAGCAGCCGGGTGGGCAAGCCGGGAGGGCTTGCACGGGCCATGGGAATGGTCGCGGCTCGATGGAGAAGATCCGGCGGCGGTGACCTCGCCTCGGACGACGCAGGCCGTACCTGATCGTTCGGTCCTTAATCCTCGTCCGACGCCTCGCGCCCTGATATCGTGTTGGCTCTACTGAGAGCTTGAGTTTTCCTCACGAGTGGCAGTGATCACAGCGCCGAACCGCCCGACGGCTCGCGATGCGACCCCCGGGCCCCCCGACCGGTGGAGGGAGATCGAAATGGCCGCGGACGAGCGCCCCACGGCGAGCGCCGTCACGTTCGCGGGCGAGGTGCTCGATCGATATCGCCACGTGTGCGCCTTCGTGAACGAGGGCGAAGCGGATGCCGTTCTCGATCCATTCATCAGGGAGGGGATCGATGGAGGCGACCGGCTGCTGTATCTGGTCGACCCGGCGGCGTCAGCAGCACCGGTCAACCGGCTTCGGCACCTCGGGTACGACGCGGGATCGCTCCTCGAGCGTCGGCAGGCCGAAGTGCGCACCTGGACCGAGACGTACCTCCGTGGCGGCCGCTTCGACCAGACCGCGATGCTGGAGCTGCTCGACGAGGTACTCGTCGGACACGACTCGCCGCGCATCCGGATGTGGTGCGACATGGGCTGGGCGGCCGATCGATCCGACGCCTCCGATCACCTCATCGAGTTCGAGGCACGAGCGAACTTCATCCACGCGCGCCACGAGCACGTCGTCATCTGTTCGTACGACGCTGCGAAGTTCGACGGCGCCTTCACCATCGACATCCTCCGCACGCATCCGCTGGTCCTGATCGGTGGGGTACTGCAGGAGAACCCGTTCTTCATTCCTCCGTCGGAGTTCTTGCAGGAGCGCAGCCTGCGGGCGGATCGCTGAGCGAACGGAGGGGACGTGGATGCAGTGTTGACCGGCGATTCTCTGATGCCGGAGCAGGATGACACTGCGGTCGCGGATTCCCGGCGGTGGCTGCGCGACCTCGGCGCACTCCTTGCGCTGCCGGCGATGTGGGTCGATCATGAGCCGATCGAGATCGCCACGGGCCTGTTGAGTGTGCTGTTCAGCGTCATCCGTCTCGATGGGGCATACGCGCGCTTCGACGACCCGCTGGGAGACGGCGGGGCGCTCGAGTCCTGGCGGCCGTCAGGGCCACGGATACCTGTCGAGCTGGGACTGGCGCTTGACGCATGCGAGACGCGGACGCCCGGTCTGACGACTTCCGAGGTCGACGCGCCGGAGCTCGGCGTGTTCAGGGTGACCCTCCTCCCGCTCGAGTTGCCATGGGAGACCGGCCTGGTGCTCGTGTCCTCCGGACGCAGCGACTTCCCGACGGCGATGGAGACGCACCTGCTGCGCGTCGCGGTGAGCCAGGCGGCGATCGCGATCCACACCGCACGTCGCCTCGCCCGCGAGCACGCGGCACGGTCCGCCGCCGAGGCCGCACTGCTCCGCCACAGCGAGCTCCTCCGATCCCTCGTCGACGATACCCATGCGTCGCTCGAGTCGATCTCGCGTCGCATCCGGGATGCCGCTCACTTCGTCGCCGACGTCGAGTCGTCATACGGAGCGGTTCGAACCAAAGTCGAGCGCGCGATCCCGAAGGCACCCTCCGACCGAGCCGATGCCGCACACGCGCGCTCGCCACTCCTCCACTTGACGCGCCGAGAGATCGAGACGCTCGGGCTGCTCGCCCAGGGCCTGAGCAACAAGGAGATCGCGGGCCTCATGTGGCTCAGCGACCGCACGGTCGAGCGACACATCACCAGCCTCTACCGCAAGATCGGCGTGGCCCGACGCAGCGAAGCGACCGCGTACGCACTCCGGCACGGCTTCGCCTAGGCCGACCTGGGGCCGGGTCGGGCCGGCGCAAGGGCTTGAGGGGTTCCCCTCATCTCTCTCGCCCATCCTCTCGGGATTGGGGGATCCAACGGACGCGCACCGGCGAGTCCCGCGAGAGATTCGAGTCGCGGGCATCCGCTGCCACGATCTCTGAAGGAGCAGGTCATGACCATCACCGAACCCAGGCCCGAGGCCGATCAAGCCGGCGACGCGACCGCCCTCCGCCCATTCACCGTCGACGTACCGCAGGACGCGATCGACGACTTGCGACGGCGCATCGCGGCGACCCGCTGGCCCACTCGGGAGCTCGTTGCCGACCGATCGCAGGGAGTGCAGTCGGCGACGATGCAGGCGCTGGCCCAGTACTGGGCGGGCGAGTACGACTGGCGACGCGGCGAGGCGCGGTTGAACGCGTTGCCGCAGTTCGTCACCGAGATCGATGGAGTGGACATCCACTTCATCCACGTGCGTTCCCAGCACGAGAACGCGTTGCCGCTGATCATGACGCATGGCTGGCCCGGCTCGGTGGTCGAGCTCCTGGAGACCGTCGGCCCGCTGACCGACCCGACCGCATACGGTGGCACCGCCGAGGATGCATTCCACCTCGTGTTGCCGTCGCTGCCGGGGTACGGCTTCTCAGGGGAGCCGACCGAGCTCGGGTGGGACTCGGCCCGCACGGCGCGCGCGTGGGCGGAGTTGATGGGGCGCCTCGGATACACCCGGTACGTAGGCCAGGGCGGCGATGTCGGTGCCCTGGTCACGGACCTGATGGGACGCCAGGCCGTCGAGGGCCTGGCCGGATACCACTTGAGCCTCCTCACGGCGGTGCTCGCGATCGGCGATCACCTGCCGAGGGAATCCGAACAGGAGCGAGCGGCGGCCGCGGCATTCGCGACCTTCAAGGAGGACGGCTTCGGCTACTTCCTCGAGATGGCCACGCGGCCGCAGACGATCGGATACTCGCTGCTGGACTCGCCCATCGGGCTGGCGGCATGGTTGCTCGACCACGACACGGACAGCTACGTCAAGATCTCGCGTGCGTTCGTCGACGGTGATCCCGTGGGCGGTCTCACCCGGGACAGCATCCTCGACAACATCACGCTCTACTGGCTGACCGGCACCGCGGACTCAGCGGCCCGGTCGTACTGGGAGGACGCGCGAGCGCTGGCCGCCTCCCTGGCGAGCGGCCAGGCGCCGCCCCCCGTCACGGTGCCGGTCGGGTTCACGACGTTCCCGGGCGAGATCTGGGCCACGCCGCGCAGCTGGGCGGAGGCGGTCTACCCCGGCCTCGCCTACTTCAACGAGGCCGAGCGGGGCGGCCACTTCGCCGCCTGGGAGGAACCGGAACTGTTCACTGCCGAGATGCGGGCCGCATTCCGCCCACTGCGTTGACGACGCAGCGTCATCGCCCGGATCCGCCGGGCGATGACGGCTTGGCGCCGTCCAGCCGCCCCTTCCCGACATGCCGACCCGACATCGGTGGTCTTCTCCCTACGCCGAGCGCCGAGATCACACACGCCAATCGAAGCAGGGAGACACCAATGAACACCGAACGTGCCGGAACGAACGGTGACGAGACATCCCCGTCAGCTGGACGCGGCGGGCTTTCTCGTCGCGGACTGATCGGCGGCGTCGCGGCCGCGACCGGCATATCGATCCTGGCCGGCGCCGCGTCGCCGGCCGCTGCTCGAAACGGTGGCCAGTACGGCTCGGCCGTCGACGCCCCGCAGCTTCCCGACGGATTCCTCGACACGTTCGAGGATCGTTTCGTCCACGCCAATGGGATCCGCCAGCACGCCGTGATCGGCGGCGACGGGCCGCCGCTGCTCCTCGTGCACGGCTGGCCGGAGAACTGGTACGCGTGGCGCTTCCTGATGCCGACGCTGGCCCAGGCCTTCACCGTCGTCGCAGTCGACCAGCGCGGTATCGGGCTGACCGACACGCCCGCCGACGGCTACGATTCCGCGACCCTCGCCGACGACCTCGCCGCGCTGATGGGGGAACTCGGCCATGACCGGTTCGCCCTGGTCGGCCACGACACCGGCTACATCATCTCGTACGCGCTGGCCGCGGATCACCGAGACCGCGTGGAGCGGATGGTGGTCGCGGAGATCCCCGGCCCTCCCGGCCTGGTCGACGAAGAACACCCTCCGCCGCCGCTGTTCCTTCCCGAGTTCCTCAACAACCGGCTCTGGCACATCCCGTTCAACCGCGTCGACGACGAGCTGATCATCAACATGGTCCGCAGCAACGCCGACGAGTTCTATCGGTACGAGTTCGCGATCCAGGGCGGCGGGCAGACGCTGCCGAACCCAGTCATCAGGTACTACGTCGATCTGTACAACCGCAACAAGGATGCGCTGCGTGCCAGCTTCGGGCTCTACCGGGCATGGGATGCCACCCTCGAGCAGAACGGCCAGCGCCAGCAGGAGAAGCTCACGATCCCGGTGCTCGGGATCGGAGGGGAGAACAGCTGGGGTCCGGCGGCGGCAGGCGGCATCTTGCCGGCCGCGATCAACGTCGAAACCGCCGTCATTCCGGGTGTCGGTCATTGGGTCGCCGAACAGGCTCCGGAGGAGATGCTCGGGCTCCTGACGTCGTTCCTCGAGGCGGCATGATGCCGATGAAGGCCATCACGGTCGCCAAGGAAGGTCTCGGCGTCGAGGCGATGACGCTGATCGACATCGATCACCCGCACGCCGCCGAGAACGACGTCATCGTTCGTGTGCACGCCGCCGGGTTCACGACCGGCGAGCTGACCTGGCCGGGTACCTGGGTCGACCGTGCCGGCCGGGACCGCACGCCCAGCGTGCCGGGCCATGAGTTGGCCGGCGTCGTCGTGGAGCTCGGCTACGGCACCAGCGGGCTCACCGTGGGGCAGCGCGTGTTCGGATTGACGGATTGGACTCGCAACGGTTCCCTGGCGGAGTTCGCCGCCGTCGAGGCGCGGAACCTCGCCCCGCTGCCCGCGAGCGTGGACTTCGTCACCGCCGCGGCAGTGCCGATCTCGGGTCTCACGTCGTGGCAGGGGTTGTTCGACCACGGACGCCTCGAGGCCGGGCAGACGGTGCTCATCCACGGGGCGGCCGGCGGTGTCGGCTCCATCGCGGTCCAGCTCGCCCACGAGGTGGGAGCACGGGTGATCGGCACCGGACGCGCCAAGGACCGGGACGCCGCGCTCGAACTCGGTGCGGACGAGTTCGTGGACCTGCAGGCCGATCGACTCGAGGCCCTCGGCCAGGTGGATCTCGTCTTCGACGTGCTCGGCGGGGAGGTCTTCGAGCAATCCCTCGGCGTCCTGCGCCCAGGAGGCCGGATCGTGACCATCGCCGGCCCGCCACCGCGGCAACCGGAGAACGGCCAGGCGATCTTCTTCGTCGTCGAGCCGGACCGCATCCGTCTCGCCGATCTGGGACGTCGTCTCCAGGATGGTCGCCTCAGACCGATCATCGGCGCGGTGCGGCCCCTTGCCGAGTCCGCGGCGGCCTTCGCGCCCGACCGGCGCGTGCAGGGGAAGACGATCATCTCCGTCGCCGGAGACCACTGAGACGCACGAAGGGAGCTCCGTCATGGCCGACGTCGCGGCGGACACCCGAGGAAGGAACTTCGCTCATGCACGCCCACAAGATCGGCTACTTCGTCGGCAGCCTCTCGAGCACGTCGATCAACCGAACGCTCTCGAAGGCCCTGCTCAAACTCGCACCGGATGACCTCGAGTTCACCGAGATCTCGATCCGCGACCTGCCGCTCTACAGCCAGGACTACGACGCGAATTTCCCGCCACCCGCGCGAGCACTCAAACAGGCGATCGAGGCATCCGACGGCATCCTCTTCGTGTCGCCGGAGTACAACCGCTCGATCCCCGGCGCCCTCAAGAACGCCATCGACTGGGGCTCCCGGCCGTGGGGATCGAACTCCTTCGCGATGAAACCCACCGGCATCATCGGCGCCTCGCCCGGCGGCATCGGAACCGCGGTGATGCAGTCCTCGATGCGGAGCGTGCTGAGCTTCCTGGATGCCCCGCAGTTGAACGCACCCGAGGCGTACATCACGTTCAGTTCCGACGTGTTCGGCGACGACGGCGAGGTCAGGAACGACGCGACGGCCGACTTTCTGCGTCACTTCATGGAGGAGTACGACGCCTTCGTGCAACGGGTGCTCGCCGTCACGGCGCCCGGACACATCGGCGACAAGCTTCCCGAGATCAGGCGTTGACAGCCGGGATGGTCATGACCAAGGCGCCGATTCGAACTTCCGCACCACGACCGGTCGGGGATGGCCGCTCCGAGGTGCGGTTCGAGAATGCGCGCTTCGATCCAGATCTCACGCCATTCCACGAGCTCGCGAAGCAGATGGCCCTTCGGTTCGGGTACACGGCGCAGCTGTCGCTGACGCCACGTCTTGCCGAACTGCTTCGGCTTCGCGTGGCCCAGCTCAATCCGTGCCCCTATTGCCTGGTCCTGCACACCCACGAGGCGGACCGAGTCGGGATCCCGTCCGAGGTGGTCGCCCATCTCGCCGGCTGGCGCGAGAGCGCCATGTTCTCGCCCGACGAGAAGGCCGCGCTCGCGTACTGCGAAGGCCTCACGACCTACGACATCGCGCGGTTCGCCGAATTGCACGATGAGCTTCGCCTCCACTTCAACGAGCAGGAGATCGCCGAGATCGCGGCGGTGATCATCAACATGAACGTCTGGACTCGCCTCAAGCTCGCCCAGGGAGCGATACCCGCAACCGACGGGGCACCGAGCGCAACGGACCAGTCCGAATGACCGAGCAACGCTTCCCTGGAGGTATCCCGATGAACGATTCGCAGAACCTGATCGACGCCGATGCCACGATGGGCTCCGATGGTCGCGCCCGCAGCGGCATCATCCGTTCCATCGCCCATTGGCTGGCGAGCGACGGCGGCGCGCTTCCCGACGAAGGGCGACTCGCCCCGTTCGACGGAGCGACGGCATGGCTCAACTCCGATCCGCTGACACCCGACGCGCTGCGCGGCCGGGTCGTGCTCGTCGACTTCTGGACGTACACGTGCGTCAACTGGATTCGGACACTTCCCTATGTCCGGGCCTGGGCCGCGAAGTACGCGGAAGCGGGCTTGACCGTGGTTGGAGTGCACACCCCCGAGTTCGGGTTCGAGGCAGACCTCGACAACGTGGCCGCACAGACCCGAAAGCTCGGCGTCGAGTACCCCGTCGTGGTCGACAGCGACTACCGGGTGTGGGGTGCCTTCGCCAACCACTTCTGGCCGGCGGTCTACATCGGCGACGCAGAGGGTCGGATCCGCCACCACCACTTCGGTGAGGGGGAGTATGCGCAGACCGAGATGGTGATCCAACGACTCCTGCTTGACGCGGGGGCTCGAGATCTCGACCAGGACCTCGTGGACGTCGAGCCCCGAGGACTCGAGGTTGCGGCCGACTGGCAATCGCTGCGATCTCCTGAGACCTACCTCGGGTACAGCCAGAGCAGCGGTTTCGCATCGGAGCGCGTCGCGGCGTTCGACCTGCCGCACGAGTACGCCGACTCGGAGCACCTGTCGCTGAACTCGTGGGATCTCTCAGGGAATTGGACCGTCGCGCGGCATGCCGCCGGCTCGAACACCCCGGGTGCGAGGGTCGCGTTCCAGTTCCACGCCCGGGACGTCAACCTCGTGATGGGCCCGCGGGCCGCCGGCTCCTCGATACCGTTCCGGGTCACGCTCGACGGCCGACCCGTGGATGACGCGCACGGAACCGATGTGACATCCGACGGTCGCGGCGTGGTTGGCGAGCAGACCACCTTCCAGCTGATCCGCCAACCGGGGCCGATCGGGAACCGAAGGTTCGAGATCGAGTTCCTCGATGCCGGCATCGAGGTGTACTGCTTCACCTTCGGTTGACGCTGACGTGCGGGCGGTCGGAGGCGCCGATCGTCAGACGACTCCGGGTGATCGCCCACTGTCGGCCTGCGGTGCCGGGTCCTGAATGAGCTTCATCGACACGAGCTCGGTGAATCCGACGCGTCGGGCGAAGCGCACCTTTCGACGCTTGTACACCGTGAAGCCGAGCTTCGCGTAGACGTGGAGTGCTGGTGCGTTGGTGTCCTTGATGTCCTCGAGCACGTACTCGCGATACTCGGGCAACGCCAGCAGGTGACGCAGCAACGCGGTCGCGACGCCGCGACCCTGGAAGGCCGGCTCGGTGGCGACGAACCCGATCTCAGCGAGCCCCGGTCGCGCGCCGTCGGAGGGGCGCATGAACCAGTTCCGGATCACCACGTATGCGAGCCCTCCGCGCACCACCCCGAGGTGACGCCGGACCTCCCGCCATCGCGGCGCGAGCAGGGTCTGGTCACCCTCGGTGAGCGAGGCGAGGCCGGCAGGCTCCCCGTCCACGAGCGCGACGTAGAACCGTTCGAGCAGCAGCATGTGCTCGAACGCGTCGGCCAGCTTGCCGGTGTCTCGCGAGAACGCGACGAAGTCATCTGCGAAGCTCCGCACGTAGACCTCGGCGATGCGGCGCCGATATCCCTCGCCGAGCTCGTCTCCCCGCTCGACCACGACCGTCGTCTCGACCATCCCATCCCCGTCCATTCCACTCGACACGTACCCGTACGGGATCGACCATATCCATTGGCTGGACGGCCTGGCGGTGACGGCCAGGGCCAGCGCACCGACGGCGACGGGTCTTACCGCCGGTGCCGCGTCGCGGTGGGGCGCCGCGGCAAAGAGGCTGCGGCCTCGCGGTCGCATGGTGGGAGACTGGGCGCTATGGGACGGGGACGGCTCCGCGTGCTGCTGGGCGCGGCTCCCGGTGTCGGCAAGACGTACGCGATGCTCGAGGAGGGTCGGCGCCTTCGCGACGAGGGGCACGACGTCGTCGTGGGATTCGTCGAGCCGCACGGCAGAGCCGCCACGGCGGAGATGGTTGACGGGTTCGAGGTCGTCCCGCGACGCGTCGAGACGCACCGCGGCCTCCGGCTCGAGGAGATGGACGTCGACGCGTTGCTGGCGCGGAAGCCCGAGATCGCCCTCATCGACGAACTCGCCCATACGAACGCACCGGGCTCCCGTCACGTGAAGCGTTGGCAGGACGTCGACGACCTGCTCGACGCCGGCATTGACGTCATTTCGACCGTGAACACGCAGCACATCGAATCGCTCGGCGACGTCGTCTCCGAGATCACGGGCATGACGCAGGGCGAGACCGTCCCAGACGCCGTACTGCGCGCTGCCGACCAGGTCGAGGTGGTCGACCTGGCGCCGCAGGCCCTGCGGGACCGGCTCGCGACCGGCCTCGTGTACCCGGCCGAGCGCATCGACGCGGCCCTGTCGAACTACTTCCGGCTCGGCAACCTCACGGCACTCCGGGAGCTCGCACTGCTCTGGCTCGCCGACGAGGTCGACCAGGCCCTCAAGGCGTACCGCGCCGAGCACGGCATCACCGGCAGGTGGGAGGCACGGGAGCGTGTCGTCGTCGCGCTGCCGGGCGGGCCCGAGGGGGAGACGCTGCTGCGGCGCGGCGCCCGCATCGCGGCGCGCTCGTCGGGCGGTGAGCTCCTCGCCGTGCACGTGACCAGTCCAGACGGCCTGCGGACGCGGCATCCGGAAGCCCTCGATCGGCAGCGCACGCTCGTCGAGCGCCTCGGGGGTACCTTCCACGAGGTGGTCGGCGGAGACATCCCGAGGGCACTCGTCGATTTCGCGCGGGCATCGGATGCCACGCAGCTCGTCATCGGGGTAAGCCGCAGGTCACGGCTCGCCGCCGCGTTCACCGGTCCGGGCATCGGTGCGACCGTGATCCGCGAGTCCGGCGACATCGACGTGCACATCGTGACGCACGCGGCGGCAGGATCGGGCTTCTCGCTGCCGCGGCTCGGCGGGGCGCTCAGCGGGCGTCGACGCATCGCCGGCTTCGCCGTGGCACTCGTCGCCGGCCCGTTGCTGAGCTGGCTCCTCTGGCTGCTTCGTTCCGAGTCATCGATCACGGGCGACGTGCTCGCCTATCAGTTGCTCGTCATCGTCGTCGCGTTGGTCGGGGGACTGTGGCCAGGGTTGTTCGCGGCGGTGCTCTCGGGTATCACGCTGAACTTCCTGTTCATCGAGCCGCAGTACACGTTCGCGATCGGGCAGCCCAGGCAGCTGTTGGCCCTTGTCTTCTACGTGGTCAATGCGCTGCTGGTCAGCTACGTCGTCGATCAGGCGGCCCGCCGCACGCGTGAGGCGAGGCGGTCGGCGGCTGAGTCGGAACTGCTCGCCACGATTGCCGGGAGCGTGCTGCGCGGGGAGGGCGCCCTGCAGGCGATGGTGACGCGCACCCGGGAGGCGTTCGGGTTGACCGGCGTCCGGCTGCTCGTCGATGGAGAGGTCCTCGTCACCGACGGGGAGCCCACGCCCGACGAACACCACGCGGACGTGCCGATCGGCGCCCGCGGCCTACTCGAGCTCCACGGGCGCGAGCTCGAGGCATCCGAGCGTCGACTGCTCGCGGTGATCGCGACCCAACTGGAGACGGCGATCGAGCAGGGCGCGCTCGCGAGCGCGGCGTCGGCGGCCGACTCGCTCGCCGAGACCGATCGGGTGCGCAGCGCCCTACTCGCCGCCGTAGGGCACGACCTGCGCCGTCCACTGACTGCCGCAAGTGCCGCAGTGAGCGCGCTACGGACCGACGACGTGAAGCTCGGGGATACCGAGCGACGGGAGCTGCTCGATACCGCCGCGGTGAGTCTGGAGTCGCTCGCGGAACTCGTCACGAACCTGCTCGACGTGAGTCGGGTGCAGGCTGGCGTGCTCGCCGTCACCATCGCGCCTGCCGAGGTCGCCGACGTGGTGTTCCCTGCCCTCGAGGAGCTGCGGGCCGGTCCCGGGGAGCTCGAGCTCGAGCTGCCGGATGACGCGCCGCGGGTGCTCGCGGATGGCGTGCTGCTCCAGCGCGTCGTCGTGAATCTCCTCGCCAACGCCCTACGGTTCTCACCACCGGGCGAGCGTGTGCGGGTGACCGCAAGTACCTTCCGGGGTTCGGTGCAGCTGCGGATTGTGGACCGCGGGCCCGGCATCCCGGTCGAGCGTCGTGATCAGGTGTTCACACCGTTCCAGCGGCTCGGCGACACCGACAACGACGCGGGCCTCGGCCTCGGTCTCGCGCTGTCGAAGGGCTTCGTCGAGGGGATGGACGGCACACTGGACGTGGAGGACACGCCGGGCGGCGGCGTGACGATGGTGGTCACCCTCCCCGCGGAGGAGGTCGCGTGAGGATCCTCTTGGCCGACGACGACGAGCAGCTGCAGCGCGCGCTGCGCATCACGCTGACCGCCCGCGGTTACGAGGTGCTGCAGGCTCGCAATGGTGCGGAGGCCATCGACCTCGCGGCGAACGGGCATCCCGACCTCATCGTGCTCGACCTCGGCATGCCGAGGGTCGACGGCCTCGACGTCATCCGAGCCGTTCGCGCCTGGTCGAGCGTACCGATCCTCGTGCTCTCGGGTCGCACCGACTCGACCGAGAAGGTCGAGGCGCTCGACGCAGGCGCCGACGACTACGTCACCAAGCCGTTCGCGATGGACGAGTTCCTCGCCCGGATCCGAGCGAGGTCGCGGCGGCCGGCGGGGGAGGAGGACGCGACATCCGTACGCATCGGTGACCTCGAAGTCGACCTCGCCGCCCGTACGGTGCGAACCCCGGACGGGCGGCCGAGCAGCATCCGGCTGACCCCCACCGAATGGCGGCTGCTCGAGCTGCTGCTCCGCAACCCCGGCAAGCTCATGACCCGCCAGATGCTGCTCGGCGAGGTGTGGGGGCCGTACCACGCGAATGACGGCGGGTACCTGCGGCTCTACATGGCCCAGTTGCGGCGCAAGCTCGAGCCGGTGCCGTCCGAGCCGCGTCACCTCGTGACCGAGCCGGGCATGGGGTACCGGTTCGACCCCTGATCCGAGGCTCCTAACGGAATCCATACGGCCGCGAACGGAATCCTGACGGTACGCCGACGCCGGCGCCCCGGATTCTGAGCTGGACTCGAAGGGTGACTATTCGGGAGTCGGTGCACGCCGTTCGGCGCCTCCGCACCCGACCCGGATCCCGCCTCCACCCGGCGCAAGCCGTGGTGATGGGGTTCTCCGCCGCCGTGCTGGCCGGCACCCTACTGCTGTGGCTTCCGCCGATGAGCGTGGAACCCAGCGGCACCAGCTTCATCGACGCACTGTTCACGGCGACGAGCGCAGTCTGCGTGACCGGGCTCACGGTCGTCGACACCGAACTTCACTGGAGCCCGCTCGGGCACGCGGTCATCCTGCTGCTCATCCAGCTCGGCGGGCTCGGCATCATGATCTTCGCGTCGCTGATCGGCCTCGTGCTGGCGCGCAAGCTGTCAGTGCGGGCGCGCCTGAACACGGTGACAGAGGCGAAGGCGATCGGCCACGACGATGTCCGCGGCCTGGTGCGCGGCATCGTACTGATCTCCTTCGCCATCGAGGGCGCGACATGGACGTTCCTGTTCCCGCGGTTCCTGTTCGGCTACGACTACGCACCGCAGGATGCCGCGTGGCACGCGTTGTTCCACTCGGTGTCGTCGTTCAACAACGCTGGCTTCGCCCTGTACTCGAACAACATGATGGACTTCGTCGCCGACCCGTTCATCTGCCTGCCGATGTCGGCGGCGGTCATCCTCGGCGGGCTCGGCTTCCCGGTCATCATGCAGCTGCGCAAGGAGTTCACGCGCCCGCTGCACTGGTCGATGAACACCAGGCTCGTGCTGTGGGGCACGGCCGCGCTGCTCGTGGGCGGCACGGCCTACCTCACGGCCGTGGAGTGGTCGAACCCCGACACCTTCGGTCCGCTCGACCCGGCGGCGAAACTCCTCGCGAGCTTCTACGCGTCGGTCCAGACGCGCACCGCCGGGTTCAACAGCGTCGACATCGGGCTGATGCACGACGAGAGCTGGGTCGCCATGGACGTGCTGATGTTCATCGGCGCCGGCCCGGCGGGCACCGCGGGCGGCATCAAGGTGACGACCTTTGCGGTGCTGTTCTTCATCGTGCTGACCGAGTTCCGGGGCGAGGGCGCGGTGAACATCTTCGGCAAGCGGCTCTCACGTGCGGTGCACCGCCAGGCGATCACCGTCGTGCTCGTGGCCGTCGGGGCGGTCATGGCCGCGACTGTGCTGCTGATGCACCTCACGGGACTCGCGTTCGATCGCGTCCTGTTCGAGGCGGTCTCCGCGTTCGCGACCGTCGGCCTTTCGACGGGCATCACGTCGAACCTGCCGCCCTCCGCCGAGGTCGTGCTCGTGCTGCTCATGTTCCTCGGCCGCATCGGCCCGCTCACGCTCGGCTCGGCGATCGCGCTCCGAGAGCGCCGCGTTCTCTACGAACTCCCCAAGGAAAGGCCCGCCATTGGCTAGGTTCTCCATCTTCGGCGGCGGAGCTGCCGACACGTCTCGCCGGATCGCCGAGGCCGACTCCGTGGCGGTGATCGGCCTCGGACGGTTCGGCAGTTCGCTCGCCCTCGAACTCATGCGAGCCGGCACCGACGTGCTCGGCATCGACGCGTCCATGGACATCGTGCAGTCGTTGAATGGGCAGCTCACCCAGGTGGTGCGCGCCGACTCTACGAAAGCGGAGGTGCTGAAGCAGCTCGCCGTCGACGAGTTCGACCGGGTGGTCGTCGCCATCGGCTCGGACATCACCGCCTCCATCCTCACCTGCTCGGTCCTCCTCGGAATGAAGACGCCGGTGATCTGGGCGAAGGCCGTCACCGAGCAGCATGCGCTGATCCTCGAACAGCTCGGCGTGCACCACGTCATCCGGCCCGAGGCCGACATGGGCAAGCGCGTCGCGCACCTCGTTCGTGGCGCGGCGCTCGATTACATCGAGATCGAACCGGGGTACGCGATCGTGAAGTCCTCGCCGCCGGCGCGCCTGCACGGCGTCCCCCTCGGACAGACCGGGCTCCGCAAGGAGTACGGCGTCACGATCGCCGCCTACAAGCATCCTGGCGCTGAGTGGCACAATGCCGACGCCGAGACGGTGCTGGTCGAAGGGGACAGGATTCTCATCGTCGGGCCAACCCGCAAGGCGGAGGGGTTCGCGCAGCTGCGCTGAACTCTCGACGGAGACGTCGCCCTCATCGCGGTCATCAGCGGTCGTCTGTGCGGATTCTCCTCATGTTCCGCGGCGGGGTCGTTCTTCGCAGTAGAACGGTGATCAGGATGGGTGCATACGCTCTGAACCGCACGAGCGACGACAGAAGCCCCGGTTGCCCGGGGGTTTTGATGGTGGCTCCGACCGGCATCGATCCGGTGACCTTTCGATTTTCAGTCGAACGCTCTACCAACTGAGCTACAGAGCCTCGGGGCATCCGACCGATCGAAACCGGACCAGGTGCCTCGATAAGGAGAAAGCCCCTTCTCTCGAAAGGGAAAGGGCTTGTCGCCTGAGCGACCCTGACGGGACTTGAACCCGCGACCTCCGCCGTGACAGGGCGGCACGCTAACCAACTGCGCTACAGGGCCTCGTTGGTGTTCTCTCGAACACCGGCTTTTCAATTGTAGTGGACCTCGTCGTGGTGACCCCAACGGGATTCGAACCCGTGCTGCCGCCGTGAAAGGGCGGTGTCCTAGGCCACTAAACGATGGGGCCGAGTGGCCGTGCCCGAGGGCATGACCGCCGACAAGCAAGCATACGTGCCATCGCCCGCAATGGCAAAACGCGAGCGCCGGATGCCTCGAAGCCCGGGTTGCGGCATCAGGGACACCCGTCTGCGGCATCCGCCACGCGCGACCGAAATCCCCGGATACCGCGGGCGGCGTGCCTATCGTGAGGGCTGCACCTGTCCGCACCACAGCCAGGAGCGCGGGGCCCAGAGCCCGCGTGGACCGGGGAACCATGAACCGAACCACCGACCGCAGGCCGTCCGTCCGAGCCCGACGATCTCCCCGAACGTGGAGCCGCCGGAGGGCTGGCGCGCGCCTGCTCGGCCGGCGCATCCGGCACTTCGTCGCGGGGTTCTCGGTCGCCGCGATGGCCGTGGTCGGCGCGGTCGCGGTGCCGGCCGGTGCGCAGGCGGCGGCGTATCCCACGTGGGACGAACTGCAGGCCGCGAAGGCCAACACCGTCGCTGCTGCCGCCGCCGTCGTGCAGGTCACGGCCCTCATCGCGCAGCTCGAGGCGAACGTCGTCGCGACTCGAGCCGAGGCCGAACGCCGCACCGACGAACTCATGGTGGCGCAGCAGAAGTTCGACGACGCCGTGATGCGCGCGAACCAGATCCAGGCGCAGGCCGACCAGTCGGCTGCCGAGGCCGCCGCCGCCGAGAAGAACGCCGGGCAGGTGGCGGCGCAGCTCTACCGCGCGGGCTCTGGCGACGTCGGCGTGAACCTCTTCCTCGACGCCGGCAATGCCGCCGCGACCGAGGCCCTGCTCGCGAAGCTCGGCAGCATGGAGAAGATGGTCGAGCGCACGTCGGGCATCTACAACCGCGCACAGGAGAAGCAGAACGCCGCCCGCTCGCTCGCCGACCAGGCCGAGGTGGCTCGCGCCGAGCGCGAGCGGCTCCGCATCGCGGCCGAGGAGGCCCTTGCGGTGGCACAGGCCGCACAGGCCGCGGCCGAGGCGGCGCTTGCCGAGTCGCAGGCGAAGAAGATCGAACTGGAGCAGCAACTCGCCTTCCTGAAGGACACCGAGGCGAAGACGGCCGCGGCCTACGAAGAGGGCGAGCGGATCCGCAAGGCCGAGGAGGAGCGGCGTCGCCAGGAGGAAGAGGCCGCGCGGCGTGCGGCCATGGCGAGCGGCGGGCCCAGCACGGTCGCGAGCTCGGGCTGGGCCAAGCCCGCGGGGGGCTACATCAGCGGCAGCTACGGTCCTCGGCAGGTGATCTGCGGCGGCGGGTACTGCTCGAGTCCCTTCCACTACGCCGTCGACATCGCCACCGGATGCTCCGCGCCGATCTATGCGGCCAACAGCGGCGTCGTGACCTACTCGGGGTGGTCGGGCAGCTACGGCAACTTCATCAAGATCGACCACGGCGGCGGGATCTCCACGGGCTACGCGCACATCCGCGACGGTGGACGGTTCGTCGGTGTCGGCCAGTGGGTCGGCTCCGGGCAGAACATCGCGTCGAGTGGCACGACGGGCGCCTCGACCGGGTGCCATCTGCACTTCGAGGTGTACTCGGGCGGCAGCCGCATCGACCCGTACAGGTTCATGGCCGACCGCGGGGTGCACCTTGGCTGACCAGCGCACGCGTCCGGTGTCGCGGGTGAAGCCCGCGACCCTCTTCTCCACCGTCGCCGTCGGCGCGGTCACCGCGTCGGTCGTCGCATCCGGCGGACCGGCCATGGCCGAGCCCGACTACCCCTCGTGGAGCGAGATCGAGCAGGCGAAGCAGAACGAGCAGACCAAGCAGGCCGAGATCGCCCGCGTCGGTGAACTCCTCACAGGACTGCAGCAGGCAGCGGATGCCGCGGTGCAGACCTCGATGATGGCCGACGAGGCCTGGCGCATCGCCATCGACGAACGCGACCGCGCTGCCGAGCGGGAACGTGCGCTCGGCCGGCAGGCCGATGAGGCCGACGCGGTCGCCGAGATCTCGAAGATGCGCGCCGGACTCCTCGCCGCGCACCTGGCGAAGACGGCCGGCAACGACCTCACGGCCGAGTTGGTGTTCTCCGGGCAGGACACGCAGGCGCTCCTCCAGCAGCTCGGCATGGCCTCGCAGCTGGGGCAGCAGGCGAACGACATCTACGAGCAGGCCATCGCCGACCGGAACATCGCCGACGCGCTGCGTGGTCAGGCCGCCGCTGCCGCGAAGGAGCGCGACCGGCTCGCCGCCCTCGCCGAGGCCCGCGCCGACGTGGCACGCGATGCCGCCGCCGCGGCGAATGCCGCAGTCGCCACGCAGGAGCAGAAGTCGGAAGAGCTCTACGCACAGCTCGCGAGCATGAAGGACACGACGGCCGAGCTCGAGCGGCAGCGCGTGGAGGGTCAGGCGCGGGATGCCGCCGCTGCGGCCGCCGCGGCCGCCGCAGCCGCGCAGGCCGCGGCCGCGGCTGCAGCCGCTGCGCAGGCCGCGCAGCCGGCGCAGCCCGCCGCTCCCGCTCCCGCGCCTCCGCCCGCTCCCGGGGCGCCCGCCCCGCTGGCGCCCGCGCCTGCCCCCGCGCCTGCCCCCGCCCCCGCGCCCGCCCCGGCCCCGCCCGACTCGGGCGCCGTCGAGGCGGCGATCTGGTTCGCCAGCCAGCAACTCGGCGAGCCGTACCGCCTGGGCGGCGCCGGACCGAACGTCTGGGACTGTTCGGGCCTCACGAAGGTGGCCTACGCCAACGCGGGGATCTACATCGGCACGCACTCGGCGACGAACCAGTACTACACGCTCGCCGGTCGTGGACTCGCGGTGCCCGTCTCGCAGATCCGGCGCGGCGACCTGCTGTTCTGGGGATCGGGCGGTGACTACTACCACGTCGCCATCTACCTCGGCGGCGGACGCATCCTCGAAGCGCCCCGAGACGGGGTGCCCGTGCGCGAGTACTTCATCTGGGGCTCCCCGTCGGCGGCCGCCCGCCCCGCGGGCTGAGCGCTCCACCCCCCCGATCGCTGTCGTACGCGACGACCCTTTGCCGGTCGGAGGCCGGTTGCATCTCGCCGTGGACCGCCAACACGTCGTCACGGCGAGCCGCCAGCCGTCCCTCCACAGGTATGCGGTGCGTTCGGGTTGTCGACAGCGAGGGCTCCGGATGCATCACGGATGCCGCGGCGTGGCAGCGTGACCGGATGCATCCGGGATTCCTGACCAACCGTGACGGGTTCGTGCTCGCACGCGACGCTCGCGCCGCCGGACTCACCTCAGCACTGGCGGCAGCCGTCGCCGAGGGATCGCTCGAGCGAGTGCGTCGCGGCGTGTATCGCGAGCCGCCGGCGCCGGATGCATCGTTGTCGAGGTCGAAGCGGGCCGCGCTCGAATATCGGGCGCAGGTGTTCGCTGCCGCGGAAACCCTGCGCTCTCCGATCTTCACGTCGTACTCGGCGATCGCCGTCCACGGGCTGCCGATCATCGGAGCGTGGCCGGCGGAGGTGTTCGTCATGGCTCCCGATGGACATGGCCATCGGCGGCCCACCACGATCGCGATGGCCCGGATCGGCGATTTCGCGGTCGAGTCGATCGACGGCGTCGTCGTGACCTCCGTCGAGCACAGCCTGATCCAGCTCTGCCGTTCCGCGACGCTGGGCGCGGCCCTGGTGGCGGTCGATGCGGCGCTCTGTTCCATGCCCTGGGATCCGACTCCGCCGAGGACGACGATCGACCGGCTCACGGCCGAGCATGAACGACTGCTGCCCTATGCACGGAGCCGGCGAACCGTGGCGGTGCTCCGTCGTGCGACGTCGCTGGCGGCCACTCCACTTGAGACCTGCAGCAGGCTCGTGATGGAGGAGTTCGGCGTCCCGGCACCCACGCTCCAGCACGCGCTGTGGTTGCCCGAGTGGCGCGAACGGGCCCATCTGGACTTCTACTGGGAGGACTTCGGCGCTGGCGGAGAGGCCGATGGCGATGGCAAGTACCTCAGCGGCGGCAGCGCAGCGGCATCCGCCCGGGCCGTCGTGCGCGAGAAGAAGCGTGAAGACGCCGTGCGTCGACAGCTCCGCGCGTTCGAGCGCTGGGATTGGTCGGAGATGTGGGCAAGGACCCCGCTCGTCGACCGGTTGCGACGTCTCGGCCTGCCGGTCGGCGCGCGCCGCATGCGGCTCTTCTGATGCCAGCGTGACGACCTCTTGGCGGCTGGAGGACTTCAGCAGAAGGTCGTGTGCCGCCAAAGGGTCGTGGAGGTGGGCGCCGCCGCTCAGTGACCCGGGTACGCCTCGATCGCCTTCGCGATGAGCGACTCGGCTTCGGCGGCATCCGCCCAGCCCTCGGTCTTGACCCACTTGCCGGGCTCGAGGTCCTTGTAGTGCTCGAAGAAGTGCTCGATCTCCTTCCTGGTGTACTCGGGGATGGAGTCGACGTCCTGGATGTCGTCCCACCGGGGGTCGCCGGCGGGCACCGCGATGACCTTGGCGTCGCCGCCGCCGTCGTCGGTCATGTGGAACACGCCGACCGGCCGCACCTTCACGCCGACACCGGGGAACAGCGGGTACTGGGTGAGCACGAGCACGTCGAGCGGGTCGCCGTCGTCGCCGAGGGTGTTCTCGAAGAACCCGTAGTCGGTCGGATAGGAGAACGACGTGTAGAGCACGCGGTCGAGGAAGACCCGGCCCGTCTCGTGGTCGACCTCGTACTTGTTGCGGCTGCCCTTGGGGATCTCGATGACGGCGGCGTACTCGCCCATGCTGGGTTCTCCTCTGGTGATGGAAGCTTGGCCCGCGATCGCCCGCAGGGGGTGCGGCGCGTGCGGCGGAATAAGGTTACTTGATGCCTTCCGAGGAACCCTCGGCGCGCAAGCCGCGCCTCACCCCGCCGATCGCCGACGTGCGCCGGGCGGTGCGGGCGGTGCTGCCGGGTCTGCCCGAGCGTGGCCTGGTGCTCGTCGCGCTCTCGGGCGGGGCCGACTCGCTCGCGCTCGCCGCGGCCACGGCGTTCGAGGCGCCACGGGCGGGACTGCGGGCGGGCGCGGTCATCGTCGACCACGGGCTGCAGGACGCGTCAGCGGATGTCGCGGCCGCGGCATCCGACTCCGCCCGGGCGATCGGGCTCGACCCCATGCTCGTGCGACGCGTGGAGGTGATGGGGGAGGGCGGCCCCGAGGCATCCGCTCGCGCCGCCCGGTATGCCGCGCTCGACGCTGCGGCCGACGAGACCGGCGCCGCGCTCGTGCTGCTCGGCCACACGCTCGACGACCAGGCCGAGACCGTGCTGCTCGGGCTCGCCCGCGGGTCGGGCACGGCGAGCCTTGCTGGGATGCCCGCACGCGCGGGCCGGTATGCGCGCCCGCTGCTCGGGATCCGCCGTGCGACCACGCGGCAGGCGTGCCTGGATGCGGGCCTCGCTCCGTGGGACGACCCGCACAATCTCGATCCCGCGTACGCGCGCGTGCGCGTGCGCGAGCGCGTGCTGCCCGTGCTGGAGGCCGAGCTCGGGCCGGGGGTCGCCGAGGCGCTGGCGCGCACGGCCGAGCAGCTGCGCGAAGACGACGAGGCGTTCACGAGCCAGATCGACGAATTCATCGAGGAGATCTGCGAGCCCGCCGAGGCGGGCATCGCAGTGTCTGTCGGGGCGCTCGCGGCGAATCCGGCCGCGCTCAGGCAACGCATCATCCGGCACGTCGTGCGGAGCGAGTTCGGCGTCCCGCTCACGCGCACGCAGACCCTCGAGGTGGCACGGCTCGTGACGGATTGGCGCGGGCAGGGTCCGATCGACCTGCCGGGTAGGGTGCGCGCGCGTCGAGAGGGCGGACTCGTCGTCTTCTCCGCCGGCTGACCGTCGAAGGGCGGTGCGAACCCGGGCGACCTTGCGGCCGGGGCCGCGCTGTGCCACGGTCAGGTCATGGATCGCCCCGCGGTGCGGACGTGGCCGGCGGCCGTCGTCGCCTCCGCCCTGGTTGCCTGGTTCGGAATGGTCCTGCACAACGTCGCCGATCTCCCCGGCCAGGACCTCCTGAGCGTCGAGACGTTCGTGCCGACGCTCATCACATTCGTGCTCGTCGTGCACTGGTTCGTGCGGCCGATCCGGCGCGCCATCACGTGGGCGCTCCTCGTGTGGGCGTGGATCTCGTTGATCGGCGGCGTGATCAGCGTGCTCCCGCTCGGCATCCTGCCGTTCGAGCCCGCCCAGACGCCCATGCACTACGTCTTCCATGCGCTCTACGCGGGGATGCAGGTGCCGCTCATCGTGGTG
The DNA here is from genome assembly GCF_040679595.1 of Agromyces sp. NPDC052230. Lineage (NCBI taxonomy): Bacteria > Bacillati > Actinomycetota > Actinomycetes > Micrococcales > Microbacteriaceae > Agromyces > Agromyces sp. NPDC052230. The sequence continues at coordinate 319,667 of NZ_JBFAVC010000003.1, read as the reverse complement.
ACCTCGCTCTGGCTTCGCGATGCGCGCCGCGACGTGCAGCCGGAGGAGGCCGCCGACGGGGCCGAGCCCTGAGCGCCGCGAGGCGCGGCGGCGCACGGCGGTAGGCTCGTGGCATCCGTTCGCCCACCGACACAGGGAGCAGCATGGACGCGCGCGAGATCGAGTCCGACCTCAACGAGGTGCTCGTCACCGAGACCGAGATCCAGGAGAAGCTCGCCGAGCTCGCGCGCCGCATCGAGGCCGACTACGAGGGCAAGAACCTCCTCCTCGTCGGTGTCCTGAAGGGCGCGGTCATGGTCATGGCCGACTTGGCCCGCGAGCTCCGGTCGCACGTGAACATGGACTGGATGGCCGTCTCCTCCTACGGCGCGGGTACGCAGTCGAGCGGCGTCGTTCGCATCCTCAAGGACCTCGACACCGACCTCACCGGGCGCCACGTGCTCATCGTCGAGGACATCATCGACTCGGGCCTGACGCTCAGCTGGCTGCTCGGCAACCTGGAGTCGCGCGGAGCCGAATCAGTGGAGATCTGCGCACTGCTGCGCAAGCCCGAGGCGGCGAAGGTCGACGTGACCGTGAAGTACCTCGGATTCGACATCCCCAACCAGTTCGTCGTCGGCTTCGGCCTCGACTACGCCGAGCGCTACCGCAACCTGCGCGACGTCGCGGTGCTCGCGCCGCACGTCTACAGCTGAGGCGCGCCCTAGGGCACCTCTTCGGCAGGCGCCTCCGGCCGGTACGCGGCCACGCCTCGCAGGAACACGAGCGCGATCAGCGCGACCGCGACCATGACGAGGGCGATGAGCGCGGTGCCCACCCACATGCCCGTGAGCCAGGCGTCGCGCGCGGCCGAGAGGAGCGCCTCTCCGGCCGCGGCGGGCAGGGTCACGGCGACCTCGGCCGCGCCAACGAGGCTGTCGGTCGCGGTGCTCGCCTCCGTGGGGCGGAGCCCGGTCGCGGCATCCGCGAACCCGAGTCGGTACACGGCGGCGGTGACCGAGCCGATGACCGCGATGCCGATCGCGAACCCGAGCTCGCTGCTCGTCTCGGACAGTGCGGCGGCGCCGCCCGCGCGCTCCGGCGGAACCGAGCCGACCACGAGGTCGGTGCCGAGCGCGACCATCGGGCCGCAGCCGAACTGCCAGAACGCGTAGCCGACCACGATCCAGGCGAGGTCCCCCGACGTGGCGGCCACGACGATCCCCAAGCCGGCGATCGAGACGAGCATGCCCGACGCGATGAGGATGGCCGGGCGGATGCGTCGGGCGAGCCACGGCGCGATGAGCATGCCGATCACGCCCGTGGCGATCGCCGGCACCATCGCGACGCCGGCCGCGAACGGGGGCAACTCCCGCACGAGCTGCAGGTACTGCGCGATCAGCAGCATGAAGGCGCCGGTGACCGTGATCAGGTGCATGCCGACGAGCGCCGCGTTGAACCGGCGGTTCCGGAACAGCGTGACGTCGAGGAGGGGCTCGGCGAGTCGCCGTTCGCGCCGCAGGAAGAGCGCGGCGATCATCACGCCTGCGATGATGGCGCCGATGGGCAGGGGCTGCCAGCCGATGCGCGCGATCTCCTTCACGCCGAAGACGACGGGGAGGATCGCCGCGAGCGAGAGCGCGACGCTCGCGAGGTTCAGCCGTCCGACGCCCTCGTTGCGGTACTCCGGCAGGAGCAGCGGGCCGAGCACGAGCAGGAGCAGCATCGGCGGGATGCCGAGCAGGAACACGGCGCCCCACCAGAAGTGCTCCAGCACGATGCCGCCGACCATCGGCCCGATCACCGCGCCCGACATGAAGCACGTGAGCCAGATGCCGATCGCGACCGAGCGCTGCCGAGCGATCGGGAACATCGTGCTGATGAGCGAGAGCGTGGACGGGGCGAGGGTCGCTCCGGCGATGCCCATCGCGCCGCGCGCGAGGATCAGCATCAGCGGCGTCGTCGAGAAGGCCGCGACGACGGATGCCACGGTGAACGCCGTCGCGCCGATGAGCAGCAGTCGCCGGCGACCCACCCGGTCTCCGACCGCCCCCATGGTCACCAGGAAGCCGGCGAGCAGGAACGAGTAGACGTCCATGATCCAGAGCTGCTCGGTACTCGACGCGCCGAGCGAGACGCTGATGCTCGGCAGGGCGAGGAGCAGGACGAACACGTCGATCGAGACGAGCAGGCTGGCCAGGCCCAGCACCCCGAGCCCGACCCACTGGCGCGGTCCCGCAGGTGCACTCGTGGTCGCTTCCGTCGTGGTCGTCGTCGATGCCGTCATGTCGTCCTCCTCGTCGATGCCGCCCAGTCAAGCAGGCTCGACTTCAGAATTGCAAGTAATAACTTCAAAACCTGAAGTTGACTGATAGACTCGATCCATGGCCAAGCGCAGCTATCAGGACGGATGCGGCGCCGCCCAGGCGCTCGACATCGTCGGCGAACGATGGGCGCTGCTCGTCGTGCGCGAGCTCACCCTCGGCCCCCGGCGCTACAGCGACCTCCTCGCCGCCATGCCCACGATCGGCACGGCCGTGCTCGCCCAACGCCTCGCCGACCTGGTCGCGGCCGGCGTCGTGCGCCGTCGCGCGCTTCCGGTGCCGGTCTCCGCGACCGTGTACGAGCTCACGGCGTGGGGCACCGAGCTCGAACCGATCATCAGGGCCCTCGGCCGGTGGGGAGCCGCCTCGCCGAACCTCCGCCGCGACCTGCCGATCAGCGTCGCGACGTCGGTGCTCGCGCTGCGCACCAACGTGGTTCCCGAGCGCCTTCCCGAGCACGACCTGCGCATCGGGCTGCGCCTCGGCGGGCTTCCGTTCGTGGCGTCGGTGGCCGACGGCCGGTTCACGGTCGAACCCGGCGAGGCGGCGGATGTCGCAGCCACCGTCGCGACCGACCCCATCACGCTCGCGCGCATCACCCTGGACGGACATCCGCTGCGGCTGGCCACCGCCGAAGGCGCGGCACACGTCGATGGCGACGTCGACGCCGCTGAAACGATACTCGGATGCTTCGAGCTCCCGCCGGTCGCCGACACGGCATAGCGCTGCGCAGCCCTCAGCGAACATACGGCCGCCCCTCAGCGCCGCCAATGTAGCCTTGCAGGACCATGAACATGAAGAAGATCCTGCGCGGGCCGATCATCTACATTCTGCTCGCGATCGTCGCCGTGTGGATCGGATCCAGCCTGATCACGGCGTCGGGCTTCCGCGAGGTCTCCACGCAGGAGGGCCTCGAGCTCCTCAAGGACGACAAGGTGTCGGCGGTCAAGATCGTCGACGGCGAGAACCGCGTCGACCTGACGCTCGCCCAGCCCGACGAGGAGCTGGGAACGCAGGTGCAGTTCTACTACGTCACCCCGCGCGGCCTCGATGTCATCGCCGCGATCGACGACGCCAACCCCAAGGACGGCTTCAACGACGAGGTGCCGCAGCCCAACTGGTTCCTCTCGATGCTCGGCATCCTCCTGCCGCTCGTGCTCATCGGCCTCTTCTTCTGGATCATGCTCTCGGGCATGCAGGGCGGCGGCAACCGCGTCATGCAGTTCGGCAAGTCCAAGGCCAAGCTCGTCTCCAAGGAGAGCCCGAAGGTCACCTTCGACGACGTCGCGGGCGCCGATGAGGCCATCGAGGAGCTCCACGAGATCAAGGACTTCCTGAAGGACCCGGCCAAGTTCCAGGCGGTCGGGGCTCGGATCCCCAAGGGCGTGCTGCTCTACGGCCCTCCCGGCACCGGCAAGACGCTGCTCGCCCGCGCCGTCGCGGGTGAGGCGGGCGTGCCGTTCTACTCCATCTCGGGTTCCGACTTCGTCGAGATGTTCGTCGGTGTCGGCGCATCGCGCGTGCGCGACCTGTTCGACCAGGCGAAGCAGAACGCGCCGGCCATCATCTTCGTCGACGAGATCGACGCGGTCGGCCGCCACCGCGGCGCCGGCCTCGGCGGCGGGCACGACGAGCGCGAGCAGACGCTGAACCAGCTGCTCGTCGAGATGGACGGGTTCGACCCGAAGACCAACGTCATCCTCATCGCCGCGACGAACCGTCCCGACATCCTCGACCCCGCGCTCCTGCGCCCCGGTCGCTTCGACCGGCAGATCGGCGTCGACGCGCCCGACCTCAAGGGCCGCCAGAAGATCCTCGAGGTGCACGCCAAGGGCAAGCCGCTCGCGAAGGGCGTCGACCTCGAGGTGCTCGCACGCAAGACGCCGGGCTTCACCGGCGCCGACCTCGCGAACGTGCTCAACGAGGCCGCGCTGCTCACCGCCCGCTCGAACGCGCAGCTCATCGACAACCGCGCGCTCGACGAGGCGGTCGACCGGGTCATCGCCGGTCCGCAGCGTCGCTCGCGGGTCATGAAGGACAAGGAGAAGCTCATCACCGCGTACCACGAGGGCGGACACGCACTCGCGGCGGCGGCGATGAACTACACCGACCCCGTGACGAAGATCACGATCCTGCCGCGTGGCCGTGCCCTCGGGTACACCATGGTGCTGCCGCTGGAAGACAAGTACTCGGTCACCCGCAACGAGCTGCTCGACCAGCTCACCTACGCCATGGGCGGCCGCGTCGCCGAGGAGATCATCTTCCACGACCCGTCGACAGGCGCCTCGAACGACATCGAGAAGGCCACGTCGACCGCTCGCAAGATGGTCACCGAATACGGCATGAGTGCCACCGTCGGTGCCGTGAAACTCGGCCAGTCGCAGGGCGAGGTCTTCCTCGGCCGAGACATGGGCCACCAGCGCGACTACTCCGAGGAGATCGCCGAGGTCGTCGACACCGAGGTGCGCAAACTCATCGAGCAGGCGCACGACGAGGCGTGGGAGGTCCTCAACGCCAACCGCGACATCCTCGACCGGCTCGCCGCGGAACTGCTCGAGAACGAGACGCTCGACCACAACCAGATCGCCGAGATCTTCAAGGACGTGCAGAAGCTCCCCGAGCGCCCGCTCTGGCTCTCGAGCGACAAGCGGCCCGTTTCCGACCGCCCGCCGATCTCGTTCCCGACCGAGAAGATGCCGATCGACCAGGGCGCCGTCGACGGCGGCGTCGACTCGGGGCAGACCCCGGTGGAGGAGCCGGCCGCGTCCCGCGCGCCGCGCACGACGCCGCGCCCTGCGACGGCGTAGTCATTCACCGACCCGAAGAGGGGTGGCCATGGCCGAGGTCGACACCGCGCGCATCGAGCGCGCCGTGCGCGAGATCCTGCTCGCCATCGGCGAGGATCCGACGAGACCCGGGCTGCAGAGCACACCGCAGCGCGTGGCGGCCGCGTACGCCGAGTTCTTCGACGGCCTGCACGTCGATCCGCTGACACATCTCGCCGACTCGGTGCCCATCGGCTCGAGTGACAAGGGCGTGCCAGCGACGTCCGACGCCGTGGTGCTGCGCGACCTGGCATTCCGCTCGGTGTGCGAGCACCACCTGCTCCCGTTCGTCGGCACCGCCCACGTGGCATACCTGCCGGGCGACCGGGTCGTCGGGCTCGGGCGCATCCCCGCCGTCATCGACACGCTCGCAGCCCGGCCGCAGCTGCAGGAGCGGCTCGCCGAGGAGATCGCGGATGCCCTCCAGGAGGGTCTCGACCCCAAGGGCGTGCTCGTCGTGCTCGATGCGCAGCACCGCTGCGTGACGACGCGCGGCGCACGTCAGGAGCGCAGCTCGACGATCACGATCGCGAGCCGCGGCGCCCTCGCCGAGCCGGCGGCGCGTGCCGAGATCATCCACCTCATCGGAGCCCGCGATGCGTGACGAGCCGACGAGAACGCTCATCATGGGCGTCGTCAACGTCACGCCCGACTCGTTCAGCGACGGCGGCCGCTGGCTCGATGCCGAAGCGGCCATCGCGCACGGGCTCGAACTCGTCGCCGACGGCGCGGACGTGCTCGACGTCGGGGGCGAATCCACGCGTCCGGGCGCCGCGCGCGTCGAGCCCGACGAGGAGCTGCGCCGCGTGGTGCCCGTCGTGAGGGAGCTCGCCGGCCGCGGCATCCGGGTCAGCGTCGACACCATGCGGGCGGCCACCGCCCTCGCCGCCGTCGAGGCCGGGGCGGAGATCATCAACGACGTGTCGGCGGGCCTGGCCGACGAGGCGATGGCCGCCATCGCCGCCGAGACGGGCGCACAGTACGTCGCGATGCACTGGCGCGGCCACTCCGACCGCATGGACTCCCTCGCCGAGTACACGGATGTCGCGGCCGAGGTGCGCGACGAGCTCGCCGCCCGCGTCGACGCGCTCGTCGCGGCCGGCGTGTCGCGTGAGCGCCTGATCCTCGACCCCGGACTCGGCTTCGCCAAGCGCGGCGCCCAGAACTGGGAACTGCTCGGCCGCCTCGACGTGCTCGGTGAGCTCGGGCTGCCGATCCTCGTGGGCGCATCTCGCAAGCGGTTCCTCGGCGCGATGCTGCCCGATGACGCGAACATGGAGGAGCGCGACCTGCCCACGGCCGTGATCAGCGTGCTGTCGGAACAAGCAGGTGCGTGGGGCGTTCGCGTGCACGACGTCCGCTCCACGAGACGCGCGCTCGACGTCCTCGGGGCGTGGCAGAGTGGACGACGTGGCCAATACTCGTGATCGCATCGCCCTGACGGGCATCCGAGTGCGCGCGCACCACGGAGTGTTCGAGTTCGAGCGGGTCGAGGGCCAGGAGTTCGTCATCGACATCGCGGTGGCGGTCGATCTCTCGGCCGCGGCATCCGATGACGACCTCGACCGCACCGTGAACTACGGCGAGCTCGCCGAGGCCGTCGCTGCCGCCGTCGAGCGGGATCCAGTCGACCTCATCGAGACGGTCGCCGAGCGAGTGGCCGACATCGCACTCGGTTTCCAAGCCGTCGAAGAGGTCGAGGTCACGGTGCACAAGCCGCAGGCCCCGATCACCGTGCCGTTCACGGATGTCTCGGTCACGATCGTGCGGGGGCGCGCATGACGCGGGCAGTCATCGCCTTCGGTGCGAACCTCGGCGATCGCGAGGCCACCATCGCCTCCGCGACCCGGGAGCTCGCCGACACGCAGGGCATCACGCTCGTGGCCGTCTCGCCGGTGTACCAGAGCCCCGCCATGAAAGACGGGGGAGTCGACCGCGACGCCCCTGGCTACCTCAACGGCGTACTCGTGATCGAGACGGCGCTCGAGCCGCACCGCCTGCTCGACGTGTTGCAGGCGATCGAGACCGCGCACGGTCGGGTGCGCACCGAGCACTGGGGCGACCGCACCCTCGACCTCGACCTCATCGACTTCGGCGGGCGGCGGCAGTTCGACGCCCGGCTCGAGCTGCCGCATCCACGCGCGTGGGAGCGCGCCTTCGTGCTGCAGCCGTGGCTCGACGTCGAACCCGATGCGGTGCTGCCGGGGCGCGGATCCGTGGCCGACCTGCGTCGGGCTGCAACCGATGAGGTGGTTCGCCGATGAGGCGCACGCATCCGTCGGCGATCATCGCGTTCACCCTCGCCGGCGTCGTGCTCGGATACCTCGGCGACCTCGCCACGGTGTCGACCGGAGGCAAGGCCATCGTGCCGCCGATCTCGCTGCCCGTGACGCTCACGGGCGTGGCCATCATGGTGGTGGCCCTCGCGTGGCCCATCCGCCGGGCCGTCAAGGGCAAGACCACGAAGCACCTCGACCCGTTCCGGGCCATGCGCACGGCGGTGCTCGCGAAGGCCTGCAGCCTGAGCGGCGCCCTCGTGCTCGGGTTCGGCATCGGCATCACGCTGTTCCTCGTGACCCGGAGCGTCCTGCCGTCGGCCGAGACGGTGTGGCTCGCCCTCGGGACCGCGATCGGCGCGGCACTGCTCCTCGCCGGCGGCCTCATCGCCGAGCACTTCTGCACGCTGCCGCCCGACGACACCGAGACCGAGAAGGAAGAACACGCACATGCCTGAGGCCGCCCACCACGACGAACCGATCGAGGCGGCGCAGATCCCCGACGCGGCGCAGATCCCCGAGGCGGCGCAGATCCCCGAGGCGGCGCAGATCCCCGAGGCGGCGCAGATCCCCGAGGCGGCGCACGCAGCACACGATGCGGGCGCGGCATCCGACACCGTCGCGGCATCCGACGACGACTGGCACCGCGTGTCGCCGAAGTACGTCGTCGTCGAGGTCGTGGGCTCGCTCATCGGCATGGCGATCTTCGTCGGCGCGTTCACGGTCGCCTACCTCGTGTGGGGGCAGTGGTGGTGGCTCTGGGCCGCGATCGGGGTCGGCGTCATCTCGCTCGTCGGCATCGCCCTCGAGCCGCGTCGGGTGCGTTCCATCCGCTACCGCCTCCGCGACGACGACCTGCTGTTCCGTCGCGGCATCATGTTCCAGCGGCAGGTCGCCGTGCCCTACGGTCGCATGCAGCTCGTCGACATCACGCGAGGCCCTGTCGCTCGCGCGCTCGGGCTCGCCGACCTCAAGTTCGTCACCGCGGCGGCGGCGACCGCCGTCACCGTGCCAGGCCTTCCCATGGAGGAGGCCGACCGCCTGCGTGACCGGCTGGTCGCGCTCGCCGAAACCCGACGGGCGGGGCTGTGAGCGCACTCGTGCGCCCCGCGCGGGTCACGAACCTCGCCGACGGCGAGTGGCACCGGCTGCATCCGGCGAGCCCGCTGCTGCGCGGCGGCCTGGCGCTGCTCGCCGTGCTGGGGTTCATCATCGCGAACCTGCGCGAACGGCTCGTCGACATGTTCCTCGTGCTCTTCGCGCCCGAACTCGGCCCGGCCTTCCGTCCCGGGGCCGGCGACTCGGGCGGTGACTGGGCCAACGACCCGATCGGCGGCATCGTCTCGAACGGTTTGGTCGGCTGGGCGCTCGCCGGTCTTGCCGTGATCATCGCCGCGCTCGTCGCGGGCTTCTGGCTGTCGTGGCGCATGCACACCTTCCGCGTGACGCAGGAGGCGGTCGAGGTGCGAAGCGGCATCCTGTTCCGCTCGCACCGGAGCGCCCGGCTCGATCGCATCCAGGGCATCAACGTCAATCGCCCCCTGTTCGCGCGGCTGTTCGGCACGGCCAAGCTCGAGGTCTCGGTGGCCGGGCAGTCCGCGAACGTGCAGCTGGCCTACCTGGGGTCGGCGCTCGCCGACGGGCTCCGTGCCGACATCCTCCGGCTCGCGTCGGGCGCGAGGGCCGCGAAGGCGGCGGATGCCGCGGCCGCCCGCGGCCCGGCCGTGACACCGGGCGGCGAGGGCGACGGCGAGCTGCCGCACGACGGCCGCCTGCACGTGCCGGCCGTGATCGGCCAGCGCGTCGACGAGTTCCTCGCGCCCGAGCTCGATCCCTCCCTCGCCCCGCCCGAGTCGATCGTGCACCTGCCGCTCGGTCGCGTGATCGCCTCCACCTTCCTCGGCGGCTCGATCGTGTGGCTCGCGGTCCTCGTCGGCGTCATCGCGGTCGGCTTCACCACCGGGCAGTGGTGGGTGCTGTTCTCCTTCGTCCCCGCGCTCATCGGTCTCGTGAGCTACGTCTGGTCGCGCATCACGAAGTCGCTCCGGTACTCGATCGCCGGCACGCCCGACGGCGTCCGCATCGGCCACGGCCTGCTCTCCACGGGCAACCAGACCATTCCCCCCGGACGCATCCACGCGATCGAGGTGTCGCAGTGGATCCTCTGGCGGCCCTTCGGCTGGTGGTCGATCCGCATCAACGTGGCCGGGCAGTCGGTGAGCGCCTCGAACGACGCGGCCCAGCGCACGCTCGTGCTGCCCGTCGGCACCGTCGCCGACGTACACCGCGTGCTCGCGCTGCTGCTGCCCGACGCGGCATCCGCCGTCGACCCGCTCATCGAGGCCGGGCTCATCGGCCGGTTCGACCGCGGCGGATTCTCGCGCACCCCCACGCGTGGCGCCTGGCTGCGGCCGTTGTCATGGCGGCGCATCGGCTGGGCCCTCGCCGACGGCGTCGCGTTGCTTCGCCGCGGCTGGCTGCAGCGGAGCCTCATCCTCGTGCCGCTCGCGCGCATGCAGTCGGTGGCGGTTGCCGCAGGTCCGATCGGCCGGATGCTCGGGCTCGCGTCCGTGCGCATCCACACGGTCGCCGGGCCCGTGACGGCCAGCCTGCCCGTGGCCGATCGCACTGAGGCGTTCGCGCTGTTCGAGCGGCTCGCCGACGAGGCGGTCGAGCGTGCCGTGGCGGACACCTCCGACCACTGGGGCGTGCGACCGGAGGTCGCCGATGCCGGCTGAGCGCGCCGGTCGGCTCGGCGTCGGCACCATCGGGGCCGGTCGCGTGGGCGCCGTGTTGGCCGCGGCCCTCGCCGGGGCCGGCCACGCCCTCACGGGCATCGCCGCCGTCTCCGAGGCGAGTCGGGAGCGCGCCGCGGCGATGCTGCCGGCCGTGCCCGTGCTGCCCATCCCCGACATCGTCGAACGCAGCGAACTCGTGCTGCTCGCCGTGCCCGAGTCCGAGCTCGAGGCGCTCGTCACCGGCCTCGCCGAGGCGGGCGTCTGGCAGCCCGGGCAACTCGTGCTGCACACGGCCGCGCGCTTCGGTACGGGGGTGCTCGCTCCCGCCATGCGTGCCGGGGCGATCCCGCTCGCCGTGCACCCCGCGATGAGCTTCACGGGAACGAGCATCGACCTCGCGCGCCTGCCGGGCACCTGGTTCGCCGTGACCGCGCCCGCTCCGGTGCTGCCCATCGGTCAGGCGCTCGTCGTCGAGATGGGCGGTGAGCCGTTCGTGGTCGCCGAGCACGACCGCGCCGCCTACGGCGAGGCCATCGACACGGCCGTCTCGTTCTCGACGGCCGTGGTCGACCAGGCGAGCGGGCTCCTCGAAGGCATCGGAGTGCCGCGAGCCGGTGCGGTGCTCGCCTCGCTCGTACGCAGCACGGTGGAGAACGCGCTCTCGCGCCACGACGCGGGGCCGCTCCCCGACGGGGCGGGTACGATCGACGAGGCCGGCATCGACCGGCCGCTGGGAGGTGGCGAGTGACCGAGGTCGCCGCAGGCACACGCACGGTCTCGACGATCGCGGAGCTCAGGGCGCTGCTCGACGAGCGACGCGCGGCCGGGGCATCCGTCGCCCTCGTGCCGACCATGGGGGCGCTGCACGACGGGCACTTCGCGCTCGTGCGGCGGGCCCATGAGGTCGCCGACGTCGTCGTGGTGTCGATCTTCGTGAACCCCCTGCAGTTCGGGCCCAACGAAGACCTCGAGAAGTATCCGCGCACGCTCGAGGCGGATGTCGCGGCGCTCGCGGGCCTCGGCGTCGACGCGGTGTTCGCGCCCGGCGTCGACGAGATGTACCCGCGCGGCGCCGAGGGCGGCACCACGATTCACGCCGGTCCGATCGGCGCCCGCTACGACGGGGCGTCGCGGCCGGGTCACTTCGACGGCATGCTCACGGTCGTCGCGAAGCTCTTCGGCATCGCCCAGCCCGACGTGGCCGTGTTCGGCCAGAAGGACGGGCAACAGGTCTTCCTGGTGTCGCGCATGGTCGCCGATCTCGAGCTGCCGCTGCGCCTCGAAGTGGTGCCGACGGTGCGGGAGCCCGACGGGCTCGCCCTCTCGAGCCGCAACCGCTACCTCGATGCCGAGCAGCGGAAGGCGGCCCTCGTGTTGGTCGAGTCGGTGCGGGCGGCGGAGGCCGCCGCCGCCGACGGCCCGTCGGAGCTGCTCGCCGAGGGCGTGGCCGCGTTCGGCGACCATGACGGCGTGAACCTCGACTACTTCGTCGTCGTCGACCCCGAGACCTTCCTGCCGATCTCCGACGACTTCCGGGGGCGGGCCCTCGTGCTCGTCGCCGCATACGTCGGCAGCACGCGCCTCATCGACAACGCGTACGTCGAGGTCGGCTGAGCGCGTTCCGCCGATCGAGCGGCCGAGCCGGCCCAAGTAGGCTGGTGCACGCACGATTCCGCGAACCGAGAGTGAACGATGGCCGAAACCCCCACGGACGTAGCAGCCGAGCCGACCGCCGAGGAGATCAGTGCTGACGAGATCTCCGAGCAGAAGGCCGTGCGGCTCGCCAAGCGAGACCGGCTGATCGCGGCATCCGACGACCTCGGCCTCGGAGCGTACCCGGTGCGCCTGCCGATCACGGCCACGATCCCCGAGGTGCGGGATCGCTTCGTGGGCCTCGGCGTCGACGAGGCGAGCGGCGAACAGGTCGGACTCGCCGGCCGCGTCATGTACTCCCGCAACACGGGCAAGCTCTGCTTCGCGACGCTGCAGTCGGGCGACGGGAGCCGCATCCAGGCGATGGTGTCGCTCGGTGAGGTGGGCGAGGAGTCGCTCGCCGAGTGGAAGGAGCTCGTCGACCTCGGCGACCACGTCTTCGTCGCCGGTGAGGTCATCACGAGCCGCCGCGGCGAGCTGTCGATCATGGTGAAGGAGTGGCGCATCGCGTCGAAGGCGATCCTGCCGCTACCGAACCTGCACCACGAGCTCTCCGAGGAGACGCGCGTGCGCAGCCGCTACCTCGACCTGATCGCCCGTGAGCAGGCGCGCCGCAACGTCATCGACCGCGCCAAGGTCAACGCCAGCCTCCGTTCGACCTTCACGAGCCTCGGGTTCATCGAGGTCGAGACGCCGATGCTCCAGGTCATGCACGGCGGGGCATCCGCTCGCCCGTTCGTGACGCACTCCAACGCGTTCGACACCGAGCTGTACCTGCGCATCGCGCCCGAGCTCTACCTGAAGCGCGCGGTCGTCGGCGGCATCGAGCGGGTGTTCGAGATCAACCGCAACTTCCGCAACGAGGGCGCCGACTCGACGCACAGCCCCGAGTTCGCGATGCTCGAGGCGTACGAGGCGTACGGCGACTACCACACCATCGCCGACCTCACCCAGCAGCTCGTGCAGGACGCGGCGATGGCCGTCTCGGGCACGCACGTCGTGACCTGGGCCGACGGCACCGAGTTCGACCTCGGCGGCGACTGGGAGCGGCTGTCGATGTACGACTCGCTGTCCGCCGCGTTGGGGGAGCGGATCACCGCCGAGACGCCCATGTCGCGGCTCGAGGAGCTCGCCGATGCCGAGGGCATCGAGGTCGACCACCCTCTTCCAGGCAAGTACATCGAGGAGCTCTGGGAGCACCACGTCAAGCCGCGGCTCGAGCGGCCGACCTTCGTCATGGACTTCCCGCTCGACACCTCGCCGCTCGTGCGCCAGCACCGCACGATCCCCGGCGTCGTCGAGAAGTGGGACCTCTACGTGCGCGGCTTCGAGCTCGCGACCGGCTACTCCGAACTCGTCGACCCCGTCGTGCAGCGCGAGCGCTTCGTCGAGCAGGCGAAGCTCGCCGCCGGCGGCGACCCCGAGGCCATGCGCCTCGACGAGGAGTTCCTGCGCGCGCTCGAGTTCGGCATGCCGCCGTCGGGAGGCATGGGCATGGGCATCGACCGGCTCCTCATGGCGATCACGGGGCTCGGCATCCGCGAGACCATCCTGTTCCCGCTGGTCAAGTGAGCGGATGCCCCGAATGAACGGATGCCGCGAATGAACGACTACCTCCCCAAGAAGGAACTCGAACCCGACCCCGATCCGAAGCGCCCGTCGAACGCGCGGGTCATGATCTGGATCGTCGTGGGCGCGATCGGCGTCTACCTGGTGGGCTCGGGCATCTGGGGCATCGTCACGGGCGGCTGACCCGCCGGCACTCGCCGCCCGCTCCCTCTCGCCCGTCCCCAGAACATGAGGACACGCCGTGGCGGGCGCGAGAACAGGGCGAATTGACCGGTTCCGGCGGCGGGCCCATGCATCCGCACCGCCCGCACTCGTCCTCCCCAACCGTCGGTGGGGCGCTTCAGCGGCCAGCAAATCAGGGCCCCTGAGCGGATGCCTCGTCGCCGACGATGATCTCCGCATGTCCTCGATCGACTTCGACCTCCGCCGACGCGGCGGCCTCGCCACGCGTGCTCAGCTCCGCGCCATGGGGCAGTCGGATCGACGCATCCGCGCCGCCCTTGCGACGGGGGAGGCGATCCGAGTCGGCCGTTCGTGGGTCGCGCGGCCGGGCGCGAATGCTGAGGCCCTGCGCGCCGTCGCGGCACGTGGCATCCTCGGCGGAGAAAGCGCCCTCCGCAGCTACGGCATCTGGGTTTCGAAGCATTCGGGCACTTGCATCGTCAGCCCGCCGTCGGCGAGCCGTCTCCCGACGCTGCGCCGCGGCGAGTACCGCATTCGGCGTGACGCGCCGCCGTCGTCGCGCACGCCATGGCGCGTTGGCGTTGTCGACGCGCTCGCGCAGCATCTGCCGCGTGTGACCGATCCCTTCCACGCGGTGGCGACGCTCGACAGCGCGCTCAATCGTCGGCTCGTCACCGCGCACGACATCGACCAGCTGATGCAGCGGATGCCCCGTCGCATCCGTCGCCTGCGGAAGCACCTCGACGGGCGCGCCGAATCCGGCCTGGAGAGCCTGTTGCGCATGGCGATCAGGGCCGTGGGATGGAAGGTCGAGGTTCAGGTGGAAATCTCGGGAGTCGGGCGGGTCGACCTGGTCATCGACGGATGGCTCGTGATCGAAGCCGATGGCTCAGCTTGGCATGACGATCACGAGGCCGTCGGGCGTGATCGTGAGCGCAACGCGGCGCTGGTGCGGCGCGGGTACCGGTGGCACCGCTTCGGCTACGAGCAGATCATAAGCGACCTCGACGGGTGCATCGAGGTGATCGCGGAGCTGCTGGCCGGTGGCGCGCCGCTCCGACGGGTGGGGTGAATGCAGGTGCGGAGGGTCGCGGCATGTCGATCGCGCATGTTCCGGATGCCGCCAGGGCGTGTCGTCCTGCATTCGCGCCGGGCGGACCGGCGGTCGGCGCCGCGCAACCCGGGGTCGCCGGTGCGATGGGCGGATTCCGAGGTTTTGACCGTAGTCTGGGGGGACTATGGACGAATTCTGGGCGAATGCGATCTGGTCGCTCGCGCCGACCGTGCTCATCGGGCTCATCTTCTGGTTCGTGCTGCGCGCCGTCATCCGCGCCGACCGCAGTGAGCGCAACGCCTACGCCCGCATCGAAGCCGAGGAGCGAGCGAAGCTCGGTCGCGAACGCCCAGCCGGATGACGATCGACATCACGGCGACGACGGTCACTGCGATCATCGCCGCCGCCATCATCCTCGTCGACATCATCATCCGCGTCATCGCCATCATCGTCGTGCCGCGCAACCGCCGGCCCACTGCGGGCATGGCGTGGCTGCTCGCCATCTTCTTCATCCCGATCATCGGGGTCCTGATCTTCCTGCTCATCGGCAACCCGAAGCTGCCGAAGCGGCGCCGTGAGAAGCAGGCCGAGGTCGACGAGTACATCCGCGAGTCGACCCACGGCATCGAGCGCGTGAGCGACAGCACGACCTGGCCGACGTGGTTCGACGGCATCGTGCGCCTGAACCGCAACCTCGGCGCCATGCCCCTGATCGGCTCCAACAGCGCGAGCCTGATCGGCGACTACGAGGGTTCGATCGCGGCGATGACCGACGCGATCCGCGGGGCCGAGCGGTATGTGCACGTCGAGTTCTACATCTTCGCCTTCGACCGCACGACCGCTGCGTTCTTCGACGCGCTCGGCGAGGCCGTCGCCCGGGGCGTCGAGGTGCGCGTGCTCTTCGACCACATCGCCTCGGCGCGGGTGGCGGGCTACCGCAAGACCATCAAGCGGCTCAACGCCATGGACGTACGCTGGCAGCTCATGCTGCCCGTGCAGCCCTGGCGCGGCAAGTACCAGCGTCCCGATCTGCGCAACCACCGCAAGCTCCTCGTCGTCGATGGCGAGGTGGGCTTCATGGGCTCGCAGAACATCATCGACCGGTCGTACAACAAGCGCGGCAACATCCGTCGAGGCCTGAAATGGAAAGAGCTCGTCGTCCGCGTGGAGGGGCCGATCGTCTCGGGCCTCGAGGCCATCTTCGCGACCGACTGGTACCTCGAGACGGGCGAGGCGCCGATGCGCGAGATCGTGCCGCTCGGCCAGGAGAGCGAGGCGCAGGACCTCGACTGCCAGGTCGTGCCGAGCGGGCCCGGGTACACGAGTGAGAACAACCTCAAGCTCTTCCTCGCGCTCATGTACGCCGCGCGCGAGCGCATCATCCTCACAAGCCCCTACTTCGTGCCCGACGAGGCGATGCTCCGCGCGATCACCGGGGCGACCCAGCGCGGCGTGCACGTCGAGCTCTTCGTCTCGGAGATCGGCGACCAGGCCCTCGTGTACCACGCGCAGCGCTCCTACTACGAGGCGCTGCTCCGCGGCGGCGTGAAGATCTGGCTCTACCAGGCGCCGTACATCCTGCACTCCAAGCACTTCACGATCGACGAGGATGTCGCCGTCATCGGCTCGAGCAACATGGACATCCGCTCCTTCGAGCTCAACATGGAGGTGTCGCTCCTCGTGCGCGGCGCCTCATTCGTGCGCGAGATGCGCGCCATCGAAGACGGTTATCGTCGCGACAGCCGCGAGCTCACCCTCGAGGAGTGGGAGCGCCAGCCGCTGCGTTCCACCGTGCTCGACAACCTCGCCCGGCTCACGTCGGCGCTGCAGTAGGGCGCCGCCGAGCGGATGTCGCGGGGGGCGGATGCCGCGGCGCACGTTCGTCACGACCGCGGCTTCAGCCGAACCGTGGGCAGCTCAGGGGCGGGCAGCGGTGGGCCGTCGTACCCCGCGACCGTGCCGAAGCGCCCGTCGGGATTGTCGCGGCCGATGACGTCGGCCTGCCACTGCCGGCGGAACTCCACGATCTCGTCGTGGGTGCGGCCGATGAAGTTCCACCACATCACGAGTTCCTCGCCGAACGGCACGCCGCCCAGCAGCACCACCCGCGCGGGCCCGTGGGGAGCACTGATCGTGAGTCGCCGACGGCCCGGCTCGAGGTAGGCGAGCTCCGACCACGCCACGTCGGTCACGGCATCCGTGCCATCGGCTTCGACGGTAACCGGACCCGCGTCGACGAGCACCCCGTGCTCGAACGCCGGCTCGACCTCGAGCTCGACGCGGCCACCCGCGGGCAGGTCGACCTGGGCGCCGAGGAGCGGCGAGAACACCGTGACGTCGCACGCGCTGCCGCCCAGCGTGCCGACGAAGACTCGCACCGTGGCGTCGTCGATGGCGACGGGCACGGTGTCGGCATGCTCGAAGAACGGACCGATGTGGCGGGATCCCTCGGGCAGCGCGGCCCAGAGCTGCACGCCGTGCAGCCGCATGGTGCCGGTGGTCGAGACCTCGGAGTGCGAGATGCCGCGCCCCGCGGTCATGAGGTTCACGGCGCCCGGCCGCACGAGGGCATGGCTGCCGGCGCTGTCGCGGTGCTCGATCTCGCCCTCGAAAAGCCAGCTCACGGTCTGCAGTCCGGTGTGCGGATGCGGCGGCACCACCATGCCGCCCGAGACATCGACGTCATCGGGACCGTAGTGGTCGGCGAAGCACCAGGCGCCGATGGTGGTGCGGCCCCGCTGGGGGAGCGTGCGCCGCACGCTCATCGCACGCGGGCCGCCGAGCGGAACGTCGCGCGGCGAGAGCACCTGCACGATCGGGCTCGACGGCTCGTCGGGCGGACACGTCAGTTCGACCGGATCGCGTTCGAGGTTGCTCATCTCCCGCATGCTACCCGCGCGCCGATACCATGGCGGCATGTCGACCCCTCTCCTCCTCCGCCGTGCGGGCTTCGTGGCCGCGGCGGCGGCATCCGCGTTCCTGCTCTCCGCGTGCAATCCCGGCAGCGCGGCCGTCGAGGACTATCGCGGCCTTCCGGTGAGCGATCATGCCGGAGACGCCGAGGGTCACGAGGCGGGAGCCGAGGAAGGGGTGCAGGCGGTGTACCTCCAGCAGGGCGGGCAGCTCGCGGTGACGATCCCCGGCAGCTCCACCTGCCCGGTCGTCGGCAGCAGGATTCGCGTGCTCGAGGAGGCCGGCGAGGGCAACCGCGTCGCCATCGACGTGGTCGAGCGCGACGAGAACGAGGTCTGCACCATGGACCTCGTCCCGCACACCACGGTGTTCTGGACGCCGGTGGACGTCATCACGACCGAGGAGCTCACGGTCGAAGTCGAGGGCGAGACCGTCACGGTCCCCGTCAAGTAGCCCGCGTCGTTCCCGCCTGCGGGCGGATCACGAGGAGTTCGCCGACCTCGCAGTCGAGCGCCTCGCAGATGGCCTGCAGCGTCGAGAAGCGGATGGCTCGGGCACGGTCGTTCTTCAGGATGCTGAGGTTCACCACGCTCACGCCCACGAGTTCGCTGAGCCGGGTGAGCGTGAGGCCGCGTGCCTCGAGCAGTTCGTCGAGCCGGCAGTGGATGTCGGATGTCTCGTCGGGCTCGGCCGGGGCCATCAGACGAGACCCGTGATGTCGCGTTGCAGCCGCTCGCCGACCTGGAAGGCCGCACCGATCGCACCGATCGCGAGGATTCCGAAGAACGGCACCCAGTTCCACGCGAAGACGACGCCGTCGTACTCGTACTCACTGATCGCCGAGAGCGCGCCGTTGACGGTCATGTTCGTGAGGATCGTGCCGACGAACCATCCGGCCGCGAGCACGACGGCGCTCCAGGTGACGAGCCGCACATTGCCCCGGCTGAAGGCACGGCCGGCCGCGAGGTTCCAGCAGAACAGCGCGAGCAGCGCGATGCCGGCAATGATCGCGAACCCGTGCACGAGCGGTTCGGCGATGAGCGCGAACTGCGTCGCGGGCGCCGGCCGCGGCACGGTCACGATGGCCTGGTCGACCTCGACGTCGACCATCGCCCCGCCGGGGCCGATCGGCAGGCGGGCCCCCTCGGCCACGAAGGGCACGAGCACCGGCACGTCGCGGCCGGGGAGCACCTCGACGAGCCGTACGATCGCCAGCCAGGCAGCCACGGCTGCCCCGCCGGCGGCGATGGCCATCGTGAGGTACATGCCGATGCGGTCGGCCCGATCGAGCCGGGTCTGGGTCGTGGTCTCGGTCATCAGGGCGCATCCTCCATGCATAACGAATATCGATAATAATGATGATCGATATGTTATGCACACCGCGAGATCGGCGTCAAGCGCCGCACGCCCCGCTGCGCCCACGGCGAACAGCGGCCCACGCGACATCCGGAGTGTTTACGCTCGATGTATCGGCGCCCCTGCCCAGAGGGGTCGTGAGGAGTTGAGATGTTCGAGAGATTCACCGACCGAGCCCGTCGTGTCGTCGTCCTGGCCCAAGAAGAGGCCAAGATGCTGAACCACAACTACATCGGCACCGAGCACATCCTGCTCGGCCTCATTCACGAGGGCGAAGGCGTCGCCGCGAAGGCGCTCGAGTCGCTCGGTATCTCGCTCGACGCCGTGCGCGAGCAGGTGCAGGACATCATCGGCCAGGGTCAGCAGCAGCCGACGGGTCACATCCCGTTCACGCCGCGCGCCAAGAAGGTGCTCGAGCTCTCGCTCCGCGAAGCCCTTCAGCTCGGCCACAACTACATCGGCACCGAGCACATCCTGCTCGGTCTCATCCGGGAGGGCGAGGGCGTCGCCGCCCAGGTGCTCGTGAAGCTCGGCGCCGACCTCAACCGCGTGCGCCAGCAGGTCATCCAGCTCCTCTCCGGCTATCAGGGCAAGGAGCAGGTGCAGGTGGGCGCCAACGACCAGCAGCAGCCGCAGGGGGGCTCGCAGATCCTCGACCAGTTCGGCCGGAACCTCACCCAGGCCGCGCGCGAGTCGAAGCTCGACCCCGTGATCGGGCGCGAGAAGGAGATCGAGCGGGTCATGCAGATCCTCTCCCGCCGCTCCAAGAACAACCCCGTGCTGATCGGCGAGCCCGGCGTCGGCAAGACCGCCGTCGTCGAGGGCCTCGCGCAGGCCATCGTCAAGGGCGAGGTGCCCGAGACGCTGAAGGACAAGCAGCTCTACTCGCTCGACCTCGGCTCGCTCATCGCCGGTTCCCGCTACCGCGGCGATTTCGAGGAGCGGCTGAAGAAGGTCACCAAGGAGATCCGCACGCGCGGCGACATCATCGTCTTCATCGACGAGATCCACACGCTCGTGGGTGCTGGAGCTGCCGAGGGCGCGATCGACGCCGCGTCGATCCTGAAGCCGCTGCTCGCCCGTGGTGAGCTCCAGACGATCGGCGCCACCACGCTCGACGAGTACCGCAAGCACTTCGAGAAGGACGCCGCGCTCGAGCGCCGCTTCCAGCCCATCCAGGTGCAGGAGCCGTCGCTGCCCCACGCGATCAACATCCTCAAGGGCCTGCGCGACCGCTACGAGGCGCACCACAAGGTGTCCATCACCGACGGCGCGATCGTCGCGGCCGCCAATCTCGCGGACCGTTACGTCAGCGACCGATTCCTCCCCGACAAGGCGATCGATCTGATCGACGAGGCCGGCGCTCGCCTGCGTCTGTCGATCCTGTCGTCGCCGCCCGAGCTGCGCGAGTTCGACGAGAAGATCGCCGTGGTCCGCGCCGCGAAGGAGACCGCGATCGAGGAGCAGGACTTCGAGAAGGCCGCGTCGCTGCGCGACGAGGAGAAGAACCTGCTCGGCGAGCGCCTTCGTCTCGAGAAGCAGTGGAAGTCGGGCGACGTCAAGACCACCGCGGTCGTCGATGAGGGCCTGATCGCCGAGGTGCTCGCCCAGGCCACCGGCATCCCGGTCTTCAAGCTCACCGAGGAGGAGAGCTCGCGCCTCGTGTTCATGGAGAAGGCGCTGCACGAGCGCGTCATCGGCCAGGAGGAGGCCATCTCGGCCCTCGCCAAGACCATCCGCCGCACGCGCGCCGGCCTCAAGGACCCGAAGCGCCCCTCGGGCTCGTTCATCTTCGCCGGCCCCACGGGCGTCGGCAAGACCGAGCTCGCCAAGGCGCTCGCCGAGTTCCTGTTCGACGACGAGGCGGCAATGATCTCGCTCGACATGTCGGAGTACGGCGAGAAGCACACGGTCTCGCGACTGTTCGGTGCGCCTCCCGGATTCGTCGGCTTCGAAGAGGGCGGCCAGCTCACCGAGAAGGTCCGCCGCAAGCCGTTCAGCGTCGTGCTCTTCGACGAGATCGAGAAGGCCCACCCCGACATCTTCAACTCGCTCCTCCAGATCCTGGAGGAGGGCCGCCTCACCGACGGCCAGGGTCGCGTGGTGGACTTCAAGAACACCGTCATCATCATGACCACGAACCTCGGCACGAAGGACATCTCGAGCGGGCCGGTCGGCTTCTCGATCGAGGGAGACACCCGCACGGGCTACGACCTCATGAGCGGCAAGGTGAAGGAGGAGCTGAAGAAGCACTTCAAGCCCGAGTTCCTGAACCGCGTCGACGAGATCATCGTCTTCCCGCAGCTCTCGAAGCCCGAACTGCTGCAGATCGTCGACCTGTTCATCAAGCGGCTGAGCGAGCGCATGCTCGACCGCGACATGACGGTCGAGCTCACGGTTCCCGCGAAGGAGCGCCTCATCGAGGTCGGATTCGACCCGGCGCTCGGCGCCCGGCCGCTGCGTCGCGCGGTGCAGCACGAGATCGAGGACCGCCTGTCGGAGAAGATCCTGCACGGCGAGCTCAACTCGGGTGACCACGTGCACGTCGACTTCAAGGACGGCGAGTTCCTGTTCACGACGACGCAGCGGGCGCTGCCCGTGGGTGTCGGCGTGAACACGAGCGCTGCGATCGGCACGGGTCCCGTGAGCCCCGACCTCGCCGCGGCATCCGGCGAATGATGTGAACGACGAGAGGGCGGATGCTGCGGCATCCGCCCTCTTCGTCTGCGCCTACGATGATCTGGTGACCGACTTCACGGTGCGCCGTGCGCGCACGAGCGACGTGCCGAAGATCATCGCGCTGGTGGAGCCGCTCGTGCAACGACGCATCCTGCTCGGCAAGGAACGCGTCGATCTCTACGGCGACGTGCAGGAATTCCGCGTGGCCGAGGCGGCCGGCGATGACGCACGACTCATCGGCGCGGGCGCGCTCCACGTCATGTGGGAGGACCTCGGCGAGGTCCGCACCCTCGCGGTCGATGATGCCTGGCTGGGCCGGGGCGTCGGGCATGCGCTGCTCGACGCGCTCGAGGCCGATGCGCGCGAGCTCGGCCTCAGCCGCCTGTTCTGCCTCACGTTCGAGGTGGACTTCTTCGCGCGCCACGGCTTCGAGGACATGGGACACGACACCGTCGATCCCGAGGTCTATGCCGAACTGGTGCGCTCGCACGACGAGGGCGTTGCCGAGTTCCTCGATCTCGCGCGAGTCAAGCAGAACACGCTCGGCAACACTCGCATGCTGAAGCTTCTCTGAGAGGCCTCCGGCGCGCCGAGCGGATGCCGCCCGCCGGGGCGACCCGGTCGTACCCTGTGACCATGTCGACGAACCCGGCCCCGGCACGGCGGCAATCGCCGCAGGTGTACCGGCGTCGTCGGCTGATGGTGCTCCTCGGCCTCATCGCCGTGATCGTGGCGATCGTGCTCATCATCGTGCGCCCCGGTTCGAGTCAGGGCGATGAGTCGGTTGCCCCGGCGGCGACGAACGCGCCCGCCACAGCGGATGCCACCGACCCGGCCACCACGGCCATCCCGACAGAGGCCGCTGCCGTTGACGGCGCCGCGTGCGCGGAGAAGAACGTCATCGTCGAGGCGGTGACCGACAAGTCGAGCTATGACGCCGCGGAGCAGCCGCAGCTCTCGCTCACCATCACGAACACCGGCAAGAACGTCTGCGTCCTGAACGCCGGCACGAGTGCGCAGGTCTTCACGATCACGAGCGGCTCCGATGTGTACTGGCTCTCGACCCACTGCCAGGTCGACCCTGTCGACGCCGAGATCTCGCTCACGCCGGGTACGCCCGTGAGCTCGAGCGTTCCGATCGTGTGGGACCGCACTCGCTCGAGCGCGGAGACGTGCGACGGCCCGCGGGAGGCCGTGCCGGCCGGAGGCGCGTCGTACCACCTCGGGGTGAGCGTCGACGGGTTCGAGTCCGAGGCCGACAAGCAGTTCCTGCTCTTCTGACGCTTCAGCGTGCGCGTGCCCACGGTGGGTGTGACTGGCGAAAACCCTCATCGAGGGGGCAGAGTAGCTTCAGGGAAGCGATCGGCAGGAGCAGGCGTGGGCGTCTTGGTGTATGACCGTGACTTCGAACTGGACATCGAGGATCGTACCCTCGCGCACCTCCAAGTCGTGATCATCGACAAGCTGCGCCGCGACGAGCGGTTCCCCCTCGTGGTCGACGACGGCAAGTACGAGCGCGTCATCTGGATGACCCCCGAGACGCCGCTGCAGTTCGTGTATCACGGCAACCGCTACCCGGTGCTCAATCGCACCTGGCTCGAGCATCTCGCGGAGGCGGCCGGGTCGACCCGGGGACTCACGGTGGTGCCCGAACCGCTCGAGTGAGACAAGAGGGCCGCCTCTCCGTCACCCGATGCTGACGCGCTCGAGCGACCGGGTCAATCCCTCCCGCGGTGCCTGCTTCCGTTCTCGCGTTCGAGGGTGCGCCACACCGATTCATCCGACCGCCGCATCGACTCCCAGGATCGTCGGCCGTGGTCCGGATGGCGAGCCGCTCCTCGATGACGTCGAGTTCGTGGCGGAGCTCACCGACGACCTCCTGGAGGAGGCCGAGCTGCGGTGTCGAGATCGGTTCGCCGTGGGCGCGGGCCCCGAGGGGGTGGAGTCGTGACTCCTCGCGATTCACGTGCACAAGAGGGTTGATCCGACGGTCCTCGGGCAGGAGACTCGTCGCATGCACACCGATGACGAAGCGCGGGCCCTCGACGACGTGGTCGACCGCCTGGCTGAGCGGTTTCCAACGGTGGCACGCGAACACGTCGCGTCCATCGTCGCGGAGAAGCACCTCCAGTTGGAGGGGCATCCGATCCGGGACTTCGTGCCCGTGCTCGTCGAACACGAGGTGCGTGAACGGCTGCGCGCCGAGGGTGCCGTTCCGACCCCGGCGGGTGATGCCGCGGTGGACGCTCGCGACGTCGACCGGCTCGAGCGCGCCGAGCGGCAACGCGACGAGCTCGACCCCTCGCAGCGTATCGGCCTGTTGAACGGCGACCTCGGCGGGTCGTAGCCGGCGGATGCCGCGGGTTCGCCGCCCGCGGACGGCGGCGGCCTCGCGGCATCCGATCGATACGCTGGAAGCATGGCGCAGCGGAGGAGACCGGGCAAGGCGGCCGAGCCGATGGAGTTCCGTTCGCAGGCGCTCGCCGAGGCGCTCGAACGACAGGACATGGCCGCGGTGGCGCTCGCCCTTCGGAACGGCAACACGGTGGTGCCGCTCATCAAGCCCGGCCCACGCGATCGGCCACTCGACGGCGGCGAGGTGTGGACGTACCGCGACCCCAAGACGGGCGACGTCGCCCTGCTGCTGTTCAGCGACGCGGCGAACAAGCCCGCGAACCTGCCGCCCGCGGTCGGCCTGCACAGCCCGGCCTGGCTGCGCTCGTTCCTGAAGCGGTACGAGGCGACCATCACGACCGTGTTCCTCGACATCGCCGGGCCGCACCCCATGCAGGCGTCGCCAGCGGAGCTTCTGCGGGCGCTCGAGGCCTGAGCGTCGCCGCGCGGTCGGAACGCCGTATCAGAACGCCGCGTCGAGCTCGCGTTCGCGGGTCGAAGAGGCGGCGATCATGGCCCGCTCCACCGCGGCGTGCACGCTGCCGGCCTCGACGTCGAGGATCGTCGTGTACCCGAGGCGGCGCGCCTCGCTGCCTCGCTGGCGGGCCGAGGTCACGGGCCGCACCTCGCCGGCCAAGCTGATCTCGCCGAAGGCGGCGAGTTCATGCGGCACGGCGCGGTCGCGCATGGCCGACGCGATGGCCACGGCGATGGCGAGGTCGGCACCGGGCTCGACGAGCCGCACGCCGCCGACCGTGGACACGTAGACGTCGTGCTCGCCGAGCTGTCTGAGGCCCGCCCGACGTTCGAGCACGGCGATGATCATGGCTACGCGCGACGGGTCGACGCCGTTGACGACGCGACGTGGCTGCGGGGCCTTGGTGGTGACCACGAGCGCCTGCACTTCGACGGGTAGGGCGCGGCGACCCTCGAGTGCGACGGTGACGCACGTGCCGCTCACCGCGTTGCGTGAGCGGCTGAGGAAGAGGCCCGACGGGTCGGGAACCTCGGCGATGCCGTCGCCGGTCATCTCGAAGCATCCGACCTCGTCGGTGGGCCCGAAGCGGTTCTTCAAGGCTCGAACGAAGCGCAGCGACGTCTGCCGGTCGCCCTCGAACTGGCACACCACGTCGACGAGGTGTTCGAGCAGGCGCGGGCCTGCGATGCTTCCGTCTTTCGTGACGTGCCCGACGAGGAGCACCGGCAGCTGCCGCTCCTTCGCGACCCGGATGAGCGTGGATGCCACCTCGCGCACCTGGCTCGGCTGGCCCGGCAGGCCGTCGGAGAGGGAACTCGACACGGTCTGCACGGAGTCGACCACGAGCAGTTCGGGCGCGACTTCGTCGACCTGGCCCAGGATGGTGGCGAGGTCGGTTTCGGCGGCGAGGTACAGCTCGTCGTGCAGCGCGCCCGTGCGCCCGGCGCGGAGGCGCACCTGGGCCGTGGATTCCTCGGCGCTCACGTAGAGCACGCGCCGGCCCGTTGCCGCGACCCGGGCCGCCACCTCGAGCAGGAGCGTGGACTTGCCGACGCCGGGCTCGCCAGAGAGGAGGATCGCCGCCCCCGACACGATGCCCCCGCCGAGCACCCGATCGAACTCGCCGATGCCGGTGGGCCGGTGCGATGCATCCTCGGTCTGGACCTCGGAGATGGGGCGTGCGGCGCGCGAGGCGCTCGGCGCGACGGCCTGCAGGGAGCGCACGATGCCCGTCTGCTCGGCGACGTCGATGACAGTGCCCCACTGCTGGCATTCGGCGCAACGGCCAGCCCACTTCGCGGTCGTCCATCCGCACTCGGTGCACCGGAACGCGGAGGTGGGCTTCGCCATGCGTCGAGCCTAGGCGTCGCCCCCGACATCGGGTCACATGGCGGCGGCGTGGGACGACTGCGGTGAAGGCAGGGCCGATGCGGGAGCGACCCCGGGAGCGTCGGGGACCTCCGCCGGCGTCGGCGCCGTGGCATCCGCTGGAAACCTGGCGACGAGGTCGGCGACGAGCGACGGGCGGAACGCCTCGGCCCAGACCTTGTAGCCGTGGTCGTTGGGATGGAAGAAGTCGCCCGCGAAGTGGGTGAGGATGCGCCGCACGCCGCGGAGCCGGGTGACGGTGTGCAACGGCACGACCGTGAGGCCGAACTCCTCGGCGACCGATCGCAGGATGCGGTTCGCGACCGCGACCTTGCGCTCGTTGCGGGGGAAGTAGAAGAAGGGCAGATTGGCGACGAGTGCGTGCGGCGGGAGGGCCGCGAAGATCTCGCGGATGCCGCGCTCGAAGACTTCGGCATCCCACTTGGCGATGTCGTTCGCGCCGATCGCCACGGTCACCACGTCGGGCCTGAACTTCGCGAACCTGGGCAGCTGGTCGCGCACGGCCAGCTCGACCGTGGCGCCCGAGACGCTGAGGTTCACGACGCGCACACTGCGACCGGTGACGTCGCGGATGTCACGGGCCAGCACGCCGACGTAGCTGTGGTCGGGACGGCTGGCGCCGATGCCCTGCGCGGCGCTGTCGCCCATGGCGACGTAGAGCACTTCACCACGCTGCTTCGCATGGCTGCGCCACCACGCGGAATGCACCGGGAGGGTCTCGTTGAGGATGGCCGAGTTCGCCGTGAGGCGCGCACGGAATCGTCGCCACGCCACGTGTGCCGCGAGCACGATCGCAGCGACGACGCCGGCGGCGACGCCGACCGGGATGAGGGCTTCGGCCGCCCCCGGGCCATCCTCACGCACGGGAGCGACGGTATGGGGGGATCCTGAATGCGGGCTGAACGGATGCTGCGTGCCGCGGTGCCTCCGGATGGCGCGCGCTCGTGGCATCCGATCGTTTTGGATGATCCCGCGGGGTCGTCTAAGATCGATCCCGGTACCGTGTCCGAGCGGCCGAAGGTGCAACTCTCGAAAAGTTGTGTGGGTTAACGCCCACCGTGGGTTCAAATCCCACCGGTACCGCCATGTGGAGCATCGAAACCCCCTCCTTCGCGAGGGGGTTTCGACTGCCAACGGCCGAGGAATCTTTGCCACATCGCTCGCGAGCCGAGCGGCAGCGAGTAGCGTGACCGCCAGAGACGGGCACCCGGCGCCCGCCCCGGATGGGGGATCGTCATGGCACGCACGCTGAACGTGCTGGTGTGGGGTGCGATCTTCCTCCTGATCGCGGTCGTGCTCGTGTTCGCGGGGATCCGTTTCGGCACCGACGGGCCGTTGATCGTGACCGGGACGCCGGCCGAGGGTGACACGTTCGAGTTCCGCTACGTCGCGTACCCGTGGCTCGCGTACCTGCATCTGGTGCCGGGCGTCCTCTACCTCGTCGGCGCGCCGCTGCAACTCTGGCGCCGGTTCCGCGAGCGTCACTTCAGGTTCCACCGCCGCCTCGGGCGGGTACTGCTCACCCTGGGCCTCGTGAGCGGGGTGTTCGCGCTCGCGTTCGGCGTGCCGTTCTCGTACGGCGGGGCGTGGCAGTCGCTCGCCGCCGCTGTGTTCGGCTCGTGGTTCCTCGTCTCGCTCCTGCTCGCGTACCGCGCGATCCGCAGTGGGAACGTGCGGATGCATCGGCGCTGGATGATCCGCGCCTTTGCGGTCGGCCTCGGCGTCGGCACCATCCGGATCTGGGTGGGACTGCTCGCCGGCACGCAACTGCTGCCGCTCGAGGAGAGTTTCGCTCCGGCGTTCTGGCTCGGCCTCTCGATGCACGTGATCGCGGCAGAGCTGTGGTTGCGGTGGCGCCCGAACGCCGACGGTCGGCCCCGTGGCGTACAGAAACGGGTGGCAGCCGAGACATCCGCCTAGCGAACTCGCATTCAGCGCACCTCGTCGACGACCGCGCGGATCGAGTCGATGACGAGTTGTGGATTGCCGTACTGGATGTAGTGGTTGCTCTGAGTGTCCGTGATGTGCATCGCGTCGTGGAACTTCGTGGGCAACTCGCGCTGGGCGGCCAACTGCGCCGCCCACAGCGCGTCGGCGAAGTCCTTGTCCACGCCGGGCGGCAGCTGACCGGACGCCAGCACCTCGGGTGTCAGCTGCGGAGTGTCGGCGGTGAGCACCGCGACGGGGACGTCGGGCGCCGGCGACGACTCGCGGAGCTCGGTGAAGACGGTGGTGGTGTCGAAGGTCTCGGCGCCCGGCTGCGGAGGCGGGGCGTTGAGCGCCTCGAACAGCGCCTGCTGCTCGGGCGTGAGGCCCGACGCGAGGTCCTCGGAGAGGGCGTCGACGAGTACCAGGCCGGCCACCCGGTCGGGGTGGTCCGCGGCGAAGAGCCGGATGATCGGCCCGCCGTAGGAATGCCCGACGAGGACGAAGGGTGCAGTCTCGCCCGACGCGGCGAGGAGCGCCTCGAGGTCGTCCGCCGAGGTCTGCGCGCTGGTGGGCTGCGCCACCTCGGTGGATCGGCTGTCGCTCGTGCCCGGGCGGTCGTACGCGCAGACCCTTGAGATCTCGGCCACGCCGTCGTAGACGGTCGGCGGCTCGGGGTCAGCAGTCGGGGAGGGCGCAGCAGCGATCGGTGCCGTGCTCCAGACCTCGGCGTTGTCGAGGAGACCGGACACGAGAACGACGGTCGGCGACCCCGTGCCCGCGCACTTCAGGTAGATCTCGCGTCCGTCGCCGATGTCGACGGGGCCGGCCCGATCCGGTTGCGCAGCCGCACTCGTCGACGGGGCGACAGGTGACCGATCACGGTCGCCCACGGAGCATCCGGTGAGGAGTACGACCGCCGTCGCGAGGAGGGCGGAACACGGCGGGACTCGCCGCTTGCCGATCATCAGCTCGCCCGCTTCCGGAGACGCTCGTGAGGCCCCAAACCCTGCATCGGACGCGAGCAGGCGCCCGCGGTCCGCGTGAGGGATCTCCACAGCTTAGTCAGGCGGCCACGATACCGTCCGCCTCGACCGAGAACGGGGCGCCCGTGATCTCGCGAATCGACTCCACCGTCTCGCCCGGGGCCAGCTCCCGCAGCAGCAGGCCGCGGTCGTCGACGTCGAACACCGCGCGGTCGGTGATGATCCGATCGACGCAGCGCACGCCCGTGAGCGGCAGGTCGCACTCGGCGACGACCTTGGGCGAGCCGTCCTTCGCGACGTGCTCGGTCACGACCACGACCCGCGGGGTGCCGGCGACGAGGTCCATCGCCCCGCCCATGCCCTTGACGAGCTTGCCCGGGATCGTCCAGTTCGCGAGGTCGCCGAACTGCGACACCTGCAACGCGCCGAGGATGGCGGTGCCCACGTGACCGCCGCGGATCATCCCGAACGACGTCGCGGAGTCGAAGATCGAGGCGCCCGGCTGCAGCGTGACCGTCTGCTTGCCGGCGTTGATGAGGTCGGCGTCCTCGTCGCCCTCGAAGGGGAACGGACCCATGCCGAGGATGCCGTTCTCGCTCTGCAGCGTGACGCGCACGCCAGGGGGAAGGTGGTTCGCGACCAGGGTCGGGATGCCGATCCCGAGGTTCACGTAGTCGCCGTCCTGCAGCTCCCGGGCTGCGATCGCCGCCATCTCCTCACGCGTCCACACGTGCCCTCACCGTCCTCTGCTCGATGTCCTTCACGGGGTCTTCCACTTCGACGAGCCGCTGTACGAAGATGCCGGGCGTGTGGATCTCGTTCGGGTCGAGGAATCCGTCCACGACGTGCTCGGCCTCGGCGATCGTCACCCGGCCCGCGGTCGCGACGAGCGGGTTGAAGTTGCGCGCGGTGAGCCGGTACCGGAGGTTGCCCTCGCGGTCGGCCTCGAAGGCGCGGACGAGGGCGAGATCGGCGAAGATCCCCTCCTCGAGGATCGCGCGGGTGCCGCCGAAGGTGCGCTCCTCCTTGCCCTCGGCGACGGTGGTGCCGACCCCGGTCGGCGTGTAGAACGCCGGGATCCCCGCGCCACCGGCCCGCAGCCGCTCGGCGAGGGTGCCCTGCGGCACGAACTCCACCTCGAGCGCGCCCGACAGGTACTGCTCTGCGAAGAACCGGTTCTCGCCGACGTACGACGAGAGCACCTTGCGCACCTGTCCGTTCTCGAGCAGGACGCCGAGGCCCTTGCCATCGACCCCCATGTTGTTGCTGACGACGACGAGGTCGCGCACGCCGGTGTCCCGCAGGGCGCGGATGAGGTTGACCGGGATGCCGCTCAGCCCGAAGCCGCCGACGGCGACGGTCATGCCGTCACGCACGACGTCGGCCAGCGCAGCGGATGTCGCATCGAAGAGTTTGGAGACCATGGCACTCCTTCGTGTCCACCATATGGCTGCCGCCACGCAAGCAGTTCACTGCAAATGCTGTCAAGTTTCGCTCACATGCTGGCGAACTCGGCGAACACCGTCCACAATGTGGGCATGGCGGATGTCCCGGGCACCCAGTCGATCGGCCGAGCGGCGTCGGTGCTCCGCGCGGTGAGCGTGGCCATGCCGGCCGGCATCGGCACGAGCAGTGCGGCCGTGGCGACCGGCCTCTCCCGGCCGACGGCGCACCGGATCCTCACCTCGCTCGCCGCCGAGGGCTTCCTCGACCACGACGCCGCCACGGGCCGATGGCTGCTCGGGCCCGAGCTCTACCTCCTCGGCGCGATCGCGGCCGAGCGGTACGACGTCACCGAGCTCGCCCGCGGGAGCGTTCGCGAACTCGCCGCCGCCACTGGCGAGAGCGCGTTCTTCTCGGCCCGCCGCGGCGACGAGACCGTGTGCCTGCTCCGCGAGGAGGGCAGCTTCCCGATCCGGTCCTTCGTGCTCCATGAGGGCGTGCGATTCCCGCTCGGGGTGGCATCGGCGGGCTTGGCCATCCTCGCCTTCCTGCCCGACGAGGCGGTGACGGCCTACCTCTCCTCGGCCGACCTCACCGACCGCTACGGTCCGTCGCACGCCGCCCGGCCGCTGCGACGACGGATCGCCGCCACCCGCTCCACGGGATACTCGGTCAACCCCGGCCTCATCGTCGAGGGCAGCTGGGGGATGGGCGCCGCGGTGTTCGACCCATCCGGCCGACCGGCGTGGGCCCTCAGCCTCACCGGCATCGAATCGCGGTTCAACCGCGACCGCCAACCCGAGCTCGGCCGCCTGCTCCTCGAGCAGGCGCACTTGGTGACGCAGCGGATTCGCGCCCTGGGGTCGCCCGCACGGCGCGGCTGAGGTCGCCGCTCGTGACTTGAGCGGGCATGCGAGAGCCCCCTCCATCGTGCAGGAGAGGGGGCTCTCAGCAGCCGTCACGGACAGGAGTCGGGTGCCCCTGGCTCTTCGGCGGCTTGACCGTGCAGTCGGACGAGAGGTCCTGTGGCTCCGGGCTCGTGTTCTTGGTGTTGCCCTGAGTCTCATCCGTGGAGGTGGAGCCCACGCCGGCCTGGTTGTTGCCGGGTCCCTCGAACGTGGTGCACGTCACAGTTCCCTGGACGCGCTCACAGTTGTCGGGAAGTGGCGCCGCCACCGCACCCATCGCAGACGCGCCGACCAGGAAGCCGGTGAGTGCGAGTGTTGCGAGCATCTTCCGCATGATTCCCCTTTGGAATCTGCCGGGCGTCGCTGCCCGGCTCATTGGGAACGCGGCTGCGCTCCCCCTCCCCGCAGCACGGAGGCAACGTCACGACGACGGGGAATTCGGGTTGGCGCAGGCTTCGGGAAAGCGAGGATTCCTCGAAGAATATGCGCATGGCGCGCTTGCGGCAAGGCCCCCGAGCGAGGGGCCCACGTCTCGGGCATTCACTCGAACACGACGGTGCGCTGACCCGTGAGCATCACGCGATCCTCGGCGTGCCAGCGGATCGCCTGGGTCAGCACCCGGCGTTCGACGTCGCGGCCGATCGAGATCACCGGGTCGATCGCGCGAGGCCGTTGCGGAGCTGTTCGCCGAAACCCGAATGCTGCTCGGATGGGAGTTCCATCTCCATCCGGAGCGTGAAGGTCCCACTGCGCGCGTGCGCGTACTGGGCGCTGTCGATGATGTTGCCGCCACCCGTCGCGAAGACGGCCTGCGACACGGTGGCGACGATGCCCGGCCGATCGACGCAGTGCAGGGTCAGGACGTACGAGGTGCTTCGGCT
The DNA here is from genome assembly GCF_040679595.1 of Agromyces sp. NPDC052230. Lineage (NCBI taxonomy): Bacteria > Bacillati > Actinomycetota > Actinomycetes > Micrococcales > Microbacteriaceae > Agromyces > Agromyces sp. NPDC052230. The sequence goes on along the minus strand of NZ_JBFAVC010000003.1, from coordinate 287,713 downwards.
CATGAGGCCGCTCTCCATCAGGAGCGCACCTTCAGCCGCTGCGGATCGTATACCGGGGTCTCCACGATCTCGGCCGGGATCTCCTCGCCAGACGGCGTCCTCACCCTGAGGCGCGTGCCCGGCAGATGGTGCCCCTTCGCCACGCGGGCCAGGGCGAGGGTTCGGCCACCGAGGTACGGCGAGGTCACCGCCATGGTGATGCGGCCCACCTCGGCATCACCGTCGACCAGCACGGCGGCGTCCACGTCTTCAGCCGGGCCATCCGTCACCACGCTGACCACCGTTCGTCGCGCCGGCCCCATGGCGCGCAGGGCGTCCCGCCCGTGGAACGACTTCTCCAGATCGACGGCCCAACCCATGCGGCACTCGAAGGGCGTCGTCTCGTCGTCGTACTCGAGTCCGCCCATGATGAGGCCGGCCTCCGTGCGTACGATCATCAGCGCATCACCGCCGCATCCGGCTACGGTGAAGTCGCGTCCCGCCGCGACGATGGCGTCCCAGAGTTCGACGCCGCGCTCGACGGGGACCATGACCTCGTACCCGAGTTCGGCGGTGAAGCCCATGCGATTGACGTGGGCCGGAATGCCGGCCAACTCGATCCCCGTCTGAAAGGTGTAGTACGGGAACGCCTCATTGCTGAGATCGTGGGCCGTCAGGCGCTGCAGGATCTCCCTGCTCTTCGGGCCCTGTACCGAGAGCGTCGCCAGCATGTCGCGGAGCTCCACCAACTCGAGCCCAGGTGCGAGGTAGCGCCGGATGACGTCCTCCACCTGCAGGTTGCCTCCCGTGATGCGCACCCGATCGGGGCCGTAGACGAGCACGGTGCAATCGTCGAGCATCATGCCCGACTCGTCGACGATCACCCCGTAGGCGATGCTGCCGGCGCGCAGCGCGGTGACGTCTCGGCTGAAGATCGCGTTAAGCGCGTCGAGCGCCCCGTCGCCGACGATCTCCCACTTCGGCAGCATCGAGAAGTCGAGCAACCCGGCCCCCGTGCGGATCGCCCGGTACTCGAGCTCGGTGCCGGCGACGCGATTCGGCGTCGCCTGCCCGGCGACATCCGACCACTCGTCCTCGCTCAGATCGGTGGGCACCCGATCGACGAACGGGCACGGTTTCAGTCCGGTGGGGATCGGCATGGGGAGGGTCCCTTCGTGCGGTGGCGCGTGGTGTGCTGCGTTTCTTACACAAGTACGTACATATCTCTAAAAGAGTATCAGCATCTCGGCCACGTTCGGCGGCCCTTCACCACCCGCTCCGCGTCGGCGTGTGCCCCTCCCGGGCGTCCTCGGGCATCGGCATCTCGGCGCGCAGCCCGAGGAGGCGGATCGGCCGACCTTCCTCGATCTTCTCGGCGAGCTCGAGGGCCCGTACCGTCACGACCTCCGGATCCCCGGTCTCGGGGATCTTCTTCTGCATCGTCTTCGTGATGAACGGCGCGTAGCGCACCTTCAGGGTCAGGCCGATCACCGGGCGCCCCTCTGCCGCGACGTCCTCGAGCACCTTGGCAGCGAGCTCGCGCACCGCCGCGGCGACCTGTGCGGGCTCGGTCAGATCCTGCTGGAACGTCGTTTCACGGCTGTGACCGCGCGCGACCCACGGCGTGTCATCGACGACCTGCGCACCCTCCCCCCGGCCGAGCAGGCCGTACCACGGCCCCATCTTTGGTCCGAACTCGCCGATCAGCACCGCGGGATCCGCTGCGGCGAGCTCGGCGACCGTCACGATGTCGTGCGTGGCGAGGCGCCCCGAGATCCGCGAGCCGACGCCCCAGAGGTCGACGGTGGGCCGGTCGCCCATCACCTCCAGCCAGTTGCCTGCCGTGAGCCGGAACACGCCGCGGGGCTTGCCGAAGCCGGTGGCGACCTTGGCCCGCACGAGCGTGTCGCCGATCCCCACGCTGCAGTGCAGCCCGGTGCGGTCGAACACCGCGCGCTGCACCTGCCGGGCATACGCCTCGGGGTCGTCGGTCACGACGCCGATGAACGCCTCGTCCCAGCCGAGCACCTGCACGGTCGCGCCCGGCTGCGCCCGCAGCGTTGCCATGACCTCGGCGGATGCCGCGGTGTACGCCTCGTGGTCGACCGGCAGGATCACGGCGTCGGGCACCTTCCGCGCCGCGATCCGCAGCGGCATCCCCGAACCGACCCCGAACTCGCGCGCCTCATAGGACGCGGTCGACACCACAGCACGTTCGGTCGGGTCCCCTCGCCCGCCGATGATCAGCGGCTTTCCCGCCAGTTCCGGATGCCGCAGCACCTCGACGGCAGCGATGAACTGGTCGAGGTCGACGTGCAGCGCCCAATACCGGCCATGGAGGCTCACGCGACCAGTTTGCCCCCCGCGGGCACGATCGCGTGCGCATACTGCGAAATCCGAGCCCTCGGCAAGGGGTTGCGGCAAACTCTCAGCACGTGGTTTCGTGAATCACCCCTGAATTGGGGACCCCTCAAAGGAAGAAGGAGCACACAATGGGTTTCCTTGCATTTCTCATCCTCGGCCTGATCGCCGGTGCCATCGCCAAGCTCATCCTGCCCGGCAAGCAGGGTGGCGGCTGGCTGGTGACGCTGCTGCTCGGCGTCGTGGGTGCCCTGCTCGGCGGCTGGCTCGGCAGCCTCCTCTTCGGCGTCGGCCTCGAGGAGTTCTGGGACCTGAGCACATGGCTGCTCGCGATCGCGGGTGCGATCATCGTGCTGCTCATCTGGGGTCTCATCACGCGGAACCGGAGCCGCACCACCTGATCCGGAACACCACGTATTCGAGCGGATGGCGGGCCTCCCGCCATCCGCTCGATCGCGTTCCGGGCAGATGGGCCCGGCCCGGGCAGATGGGCCCGGCCCGGGCGAATCACGAGTCCGCGAGCTCGACGAATCGGCGAAGCATCCGCTGCGGTTCGGTGACGGATGCCGCCGCCAGCCGCTCGCTCACCGCGCGGAGTTCGCTCGCCGGGAAGTAGCCGTGGTGCCGGTACACCTGGGCTCGTGCCACGAAGTCGCTCGCCGACACCTCGGGATGGAACTGCGTCGCGTAGACGCGCCGGCCCACACGGTAGACCTGCACCGGACAGGCAGCGGATGACGCGAGCAGCACCGCATCCGGCGGAAGCCGTTCGGTCGCCTCCTTGTGGCCGACGAGCGCGTCGAACCGTACGGGCAGCACGCCGACGAGCGGGTCGGCGAGACCCTCGGCGCTGACCGTGATCTCGACCGCCGCGGCCTGCTCGCCGTGCAGGGTGCCGACGTACCCACCGAGCACCCGGGTGAGCACGCCGATGCCGTAGCACGTGAGGAGCAGCGGGTGGTCGCGTTCCAGGGCGGCCTCGGCGAGGCGTGCAAGGTCGGCCTCGACGCGGCGCTGCACCGGGTGCTTGTGCGCGTCGGGCGTCGTCACGTTGTAGGGGCTGCCGCCGACCACGACGCCCGCGAACTCCTCGAGCCGCACGTCGCCGAGCGCCTCCGCATCGAGCCGCAGGTGCTCGAGCCGAGAGGCGTCGACGCCCATCGCCCGGCGCACCGACTCGTACTCGGGCCCGACCGCCTCGATCTCGGGACGCGCCGAGAGGAACAGGAACGACTTCATCGCCCGCGACCGCGCTTGCGCGCCGGCCGTCCACGTCGAGCGGATGCCCCACGCCGGGCATTGGGCTCACGGCGCGCCGGTTGCGCGCGCCGGGCGGTCGGTGCGGGTGCGGACGGGGCGGATGCCTCGGGGTCCGCCGACTCGCCGCGGGAGCTGCGTGCGGTGCGACCGCGCACGACGGCCACGAACTCCTGCAGGTCGTCGTCGTCGCGCTCGACGCGCCACACGAGCGCGATGCGCGTGGTCGGGGCATCCGTCACCGGAATGGCGATGACGTCGCGGCGGTGGTGCAGCCGAGCGACGCCCTGGGGGAGCAGCGCGTGGCCCGTACCGGCTGCGACGAGCTCGACGGTCATGCCGGACTCGGGCTGCACCGGGGAGAGCGGTTCGCCCTCGAGGTCGGCGAGCGTGAGCGCCTCGGCCTCGGCGAGCGGATGGTCCGCGGGCAGTACTGCGACCGCGAGCTCCTCCCACAGCGGCACCTGGTGCAGCCCCTCGGCCTCGACGGGAAGGCGCACGAACGCGACATCCGCATCGCCGGCGAGGAGCTCGTCGAGCTGTCGCGGCTCCTCGACCCGGGCCGCCTCGATGGGGAGGTCGGGGCGACGTTCGGCCCAGACCCTCAGCCACTTGGCGGGGCTCACCCCGGCGACGTAGCGGAGCCTCAGGACCATCCGTTCAGGGTATCGGCTACGGTGTCAGGGTGAGCCAGAGCCAGTCGATGAAGCCCGAGACCGCCGCGAAGAAGCTCGGCATCCTGCTCGAGGCCGCGCCCGAGGACTTCCGCGAGGGCGTCGTCACGAGGGACGAGCTCAGCGCGCTGCTGGCCGACCCGCCCGAGTGGCTGCAGGTGCTCCGCCGCGAAGGGCCGCACCCACGCAGCGTCGTGGCCGCCAAGCTCGGCGTGTCCAACTCCGGACTCGCTCGCGGCGGCATCACCGAGCCGCTCACGACCGCCGAGATCAAGGCGCTCCTCGTGGCGCCGCCCCAGTGGCTCGTGCAGGAACGGGCCACGCAGGCCGCCGTGCGGGCCGAGAAGCGACGCGTCGCCGAGCGCGACGCGGAGCGCTCGGCGAAGGGCGGCGGGGGCGTCTGACCGCCGCGTCACGACCGTTTGCCGTCTGACGACGTGATGCGAGTGTCCTCCACCGCGCAAGAGGTCGTCACGCGAGGCGGCGCCCGGGCTCAGGCGGCGCGCGAGTAACGGGCGCGCAGGAATGCCGCGATGTCGGCGAGCTCGCGCTCGGCGATCGAGTGCCCGAGACCCTCGTAGATGCGCTCGTCGAGGTCGGCGTGCCCGGGCAGCCACTGCTGCGTTCGGGCGATGTAGTCGGGGGAGATGACGCCGTCGGCCGTGCCGCGACCCCAGAACACGGGCGTCGCGAGCTCTGCGAGCCGGGCGTCGCCGTCGCGCTCGCCGGGGAGCGCGAACCCCGAGAGGTTCACCGCGAACGCGAAGCGCTCGGGAGCCCGGCGCAGGAGCTCCAACGCCATGGCGCCACCCTGCGAGAATCCGAGCAGCCCGATGGCGGACGCGTCGGGCGCCGCGCGGTCGAGCCAGGCGAGGATCGCGTCGGTCGAGGCATCCGCCGCCGCCATCGCGAGCTCGGCGCCCTCGGCGAGGAGCGGGAACCAGGCATGGCCGTAGCCCGTGAAGATCGGCGCCCGGAGGGACGCGATCGCGGGCTCGAGCGGCAGATAGGGCGCCAGGCCGAAGAGGTCGCCCTCGTTCGAGTTGTACCCGTGCAGCAGCAGGAGCAGCGGTCGCCCCTCCCGGTCGGCCTCCGATGCCGACCAGATCACGGCCTCGTCGTCGACACGCAGGTCGGGCATGGATCCTCCAGTCCGGGCGACGGATGCCGCGAGCCGGCCGTCCGGATTCACGCCCGTGTTCGAGCGTACCCGCCGATTCCGTGGGGTATGGCGCCCCGTGGGGCAGAATCGAGGCATGAGCGTTCGCACTCCCGACCCCGATTGGTCTCCCGGCGACGAGCCCGTCGCACGGCCGGCGACGAACCCCGGTTGGCTGAGCGACCTCGAGCTCGCCGAGATCCGGGGTCGGCTGCCGCTGCTCTACGTCGAGGCGGTACCCGTGCGGGTCGACGGCGTCGGGCAGGTCACCGAGGTCGGCGTCCTCCTCCGCGCGAACGCCATCGGCGAGATGACCCGCACGGTCGTCTCGGGGCGCGTCATGTACGGCGAGACCCTGCGGGACGCGCTGTTCCGCCACCTCGAGAAGGACCTCGGACCCATGGCGTTCCCGCTGCTGCCGGCGAGCCCCGTGCCCTTCACGGTGGCCGAGTACTTCCCGCTGCCCGGCCTCTCGCCGTTCACCGACGAGCGCCAGCACGCCGTGTCGCTCGCGTATGTCGTGCCGGTGACGGGCACCTGCGAACCGCGTCAGGACGCGCTCGAGGTGACCTGGATGACCCCGGCGGAGGCGGTGTCGCCGGGTGTTGCCGCCGAGATGGAGGGCGGCCGCGGCGTGCTGCTCAAGCAGGCGCTCGCTTCCGTGGGCGCCCTCCGCTAGGTCGGTTGCATCGGGCGGAGTGGCTCGACTGAACGTCTGCGTCAGGCGAGGCCGAGCGTGTCCAGGAACAGACGCGCGAACCGTTCGCCGTCGACCTCGAGGGCGACCTCGACACTCGTCCACTCGTCGGGGCGCGCCTGCACCATGCTCTCGCCGCGCGAGCTCTCGCGGAGGTCGACGAGCGTCTGACCGCGACCGTAGCCCGCGAGCTCGACCCGCACCGGCAGCACCTCGGTGCGGAGGGCGAGCGGGTCGACGAGCGAGCAGACGGCGCCCGCGTCGCCGATCAGTCCCGTGTACTCGGCTCGCTCGTCCTCGGAGAGCGCGACGCGGTGGCCGAGCAGCGTGCCGACGACCCGGCCGAGGGCGTCGTCGCCGCGTTCCAGTGCCACGGCGGCCTCGTGGTCGACGGCGACCCGGTTGAACACGTCGAGCCCGTACATGTAGGTCGGCACGTTCGAGTCGAGCACGATCGCCGCGGCCTCGGGGTCGTGCCACACGTTGAACTCGGCCACGGCCGTGGCGTTGCCGACACTCGCCGAGCCGCCCATGAAGACGATGCGCTCGAGGTTGCCGGCGACCTCGGGGTAGGTGCGCAGCAGGAGCGCGAGGTTCGTCTGCGGGGCGAGCGCCACCAGCGTGACGGGCGTGGGGTGCCCGAGGATGAGCCGCCGCATGAGTTCCACCGCGCTCGCCTCGGTGGCCTGGCGCCGGGTGGGCGGCAGCACGAGGTCGCCGAGCCCGGCGGCGCCGTGCACGTGGCGTGCCGCGCGTGGCGGCTCCAGCAGCGGCCTGACGGCACCCGCCGCGACCGGGAGGTCGTCGGGTGCACCAGCGGCGTCGAGGATGCGAAGCGTGTTGTCGACGACCTGTGCGAGCGGCGCGTTACCGGCGACGCACGAGATGCCGAGCACCTCGAGTCCCGGATGCCGCACGGCGAACAGGATGGCCATGGCGTCGTCGACGCCCGTGTCGACGTCGAGCACGATGGGGATCGGCATACGCCAAGCGTATTGGACGCCCGCATGGGCGGCGCGGCCGCTACCGTCTCACGGTCAGCGGACCAGGCGCACCTCGAGGATCTCCTCGCCGAGGAAGGGCTGCAGCTGCTCGGCGCCGTCGGCGACGAAGCCGTTCCGCTTGTAGAACGCGTGTGCCCGAGGGTTGTCCTTCGCGACCCAGAGGTAGCCCGGTCGGTCGCCGCAGGCCGCGTCGAAGAGCTTCTGGCCGATGCCGGTGCCGTGGAACGCGTGGAGCAGGTAGATGAAGTAGAGCTCCCGTTCGCGGGGCGGGTTCTCGTCGCGGGCGGGCCCCGAACCGACGAAGCCGACGATCTCGCCGTCGACCAGCGCGGCGAACTGGTTGTACTCCTCGCCACGTGCGGCCATGTGGGTCCAGAGCTCGGCCATGCGGCGCGGAGAGAGGTTCTCGAAGGCGGCTGCGCTGATCAGGTGGTCGTAGGTCTCGTGCCAGCACGTGGCATGAACGCGGCCAAGGGCCTCCACATCCGAATCGCGGATGGGGCGGACGACGACATCGGCAGCAACTTCGGTGCTCATGTCACGAGGCTAAGCCAGCACGCGCGAGAGGCGAAATCGAGCGTCGTCGGGCCTCGCCGGCCGGGGTGCGCCGTCGTCGGAACGGAACGCTTCCACATGGTGGAAGCGTTCGTTGAGCGCGTCGCCGGGTGTTGCCACTATTCACGGGTCGGCCGCGATGAACCCTCGTCGGGCCGCCGGGCTTTCAAAGGAGATCCCCATGCTGAGCACGTGCGCTCGACGGCCGACGCGGAGCGGTGCCGTCTCATGAAGGCGATGGCATTCCACATCGGGAAGGTCCTCTTCTCCTCGATCATCCTCCTCATCGTCGTCATCACGATCCTCTTCCTGCTCCTCGAAGTCGCCCCAGGCGACCCCATCCAGACGCTGGTCGGCGACGTCCCCATCTCGGATGCGCTGCGGGAGCAGATCTACGCCACGTTCGGCCTGGACAAGCCGGCCTGGGAGCGCTACCTCATCTACATCGGCAACGTGTTCAGCGGGAACCTCGGGGTCTCGTTCGGCACCGAGGTACCGGTCACCCAGCTCATCGGCGAGCGGATCGGCAATACGCTCGCCCTCGCCATCCCCTCGTTCATCCTCTCGACCATCGGCGCCGTCATCATCGGCTCGATCGCGGCGCGGACGCGCAAGCGCTGGCTCGACACCCTGCTCTCGGGCAGCTCGGTCGCCCTGTTCTCACTGCCGAACTTCTGGCTCGGACTGATGCTGATCATCGTCTTCTCGATCACGCTCGGCTGGCTGCCGACGCAGGGCAAGGCGCCATACGGCGTGGAGGGCATCCAGATCGAGTACATGATCCTCCCGCTGATCACGATGGCCACGGCCGAGCTCGCCTTCAAGGCCCGCATCATGCGCGCATCGATGATCGAGTCCCTCGGGCAGGACTTCATGGACACGGCACGGTCGAAGGGTCTCGCCGAACACCTCGCGCTCTGGCGGCACGCCCTTCCGAACGCGCTCCTGCCCATGGTGACCGTGGCAGGCCTGAGCCTCTCCCATGTCCTCGCCGGTTCGGTGCTGGTGGAGCGGGTCTTCGGATGGCCGGGCATGGGCCTCCTCTTCATCGGCGCGATCGAGCGCCAGGACACCTTCCTGGTGCTCGGGGTCGTCATCGTGCTGACCGTCACCATCCTCATCGTCAACCTCGTGACCGACATCGTCTACGGCCTCGTGGATCCACGGCTTCGCAGCCAGGTGACGAGATCTGCAAGGAGCGAACCGTGAGCGTCCAGCAGTTGTCCCGAGCGGCATCCGACGCGGCGCCGGAGCCGACACCGCCGCCGCGCCCGGCCCGCCGTCCACGCAACCCCGACGCGATCTGGCGGGTGTACTTCCGCAAGCCCCTCGTGCGGGTGGCCATGCCGATCCTGGTGATCATCATCCTCGCGTCGGTCATCGGCCCGCTGCTGACCGGAGACCCGTTCGCGACGAACCACCCGACGTTCATCCCGCCCGACGCCGAATACCCGTTGGGCACCGACAACCTCGGGCGCGACTACCTCAGCCGCGTGCTCCTGGGCGGTCAGGTGTCGCTGCTCGTGGGGTTCAGCGTGGCGCTGCTCTGCCTCACCGTCGCCCTCATCGTAGGAGGACTCGCCGGGTTCTACGGCGGCGTGCTCGACACCGTGCTGGTGAAGATCTCCGAGTTCTTCCAGGTGATCCCGGGCATCGTCCTCGCCCTCGTGGCGGCCGCCATCCTCGGCGCGAACCTCGGCATCATCGTGGCCATCCTCGCGGTGACGATGTGGCCGGGCGTGGCCCGCATCGTGCGGGCGGAGGCGATGCGCATCTCCCAGCTCGGGTACGTCGAGTCGCAGCGCGCCGCCGGCTTCCTGAGCCTCCGCATCCTGTGGTCCGACGTGCTTCCGAACGCGATGCCCCCGGTGCTCGTCGCCACGACGATGACGGTCGCCCGCGCCATCCTGGCCGAATCGGGGCTGTCGTTCCTCGGCATCGGCGACGCGAACCGGCCGAGCTGGGGCGCACTGCTGAACCAGGCGCAGCCGTACATCTCGACCGCCTGGTGGCTGGCGCTCTTCCCCGGCCTCTGCATCTTCATCGTCGTTCTGGCGATCAACCTGCTCGGCGATGCCCTCAACGATGCGCTCAACCCGTCGATCGGAAGGGTGAAATGACCACCACCGAGTCCCGTGCGGCTCAGCACGAGACCGCCCGACCGGATGCCTCGGAGCGAGCCGATGCCGCCTTCCTCGAGGTCGCCGGCCTCGAGGTCCACCTCCCCACGGGTCCGCGCAAGGAGATTCAGGCCGTGCAGTCGGTCAGCCTCCGGGTGCACCGGGGCGAACGCGTCGGAATCGTGGGGGAGTCGGGATCGGGCAAGTCCGTGACCGGCCGCGCGATCGCGGGGCTCCTGCCCACCAACCCGCGCGTCCGGGTCGCGGGTTCCATCCGGTTCGACGGCCGCGAGATGGTCGGCGCACCCGCGCGGGCCTGGGACGAGATCCGGTCACGGTCGGTCGGGATGATCTTCCAGGACCCGCTCACCTTCCTCAATCCCGTCATGAAGGTGGGCGCGCAGGTTCGGGAGGCCATCACCCCCGATGAGCGCAGCGGCCGCGACGCCGCGGCCGATCCCGAGGCCATCCGGTACCTGAAGCTGGCCGGCCTCGCCGACGCCGACGACCTCGCCCGGCGCTTCCCGCACGAGCTCAGCGGTGGCCAGCGCCAGCGCGTGCTCATCGCGATCGCGATCGCCAAGCGGCCCGACCTGATCATCGCCGACGAGCCCACGACCGCACTCGATGCCACGGTGCAGCGCAGGGTCCTGAACACGCTCGATGAGACGGTCACCACGCTCGGCACCTCGCTGATCCTCATCTCGCATGACCTCGCGGTCGTGGCGAGCATGACGGACACCATCTACGTGATGTACGCCGGGCGCGTCGTCGAGTCCGGACCCACGCGGCAGGTGCTCACCTCACCGCAGCACCTGTACACGCAGGCCCTGCTCCGCAGTGTCCGCAGCCTCACCGACGACGGCGTGGACCTGTGGTCCATCACACCCGAGCTGCGGCGCGAGATCGACGCCATCGTGAAGGACGGAGCGAACGCATGATCGAGGTCAGGAACGCATCCAAGGTCTTCCGATCCCGGCGCGGCGGCCAGGCCGTCGCAGCGGTGGTCGACGCCGATCTCACTGCCGGGCGCGGGGAGTTCGTGGCGATCGTCGGCGAGAGCGGGTCGGGCAAGAGCACGCTCGCCCGGATGCTCCTGGGGCTCATCCCCGCGACGTCCGGAAGCATCGAGATCAACGGCGTCGACATCGCCCGTATGAACGCCGCCCAGCGCAAGGATTACCGGCGAACCGTTCAGGCCGTCCTCCAGGACCCCTCGGGGTCGCTGAACCCGCGCAAGCCCGTCGGACGCACGATCGGCGAGATCGTCAGGTTGCACGGCATCGCCCGGGGCCGTGACCACGTGCACGCCAAGGTCCTCGAGGTGCTCGAGCTCGTCGGCCTCACGCCTGCGGAATCCTTCATCTACCGGTTCCCGCAGGAGCTCAGCGGCGGACAGCGCCAACGTGTGCTGATCGCCAGGGCGATCGTCCTGGATCCGCAGATCATCATCGCCGACGAGGCGGTCTCCGCCCTCGACGCGTCGGTGAAGGCCGGCGTCCTCAACCTGATGAACGGGCTCACCGAACGCCTCGGCGTCGGTTACGTCTTCATCACGCACGACCTCCCGGTCGTCAAGAAGGTGGCCGATCGGGTCTACGTCATGAAGGCCGGTGAAATCGTCGAATCCGGCACCAGGCAGCAGATCTTCGAGGATCCACAGCATCCGTACACCCAGAATCTGCTGGCCTCCGAGCTCATCTTGGAGACCGTCCTCTGACCTGGCGGCCGGCCGGCAGCACAACTGAATACCCATCCCCCGTCCGAGCGCACCTCTGCGCTCGGAGCCACAGAGAGGTACTCCCATGAGATCCATGCGCACGACCCGATCAGCCGCTCTGGCGGCGGTCGCGTCCGCGGCCCTGCTCATCGCAGGTTGTTCGGCCACGCCGGCCGCACCGCAGAGCGAGAAGCCCGACGAGCCGACCGTGTACATCGACGCGATCTCGGCCGACCCGATCAGCTTCAACCCGCAGATCACGAACTCGCCCGCCACCACCGCCTTCGGTGCGGCGATCTTCGACCAGCTCGTCTACATCGACACCGAGTCGGAGATCCATCCGATGCTGGCGAAGTCGTGGGAGTACAGCGACAACCAGAAGACGCTGACCTTCACCCTCGAAGAGGACGTCACCTGGCACGACGGCGAGCCCTTCACCTCCGAGGACGTGAAGTTCAACTTCGAAGAGATCATGCAGTTCCAGACCTACGGTGCCGCGCTCGTCAAGTCGATCGATTCCGTCGAGGCACCCGATGAGCACACCGTCGTCCTGAACCTGAACTCGCAGTTCGGGCCGTTCTTCGAGACGTTGGCGCTGCAGGCGATCGTCCCGAAGCACGTCTACGAGGGCACGGACCCCGTCACCAACCCCGCGAACATGGCTCCCATCGGCACCGGCGCGATGAAGTTCGAGTCGTTCTCCTCCGGCGCCGAGGTCATCCTCGTCAAGAACGAGGACTACTGGCGCGGCGACGTGCAGGTCGACAAGGCCATCTACCCGGTCATGGCCGACACGAACACGCGCGCGCTCGCCCTGATCTCGGGCGAGGTCGACAAGGCATCCATCGACGCGTCGCAGCTCGACCAGATCCAGGGGAAGCCCGAGCTGGTCCACCTCGAGGAGGGCTTCTTCGCCCAGGCGGTCGTGCTCGAGATGAACACGCTCAACCCGGTCCTGGCCGACCCCGAGGTGCGTGCCCTCGTCTTCTCCGCGCTCGATCGCGAAGCGTTCGCGAAGGTGGCGCTGGCCGGCTATGGCGAGCCCGCCGACGGCTTCTTCCCCGACACCCTGGAGTGGGCCAAGGACGAGGACATCGACTTCGAGAAGGACTTCCCCTACGACGTCAAGGCGATCAACAAGGGCCTCGACAAGGCGGGATACCCGGTCGGCGCCGACGGCCTGCGCTTCTCGCTGAACGTCAAGTACATCACGGCCCTCACCGACACCGTCGCGATGGCCGAGCAGGCCAAGTCGATGCTCGAAGAGGTCGGCATCGGGGTCAACCTCGAGGGTGTCACCTCTGCGATCTTCACCGACCAGATCTATGTCCAGAACAACTTTGATCTGGCATTCCTGCGCACCACCGTCTCGGCCGACCCTGGCCTGGGCATCTCGCGCTGGTACGAGTGCAACCCCGACCACATGTCCGCCCGCAACCCGTCGGGCGTCTGCGACCCCGAGATCGACGCGGCCGTCGCCGCCGCCAACTCGACGACTGATCGCGAGGAGCGCGGCGAGGCCTTCCGCGACATGCAGCAGCGCGCCAAGGAGCTCATCTTCTTCGCTCCGCTGGTGTGGACGAACGCGTCGTTCCCGACGGTGAACACGACCCGCTGGGACGGCCTCGTCGGAATCGACGAGGGCACGGCCAGCGGCAACATCAACTGGCTGACCATGAAGTGGAAGGGCTGACCCTGACGCGGTGAAGGGGCGTGACGGTTCCGGCCGTCGCGCCCCTTCTCCGGGCGCCGACGAAGCCGCGAAAACCGCGGAATCCGGGGTTCCATGAGATGGAATCGCAGCGGCCACCGGCCACGGACAGCGCAATAGTCAGAAGTGTCGAACAGGAAGGTCCCGAGATGACTGCCGAGATTATCGATCCCACGAAACTCCTGCATGCGGTGTCCGCAGGCGCGCCGGCGGATGCCCCCCGCCCGCCTTCCCTCGACGGGATCCGCATCGGCTTGCTGGGCAACACCAAGCGCAACGCCGACCACATCCTCGACGCCGTCGGAGCGGAGCTCTCGCAGCGTCACGACGCGGTCACCCTCGTGCCGCGCACGAAGACGCAGTTCGCGATGCCGCTGCCCGTCGACCTGATCGAGGAGCTCATCCGCGAGTGCGACGTCGTCGTCATCGGCGTGGGCGATTGCGGCTCGTGCAGCGCGTCAGCCGTCGCAGACGGCATCGCGCTCGAGCGCGTGGGCATCCCCACCGCGGTGATCTGCACCGAGGCATTCGTCGACCCGTCGACGGCGATGGCTGGAATGAAGGGCGCGCCCGACTTCCCGTTCCTCCTCACCGAGCACCCCATCGCGAATCTTTCGGCAGCCGAGATCCGCGAGCGCGGCGCCCAGCTCGTCGACGCCGTGCAGCGTCGCCTGATCGACGAGCGAGCCCTCGTCCCCGTGTCGGCGTGACAGCGGGAAAGGCCATCGCGCTCGATCCCGACGTCGCCGTCGGAGTCGCGGAGCACATCTACGGGCAGGGCTGGACCGACGGACTTCCCGCCCTGCCCGCCACCGCCGATTCGGTCGAGCGCATGCTCGCCACGACATCGCGCCACCCCGACGAGGTCGCGGCGCAGCATCCGCAGCTCGAACGCGAGGTCACCGTTCGCGAGATCGCCGTCAACGCCGTCATGGCCGGCTGCCTCCCCGAGTACTTCCCGATCGTCCTGGCGGCTTGGGATGCGTTGTCGGCCGAGCGTTCGGCTCGAGGAGGAGGCTGGCAGAGCACGAGCGGCCCCGGTCCCCTGGTGATCGTCAACGGCCCGATCCGCGACCGAATCGGCCTCAACTCCGCGGGCGGAGCGCTCGGGCCGGGGTTCCGCGCGAACGCGACGATCCCGCGAGCGATCGGGCTGACCGTGCGCAACGGCTTCGGCATTCGTCCCCGTGAGCTCGAACAGGCGACCATCGGCACGGCCGGCCGGTGGCAGCTGTGCATCGGCGAGAACGAGGAAGCGAGCCCATGGGAGCCGCTCTCGGTCGAGGCGGGCCTTGCTGCCGGCGAGAGCGCGGTGTCGACGATGCTCGTTCGAACGCTCGAGGTCGTCGACAACCGGAGCTTCACCAGTCACGAGGAGGTCCTCGCGGACCTCGTCGACACCGTGCAGCGCAGTGGTGCCCTGATCGGGCGGCACAGCCCGACGGGCGTCATCCTCAACCCCGAGCACGCACGGCTCTTCGCCGAGGCCGGGATGAGCAAGCAGGACGTCCGCGAGTGGATCGTCGCCCACGCCGGGCGCACCGAGGCGCAGTTGCAGGCGGTGGGCAAGGGCCTGAGCCATCTTCCGGGCGGTCCCTTCGCTCCCGACCACTTCCATCCGACGATCGCGGATGCCAGGGCCGCGACACTCCCGATCATCGTCGCCGGGTCGACGAATGCCGCCATGTCCCTGGTGTTCCGGGTGCTCGGCGCATGGTCGGGCCAGTCCTTCCCGGTCCGCTGAGACCGACCCGCACCCAGCGTCCCGCGTCAGCGTCCCGCGTCCGGCAGAGAGGCCAGATTCCGCATGTCCGACCCCACTCCCGAGGTCTGGTCCGTACCGGTCAGCGACGCGCTTGCTCGCGAGCCTGAGCCCTGGCTGTCGGGCAAGGTCGCTCTCGTCGTCGGCGGAGGCCTCAGCGGCCCCGAGGGCGGCGTCGGCTTCGCGATCGCGTGGCTGTGCGCCCGCAGCGGCGCGGCGGTGGCGATCCTCGATCGCGACCCTGCTGCCGGAGCGCGCACCGTCGGCGCGATCCGCGAGGCGGGCGGCGTCGCCGAATACTTCTCCGTCGACGTCACCGACGACGACTCGGTGGCGGCGGCCGTGACCGCCGCGGCGGAACGCTTCGGCCGGTTCGACGTGGTCGCCGACTCGATCGGCGGCGGTGGGGTGCAACCCATGTTCGACGCGAGCCTCGACCAGTTCGAGGCCGCGATGCGGCTGAACTTCACGGCCGTCTGGTACGTCATGCGCCATGCCCAGCGGCACATGGATCGCGGGGCTTCCATGGTCACGATCTCGTCGGGGGCCGCCGAGGGACGCGGACCGGGCCTGCCGTACTCCTTCGGCAAGGCGGCGCTCGAGAAGCTCACGTCGGGTGCAGCGGGAAGCCTCGCCGCCCGTGGCATCCGCGTGAACTGCGTGCGCGTCGGCATGATCTGGGGCGCCTTCGCCGCCCGCGGCATGACCGAGGAACAACGCGTCCTGCGTGCGAACAATGTGATGCTGCAGACCGAGGGCAACAACTGGGACATCGCGCGTGCGGCGTTCTTCCTCCTGACCGACCAGGCGCGCTGGATCACCGGGCAGACGATCAGCGTCGACGGCGGCGGGTTCCGGATGACCGGCAACAGCGGGGCGGCGGGTTCGAACCCCACCCGTTCGCCGGCGTCTCAGGGATAACCCGCGTCGACGTTCAGGGGCGGCTCCCGGCCCCGCCCGTGGTACCCCGGTGCTCGCACATGCGCCTTCGGCTCCCGGCCGCTCCCGACCGCGCAGGGCTGCGTCTCCACCGGCCGCGAGCCGTTCGACGACGGACTCGACACCGGCGTCTGGGAGATCTTCACCGGATGCGGCGGCAGCGCGACCTACGTCGTCGTCGGCGCCCAGGACTACACCGGCAGCTACTCGGTCATCGTCGCGGCGCAGGCCATCGGCGATGCGGACCTCGACGCCGTCGACCGGGCCCTCGGCACCTTCTACGCCGCCTACTGATCACACCATCGCACAGCGAAGCCCCGCCGTCGACCATCGGGTCGGCGGCGGGGCTTCGTTCGTGCGGTTGCGGTTGCGGAGCGGGTCAGCCCTGCGCGCGCCGGTTGGTGCGCGTGCTGTGCGGCGAGACGAGGCTGCCCACGCGGAGCGGCGGCTTCGCGGTGGAGCGACCGGATGCCCCCCGCTGCGCGCCCGAGGTCTGCGCGCCGCGGCTGTGGCCGGCGCCCTGCTTGGGGGCGTGCGCCTTCGTCTCGGACGCACGGCCCGAACGGTCACGACGCGGCGTCGAGGGTGCGACATCCGCCTGACCGGCGCGGCCGCCGCGTGCCGAGCGCTTGCGCTGCGCGTTCGCACCCTGCGACCGGCCGCCGCCGCCCTGCTGCTGCACCGGGGCCTTCGGCAGCGGCTTCACGTACGGTGCGACCTCGCCGACGAGCTCGGTCACGGCGGCCGCCGTGGGAGACACCCGCTGCGGGGCCACCCGGATGTCGGCCTTGCGGAGGAGGGTCTTCAGGTCCTGCTTCTGGGCGGGCAGGCAGATCGTGACGACGTCGCCCTCGCTGCCGGCTCGCGCGGTGCGGCCCGAACGGTGCAGGTACGCCTTGTGCTCCATGGGCGGGTCCACGTGGATGACGAGCTCGACGTTGTCGACGTGCACGCCGCGCGCCGCGACATCCGTGGCCACCAGCACCTTCACCGAGCCGTCGCCGAACGCGGCGAGGTTGCGATCGCGCTGCGGCTGCGACAGGTTGCCGTGCAGGTCGACCGCGGGGATGCCCTGCTCGGTGAGCTTCTTCGCGAGCTTCTTGGCGTGGTGCTTGGTGCGCATGAAGAGGATGCGGCGGCCGGTGCCCGAGGCGAGGGTGCGCACGAGCTCGTTCTTCTGGTCGACGTCGTCGATCTCGAAGACGTGGTGGGTCATCTGGGCGACGGGCGAGTTCGCCTCGTCGACCGAGTGCCGCACCTCGTTCTGCAGGTAGCGCTTCACGAGCTTGTCCACGCCGTTGTCGAGCGTCGCCGAGAACAGCATGCGCTGGCCGCCCTGCGGAGTCTTGTCCATGATGCGCGTGACGACCGGCAGGAAGCCGAGGTCGGCCATGTGGTCGGCCTCGTCGAGCACGGTGATCTCGATGGCGTCGAGGTGCAGGTAGCCCTGCTTCATGAGGTCCTCGAGGCGTCCCGGCGTGGCGACGACGATGTCGACGCCGGCGCGCAGGGCGGCGACCTGGCGAGTCTGATTGATGCCGCCGAAGATCGTGGTGACCGTGAGGCCGTATGCCTTGGTGAACGGCTCGAACGTCTGCATGATCTGCGTCGCGAGCTCGCGGGTCGGGGCGAGCACGAGGCCGAGCGGGCGGCCCGGGCGACGCTTGCCGCCGGCAAGCGAGGTGCCGAGGCGCGCGACCATGGGCAGCGCGAAGGCGATGGTCTTGCCCGAACCGGTCTTGCCGCGGCCGAGCACGTCGCGTCCGGCGAGCGTGTCGGGCAGCGTGTCGACCTGGATCGGGAACGCGGTGGTCTTGCCGTCGGCGGCGAGGGCCGCGACGAGGGGAGCGGGCACGCCGAGCGCGCCGAAGGTGATGTCGGTCATGTTGCCTTTCCGGCAGGGATCCATCGATGTCGTGCAGGCCGCGGGGCAGCCGTATCGAGACGTGACGATGGGACGTTGGCGAAGACGCCGGTCGGCGCATCCGTTCGCCGTATGAGTCATCGGGCGCCCTCCTGAGAGGCCCTGCCCGGAAGCGTTTCTACGACGCAGGCGGCGCGTTCACCGCGCTCGCCGGTGTCCACTGTAGCGGATGCCCCTGAGGGAATGCCGTCAGCGCGGCATCCGCTCGCCCACGGGGACCTCGTCGGCCAGGGTGTTGCCCGGCTGCGCGAGCGGGCATGACCACGACGGGTCGTAGGCGCACGACGGGTTGTAGGCGAAGTTGAAGTCGATGACGAGCGAGTCGGCGGCGGCGCCCGCACCGAGGTCGGCCCCCTTCACGGTGTCGAGCAGGTAGCGCCCGCCGCCGTACGTGCCGCCGGGGCGACCGGCGAGGGCATCCTTCACCGGCACGAAGAGTCCGCCGCCGTATCCCGTGAGCCGCCACACGTCGAGGGTGCCGATCGCCGGCACCCGCACCGTGCCCACGAGCGAGAACGGAATCGGGCCGTCCGACGCGCTGTCGACCGTGATGCGCACCGGCTCCTCGGCCCGGAGCACCTCGAGCTCGAACCGCCAGTCGGGGTTGTAGCGCGCAACCGGGAGGCCCCTGAACCGGGCCCGGTCGTCGGGAAGGAGCGGCGACTGCGGATGCCCCGCGAACAGCTCGTCGCGACCCGAGACCCAGAGCTCGTGTCCGGCGGCCGGGTCCTTCGCACTGAGCTGGCGGACGCCCCCGTACAGCCCGAACACCCGGCGGCGCCAGTCGGCGAGCTGGAGGGAGCCGATCGAGTCGGTCACGCGGCGTCGGTTCTGGTCGCGGCATCCGCTCGGCTCGCCGAGGCCGCTTCGGCAGCGACGGCGTCTGCGGTGCCCGGCGGGTCGTACGACCAGCCCGGGGCCAGCTGCCGCAGCCGCATGCCGCGCCACTGCCAGAACGCCCAGGTCGGGTACCACGCCACGAGATCGAGCGGGCCCGCGTTCGCGATCAGCTGATCGCGGTACAGCGTTCGCCCGTCGGGCAGCGGCGAGACCGCCATGCGGTGGTCCCAGCGGTCGAAGAGCGCGAGCGGCCCGGTGAGCGCACCGCCCGCGTCGCGCAGCATGCGCACGCCCGTGGGAAGGCCCCCGGGGTAGCTCACGTCGACGAGTTCCTCGCCGGCCGGGAAGCGGCGGAACGCGAGGGCGCGCACCCGGTGCGTTCCCTCCGGCCAGACGGTCGGCAGGCCCTCCGCCTCGAGCGACGAGAAGTCGAGCCACGGGGCCACGACCTCCCGCAGCACAGCCGGACTCCGGAGCGCCCGCCATGCGGCATCCGGTGTGCAATCGAGCGTGAGTTTCAGGAGCACGCGCATGTGCCGAGAGTAGGGCGAGCGGATGCCGCTGCCAAGCGCGCTCGGCGGATTCACGGGCTTGCCCGACGCGCTTCACGGGTACGCGGAAACCCAGCCGACCTGTGCGACGCGGGCGTTGACACCCGTCGAGTTCGACACCATCATGACCAGAGTCTCGGCCGTCGCGGACTCACCGAAACCGTCGCTCACCCGTTCAGCAGGCTCAGCAACCGAAGGACGTCTGAATGAAAGCCCACAACCCAGCGAGCGTGTTCCCGCCGTACCGGAACTACGCCCATGCCGTCGAGGTGCCTCCCGGCGCACGCACCCTCTACATCAGCGGCATCAACGGCTACGACGAGACGGGAGCCCGGCTCCCCGACGATTTCGCCGGTCAGGTCACGAACATCTGGTCGCACCTCGGCAACATCCTCGCCTCCGCGGGCATGGAGTACGGCGACCTCGTCTCGCTGCGGTTCTTCCTCACCTCCGCCGATTTCGACCCCGCCAACGTCGAGATCCTGCAGGCGCACCTCGGCGATCATCTCGCGGCGCGCACGGTCGTCGTCCAACAACTCCTCGAACCCGAATGGCTCGTCGAGATCGAGGCCATCGCGGCCAGGCTCGACGACAACACCGATCTGGGAGGCACGGCCTAGACTCCCGCACATGGCCGACGGACTCTGGTGGTTGCCCTCCCTCCTCGTCTTCGGTGGGGCCGTCGTCGCCCTCGGTGCCGGGGCCATCGGGCTGCGCCGGGTCGGTGCTCGCCGGGAGCGGGCCGCCATCGAGGCCGGGCGGGGGCTCGAGGTGCGTGCGAAGGGCCTCATCGTGCAGACCGACACCGCGGTGCGCGAGGCCGATCGCGAGGTCGCATTCGCCGAGGCGCAGTTCGGCGCCGCGGTCGCGCGCGACGTGCGCGACGCGCTCGAGACGGCCCGAGGTCGCCTGCGCGAGGCGTTCCTCCTGCAGCAGCGCCTCGACGACGCCGTACCCGATACGGCGGCCGAGCGTCAGCGCGGGTCGACGCGCATCGTCGAGCTGTGCGAGTCGGCGCTCGCCGAGATCGTCGAGGCGGATGCCGCGCTCGGCGCACGTCGCCGGGCCGAGCGTGGGGCGAGCGAGGGCGTGCCCGCACTCCGCGAGGAGGCTGCGCGCCTCGCTCGCCGGCTCGACGAGGCCGTCGCCGCGCTCGGACGCCTCGCGACGAGGTTCGCATCCGGTGCGCTCGCCGGTGCGCACGGGGCGGTCGCACGCGTGGACTCGGCGCTCGCCGGGGCGACGGCCGCACTCGACGACGCCGAACGGCGGCTCGCGAATGCCGACCCGGCCGCCGACCTGCTGGCCGTCGCAACCGATGGGATCGCGCGCGCCGAGCGTGACCTCGTCGAGGTCGAGGGCGTCGAGCTCGTGCTCGCGACGGCGCAGTCCGATGCCGCCGAATCGGCTGAGGCCCTCGACGCGGAACTGGCCGCAGCTCGCGAGGAGCGCGACCGTCAGGAGGATGCCGGCGCCCAGGCCGCGCTCGGTGCCGCGATCGGCGAGGCCTCGGCCGTGCTCGCCACACGCGGGGAGCACGCGGGCGACCCGTTCACCGACCGCGACCGGCTCCGTGCCGCTCGCGACCGCCTCGAGGTGGCGAGGGCTGCGGCGCGGAACGCGCAGGGCCGACTGGACGGAGCCCGGGGCGCGCTCGGCGGCGCGATCGCGATCGCCGAGAGCCAGCTGCGGGTCGCGCAGGCCGCGATCGGGCGCGGCGGCGGGCGCATCGGCGCCGACGCCCGCACCCGGCTCGCGGAGGCCGAGCGCCAGCTCGTCATCGCTCGTCAGGAACCCGACCCCGTTGCGGCGCTCGACGCCGCACGCCGGGCGGCGTCACGTGCCAGCGACGCCGAGGCGCTCGCGATGTACGACGGCATGGGCGGAGGCCGGTGACGGCGCCGCGGTCGGGCGCTCGCGTCGCGGTTCGTCACGAATGGATGCCGCGGCTTCGTCCCGCTTCGCGGCGGCGCTAGCCTGTCGCGGTGAGCGATTCGACGACGCCCTTCGGTCAGGCGAAGTACCAGGTCCGGTTCGACTGGGGCGCCTCGGGCGCCGGGCGGATCGTGCCGGGTGTGCACGTGGTGGTGCTCGCCGATGCGCTGCTGTTCACGACGGGGGTCGTCGTGGCGGCGGAGCAGGGCGCTGAGACGCGCATCGACGGTCCGGATGCCGCCGCGGCATCCGCGGTCATCGACGCCTCGCTCGCGACCGTCGACGACCCGATCGTGCTGGCGGCGTCGCTTCGCAACCGCACCGCCGTAGCGGAACGGATCCTCGCGCTGCAGGAGGAGCGCGGCGAGCGGATGCTCGTCGCCGTCGTCGCCGTGGGCGACACCGACCGCCTCACCATCGAGGACCAGCTGACGGCCGGCGCGGTCGTGGATGCGCTCGTCGGCCTCGGCCTGGATCACACCTCACCCGAGGCGGCCGTGGCATCCGCAGCGTTCGAGGGACTGCGCCGCGCGCTCGTGCACCTCATCGGCGCCTCGGGCTCGGGCGTCGAGCTCACGGCGGACGGACGCAAGGCGGAGGTGCGCCTCGCCACCCGACTCGACGTCACACGTGTCGTGCCCGAACTGCACGAGGGCGTGTTCCGGGTGTAGCGCCGATCGCTCAGGCGGCGGTCTCGACCACCTGGCGTGCCCGCGCCCGGTGCGCGCGCACCTTCGCCCGATTGCCGCAGCGCTGCATCGAGCACCACCGGCGCGTCGCGGCGCGCGAGGTGTCGAGATAGACGATCGCGCAGTCGCTTCCGCTGCATTCGCGGATGCGGCCGTGGTTCGCGGGATCGAAGAGGTCGACGGCGTCGCGCGCGATCGTCGAGAGCGCCTGGGCGACCGTCTGCACCGAGCGACCGGCCTGGCGCGAGCCTCCGGAGAGGACCGGCGGGATATCGGGGGTCGCCGCGTACAGGTTGACGAGGTCGATGTCGGTGATGCGCAGCGCCGCGCCGTGCGCGGACGCCCTCGCCATGCGGCCGATGGCGTCACGCAGCGAGATCGCGTCGAAGAGGTCGCGCGACCGTGCGGTGCCGATGACCACCGGGAAGCGGTCGTGCAGCCACGTGGTCAGGTCGTCGGGGGCATGCAGCCGGTCCCAGGCGGGGTTGCCGCCGATGGCGCCCGTGTACGCGAAGTCGAGCGCGAACGAGCCCGAGTCGAACCACCAGCGCACGCCCTCGGGGGAGGTGAACCACTGTCCGACGGGGATGGAGACGGTGGAGACGGGCATGCAACCATCCTAGCCGGTTACGGATGCCTCGCCTGCGCGCTGAGGCCGCGTGCATGCGCCCAGTGGCATGCATCGATTCGCGCGTCGAGCCGACTCGGCCCGACTCAGCCCGAGGCCGCGCTCGCGGCCCGGCGACGCACCGTCGAGGTGATCTCGCGGTAGCGCCAGACGATGAGATTGGCCCGGTCGAAACCGCGGCGGCACACGCCGCAGCTCAGGGGACGATTCGGTTCACGGTAGCGGAAATGCTCGTGCCCCGCCGGACACCTGCCGACCCAGGGCGCGAGCTCGTGCGCGACGTCGCCGTTGTGCGTGCGCTCGCCGACGTATCCGAGGTCGGCGGCGATCGTCGCCCACCTCGGACCGTGTCCGGCGCGCGGACCGGCGATGGCGTGCGCGACCTCGTGCAGCAGGATCTGGTGGATCTCGTCGTCGTCGTAACGCGCGGCCAGGTAGCGCGACACCGAGATGCGCTTGGCCGTGTAGTTGCAGAGCCCGGCGCGCTTCTTGGCGTTGTCGAAGCCGAAGCTCCAGACGTCGGCATCGAGGTGCAGCACGATGAGGGCCTCGGCCCACCGTCGAACCCGATGCAGATCCGCCATGGGATGAGAATAGACCCGGCCACCGTCGTCCCGGGTCGGGATGACCCCCGAACGGGGGTGCCGTGTTCACCTCGGTGCGAGCGTCAGGCGGAAGAGCCGATCGTCGTGACGGCCGGGGGATCCCCGGCCGTCGGTGTTGTTCGAGATGAACCACAGCTCGCCCTCGGGGCCGGCGACCACGTCGCGCAGGCGCCCGAGTTCGCCGGCGAACCACGGCGTGGCCGTCGGCTCCCCGCCTGCCGTGGCCGGAGCGACCGACCACAGGCGCTCACCGCGCAGCGCCGCGAGGAACAGCGTGTCGCCCACGATCGCGAGACCGCTCGGGCTCGCCTCGTCGGTCGCCCACTGCATGACCGGGTCGACGAAGCGGCCATCGCCCGCCCGACCCTCCACGACGGGCCACCCGTAGTTCGCGCCCCGCTCGATGCGATTGAGCTCATCCCACGTGTTCTGCCCGAATTCGGCGGCCCACATGCCGCCGGCTGCATCCCACGCGATGCCCTGAGGATTCCGGTGCCCGAACGACCACGTGTGGTTGCCGAACGGGTTGCCCGGCGCGGGCTGCCCTTCGGGCGTCATCCGCAGGATCTTGCCCGACAGCGAAGCCACGTCCTGTGCCGCGTCCCGATTGCCGGCATCGCCCGAGGTCGCGTAGAGGAACCCGTCGGGTCCGAACGCGATGCGTCCGCCGTTGTGGTTGCCGGCCTTCGGGATGCCCGTCAGCACGTCTTGGGGCGCACCGAGCCCGAGCGAGCCCGGAGCACCGGCGAGCGGCATCCGCACGATGCGATTGTCGGATGCCGCGGTGAAGTACGCGTAGACGTACGCCGGGTCCTGCCCGTCGCCCGCGCGGAACGCGAGCCCGAGCAATCCGCCCTCGCCCGCCGGGGAGACACCCGGCACCGTCGCGGCGACGCGGAGCGATCCGTCGTCCAGGACCTCCACGATGTCGGCGGTGTCACGCTCGCTCACGAGCACCCCGCCCGTCGGCAGCCGCAGGATCGACCAGGGCGCATCGAGTCCCGACGCGATCACTTCGGGGCCACCCGATGGCAGCAGAACCGGCGGTGGCGGCGCCGGTGTCGCGGGCGTGGGCGGCGGGTTGGTCGAGGGCAGCGGCAGCGGCGTCGGGGCGGACTCGGGTGGTGCCTGGGTGCAGGCAGCGAGCGTGAGGGCCACGGCGATCGCGGCGACGGATGCCGTGCGGCGGCCGATCGCGCGGCGCAGCCCCCGGCCCGTGCTCGTCGCGTGCGGCATCCGCCCTCCCCGTCCTCAGTGTGCCCCGGGCGGCGGCAGAATGGGAACATGCGGCCTGCGATCGACCTGAACAGCGACCTCGGCGAGTCGTTCGGTGCCTGGCGCGTCGGCGACGACGAGGCCATGTTCGCCCTGGTCACCAGTGCGAACATCGCCTGCGGCTACCACGCCGGTGATCCGCTGACCATGTCGTCGAGCGTGCGCCTCGCGATCCAGCACGGCGTCGTGCTCGGCGCGCACCCGGGGTACCGCGACCGGGTCGGCTTCGGTCGCCGCGCGCTCGACACGAGTCCCGCCGAGATCGCCGCCGAGTTCCTCGCGCAGCTGGGGTCGCTCGACGCCATCGCGCGCGGCGCCGGCATCCGGGTGCGATACGTCAAGGCGCACGGCGCGCTCTATCACCGTCTCGCCGCCGACGAGCAGGCCGCGCACGCCTTCGCCGAGGCGCTGGCCCGCTACGACCAGACGCTGCCGCTCCTCGGTCCGCCGTTCAGCGCACTCGAGCGGGCGGCGGACGCCACGGGCCTCCGCTACGCGCGGGAGGCGTTCGTCGACCGCGGCTACGTCGCCGACGGCTCGCTCGTGCCACGGGGCGAGCTCGGCGCGGTCGTCGACGACCCGGCGGCGGCGGCCGACCGGGCGCTCGAGCTCGCCGAGACCGGCGGCATCACCGCCGACGACGGCAGTCGGCTCGAACTCGCACCCGATTCGCTCTGCATGCACGGCGACACCCCCGGCGCCGTCGAGCTGGCCCGCGCCGTGCGGGTCGCGCTCGAGGCCGCCGGCGTCGAGATCCGGTCCTTCGCATGAGCCGCCGGCTGCTGCCCAGCGGCGAGTCGGCCATCCTCGTGGAGTGCGACAGTCTCGAGGAGGTGCTCGCGCTGCACGACGCGCTCACGGCCGACCCGAGGCCCGGCGTCGTCGAGCTCGTGCCGGCGGCGCGCACCATCCTCGTGGCGATCGACCCGGGTGTCATCGCCCTCGAGTCCGCCGCGACGTGGGTGCGCCGGGTCCCGGCCGAGGCGGGCTCGCGGGCCGCCGGTGCCGCCGCCGAACCCGTGACCATCCCCGTCTCCTACGACGGCGACGACCTGGCTTCGACGGCGGCGCTCCTCGCGGTCTCGACCGAAGCGCTCATCTCCCGCCACGTCGCCGCCGAGTGGCGCGTCGCCTTCATCGGGTTCGCGCCGGGATTCGGCTACCTCGTGAGCGACGACTGGCCCTTCGAGGTGCCGAGGCTCGCCGCGCCGCGCACCCGCGTGCCGCAGGGGGCCGTCGCGCTCGCCGGGGCCTTCGGCGGCGTGTATCCCAGGCAGAGCCCGGGCGGCTGGCGCCTGATCGGTCGCACCGACGTCGACCTCTGGAATCCCGAGGCCGACCCGCCGGCGCTCCTCGTGCCCGGTCGCCGGGTGCGGTTCGAGGCGGTCGACGTGAGATGACCCGCCTTCACGTCGAGCAGCCGGGGCCACTGGCCCTCGTCGAGGACCTCGGACGACCGGGGTTCGCGCGGCTCGGCGTCGCGGCGTCCGGTGCCCTCGATCGCCGCGCCCTCACGCTCGCCAACCGCCTGGTCGGCAATCCCGACGGCGCGGCGGCGCTCGAACTGCTCGTCGGCGGGTTCCGCGCCCGTTTCGAGGGTGAGGCCTGGTTCGCCGTGACCGGCGCCTGGGGCAGCGTCAGCCTCGACGGGCGGCCGGTCCCCCCGTACACCGCGGCCCGCGCCGCCGACGGGTCGGTGCTCGAGGTCGGCGTGGCCGAGCGCGGCATCCGGTACCTGCTCGCCGTCCGCGGCGGACTCGACGTGCCCGTGGTGCTCGGTTCCCGCTCACGCGACACGCTCGCCGGGCTCGGCCCCGAGCCCGTTGCGGCGGGCGACGTGCTCGACATCGGCGTGGAGCCGACGGCATCCGTGCCCGCCGTCGATCAGGACGTCGCGTTCCCGCCGCACGCGGGCACCGTGACGCTCGCGCTGCGGCCCGGTCCGAGGGCGGACTGGTTCACGGATGCGGCACGGCAGGCGCTCTTCGACGCGGACTGGCGGCTCTCGGAGCAGGCCGACCGCATCGGGGCCCGGCTCCTGGGCCCGGCACTCGAGCGGCGCCTCGACGGGGAGCTCGAGAGCGAGGCGACGGTGCCCGGCTCGATCCAGGTGGCGAGCGGCGGCCAGCCGACCATCCTCCTCGCCGACCGGCCCGTGACCGGCGGCTATCCCGTCATCGCGATCGTGGCGCGCGGCTCGCTCGACGCCGTCGCGCAACTGCGGCCGGGGCAGGCGGTGCGGTTCCGGCACGCCTGACCCACCCGGACGAGAGCGAGCGGATGTCGCGTCAGGCGCCGGGCTTCGAGAGGAAGACCGAACGCGCCGGAGGCGGCGAGGGCACGGCCGTGGCATCCGTCACCACCGGCGCACCCGCGATGAACCGGCGGAGCTCGTCGCCGTCGACGAGCTTGGCCGGCGCGGGGTCGCTCGCGAGACGGCGCGGCAGCTCGCCGAACGGCAGCTCGTCGTCGGAGGCGTACATGACGACGTTGCCGAACCTCCGGCCCTTGAGCATCGAGGTGTCGGCCGCGATCGCCACGTGCCGGAAGACGTGCCCGAGCGTCGCCGCCTGAGGGCGGGCGAAGCCGAGGCCCGCGCCGTCGGCCACGTTCACGGCGACGATGCCGCCCGGCGCGAGCCTCGGTGCGATGAGCTCGTAGAACTCGACACTGGTCACGTGCGCGGGCGTGCGCGCGCCCGAGAAGATGTCGACCACGACGATGTCGACGGCGCCGTCGAGACCGTGCGGCAGCTTCTGCAGCACCTCGCGTGCGTCGCCGTGCCGCACCCGGATCTGAGCACCACGGGGGAGCGGCAGGTGCGCGCGCACGAGGTCGACGAGGTCGGACTCGAGTTCGACCACCTGCTGCCGCGACCCCGGCCGGGTCGCCGCGACGTAGCGGGGAAGCGTGAGGGCACCGCCGCCGAGGTGCACGGCGGTGATCGGCTCGCCCTCGGCGCGCACGAGGTCGATCGCGTGGCCGATGCGCCGCACGTACTCGAAGCCGAGCCAGTCGGGCCGGTCGAGCTCCACGTGCGACTGCGGCGTGCCATCGACGTAGAGCGTCCACGACCCCGGCGCCTGACGGGACTCCTCGAGCCGGGCGAGATGGCCGCTCACGGCGAGGCGGCGTTCGAGGTCTGACACGGATGCCACGCTACCCGGCGTCCGGATGCGGGCTCGCGGCATCCGCTCAGCTCAGGCGACGGATGCCGAGACGTCGCGTCTCGGCTCAGCACACGCCCCAGAGCGCCGCGTCGAGCCGGTGCCCGGTGAGGACGGTCGCCGGGAACGGCCCGGCGGTGCCGAGCCGGCCCTCGAGCCCGGCGGGAAGCCCGTCGGGCGCGGCCACGAGGATGGCGTTGCCCTCCTCCGCACCCGAGAGCACGCCCGTGTCACCCGCGACGAGGAGCTCGGCGCTCGGGTCGGCCCTCGCGAGCGCGCGCGCCTGGGCGCGCAGGCGACGCAGGCCCGCGGCGTCGGCCACGTTCAGCACGACGAGCCCGCGGGGGGCGACGAGTCCGAGGCATCCGGCCATGAACGACACCTCGTCGACGAACGCCGGCGCGTCGAGCCGTGAATAGAGGTCGACGACGACGACGTCGACCGAGGTGGGCGACGGCCGTGCGGCAAGGGTCGCCAGCGCGTCGCGCGCATCGGCGATGAGCACCTCGATGCCGGATGCCTCGGGCAGCGGGAGTCGCGCGAGCACCGTTTCGATGAGCGCCGCGTCGTGGTCGACGACCACCTGCGTCGAACCCGGACGGGTGGCGGCGACGTACCGAGGGAGGGTGAGCGCGCCTCCGCCGAGGTGCACCGCCGTGATCGGCTCGCCCGCGGGGCGCATGGCGTCGAGCACGTGGCCGATGCGCCGGACGTACTCGAAGAACAACCGCCGCGGCTCGGTGGGGTCGACGTGCGACTGCGCCGTCCCGTCGACGAGCAGCGTGAGTCCCGTCGACGAGAACACCTCGGGCTCGAACTCGATGTGCGGCTCCGTCATGCCTGCATCGTGCCATGTCCGGCGACCGGTCGAGGAACGCGCGGTCTCGACCGGATGCGGGGCGCAGGAGGCATCCGCTCGACCGGAAACCGCGTCAGATCAGGGAAGTCGGTTGCAGCGCGCCCGGGTTATACCCGAGATTCGCGAAGAGGTCAAGATTCGACTGGACAGAGCGCGTCGCGCGGCATATAGTTAACCTTTGCGCTCCCAGACCCACCATGCCTTCATATTGCGGTCGGCTTTGCGTGCCGAGGGATTTACCCTCGAGCACTTGCATACGTCTGAGGGGTAACCACTCTCCGCTACCGACAGTGAACCGGCCCGACGGGGCCGATGGAGGTTATTCACTTGGCTGCTGCGCGTAACGCGACCACGCCCACCCCCAAGAACGGACGCGGCGCGAGCCGCCTCT
Organism: Agromyces sp. NPDC052230; assembly: GCF_040679595.1. Lineage (NCBI taxonomy): Bacteria > Bacillati > Actinomycetota > Actinomycetes > Micrococcales > Microbacteriaceae > Agromyces > Agromyces sp. NPDC052230. Next base: position 258,911 of record NZ_JBFAVC010000003.1, on the reverse strand, counting down.
CGTTCGCAAAGGTCACCGACACCCTCACCGTACCCGATCTGCTCGCCCTCCAGACGGAGAGCTTCGATTGGCTGGTCGGCAACGACGCGTGGAAGGCGCGCGTCGAGGCTGCGGTCGAGGCCGGCCGGAAGGACCTGCCCGAGACCACCGGCCTCGAGGAGATCTTCGAGGAGATCTCGCCCATCGAGGACCTCGGCGAGACCATGCAGCTCTCGTTCACGAACCCCGAGCTCGAGCCGCCGAAGTACACGATCGACGAGTGCAAGGAGAAGGGCAAGACCTACTCCGCTCCGCTGTACGTCAACGCGGAGTTCATGAACCACCTCACGGGTGAGATCAAGACCCAGACGGTCTTCATGGGCGACTTCCCCCTGATGACCCCGAAGGGCACCTTCGTCATCAACGGCACCGAGCGCGTCGTCGTGTCGCAGCTCGTGCGTTCGCCGGGCGTCTACTTCGAGCGCACCCCCGAGAAGACGAGCGACAAGGACATCTACTCCGCGCGCGTCATCCCGAGCCGCGGTGCCTGGCTCGAGTTCGAGATCGACAAGCGCGACCAGGTCGGCGTGCGCATCGACCGCAAGCGCAAGCAGTCGGTGACCGTCTTCCTGAAGGCGCTCGGCCTCACGAGCGAGGAGATCCTCGAGGAGTTCGCCGGCTACGAGTCGATCGCCCTCACCCTGGAGAAGGACAACATCCTCACCAAGGAAGAGGCCCTCAAGGACATCTACCGCAAGCTCCGTCCGGGCGAGCAGGTGGCTGCCGAGGCCGCGCGTGCGCTCCTCGACAACTTCTACTTCAACCCGAAGCGCTACGACCTCGCCAAGGTCGGTCGGTACAAGATCAACAACAAGCTCGGTCTCGAGGCGCCACTCACCGACTCGGTGCTCACGGTGCAGGACATCGTGGCCACGATCAAGTACCTCGTCGCCCTGCACGACGAGCGCACCACGATCGCAGGTCGGCGCGGTGGCAAGGACGTCGACATCCGTCTCGACGTCGACGACATCGACAACTTCGGCAACCGTCGCATCCGCGCGGTGGGCGAGCTCATCCAGAACCAGGTGCGCACCGGCCTCAGCCGCATGGAGCGTGTCGTCCGCGAGCGCATGACCACGCAGGACATCGAGGCGATCACGCCGCAGACCCTGATCAACGTGCGACCCGTCGTCGCCGCGATCAAGGAGTTCTTCGGCACCTCGCAGCTGTCGCAGTTCATGGACCAGAACAACCCGCTCGCGGGCCTGACCCACAAGCGCCGCCTCTCGGCGCTCGGCCCCGGCGGCCTCTCGCGTGACCGCGCGGGCGTCGAGGTCCGCGACGTGCACCCCTCGCACTACGGCCGGATGTGCCCGATCGAGACGCCGGAAGGCCCGAACATCGGCCTCATCGGCTCGCTCGCGTCGTTCGCGCGCATCAACTCGTTCGGCTTCATCGAGACGCCGTACCGCAAGGTCGTGAACGGCAAGGTCACGGAGCAGATCGACTACCTCACGGCGATGGAGGAGGACGACTACATCGTCGCCCAGGCCAACGCGCCGCTGAAGGCCGACGGCCATTTCCAGGAGGAGCGCGTCCTCGCCCGCAAGAAGGGCGGCGAGGTCGACCTGTTCCACGCCGACGAGATCGGGTACATGGATGTCTCGCCGCGCCAGATGGTGTCGGTCGCGACGTCGCTCATCCCGTTCCTCGAGCACGACGACGCGAACCGCGCGCTCATGGGCGCGAACATGCAGCGCCAGGCCGTGCCGCTGCTGCGCAGCGACTCGCCGTTCGTCGGCACCGGCATGGAGGGCTACGCGGCCGTCGACGCCGGTGACGTCATCACCGCCGACAAGGCGGGTGTCGTCGCCGAGGTGTCGGCCGACTTCGTGACCGTCCAGCTCGACGAGGGCGGCACGCAGACGTACTACCTGCGCAAGTTCGACCGCTCGAACCAGGGCACGTCGTACAACAACCGCGTCGTCGTCTCGGCGGGCGACCGCATCGAGGTCGGCGAGGTCGTCGCCGACGGTCCCGCCACCGACAACGGCGAGCTCGCGCTCGGCAAGAACCTGCTCGTCGCGTTCATGCCGTGGGAGGGCCACAACTTCGAGGACGCGATCATCCTCAGCCAGAACCTCGTGAAGGACGACGTGCTCTCGTCGATCCACATCGAGGAGTACGAGGTTGACGCGCGCGACACGAAGCTCGGCAAGGAGGAGATCACGCGTGATCTCCCGAACGTCAGCCCCGACCTTCTCGCCGACCTCGACGAGCGCGGCATCATCCGCATCGGCGCCGAGGTCCGCCCCGGTGACATCCTCGTCGGCAAGGTCACGCCCAAGGGCGAGACCGAGCTCTCGGCCGAGGAGCGCCTGCTCCGCGCGATCTTCAACGAGAAGAGCCGCGAGGTGCGCGACACGTCGCTGAAGGTTCCCCACGGTGAGCAGGGCACGATCATCGGCGTCAAGGTGTTCGACGCGCAGGACGGCGACGACGAGCTCGGCTCGGGCGTCAACCAGCGCGTGGTCGTCTACATCGCCCAGAAGCGCAAGATCACCGAGGGCGACAAGCTCGCCGGCCGTCACGGCAACAAGGGCGTCATCTCGAAGATCCTGCCGGTCGAGGACATGCCGTTCCTCGCCGACGGCACTCCGGTCGACGTGATCCTCAACCCGCTCGGCATCCCCGGGCGCATGAACTTCGGCCAGGTGCTGGAGACCCACCTCGGGTGGGTCGCCAAGCAGGGCTGGAAGGTCGAGGGCAACCCGGCCTGGGCCAAGAAGCTCCCGAAGGACGCGCACGAGGCCGCCCCCGGCACCAAGGTCGCGACCCCGGTGTTCGACGGCGCACTCGAGGAGGAGATCGCGGGTCTGCTCGACTCGACGCTCCCCAACCGCGACGGCGAGCGCCTGATCGACTCGAGCGGCAAGACGCAGCTCTACGACGGCCGCTCGGGCGAGCCCTTCCCGTACCCGGTCTCGGTCGGCTACATGTACATCCTGAAGCTGCACCACCTCGTGGACGACAAGATCCACGCGCGCTCCACCGGCCCGTACTCGATGATCACCCAGCAGCCGCTCGGTGGTAAGGCGCAGTTCGGTGGCCAGCGCTTCGGTGAGATGGAGGTGTGGGCCCTCGAGGCCTACGGCGCCGCCTACGCGCTGCAGGAGCTCCTCACGATCAAGTCCGACGACATCCTCGGCCGCGTCAAGGTGTACGAGGCCATCGTCAAGGGCGAGAACATCCAGGAGCCCGGCATCCCCGAGTCCTTCAAGGTGCTCATGAAGGAGATGCAGTCGCTCTGCCTGAACGTCGAGGTGCTCTCGGCCGATGGCACCGCGGTGAGCCTGCGCGACACCGATGACGAGGCCTTCCGCGCGGCGGAGGAGCTCGGCATCAACATCTCCGCGCGCTTCGAGTCGTCGAACATCGACGAGATCTGACCCGGCCAGAACGACGACAGAGACTTTTCTAGGAGAGAAATTGCTCGACGCAACCACTTTTGACGAGCTTCGCATCGGTCTGGCCACTGCCGACGACATCCGTCGTTGGTCCTATGGCGAGGTCAAGAAGCCCGAGACCATCAACTACCGCACGCTCAAGCCCGAGAAGGACGGCCTCTTCGGCGAGCAGATCTTCGGACCCAGCCGTGACTGGGAGTGTGCGTGCGGCAAGTACAAGCGCGTGCGCTTCAAGGGCATCGTCTGCGAGCGCTGCGGTGTCGAGGTCACCAAGTCCTCGGTGCGCCGTGAGCGGATGGGCCACATCGAGCTCGCCGCTCCCGTCACGCACATCTGGTACTTCAAGGGCGTGCCCTCGCGCCTCGGGTACCTGCTCGACATGGCGCCGAAGGACCTCGAGAAGGTCATCTACTTCGCCGCCTACATGGTGATCGACGTCGACGAGGAGGGCCGTCACGCCGACATGCCCGGCCTCGAGAACGAGCTCCGCCTCGAGATCAAGACGATCGGCGACCAGCGCGACGCGCGCATCGCCGAGCTCATGGCGCGCAAGGAGGCCGAGCTCGCCGAGCTCGAGGCCGAGGGCGCCAAGAGCGACCAGCGCAAGCGCGCCGAGGCCGCCGCCGACAAGGAGATGACCGGCGTCCGCAAGAGCGCCGACGAGCAGATCGCGCATCTCGAGCGCGTGTGGGAGGACTTCCGCACCCTCAAGGTCGGCGACCTCAAGCCCGAGGACTCCGTGTTCCACGAGCTGCAGGACCGCTTCGGCATGTACTTCGACGCCTATATGGGCGCCGAGGCCATCAAGAAGCGCCTCGAGGCGTTCGACCTGGCTGCCGAGGCCGACGACCTGCGCCTGCAGATCGCCGAGGGCAAGGGCCAGAAGAAGATCCGCGCGATCAAGCGCCTGCGCGTCGTCAGCTCCTTCCTGCAGACCGGCAACTCGCCGGCCGCGATGGTGCTCGACGTCGTGCCGGTGATCCCGCCCGAGCTGCGCCCGATGGTGCAGCTCGACGGTGGCCGCTTCGCGACCTCCGACCTCAACGACCTCTACCGTCGCGTGATCAACCGCAACAACCGCCTGCGTCGCCTGCTCGACCTCGGGGCTCCCGAGATCATCGTGAACAACGAGAAGCGGATGCTGCAGGAGGCCGTCGACGCGCTGTTCGACAACGGTCGTCGTGGTCGCCCGGTCACGGGCACCGGCAACCGCGCCCTGAAGTCCCTGAGCGACATGCTCAAGGGAAAGCAGGGTCGCTTCCGCCAGAACCTGCTCGGCAAGCGCGTCGACTACTCGGGCCGTTCGGTCATCGTGGTCGGCCCGCAGCTGAAGCTGCACCAGTGCGGTCTGCCCAAGCAGATGGCGCTCGAGCTCTTCAAGCCGTTCGTCATCAAGCGCCTCATCGACCTGAGCCACGCGCAGAACATCAAGGCTGCCAAGCGCATGGTCGAGCGTTCGCGTCCGCAGGTGTGGGACGTGCTCGAGGAGATCATCCGCGAGCGCCCCGTGCTGCTGAACCGTGCGCCCACCCTGCACCGCCTCGGCATCCAGGCGTTCGAGCCGCAGCTCGTCGAGGGCAAGGCCATCCAGCTCCACCCGCTCGTCTGCGCCGCGTTCAACGCGGACTTCGACGGCGACCAGATGGCCGTGCACCTTCCGCTGTCGGTCGAGGCGCAGGCCGAGGCCCGCATCCTGATGCTCGCGTCGAACAACATCCTGAAGCCGTCGGACGGCCGTCCGGTGACCCTGCCCTCGCAGGACATGATCATCGGCCTGCACCACCTGACGACGCAGAAGGACGGCGCAGCCGGTGAGGGCCGTGCGTTCTCGTCGATCGCCGAGGCCATCCTCGCGTTCGACCAGAACCGTCCGGGAGAGATCGCGCTCGACCTCGGTGCCAAGGTGAAGATCCGCCTCGAGGGGCTGCACTTCGCCGAGGGCGACGAGCCCGAGGGCTTCGTGTCGGGCAAGCCCCACCTCCTCGAGACCACGCTCGGTCGTGCGCTCTTCAACGAGGCGCTGCCCGAGGACTACCCGTACTTCAACGCGCAGGCCGGCAAGGGCCAGATCTCGCAGATCGTCAACGACCTCGCCGAGCGCTACCCGAAGACGGAGGTCGCCGCGACCCTCGACCGGATCAAGGACGCCGGCTTCCGCTGGGCGACCCGCTCGGGTGTGACCGTGGCGCTCTCCGACATCGTGACGCCGCCGAACAAGGGCGAGATCGTCTCGAGGTACGAGAAGCAGGCCGCCAAGGTGCAGTCGCAGTTCGAGAAGGGTCTCACGACCGACCTCGAGCGTCGTCAGGAGCTCATCCAGATCTGGACCAAGGCCACCGACGAGGTCGCCCGGGCCATGCAGGAGAACTTCCCGACCGACAACACCATCAACCGCATGGTGACGTCGGGTGCTCGTGGTAACTGGCTGCAGGTGCGCAACATCGCCGGCATGCGAGGCCTCGTGAACAACCCGAAGGGTGAGATCATCCCTCGTCCGATCATCTCCTCGTACCGCGAGGGGCTGAGCGTGGCGGAGTACTTCATCGCGACGCACGGTGCCCGCAAGGGCCTGGCCGACACGGCCCTCCGCACGGCGGACTCGGGTTACCTCACGCGTCGTCTCGTCGACGTCTCGCAGGATGTCATCATCCGCGAGGAGGACTGCGGCACGACCAAGGGCCTCGACCTGCGGATCGCGACGACGGATGCCTCGGGCAACCTCGTGCGCGACCCGAACGTCGAGAACTCGGTGTTCGCCCGCTCACTCGCGGCCGACGCCGTCGACGCGAAGGGCAAGGTCGTGGCGGAGGCCGGATCCGACGTCGGCGACGTGCTCATCAATGGGCTCATCGGCGCCGGTGTCGAGACGATCAAGGTCCGTTCGGTCCTCACCTGCGAGTCCGCGGTCGGCGTGTGCGCGAAGTGCTACGGCCGTTCGCTCGCGACGGGCAAGCTCGTCGACATCGGCGAGGCCGTGGGCATCATCGCGGCCCAGTCGATCGGCGAGCCCGGCACGCAGCTCACGATGCGCACCTTCCACACCGGTGGTTCGGCTTCGGCCGACGACATCACGCAGGGTCTTCCCCGCGTGCAGGAGCTCTTCGAGGCCCGCACCCCCAAGGGTGCGTCGCCCATCGCGGAGGCGGCCGGCCGGATCACGATCGACGAGACCGAGCGGCAGCGCAAGGTCATCCTCACGCCCGACAACGGCGACGAGCCGATCGCGTACAACGTGCTCAAGCGTTCGACGCTGCTCGTCGAGGACGGCCAGCACGTCGAGCTCGGCCACCAGCTGATCGTCGGCACCGTCGACCCGAAGGAGGTCCTCCGGGTCAAGGGCGTCCGCGAGGTGCAGAAGCACCTGGTGGACGGCGTGCAGGACGTCTACCGTTCGCAGGGCGTGCCGATCCACGACAAGCACATCGAGGTCATCGTGCGCCAGATGCTGCGCAAGGTCACCGTCGTCGACCACGGCGACACCGACCTGCTTCCCGGTGAGCTCGTCGACCGGATGAAGTACAACGAGATCAACCGTGCGACGCTCACCGAGGGCAAGAAGACGGCCTCGGCCCGCCAGGAGGTCATGGGTATCACCAAGGCCTCGCTCGCGACCGAGTCGTGGCTGTCGGCCGCGTCCTTCCAGGAGACGACCCGCGTGCTCACGCAGGCCGCCATGGAGGGCAAGTCCGACCCGCTCGTCGGCCTCAAGGAGAACGTGATCATCGGAAAGCTGATCCCCGCCGGCACGGGCCTGCCCCGGTACCGGAACGTCGCGGTCGAGGCCACGGAGGAGGCGAAGGCGGAGCGGTACCCGAACCGCATCTTCGCCGACGACGCAGCCTTCGCCGAGGGCGACCTCAGCTTCGTCGACTTCGACGCGTTCTCGAGCGACGACTTCACGCCCGGCAACTACAGCTGATCCCGCGGCGGCGGCTCCGCCTCGAGCGGGCCGCCGCCGCAACACCCCGAAGGGCTCCGGAGCGATCCGGGGCCCTTCGGCGTCTCAGGCGCGCCGTCCGGAGGCCTCCCGCCGCGGTCACGGTGCGGCGAAGCGCCGCGCGGCTGCCTCGCGCGGCGCTGCGCCGTTGTTACAGTGGCCACGAATGCGGGTGCGACGGCGCCCGGAAGGAGCGCGATCATGAGCAGCACGACTCCCGGATCCGACCCGGATCGCCCGTACGACGACGGCGCCCCCGACCCACGCGCGACCGACCACGAGCCACCGGCGAGCGAGCACGACGCGCCGGCGAACGAGCACGACGCCGACCGCACGGCTCGCACCGAGCGCGACATGGAGCGCGTCGACGAGCCACGGCCGGCCTCGGCGGATGACTCGGCGCGCACGCCCGAGGCATCCGACAGCGCAGTGCAGGACCGCGCGGCATCCGAGCCCGTCGACGAGCGCGACGAGTCGAGGGACGCGACCGCCCGGCTCGACGCCGCGGTCGGCCGCGCGAACGCCGCGCCCGTGACCTCCGACGCCGACGACACCCGTGCTGCGCGCGACGCCGACGACGGGGTCCCCGGGCCGGTTCCGGCCGACACCGTGCGACGCGAGACCTACGTACCGGCCGCCACCGTCGCGGCCCCAGGTATCGCCGCGGGCGCCGCAACGATCGCCCCGGAGCCCGAGCGCGAGTCCATGCGCGAGCCGCGCGAGCCCGTACCCGCAGCCGCGGCCCCGCAGACCGTCTACGTGCAGGCGCCGACGCCGCCGAAGACCCGCAGCAACCGAGGATTCGGCGTGCTCGTCGCCCTGATCGGGGCCATCGTGTTCGCGCTGCTCTACGCGGGCGTCGCGTATCTGCTGCTGCTCGGACGCGGCGACGCCGCCGAGGCGACCGACGCGTTCGTGGAGTTCCTCGTGAGCCCGCTCTTCTGGGTGCCGATCGTCGCCTTCTTCTTGGGCTTCGCACTGCTCGCGGTCATCGTGAACCGGGGCGCGTGGTGGTACTACGCGGTGTTCGGCCTGCTCGTCGCCGTGCTCGTGTACTTCGCCTACGTGGGCGGCGCCCTGCTCGCGGTGCAGGCCTGGACGTTCACGCGCGAGGATGCCGCGGAGTTCCTGCGCGATCGCTGGCTCGACCCGTTCGCGATCGCGGCGTTCCTCATCGCACGGGAGATCCCGATCTGGTTCGGCGGCTGGCTCGCGAAGCGCGGCCGCGCGGTCGGCGAACGCAATCGCGTCGCCCGTGAGGAGTACGACCGGGAGCTCGCAGCCGGACCACAGCCGCAGCGCCCCTGACCTCTTCTGGTACCGCGCTTCGCTCCGGTGTCGGGCGAGCGGTGCTCGGGTGCCCGTGCCGTGCTACGGAGTGCCGGAGTGCCGGTACGCTGCTGAGTCGAGGATGGTGACCACTCCCCATCGACATGTGCGCCCGCGATCGGATTGGGTGGCGAGACAGTCCCATCCATGGCGAGGAGCGAAGTGAGCGTCACTCTCGACGTCGACGACGAGGCGATTTCGGGGCTCGCTGCCGACGCCGAGTTCGCCGAGCGCCCTGGCCTCGTACCGGCACCGGGGACCCGTCGAGCGGCGGCGTTCGCGCTCGATGCAGCCGGGTGGGTCGTGCTCTCGGTGCCGGGCATCATCGGCGCCATGCAGCTCGTCGGCTCGTCCACGTCCATCCTTGTCGGCGACGTGGCCGCACTTCCGCCGGGTCCGATCATCCTGCTCGCCGTGAGCCACGGGCTCCTCGTCGTGTTCGCGCTCGTGCAGCTGGTCCTGCACGGGCGCAGGGGGCTCACGCTCGGCAAGTCCGCACTCGAGCTGCGCTCCGTGAGCGTGGCACGTGTCGGTGCGCCCGGGTTCCGGCGGGTCGTGCTGCGTGCGCTCACGCTCTGGGCGTCGCAGCTCGTGCTGCCCGTGACGGGTCCGGCGATCATGTTCGCCTCGTCGAGCTGGGACCCGCAGCAGCGCGGGCGCAGCTGGCTCGATCGCATCGGCGGATGCTACGTGGTCGACGTGAGGCGTGGCCTCGACCCGCTCGCCGCGGCGTCGGTGGCCGTCCAGGGGGGCGGAGCTGCCGCACCGTCGCCGGCCGGCCCGCGATGGGAGCTCGTGTTCGACGACGGCTCTCGCATCATCGCCGCCGCATCCGGGTTGCTCGGCCGTGGCCCGACGCCCGCGCCCGGCGAACATGTCGAGCAACTCGTGCCGCTGGTCGACCGCTCCATGCGCATGTCGAAGACCCACGCGACCTACGGCATCGACTCGGGGGCGTTCTGGCTCACCGATCGAGGATCCAAGAACGGCGTCACGATCACGCTCCCCGATGGCGCGACGCGCACCCTCGCACCGAGGGTGCCCACGCCGCTGCGGGCAGGCACGCGCGTGAGGCTCGGCGATCGATCCTTCACCCTGAAGTGGGACACGGGAATGGGATGAGCCTCAGCTCGCGGCACCCGTCATCCGCCGCAGTCGACGATGGGATCGGCCGGAGCCGTGACGTCGACCAGCTCGCCCCAGGCACTGAAGGTGAAGGCGCCGTCGCCGCTGCCATCGCCCGCGGTGAAGCCGGTCGGAAGCGGCGCTCCGGAGCGCGCGACGGTCAGCTCCCCGATGGGAGCCTCGGACCCGCCCATGACGACGGAGACCGTGGACTCGTTGGACTGCGGCGGCTCGACCGTGAGTGATTCGCTCGAGTCGATGAGCGACGCCACCAGCTCGGCCGGGCGGAGGACGGGTGCCCACTCGTCGAGCAGCGTCTGCACCCCGACCGAGCAGACGTACCCCTGTGCCGCGGCGGCGATCCCCGTGCGCTCAGCGTAGGCGGCATTGCCTCGCACGTACGTGCGCCCGTCGACCATGACCACGTCGAACTCGAGATCACCCGCGGTGATCCGAGCGGTCGCCGTGCCCGGACGGCCGGCGTATTCGATCGTCAGCGAGCGACCGGGCGCCGGTTCGACGTCTGAGGTGCCGGGAACGAGCTCGGTGAACGAGCCCGAGTAGCGCACCGAACCCGCTTCGCGAACCGAGTCCACGATCTCGGAACCTGCGGCGTCGCCACCAAGCAGCCAGAGCCCGTTGCCCGCGGCCGGGTCGAACGCGTCGAGGGCCACCCCGCTCGGGCTCGGTGGGGAGGAGGCCGAACCGGCGCACCCCGCGACGGCGAGCACGCCCACGGCGACGAGGGCCATGGCGGCCGGATGCCGCACCCACATCATCGGGCTGCGTCGGCGACGCACGTGCTCTGACCGCGCTGGCCGCCGAGGGCCGACGCGTCGAGGGACACCTCCGCGTCGACGCTCGCGGGGCGCACGACGAAACACGTGTCGTCCCCGTAGAGCCCCGCGGCGGAGGGGATCCACGCCTCGGTGCCCCGGATCAGCTGGGAGAGGTCGACGACCTCCCCGTCGCCGTGCACCGCGAACACGGCGTACGCCGAATCGGGGCCGTTCCAGTCGAGGTGTGCGTTGCCGGCGTCATCCGAAATGGAAAGGCCGGTCACCTGCACCGAGTCATCGGTGACCGCCGCGATGACGAACCAGGCGGCGGCGCCGAGGAGGGCCAGAACGGTGAGGCCGACGGAGACGAGGAATGCGGGATGCAGCCACCACTTGCGCTCGCGTTGCGGCGCTTCGGCCAACTCGGGAAGGACGGATCCGGTCGAGCCGAGCGGACGCACGCCATCCGATCCATGGAGTCGAGTCTGACCGGGGGAGGAGCCGAGACTCGGGCGTTGGATCGTCTGCGGCCGTTGGCGGTCGAGCATCGCTCCCCTTCATCGATGGCAGAACGGTCGACTCGCCGACGCTTGATCGGGTGTAGCGCTCCGACGCACCGAGCGGCCGACGCCGACCGCTACCATACTATCTCGGGCGCTCCGGCGCTCTGCCAACTGCGGCGACGACGGGAGAACGATGGCGGGGGCGACGTGGCGGGGCGTTCTCGTCACGCTCCTCGCAATGACCATCGCCGGAGCGGCGTCCGCGCCCTCATCCTCATCCGCCGCGAGCGCCTCCGAGCCCGATCCCCTGCCCTCGAGCCCGACGCGGATCGACGTCCCGTATCTCGGCACCGCGACGATCGAACCCGCCGAAGGCTGGCAGATCAGTGACTGCACGGGTCCGGTCGCGTCCTCGCCGCTCGTGGTCGGCTGCGACGCGGACCGGATCGAACTCGCCGCCACGGGATTCGACCCGGATGCCGATGCCGTCACGATTCCGGTCGGGCTCACGAACGGGCGCACCGACCTGGCCCTCGACTACATCGTGGCGACGGCCCCGCCTGAGGCGCCCACGGTCACCCCCACCCGCGCCGCGACACCGGTTGCGGCGGGCTCCGTGTCGCTCGTGCCGATCAGCGATCTCGGGGTGGAGTGCACCGTCTGCGCGGAGCGGGGGGCGCTCGAGGTCGTCGACATGCGTCCGGCGACGGCGGGCAGCGCGATCGCGACGTCCACGCACGTCGTGTTCCGAGCGGCCGCCGGCTACGCAGGCGAGGCCGAAATCGTGATCCGCTTCGTCGACGACTACGGGACCGCCTCGCCCGAGTCGACCCTCGGCATCGCCGTCACCCGTCCCGGTCCGGCCGCACTCATCGCCCTCGACGTCTTCGCGCCGCTCGACGCGACCGGCCCGACCACGGTGGATCTCGCGTCCCTCGTGTTCACGAACGGTGATGCAGACGCATTCTTCACCGGGTGCGGTGCCCCTGTGCATGGCGGCGTCGTCTGCGGAGCCGACGGCGTCGCCGTGTACACGACGTCCAGCGAGGCGGCGGTGGACCAGTTCAGCTTCTCGGTCGCCTCGGCCGCTGGCGAGCAGTCGACCGGCTCGGTCACGCTCGTCCGTGCGGGCGGTGACCTGCCCACCGAGGGTGTTGTTCCGGCATCCGGAAGGATCGATGGCGGCGCGGTCGCCGCTGCGATCGTGCCGGCGCTGCCGGCAGGGCCCCGGGGCGACGAGCGCACGGGCGCGTTCGCAGCGCTCATCGGCATATTGGACCGGGTGGGCGCCCGATGAGCACCTCGGAAGGGTGGAACGGATGACGGTTCGCATCACGATCGACGACCCCGCGCAGAGCGGGGGGCCCACGTCGTGGATGCTCGAGACCGACGAGGCGACGACGATCGGCGAGGTCGCCGAGTCGTTGAGCGTGCCGGCCACCCTGCTCGACCGCACCGTCCCGGCGACGACGCCACTGGCCCAGACACCCCTGCTGTCCGGAGCGACCCGGCCCGCCCGGCCGACCACGCAGCCGGCACCGGGCACCCTTCGCATCGAGGTGGTCGGCGGGCCCTTCGCGGGTGACCTGGTTCCCGTCACCCGGGGTGCCGCCTACTCCATCGGGTCGGGCAACGAGGCCTCGATCATGATCGCCGATCCGGCGCTCGCACCGGTTCACGCGACGCTCGCGATCAGCTCGGCGTCGCCGACGGGAGACGGGCGCGTTTCACCGCTGACGTCGACGCTCGCCGCGGCATCCGACGACGCGACGATCTGGGTCAATGGCGAACCGGTCGCGGGGTCGGTCGACCTGGTCCCCGCCGATCTCGTGCAGTTGGGCAACAGCATGCTCCGCATCGGCGTCACCCCGGCGCCCGACGCCGACCTCACGCGCGACGCACTCGGCGCCCGCGGCTTCAACCGTCCGTCGCGGATCCGACCCGCGAAGGAGCAACCGGTCGTGCAGCTCCCCGGTGACAAGCCCGAGGACCCCGACCAGTCGCCGATGCCGTGGCTTTCCGCCATCATTCCCGTCGTCCTCGGCGTCACCATGGCGATCGTCTTCGGCCGAGCGATCATGCTCCTCATGGCGGCGGCGAGCCCCATCATGGTGATCGGTTCCTTCCTTGCGAACCGGCGGATGGCGAAGAAGAAGGGGCTGAAGACCGAGCGTCAGTGGATCGACGACATCAAGGCCGCCGGTCGACGCATCGCCGAGCTCGCCCGGGTCCAGCGACTCGAGGCCTGGTATCGGTTGCCCGACCCGGTGGTGGTCACCGACATCGCGACCGCGCCTCTCGCCCGACTCTGGGAGCGGCGCCGTGCCGACGACGATGCGCTGCTGCTGCGCGTCGGTGTCACCGAGGTGGCGCTCGACGTTCGCTTCGAGGGCGGCGGCAAGGACCGGACGGCCCCGCGTCGAGTCGGCGTGTCGCCGGTGCCCGTCGCTGCCGACCTGCGCACGGGCGTGGTGGGCATCGCGGGTCCTGCGGATGCCGCACGCAACGTGGCCCGGGCCATGCTCGCGTCGTTCAGCACGCTCCGTTCACCCCGCGACGCGGAGGTCGTGATCATCTGCGATGGCGACGATTCGGTCGTCTGGGAGTGGGCGCAGTGGCTGCCGCATGCCCAGTCGGGCGGCACGGTGCCGGCGATGTTCGGCAACACCGACGACAGTCGCCGCGAACGCATCCGCGAGGCCGCGGTGCTGCTCGAGCACCGCGTGCGCGCTGCCGGCCAGCGGGGGGCGGAAGTCCCCAGCGATGTCTTGATCATCGTCGACGGCGCCCGCGACTTCCGAATGCTGCCCGGCATGGTGCCCCTGCTCGAACACGGTCCGGCGCACGGCATGCACGTCATCGCCCTCGACACGGAGCGCGCCCGGCTTCCCGAGGAGGCGAAGAGCGTCGTCGTGATCGATCCGGCCGATCCGTCCATCGCACGGTTCGAGACGGGTTCGGAGTACTTCCCGACCGTGCTGCTCGACGGACTCTCGATCGTGCGGGCCGAGGAGCTCGCGCGGAGCCTGTGCTCGATTCGCCACGTGAGCGGCGTGGGCGACGAGGCGATGCTGCCCACGAGCGTGCGCATGGTCGACCTCCTCAAGATCGATCTCGACGATCCCGACCAACTCGTCAATCGCTGGCAACGGCAACCCCGCAATACCTTCGTGGTGGTCGGAGCCAACGCCGACGGCGAGTTCGCGCTCGACATCTCACGCGACGGTCCTCACGCGCTCGTCGCCGGCACGACGGGTTCCGGCAAGTCGGAGTTCCTGCAGGCGCTCGTCGTGAGTCTCGCGATGGCGAACCGCCCAGACGCGCTCAACTTCGTCCTCGTCGACTACAAGGGCGGCTCGGCGTTCGCGGATTGCGAGCGACTCCCGCACACGGTCGGCATGGTGACGAACCTCGACGCGCGCGAGACGGAGCGCGCGCTCGCCTCCCTCGATGCCGAGCTGAAGCGGCGCGAACGAGTGCTGCGGGACATGAACGCAAAGGACGTCGACGGCGCCTGGGCCAAGGATCCCGAAGCGGCCGCTCGCGGGGGACTCGCCCGCCTGATGATCGTGATCGACGAGTTCGCCGAGCTGAAGACCGAGCTTCCGGAATTCATCGACGGCCTGGTGCGTATCGCACGTGTGGGTCGCTCGCTCGGCGTCAATCTCGTGCTCGCCACCCAGCGCCCTTCGGGGGTGGTCACGCCCGAGATGCAGTCGAACATCAACCTCCGGGTTGCCCTGCGCGTCACTGATCGCTCGGATTCGACCGACATCCTGGGGTCCGGGGAAGCGGCGCTCATCAGCGCGGGGACGCCGGGACGTGGTTACGTTCGGCTCGGTCCGTCGGCGGCCCCATCGGGATTCCAGACCGCACGCGTGGCAGGCATCCGGCCCGGCGCGCAGCGAGCCGTGAAGGTGCTGCCCCGCAAGGCGCCGCTCGAGTGGGCCTCGCTGGGGTTCCCCGCGAAGTACCCGCCGTCGGCGGCGACGCACGCGGTGAACACCGACCATGACGACACCGATCTTCGGGCGCTCGTCAACCTCATCACGGCCGCGACGCATCAGCTCGGCATTCCGAAGAACCCGTCGCCGTGGCTCGTCCCGCTCCCCACCGTGCTCCCGCTCGAGCGGTTCGAGGACCAGCAGGTGGCGCCGACGTCGATCGTGCTCGGGCTCGAGGACGTTCCGGGCGAGCAGTCGCAGCGGGCCCTCACCTGGGACGTCGTGGACGGCTCGCACGTGCTGTTCCTCGGCGGCTCGATGTCCGGCCGCACGACGGCACTGCGCACCATGCTCGGGCAGGCGGTGCAGCAGTTCTCACCAGCGGACCTCCACCTCTACGTGATCGACTTCGGCAACGGCGCGCTGCTCCCGTTCGTCGACGCACCGCACTGCGGTGCCGTGGTCACGCAGCTCGATGCCGACCGGCTCCCACGACTCGTCCAGCGGCTCCTCGATGAGCTCGGCCATCGTCAGGCCGTCCTGTCGAACGCGGGCGTCGGTCATATCCGGGAGCAGCGGGCGCAGGCGGAACCGGCCGAGGCGCTGCCGTACATGATCGTCGTCATCGACGGCTGGGAGCGGATGCTCTCGACGATGAACCCCGACCAGCTGGTCACGTTCCGCGACCAGTTCATGCGCGTGCTGCGAGAGGGACCCGCGGTCGGCCTGCGAGTCCTCCTCACCGGCGACCGGGGGATCTCGGGTGACAAGATCACCTCGTTCATCGATGAGCAGTACGCGCTGCCGATGCGCGACATCAGCGATTACCGCACGGCCGGCATCCTGGCCAAGGACATCCCGCTCGACCTGCCGCCGGGCCGCGTGCTCCACGGCAGCCATGGCGCCGAGGCGCAGCTGGCCGTACTGGTGCGAGACACCAGGGGAGAGGCCCAGACCACCGCGCTCCGACGCACCGTCGAGCTCGTTCGCGACCACTTCGACCAGTTCGGGCAGCTCGCCGAACTGCCGCGGCCGTTCCGCGTCGACCCATTGCCGGCGTATCTCGCCCTCACGGCCGCCTACGACCTCCCACTCGGGGACTCGGGGCCCGCCGACGGACCGGTCGTGGCCGTGGGAGGCGACCTGCTGTCGCGATTCACGCTCGACTGGCCCGCCGAGGGCGGGTTCGTGGTCACCGGCACGCGCAAGTCCGGCCGGTCGTCGACGCTTGCGGCGGTCGTGCATCAGCTCGCGTGGCGGAAGGAGCCGATCGTCGTCGTCTCGGCTCGGCAGTCGATCCTGACCGAGGTCGCCGCGGGCCACGGCACGCCGACCATCGCCGCAGGCGATACGAGCCCGCAGCAGCTCGACGAGATCCTCGATGGGATCGGCGAACGCGTCACCGTCGTCGTCGACGACGCTGAGCAGTTCAAGAACGCGCCGATCGAGCACGCATTGGCCGGCGTCAGGCACCGGGCCACGTTCATCGTGGCCGCGGACACGGAGGCGGTGTCCACCCTGTTCGGCGGCCCCATAGTCGAGGCCAAGAAGTCGCGTCGAGCGCTCGTGCTGCGACCCGAGAGCGCGATCAACGGCACGCAGGTGATCGGATCGCCCATTCCCAAGTTCATGCTCGGCCGGGCGTCGGCCGGTGCCGGAGTGCTCTCCACGGCCTCGGGCTGGCTCCCGGTGCGGGTGCCCGACATCCGCCAGTGACGAGGCATCCGCCGCCATACACTTGAGCGGGCGCCCCCCGCGACCCGCGCCGCTGACGAAAGGACGTGCTCCCCCGTGGCTTCTGCACGCTGCGTCTATTGTGACGCGACGCTCCAGCCGAACAGCATGTACTGCCTCGAGTGCGGTCAGCTGATCCCGCAGCAGCCCGCACGTCCGCCGGTGCCGTCGCAGTTCGCCGCGCCCGCGGCATCCGGTCAGCCCACCGAGGGTGCGCAGAGGCCGCGTCCGACGTCCTCACGGATCGAGGCCGTGCCCCTGCCGGGCACGCTCCCGTGGCAGCAGCGTCGAGCGGGAATCGAATCGTCGGTCGAGTCTGCGGCGCCGACGCCCCAGCCCGTCGCGCGCACCCGCGTCGACCGCGTCGAGCTCGCCTTCTCGACCGGGCAGCGCGTCACGGTGGCCGGCAGTGCCGTGATCGGAAGGAAGCCGGGCGACACCGCGCTCGCCATGGGCGTCCAGGGGATCGAGGTCGCCGACGACACCCGATCGGTGTCACGAGTGCACCTGGTCCTCGAGGTCGCCGACGGGACGATCACGGTCGGTGACGTCGGATCGAGCAACGGGTCGGGCATCGAACGCAACGGCGTGGTCACCCAGCTGGAGAGCGCGGGGCCGCGCGTCGAGGCGTTCCCGGGCGACACGGTCTGGGTCGGCGACATCAGCTTCGTCGTCCGCGCGTTCTGACGAGCATGGGAAGTCCTCCCCATCTCGCTCGGGGTGCCGGGCGCGCTAACGTACCGGAGCACCCTGAAACTCGCTGAACAACGGAGGAAACCATGGCGGAGATCCGCGTCACTTCGGACTCGCTCGCAGGCGTGGCCGGGCAACTGTCGTCCGGCTCGCAGTCGATCGAATCGCAGCTGTCCAATCTGAAGTCCCTCGTCGAGGGTCTCATCTCGGGCGACTGGTCGGGCACCGCGTCGCAGAGCTTCAACGAGCTGTACTCGCAGTGGGACCAGGCCGGTCTCCAGCTCAAGGAGTCCCTGCAGGGCATCAGCGACCTGCTCAACCAGGCGGCGCTGTCGTACGAAGACAGCGAGAACGCGATCGCCGGCACGTTCAACGGCTGACATCCGCGAGTCCGGTGCCGACGCGCACAGCGCGCCGGCATCCGGCCACGACCGAGGGATCTGGCATGGTCTACTTCAAGGTTCGCGCCGACTCGCTGAGCGAGGTGGCGGCCCTGATCGGCACCGTGGTGGCGACGTTCGATTCGAACCTCGCCTCCGCGGACCAAGCCGTCACGCGCGTGGCGGGCACCACCTGGGTCGGCGAGGACGCGGAGAAGTTCGGTGAGAACTGGGGCTCGTTCATGGCGCTCGCCGGCCAGGTTCGGCTCGCGCTGACCGGCCTGCAGCAGGGGCTCATCGCCGCCGACGGCTCCTACACCCGCACGGAGGCGGGCGTCGGCGGGAGCTTCACCGGCGGACGCCAGGGTCTCGTGGCGGTGCGCAGTGCGTCCGGCGGCCTCGGCAAGCGGGTCGCCACCGGCGAGGAGCGTGCCGAGGACATGGCGGAGTTCTTCGGCCGGGACTACGCGGGCGATGACGAGGTGGAGCGCTTCGGCGGCGGAATGCTCGGCTCGCGCAAGAGTGGCCAGGCCAGCGGTGGGGGATCCGGCGACACCGACGGCGATGGCGACGACGACTCCATCGGCACCGGAGTCTTCCGGCTCGGCCCGGATGGCGAACCGCTCGTGCAGCCGCAGGTGGAGTGGGAGGCGTCGTCGATGGCGAGCATCGACGTCCCCGAGGTCGTCCAGGGGAGCGCCCCCGACGGCGCCAGCTCGCCGGATGGGGTTGACCGTGGCTGAACAACAGGCCGACACCGCGGAGCTCCGCGCGCTCGTGCAGACGATGACCGAGCTCATGGGGTACTGCTCCGCGCTGAAGCAGGGCGCGAGCGGCTTCGCCTACATGCTGCCCGCCGAATGGCAGGGTCCCGCGATGCAGGCGTTCCTCGGTTCGTTCGCGGCGTGGGCGGCCGGCGCGACCGCGCTGGAGGGGACCGCTGAGGCCCTGCAGAAGCAGGCGCAGGCGTCGTTCAACTCGTATACCAAGACGATCGAGGACCTGAATACCGCTTGGTCGAAGATCGAATCGAATCTCGGATAGGGCACAGATGGCGCACGTGAAGCTGGATCCGGCACGCCTGGTCCAAGACGGAGACGACCTTTTCAGCATCGCTCGAACGCTCGACAGTGCGGTGACGACGCTCGTCGATCGACTGGGCAACAGCGGGGGCATGGCCGGCGACGACAACGCCGCAGAGGAGTTCTGCCAGGGCAGTGACGGCTACGACGCGCTGGCGGGCCCCACCATCAGCGCGGTGACGTCCTTCGGCAACGCGCTCCGCATCGTCGATGCTGCGCTCTCGAACACCGCCCGCGCCTACGATGGCGCCCAGAAGCCCGGCGCAGGCCTCGACCCCGCCACGGCATCGCCCGCCGAGGCCACGGCGACCATCGACGAGGGCAAGGCCTCGGTGCCCAGCGCCCTCGGTGCCGGCTGGCCCGGGCCGCTCGGCGAGTTCCAGGAGCTCATCGAGTGGGGGCTCGCCCAGATCGGGGTCGTGATCCCCACCGGGGACGAGGACAAGCTGCAGGCGGCATCCGACGCGTGGGGCAGCTTCGGCGACAGTATCCAGAGCGCGAAGTCCCGCGTGTCGAGCAGCATGCCGAACGTCGCGGCGATGACCCTTCCGCAGCAGGGCCGGATGCTCTCGTGCCGCACCAGCCTCTCCGAGGGCCTCGATCGCATGCGCGAGAGCGCCGACGCCATGCAGCAGTGGATCGCCGACTTCCGGAGCCAGCTCCGGCAGATGCGGGAGGAGCTCGGCTGGTTCCTGAAGCAGATGGCGATCGAGATCGCCGCCGAGCTCGCGATCGGCGGACTCCTGACCGTCGTCACCGCCGGCCTCGGTGCACTCGCGACCGCCGCAAAGGTCGGCACGACCGTCATCCGCTGGTGCATGAAGATCGCCAAGCTCATCGACCGGCTCAAGGACTTCCTCAAGGGCATCCGCGGGTTGAAGGGCGCGCTCGTGCGCGGCGGTCTCCGCGCGGGCAAGGAGGGTCTCCAGGCGGGCCTCGCCAGCGCCATCGCGTCCGCGAGTGTCAACAAGATGCGCGAGGGTGAGGAGGGCTACGAGCGTCAGGACGTGGGCACCGCCTTCCTCTCCGCATTCGCGGGGGGTGCGGCCTCCTCTCCCGCATCGCGGTTCCTGGGCGGCAGCGGCGGACCGGGTCTTCGGGCCGGCACGCGGGAGGTCGCCGGGGGAACGGGTGCAGGAGCCATCGACGGCCTCGTGAGTTCGGGCGTGGAGTCGGGTCTGTCCGGCAACGAGTTCAACCCCATCTCCGGCATGGTGCTCGGCGCGCTGCTGGGCGGTGGCCTGACGGCCGGTGCCCGAGGCATCAACGCCGTGCGCCCCGGCGGCAACGGAACAGCCACGGTCGACCCCAGTGGCGCGGGCGTCACCACGCCCGACGGCCCGACGCCGGCCGGCGCCGACGGCGGCACATCGAACCCGGGTGGTGTCGCCCCGGTCGACGTCTCGAACGACGGGCCGACGCCCGGCGCGGGCGACACCGGCACCAGCACGATCGACGGCGGGAATGCCGTCGACGTTCCCAGCGGGTCGCCGGATGCTTCTGCGCCGGCCGGTCCCGACGGATCGTCGCCGTCCGCGCCCGAGGCGTCGGCATCCTCCGCCCCCGAAGCGTCGACTCCGGATGCTTCTGCGCCGGCCGGTTCCGACGGATCGTCGCCGTCCGCGCCCGAGGCGTCGGCGCCGGCGTCGTCGACTCCGGATGCTTCTGCGCCGGCCGGTTCCGACGGATCGTCGTCATCCCCGCCCGACGTCTCGGCCCCGGCGGCGCCGGAGGCATCCGCCCCGGCGGCGCCGGAGGCATCCGCCCCGGCGGCGCCGGAGGCATCCGCTCCCGCATCGCCCGAGGCGAGCTCGCCGGCGGCAGAGACCGCCCCCGACTTTGCGCCCGTCGAGGCATCAGCGACGTCGCAGCACGACGCTCCGGTCGCGGCGGCGTCCGGCTCCGCTGCCTCGGCGACTCAATCCGCCCACTCGACTCCGGCTGCTGCGGCCGAGGGTGACGCCCCTGCCGCCGACGCCGCTGCCGCCGACGCGCCTGCCGCCGACGCGCCGGAGGCCGACCCGGCCGAAGCTGGAGCGGCGACGCCCGACGCGTCCGACGCGTCCGATGCCGATGATGCCGGTGAACTCGCGCCGGAGGAGGCGGCGGCCGCCGCCGGTGGCGCCGCCGCCGTCGCCGGTGCCGCCGCACTGCTCACCAAGCCGACCCTCCCGGGGGCGCAGACACCGACGGGCTCGACGCCCGAAGCGTCCACGTCACCCCAGGCCGCGACGCCTGATGGCACCGCACCCGGATCCGGGACGCCCGGGGCGAAGCCGGATGGCACGAGCCAGAGCGGCACCGACAACGGCACGACGGACGGCGGCAAGCCAGACACGCCCGAGAACAACCACACCGATCGCACGATCGACCAGATCGACCACGCGCTCGGCGAGATCAATCCGAACTACGATCCGTCGGACCCGCAGAACGGCTACGCGACCAACTGCGGCAACACCTCGTCGATCCTCAACGACTTCCTCAACGGGCAGCCGTCGGCCGAGGCCCCGACCGGCACGCTCGACGTTCCCGAGATGGAGGCGCGCACCGGCAACCCGCAGACCCCGATGACACCCGCGCAGATCGACGCATCGCTCCGGGCGATGGGTCCCGGTTCGCACTGCGTGGTCGGCATCGACCGGTCCACGGGCGATGGCCACTGGTTCAACGCCTACTTCGACGGCACGACCGTCTGGTCGCTCGACGCCCAGACCGGTACCCGCTCCCCGTGGCCTCCGAACGAGCCGCACGCGACGAACTGGGACGCCTCGATCCGGCCCGAGCATGTCGTGGACTCCGACGGATCGACGTCGGGCGTCACGAATGCGCCGCCGTCGGCGGCGCAATCGGGAGTCGCACCCACCGCTGCTACGCACGAGGCATCCGCCCCCGACGGCGACCGCTTCGCGAACACGAGGTTCGAGGGGCAGGCGACGGTCTCACCCGATCACGCCTCCGACGGCTCGAAGGGCGCGGGAACGACGTACAACGGATATGCCATCCCCGAGCGCACCCCCGAGATTCGGAACCAGCTCGACGAGCTCGCGGCGCGACCCGACTCGCCGATCGTTCGCAATGAGGACGGCTCGTACTCGTTGAAGGACCCGATCGAGGTCGACGCGTTCGACATGTCGAACCCCGAACACGACTGGGACGAGTTCCAGCGCCAGGTCGGCCTGCAACAGCAGGGGCTCAACCAGCTCACGATCGCCGAATGGCGTCACAACGTCGATTTCTACGAGCAGCAGAACCGCGTCGCGAAGAGCGAACAGGCCGCTGGCAACCATGCGCTCGCCGATGCCGGCGTTCAGATGAAGGGCCAGGCCGTGCTGCACGGGCCCGATCAGGTCGCGGGCGGCCGGGCCGACCGATACGACGGAGCCGGCTCGCTGCGCGTCAACAGCTCGTTGGGCAGCCAGTGGCAGCACCGTATCGACGATCTTCGCCAGGATGTCGCAGGTGCGATGGCGTCCGTCGATCCGAAGCTGCGCCCCCACGTCAAGCTGAACGTGCATCTCGGTGCGACGAACTCGGTCGACGGCAGCCCGGCCGCCACGCAGGCGAAGTTGGCCTCGGCGCAACCGGTCACGAGCGGCACTCCGGCACCTGCGCCGCGGGCCGGGGCGCTCGAGCCGTCGGCGACCGGCACGTCCGGTGATCCCGCATCGGATGCCCCTGACGTCGGCGTCCCCGTGGATGCGTCTGACGGCGCGGCACCCTCGGTCGAGCCCGAAGGCTCAGAGCCGTCGGCGGACACGGATCCGTCCGAGCCGTCCGAATCATCCTCACCCGAGTCGGAATCGACGCGGGAGGAGCTTGCAGCGGCCGACCCCGTGCCCGCCACGGTGCACCACCCGATCCTCGATGCCGACTTCCCGCACCTCCAGGTCGAGGAGACTCGGGTCGCATCGGTCGAAACGGTCAACGTGCAGGGTGCGAGAACCGACAGGCTCCGGTTCCTGTTCAACTGCCACCACGTCGTCAATGCGTTGGAACTGCGCTTCCGCGGGTACGACGTGATTGCGGCTCCGACGATCCAGGGTCTCTTCACCGATCCAGAGACCGGCGCAACCAGGCTCCACGGAGAGGGCCGCATCCCGACGCAGATCGCCGCGGACTGGGTTCAGACCGACGGCTCGCGCCGTGACTTCGAGGATCTGGGTGTCGAAGTCGACGGCTCTGCGATGACGGCGCTGGCGACCCTGACGGAGTCCTGGCCCATCGGTGGTCGCGGATTCATCGGCGGGTTCTGGAAGACCGGTGGCGGACACGTCTACACGGTGGTCAAGGAGGCCGACGGGATCAGGTTCTATGACGGGCAGGTCGCAAAGACGGACGTGTCGTCATACCTCGACAACATGCTCTACAACGACGCGAAACAGCCGTGGGCGACGATCAAGGTGCTCAGGGTGGATGACCTCGTACCGACCTCCGAAGTGCTCAAGACGTCTCGGCCGCACACCGCCGCGGAGCTGCAGCTGCTGAAGGACTGGGAGGCAAGCTCGCGTATGCCCAAGGAGATCTTCGACCGGGAAGTCGCGGCGAATGCCCGGTGGCGGGAACGCAATGATGAATTGATCGCCGAGATGGATGAGACGCTCGCAGATCCCACTGCAAGCCCGGCGGACAGGAAACGTGCCTGGGGTGAACGCCGCTACCTCCAGATGCAGAACCGTGAGCTGATCGAGGGCTTGCACAAGCTTGTGGAGTCGTTCGAATCCACGGCCCCACCGCCTGGCCCGATCCTTGGACAGCCGTCCACGACCCCGCCGCCTGGCCCGATTCTCGGGGAGGCATCAGCAACACCCCTGCGACCCCCCACCCCACCGGAGGACCGTGACGAAGGGGAGCCCGAGTCACTTACTCCTCCGGGCGCTCTCACTGGCCTCTCGGCAGCGATCGACGTGACCGCGGCGGCCGCGAACGCGAGTGGCATCGGCGGGACTTCGGAATGAGACTGGAGCCATGATGACGATTCACGACGCGAGACGCGCGCTCGAACGGCACTTCGCCGAGCATCCGCCGGCCATCGCGGGCGAGCTGTACATCTCCGAGTGGTACGAGGACGACTCCGACTACCTGCCGGTGTGGGGTGCCCGCGAGTTCCTGGTCGAGGGCCAGGAGGCGTTCGGCCGATGGGACAACCTCGTGATCTTCATCGACAAGCAGACCGGCGCGGTCCGTGAGGATGTGCACACCCTGAACCTCGAGAAGATCCGGGAGATGACGCCGGTCGCGGTGCCCGATTGACCTCTGCGGACCGAGAGGTTCGCCGAGGCCTGCTCGGAGCGCGCTCTGCCCAGTGGAAGGACGTTGCCATGTTCGATGCGTCGACCCGCAAGTTCATCGACGACGCGCACGCGTTGTCGCCCGAGTCGCTCGCGGCCGCTTTCGACCGTGCGGTCGCACTTCGTCGAGCGGGTGGCAAGGAGGCGAGCGGCGCGACGAGGCCGTCGGCTGCGGAGAACTCCGAGCTCGAACATGCTGTGCGCAGCGCATTGCTGCCGAGAGCCGACGAGCTCAACGCCGTTCGTGACGGCCTGCACGCCGATGCCAAGAGCGCCATGGTGATCGCGGCTCGCGCCATCCTGAAGATGGAACAGTTGACCGACGAGCAATACGACGTGCTCGTCCGGCCCTTCGTCGAGGTCGGGGTCGACGTTCCGCCCCATCGAGACGCGGGTCGATGAGTGCATGGGGAGGCCTCCCCATATCGCCCGGCTGCACCGTCGATAGACTTCCGCGGGGTGGCACGGCCATCCAGTCCTGGCGACGTCGGTTCGGGGCATCCGCCGACGTAGTGACACCGCCGCACCTCTCAGAAAGGCACGCATGACGACCTTCCGGAGCTTCGATCTCGTCGCGCCGATCGCCGAGGAGACGATCGCGCAGTACGCCGCGCAGGTTCCCGCCGAGGTCGTGGAGCTGTGGCGCGCCCAGGGCGCGGGCTTCGTCGGTGACGACCGCTACTTCCGAGTCGTCGATCCGGCCCGGGCCGCACAGATGCTCCAGGGCGTATTCGGCCTGCCCGACGGGTCGACGGTGCTCTTCACCACGGCACTGGGGGACCTCGTGGTCCACGCCAACGGCCTCTATCTCGTCGTCAAGTCTCGCTGGGGTGCCATCGACGTCATCGAGGGCGCGACCTTCGACGAGCTCATCGCCCTCATCGACGACCCGGCTCAGCGCGACATCGCATGGGAATGGCAGCCGTACCCGGCCGCCCGGGATCGCGACGGCGCGCCCGACTTCGAGCAGTGCTTCGGCTATGTGCCGCTGCTCGCCCTCGGCGGCTCGCCCGACGCCTCGCACTTGCAGCTCTCCGGACTCTACGAGCACCTCGCCCTCATCGCGCAGCTCGCTGGCCAGCCCGAGGTCCGCCGGCACCTCCCCGTCGCGCCCGCCGACAGGACGCCCGGCGGAGCCGCCGGCGTCGACCTCGACCGGCTCGTCGAGGTCGGCCGTGAACTCTTCGCGAAGCTCACGGACGATCCGACGCTGAACATCATCGAGTTGCCCGACGCGCTCGGCGTCTGCCTGGTCCACGCGGTGCGCGGGGGCGGCAAGGTCTACGTCGCGCCCGACGAGACGGTGCTGTTCGTCGGTTCGGCCGTCGACTTCGACGCCGGGCTGGGCGCGTTCCGCGATGGCGTGCGCACGCCGCTCGAGAAGTTCGACATCGATCGCGGCGGGGCGACCAGCTGATGGCCGACACCCTCGAACAGCGGTGCGACCGGCTTCGCGACCCTGTCACCGAACTCGTCGGCGTCAGCATCGCCGCCACCCTGCGCCCGCAGGACCTTCCCGAGCTCGCACGTGCGATCGCTGCGGTGCGCGCCATCCTCGCCGATGACCCGTCGGGGATCCCGCCGGGCCCTTTCCTCGACTGGATGCCGACCGCCCTCCGCATCCTCGACCGCATGGAGGAGGCCGTGGACGCCGGCGACGCGGCGGCATCGTACGCCGCGCTCACCGACCGGACCGACGGGTTCATCCGACTCACCGACGGTTGCGCGGGCTTCCCAGGCTGGGCCAGGGTCTGACCGGTTCGGGCGGCCCATGGACTCCGGCGCCGCTCGTCAGCCCCGAATGAACGGGTCGAGGAACCCGTTGACGACCGTCTGGCCCGGGCGCGAGCCGTAGTGGTCGATCGTGAGGCGGCTCAGGGCGACGTATGCGTTGTCGCGCAGCGTGACGAGCGGGAGCGCCTGCCAGTCACGACCCGACCGCACCGCGATGCCGACGTAGGCGACCGCGTCGTCGCGGACCAACCAGACGCCGAGCACCACGTCGCCGTGCTTCGCGGTCGGCACCGGCAGGTAGACCCGGGGATCGCCGGTGCGGAACCGATCGAGCACCGTCGCTGCCTCGCGCGCCGGGAGCGCGAGATATGAACTCGCCTGCTGCTTCAGCGGCGCGCCGGTCTCGACGCGCTCCCACCGGTACGACCACGCGAACAACCAGGCGAGGCCCCCGATCACCGCGGCCGCACTCAGGATCACGGCGCCGGGTGCCACGAAGCCGCGCAGTCCGGAGCGGCGTCCCTCGAAGCCCGATGAGAGATCCGCGATCGCCTCGTAGAGCGTGACCGAAAGGACGAGCGCAAGGGCGCCGAGACCCAACGTCACCATCGCCGCCAAGACCTGCTGCCGCGAGCGGACCCGTCGCACCTCGTCGGCCGCGCCACGAAGTGGCTGCTCCTGGGGTTCGGTCACGTGCGGCTTCCCTTCTCCACAGGCCACTTGCGATCGATCATGGGGCCCTTCCAGTCGAAGTACGCGAACACTCGATCGAAGGCCCGGGCGGGGATGCCTCGGCGTTCCGCTTCGCGGACGAGCACCTGTGCCGCCTGATGCGCGGTCGCGTCGTCCACGACGGCATCGAGCATCAGGGGAACGAGACCGCGGCGGCATCCGTCGAACTCGTCGAAGAGCGTGACCCGGTCGGCACCACGTGCGCCGCCGAAGGCGTGACGAAGTCCGACGCCGTCGCGCACACCGACCTCGCACAGCAGCGTCGGGCTGCCCGCGCGCACGGTCGCTCGCGCCAGCGGCCCCGACAGGGGAAGGCGCTGGAGCCGGCCCGTGCGTTCGCGGTCGTCGAGCACGCCGACGAAGACCACCTGATCCCAGGCGATGAGCGGAGCGCCGGCGAGTCGGATGCCGACCTGGTCGACGCTGAGCGCGATGTCGTCCTCGCCGACGAGGAGGTTCAGCGCTCGCCGGCGGCGCGCGGTCAGCACGGCGACGACCGCACCTGCGACGAGGCCCAGCGAGGCGATCACGACGGTGAACCACCCCATGCCGGCCGAGACGGCCACGACGAGCCCGCCCGCGAGCAGTGCGGCGACGCCGAGGGCGACGGCCGACATGACGGCGTTCGCGCGGCGGCCGGCGTCGGTCTTCGTGTGGTCGAGCTTCGCCAGGTAGGGTGCGTCCGCCACAGTCCACCTCCGGGTCGTCAGGGCCCGGCGGGCCCGAGGGCTCCCACAGCCTATCCATTCGCCCCGGGCGGGGCGCATCCGCCGAGCGGCGTAGTCTCGGACCATGCAGGAGAACGCGCGCAGGGCCTGGCCGGTCGCCGGGTTCGCGACGGCCCTCTACCTCGCGCTCGTCGTGGCCGCCTACGGGTTCGTGAGCCTCCTCACCGACGCCGAGGTGATCTCGAGCGACGACGCCGGCCGCCTCGTCGGGCCCGCGATCGTCGGGGCATCCGCGCTCGCACTGCTCCTGCACCTGGGCCGCGCGCTGCGAACGCCCGGGCGGGTGCTCGGCCCGACGCTGCTCGCCGCCGCCTGGGCATGGGGCGCCGCCGTGCTCGTCGCGATCATCGGCTTCGCCATCGCCACTGGCACGGTGCTCGCGAGCCTCATCTTCGGCGTCGGGTTCGGCATCGGCTGGTTCGGCCTGCTCATCCCGGTGCTGGCGGCCATCGTCGCGTGGCTCGCGCTCCTCGTCGCCGGTGCGCAGTCGGGCGGCATCGATCGCCCCCGCTGGCCGTGGGAGCGCGACGAGGAGTGACACGATGCGCGGCCGTGCGGTCGGCGCGGCGCGCCAGTCGGCACCCGGGTCGACGGCCGTGGGCCGACCGGGCAGTATCGTGAACGCGTGGAGGGATCGATCGAGGCGCGCGTCAGCCACGAGGTCGACCGATGGCTGGGCTGGCTGCCGAGGTGGCGGCCGGGCACCCACCGCGCCCGCGTGCGGCTGTGCACCCGCTGCTTCGGCTCGCCGATCCTCGCCGCCGCCGGCCTCGACGTCGACGTGCCGCATCCGGTGCAGCACGCCTTCTCGATGCGCATGAAGGGCATCATCGACGTCGCCGTCGACGACTACACCGAACGCAACCTGCCGATGCTGCACACCGAGATCCGCCTCGCCGAGGAGCGCAAGGCCCGCCGCCCGTACCGCGCGGGCGAGGGGCTCGACCCCGAATTCCTGGGGCTCGACCTCGACCCCGAGCCCATGCCCGACCAACCGTTCCTCTTCACGCTGACGGGGCTCGAAGCGGATGCCGCGGCCGAGACGAACGAGCCGGCGCCGCGCCCGTTCACCTTCGAGGAGAAGGAGGCGCTGCGCGAGGAGGTGCGTCTCGCCGACGAGTTCGCCAAGCAACTCGGCCGGCGCATCTGCGTCGAGCTCGCCCGTCATCGGGATCGCATCGGGGAGGCCGTCGTGGCCTACGTCGAGCCGCAGGTGGAGGAACTCCTCGCCGACCTCGATCGCGAACTCGATTCGCCCGGCTGGTCGGGGTAGGTCTCGAGTCGCGCGACGGCTTCCGCCCTCGGAGAACACGGGTTCGCGGTATCCGTCGCCATTTGACCGCAAGGTTACGCGGCATTACTATTGATCGGGTGTGCGCGTTGACGCGCGCTTGAATCGTGCCTGCAGGTATTCATCCCGATGAGCCCCAGCATGCCACGTCTCGGGCTCGCAGCAGACGCACATTCGCAGGGCACCTGATCGGTCGCCCCCACGGCATACCCACCACGCAACGGGCGCTGCAGTTCTGCAGTGCCGGTGGGTCGTGATGTGAAATCCATCAACGCTGTCACCGTGCAGCACCAACAAGGAGAAGCAGTGCCAACCATTCAGCAGTTGGTCCGCAAGGGTCGCTCGCCCAAGGTCACGAAGACCAAGGCTCCCGCCCTGAAGGCCAACCCCCAGCAGCGCGGCGTGTGCACGCGTGTGTACACCACCACCCCGAAGAAGCCCAACTCGGCGCTCCGCAAGGTCGCCCGCGTGAAGCTCTCCAACGGCACCGAGGTCACGGCCTACATCCCCGGTGAGGGCCACAACCTCCAGGAGCACTCGATGGTGCTCGTGCGCGGCGGTCGTGTGAAGGACCTCCCCGGCGTGCGCTACAAGATCATCCGCGGCGCGCTCGACACGCAGGCCGTGAAGAACCGCAAGCAGGCCCGTAGCCGCTACGGCGCGAAGATGGAGAAGAAGTAATGCCTCGCAAGGGACCCGCTCCGAAGCGCCCCGTCGTCGCCGACCCGGTGTACAGCTCGCCGGTCGTCAGCCAGCTCGTCAACAAGATCCTGATCGACGGCAAGAAGGACCTCGCGCAGCGCATCGTCTACGAGGCGCTCGAGAACGTCGCCACGAAGTCCGGCCAGGACGCCGTCGCCACCCTGAAGAAGGCGCTCGACAACGTGCGCCCCACCCTCGAGGTGCGTTCGCGTCGCGTCGGCGGTTCGACCTACCAGGTCCCCGTCGAGGTCAAGCCGCACCGTGCCAACACCCTCGCCCTGCGCTGGCTCACGAGCTATGCGAAGGCGCGTCGCGAGAAGACGATGACCGAGCGACTCACCAACGAGATCCTCGACGCGTCGAACGGCCTCGGTGCCGCGGTCAAGCGCCGCGAGGACACCCACAAGATGGCCGAGTCGAACCGCGCGTTCGCCCACTACCGCTGGTAGTCGATGAGCGGATGTCGCGAGTCGACACTCGCGACATCCGCTCACTCCCCTTTTCGCTCCTGACTTCCCCGGAGGAACCCCCGTGGCACAAGACGTGCTCACCGACCTGAGCAAGGTCCGCAACATCGGCATCATGGCGCACATCGATGCCGGCAAGACCACCACCACCGAGCGCATCCTGTTCTACACGGGCGTGAACCACAAGATCGGCGAGACGCACGACGGCGCCTCGACGACCGACTGGATGGAGCAGGAGAAGGAGCGCGGCATCACGATCACGTCGGCCGCCGTGACCTGCTTCTGGAACAAGAACCAGATCAACATCATCGACACCCCGGGTCACGTCGACTTCACGGTCGAGGTCGAGCGCTCGCTCCGCGTGCTCGACGGCGCCGTCGCCGTCTTCGACGGCAAGGAGGGCGTCGAGCCCCAGTCCGAGACGGTCTGGCGCCAGGCCGACAAGTACAACGTGCCGCGCATCTGCTTCGTCAACAAGATGGACAAGCTCGGAGCCGACTTCTACTTCACCGTCGACACGATCATCAAGCGCCTCGGTGCGAAGCCGCTCGTGCTGCAGCTGCCGATCGGCTCGGAGAGCGAGTTCGTCGGCGTCGTGGACCTCATCGAGATGCGGGCCCTCGTGTGGCCCGGCGACGCCAAGGGCGACGTGACGATGGGCGCCAAGTACGAGGTGCAGGAGATCCCCGCCGACCTCCAGGAGAAGGCCGAGGAGTACCGCCACGCGTTGCTCGAGACCGTCGCCGAGACCGACGACGCGCTGCTCGAGAAGTACTTCGGCGGCGAGGAACTCACGGTCGACGAGATCAAGGGCGCGATCCGCAAGCTCACCGTCAACTCCGAGATCTACCCCGTGCTCTGCGGCTCCGCGTTCAAGAACCGTGGCGTCCAGCCGATGCTCGACGCCGTCATCGACTTCCTGCCGTCGCCGCTCGACGTGCCGGCCGTCGAGGGCCGCAACCCGCGCAACGAAGACGAGATCATCGAGCGTCACCCCGACGCCACCGACCCCTTCGCCGCGCTCGCGTTCAAGGTCGCGGTGCACCCGTTCTTCGGGCGCCTGACCTACATCCGCGTCTACTCGGGTCACCTCGACTCGGGCGGCCAGGTCATCAACTCGACCAAGGGCAAGAAGGAGCGCATCGGGAAGATCTTCCAGATGCACGCCAACAAGGAGAACCCGGTCGACTCGGTCACCGCGGGCAACATCTACGCGGTGATCGGCCTGAAGGACACCACGACGGGTGACACGCTGTGCGACCCCGACAAGCAGGTCGTGCTCGAGTCGATGACCTTCCCCGCTCCCGTGATCGAGGTCGCGATCGAGCCGAAGACGAAGGCCGACCAGGAGAAGCTCGGCACCGCGATCCAGAAGCTCGCCGAGGAGGACCCCACCTTCCGCACCGAGCTCAACCCCGAGACCGGCCAGACCGTCATCAAGGGCATGGGCGAGTTGCACCTCGACATCCTCGTCGACCGCATGAAGCGGGAGTTCAAGGTCGAGGCGAACGTCGGCAAGCCCCAGGTGGCCTACCGTGAGACGATCAAGCGCGCGGTCGAGAAGCACGACTACACCCACAAGAAGCAGACGGGCGGTTCGGGCCAGTTCGCGAAGATCCAGTTCGCGCTCGAGCCCCTCGAGATCACGGCCGACAAGACGTACGAGTTCGAGAACAAGGTCACTGGTGGCCGCGTTCCGCGCGAGTACATCCCCTCGGTCGACGCCGGATTCCAGGACGCCATGCAGTACGGCATCCTGGCCGGTTACCCGATGGTCGGCGTCAAGGGCATCCTGCTCGACGGCGCAGCCCACGACGTCGACTCCTCGGAGATGGCGTTCAAGATCGCCGGCTCGATGGGCTTCAAGGAGGCCGCTCGGAAGGCGAACCCGGTTCTGCTCGAGCCGCTCATGTCCGTCGAGGTGCGCACCCCTGAGGAGTACATGGGTGACGTCATCGGCGACCTGAACTCGCGTCGCGGTCAGATCCAGTCGATGGAGGACGCCGCCGGCGTGAAGGTCGTGCGGGCGCACGTCCCGCTCTCGGAGATGTTCGGCTACATCGGCGACCTGCGGTCGAAGACCTCGGGCCGTGCGGTGTACTCGATGGAATTCGAGAGCTACGCGGAGGTCCCGAAGGCTGTCGCCGACGAGATCGTCCAGAAGAACAAGGGCGAGTAGCCCTCCGACGCACGAGCCAACCGGTTCGCGTAACA
This sequence comes from Agromyces sp. NPDC052230, assembly GCF_040679595.1. Taxonomy (NCBI): domain Bacteria; kingdom Bacillati; phylum Actinomycetota; class Actinomycetes; order Micrococcales; family Microbacteriaceae; genus Agromyces; species Agromyces sp. NPDC052230. The sequence continues at coordinate 226,803 of NZ_JBFAVC010000003.1, read as the reverse complement.
TATCAACACAACCCCGTAGCACACCGGTCGCAATCCAGCGCCCGGGGTTTCTACACGAGTCCTGAGGAGGACCCACAGTGGCTAAGGCCAAGTTCGAGCGGACCAAGCCGCACGTCAACATCGGTACGATCGGTCACGTCGACCACGGCAAGACGACGCTCACCGCGGCGATCTCGAAGGTCCTGGCAGACAAGTACCCGTCGGCCACCAACGTGAAGCGCGACTTCGCATCGATCGACTCGGCTCCCGAGGAGCGCCAGCGCGGCATCACGATCAACATCTCGCACGTCGAGTACGAGACGCCGAAGCGCCACTACGCGCACGTCGACGCCCCTGGTCACGCCGACTACATCAAGAACATGATCACCGGCGCTGCTCAGATGGACGGCGCGATCCTCGTGGTCGCGGCGACCGACGGCCCGATGGCCCAGACGCGTGAGCACGTGCTGCTCGCCAAGCAGGTCGGCGTGCCCTACCTGCTCGTCGCGCTGAACAAGGCCGACATGGTCGACGACGAGGAGATCCTGGAGCTCGTCGAGCTCGAGGTCCGCGAGCTCCTCTCGAGCCAGGGCTTCGACGGCGACAACGCGCCGGTCGTGCAGGTCTCGGGCCTCAAGGCGCTCGAGGGCGACGAGAAGTGGGTCCAGTCGGTCCTCGACCTCATGGACGCCGTCGACGAGTCGATCCCCGACCCCGTGCGTGACAAGGACAAGCCGTTCCTCATGCCGATCGAGGACGTGTTCACGATCACCGGTCGTGGCACGGTCGTCACGGGCCGCGCCGAGCGTGGCACGCTGAAGATCAACTCCGAGGTCGAGATCGTCGGCATCCGCCCGACGCAGAAGACCACGGTCACCGGTATCGAGATGTTCCACAAGCAGCTCGACGAGGCCTGGGCCGGCGAGAACTGCGGTCTCCTGCTCCGCGGCACCAAGCGCGAGGACGTCGAGCGCGGCCAGGTCGTCGTGGCCCCCGGCTCGGTCACCCCGCACACGAACTTCGAGGGCACCGCGTACATCCTCTCCAAGGAGGAGGGCGGGCGTCACAACCCGTTCTACGCGAACTACCGTCCGCAGTTCTACTTCCGCACCACCGACGTCACGGGCGTCATCACGCTGCCCGACGGCACCGAGATGGTCATGCCCGGCGACACCACCGACATGACGGTCGAGCTCATCCAGCCGATCGCCATGGAGGAGGGCCTCGGCTTCGCCATCCGTGAGGGTGGTCGCACCGTGGGCGCCGGCACGGTCACGAAGATCATCAAGTAGGACCCATCCGATCGCCGGATTCATCCGGTTCGGATACCGACAGGGGTCGGGCCTTCGTGGCCCGGCCCCTTCGTCGTCCCCGGATGTCTCGGCTCGGTCGTACCCGGGCATCGCCCCCGCGGATCCCGCAAAACTCCTGTCAAGTCCTGCCCTCGTTCGGGGGCGGTGCCTACCCTTGAGGGGATGTCCTCAGCTTCCGCGGTCGTTCAACGGTCCTCCGTCCGCCCGGAGATCCAGGCGTTGCGCGCCGTCGCCGTCGGATGCGTGCTCCTCTACCACTTCTGGCCGGCGGTCATGCCTGCGGGCTTCGTGGGCGTCGACGTCTTCTTCGTCGTCTCGGGGTTCCTGATCACGGGACTGCTCCTTCGTGACGCGGAACGCCACGATCGGGTCCGGCTGAAGGAGTTCTACGTCCGTCGCAGCCGCCGCATCCTTCCCGCGGCCATGGCGGTGCTCACCGCCTGCGCCGCGGCGACCCTCCTCTTCGTCCCACGACGCGAGTGGGGCCCGTTTCTGCAGCAGACCCTCTCGAGCGCGCTCTACGTCGAGAACTGGCACCTCGCCCGGGACTTGCAGATCCCGGCGCGTGCCGACCTCGCGTCGACGCCCGTGCAGCACTTCTGGTCGCTGTCGGTCGAGGAGCAGTTCTACCTCGTCTGGCCGCTCCTCATCATCCTCGCGCTGTGGCTCGCCGCCCGCTCCGGCCGGCGACGCACCGAGATGCTCGCCGCCGTGCTCGTCGTCACGACGGTGGCGTCCTTCGTGCACGGCAGTCTGTTGACGTTGCAGGACAACAACCTGGCCTACTTCTCGACCCTCGCCCGCGGCTGGGAGTTCGGCGTCGGCGGTCTCCTCGCCCTGCTGCCGCGCAGCGAGGGGGATCGGCTGCGCCGCACCCGGGCCGCGGCAGGGTGGGCGGGTCTTGCGGCGATCGCGTTCGCGGCGCTCGCCTTCACCGACGGGGACCGATTCCCCGGCACCATCGCGCTCCTGCCCGTGCTCGGCACGGCGGCGATCATCTGGGCGGGGATGCCCCGGGCGGCAATGTCGCTGGCACCGGTCGCCGGGTGGCGGCCCGTGCAGTGGTTCGGCGACATCTCCTACTCGCTCTACCTGTGGCACTGGCCGATCATCATGTTCACGCCGTACATCACCGGTCAGCCCACCCCGGCGATCGGGATGGTGCTGCTGCTCCTGCTGTCGATCGGCATCGCGGATGCCTCGAAGCGATGGATCGAGGATCCCTTCCGCCGTCCGGGGCAGGCGGCGACCTCCGAGGCGGGCGGACCGGGCGTCCGGATGCCGTTGTGACTCACACCACCTCGATGCCGTCGATGAGCATGTCGAGCTCGATGGCGCCCTCGACGCTGCGGGCCACGGTGCATCCGCGCCGGATCGCCTTGCCCATGAGGTCGATGAGCGTCGCCCGCTCATCGGGCTCGAGTTCCGAGAGGTCGACGAGGAGTTCCTCGTCGACGCGGCGGTAGCGGTTCTCGTCGCGATCCGACCTGCCGTGCGCCCAGACGGTCATCGCGAAGTCGTCGCCCAGGCGGCGAGCCGCCACCCGGTCGGCACTCATGCCGGCGCAGCCGATGAGCGCGAGCTTCAGCAGTTCACCGGGTGTGAAGCATCCGTCGACATCGGCCGGCCCGATGCGCACCGTCGTTCCGCGCTCGTTCAGGCCCTCGTAGGTGCGAGGACCTGTGCGGACGACCGAGACGCTGCCCGGGCCGATCCGCTCGCTGATGCGGTGCGCGGTCGGTGTCTGCGGCTCCTCGGGCATGGTCTCTCCTGTTGTCGTCACGCCTCGATTCCATCACGACGGATGCCGCAGCACGCCGAGGGCTGCGATATCGCCATGAGCGGGGCGAGCGCGACACGCCCGGGTTGCATGGATGCCCCGACTGTGGCAAACTCGATGAGTTCAACATTTCGAACGGCGTGCCTTGCTGCGTGCCGTTCGAATCACTGCCAGGCAGTGCATAGCCACCGGAAGCCCCCACCCAACGCGGTCGGGAGGCCCCACGGGTCAGGCTAGGCCGCGGGCAGCAGAACATACAACCGACCACCACTTCGAGCATGGGCGAACCATGCCCGTTTCGCGAGGGCGACACGCCCGAGCGCGGGGGTCGGTGAGGCTCTCGGGTCGAGCGTGCCGAGGCCACCGCGTCAGCGGGGTGGTTTCGACAGGCTCGATCACGGCCTTTGACAGAAGAACAGTGGTGCTTCACACGGAGTAGCTACGCGGCGTCCGATGCCCTCGGAAGGGGTAAGACGCCTTGACAGAGAGAGAGCTCGAGATGGCGGGACAGAAGATCCGCATTCGACTGAAGTCGTATGACCACGAGGTCATCGACACCTCGGCGCGCAAGATCGTCGACACGGTGACCCGCGCGGGCGCCACGGTCGTCGGCCCCGTGCCGCTTCCGACCGAGAAGAACGTGGTGTGCGTCATCCGCTCGCCCCACAAGTACAAGGACAGCCGCGAGCACTTCGAGATGCGCACCCACAAGCGTCTGATCGACATCGTGGACCCGACGCCCAAGGCCGTCGACTCGCTCATGCGTCTCGACCTCCCCGCCGACGTCAACATCGAGATCAAGCTCTGAGGTAACCATGTCCACCGCTACCAAGAACGTGAAGGGTCTGCTCGGCACCAAGCTCGGCATGACCCAGGTGTGGGACGAGAACAACAAGCTCGTCCCCGTCACCGTCATCGAGATCGCGCCGAACGTCGTGACCCAGCTGCGCACCCCCGAGAAGGACGGCTACCAGGCCGTGCAGATCGCGGCGGGCGCCATCGACCCGCGCAAGGTCAACCAGCCCGCGTCCGGCCACTTCAAGGCTGCCGGAGTCACCCCGCGTCGTCACCTCGCCGAGGTCCGCACGGCGGATGCCGCGAGCTACACGCTCGGCCAGGAGCTCACCGTCGACGGCACCTTCGAGGCCGGTCAGCTGGTCGATGTCGTCGGCACCTCGAAGGGCAAGGGCTTCGCCGGTGTCATGAAGCGCCACAACTTCAAGGGCGTCTCCGCCTCGCACGGTTCCCACCGCAACCACCGCAAGCCCGGTTCGATCGGTGCCTCGTCGACCCCCAGCCGTGTCTTCAAGGGCATGCGCATGGCCGGTCGCATGGGTGGCGAGCGCGTGACCGTGCTGAACCTCCGCGTGCACGCCGTCGACGCCGACAAGGGCCTCCTGCTCGTCAAGGGCGCGGTTCCCGGCGCGCGCGGCCGCCTCGTTTTCGTCCGCAACGCAGTGAAGGGGGCGTAGTCCATGGCTACCGCGACCAACACCATCGACACTCTCGACGCCACCGGCAAGAAGTCGGGCACGATCGAGCTCCCCGCCGAGCTCTTCGACGTGCAGACCAACGTGCCGCTGATCCACCAGGTCGTCGTCGCCCAGCTCGCCGCCGCGCGTCAGGGCACCCACAAGACCAAGACCCGCGGTGAGGTCTCCGGCGCCGGCCGCAAGCCCTTCAAGCAGAAGGGCACGGGCCGTGCCCGCCAGGGCTCGATCCGCGCGCCGCAGATGACCGGTGGTGGCATCGTGCACGGCCCGCAGCCGCGCGACTACTCGCAGCGCACCCCCAAGAAGATGATCGCCGCAGCCCTGCTCGGCGCGCTCTCAGACCGCGCCCGCGGCGCCCGCATCCACGCGATCGAGTCGTTCGTGAACGGCGACGTCGCGAAGACGAAGGACGCCGTCGCGCTCCTCGCGGCCGTCGCGCCGTCGAAGCACCAGCTCGTCGTGCTCACGCGCGACGACGAGCTCTCGGCGCGAGCGGTGCGCAACATCCCGACCGTGCACGTGCTGCCGGTCGACCAGCTGAACGCCTACGACGTGCTCGTCTCCGACGACATCGTCTTCAGCACGGCCGCGCTCGAGGCGTTCATCGCCTCGAAGGCGCCCAAGGCCGACAGCACCGCGAAGGAAGAGGTTTCCGCATGAGCTCCGCCGTCCACAACAAGGACCCGCGCGACATCATCATCGCGCCCGTCGTCTCGGAGAAGAGCTACGGCCTGATCGACGAGGGCAAGTACACGTTCACCGTGGACCCCCGCTCGAACAAGACCGAGATCAAGCTCGCGATCGAGAAGATCTTCAACGTCGAGGTGGCGTCCATCAACACCCTGAACCGCCAGGGCAAGACGCGTCGCACCCGCTTCGGGATCGGCAAGCGCAAGGACACCAAGCGCGCGATCGTCACCCTCAAGTCCGGCTCGATCGACATCTTCACGGCTGTCGGCTAGGGAGCACAGGTAACTCACTATGGCTATTCGCAAGTACAAGCCCACGACCCCGGGCCGCCGCGGTTCGTCGGTCGCCGACTTCGCTGAGATCACGCGCTCGACGCCCGAGAAGTCGCTGCTCCGCCCGCTGTCGAAGACCGGTGGCCGCAACAACCAGGGCCGCATCACGACGCGTCACATCGGTGGTGGCCACAAGCGCCAGTACCGCGTGATCGACTTCCGTCGCAACGACAAGGACGGCGTGCCCGCCAAGGTCGCGCACATCGAGTACGACCCGAACCGCACGGCGCGCATCGCGCTGCTCCACTTCGCGGACGGTACCAAGCGCTACATCCTGGCGCCGAACAAGCTGCAGCAGGGCGACCCGATCGAGTCGGGCCCCGGCGCCGACATCAAGCCGGGCAACAACCTGCCGCTGCGCAACATCCCCACCGGTACCGTGGTGCACGCCATCGAGCTCCGCCCCGGCGGCGGCGCGAAGCTGGCCCGATCGGCCGGTGCGTCCGTCCGCCTCGTGGCGAAGGACGGCCCCTACGCACAGCTCCGCCTCCCCTCGGGCGAGATCCGCAACGTCGACGCGCGCTGCCGCGCGACCGTCGGCGAGGTCGGCAACGCCGAGCAGTCGAACATCAACTGGGGCAAGGCCGGCCGCAAGCGCTGGAAGGGCGTTCGCCCGACCGTGCGCGGTGTCGCGATGAACCCGGTCGACCACCCGCACGGTGGTGGCGAGGGCAAGACGTCCGGTGGTCGCCACCCCGTCAGCCCGTGGGGACAGTCCGAAGGCCGTACCCGCCGTCCCAACCGGGAAAGCGACAAGCTCATCGTTCGCCGACGCACCGTCGGCAAGAAGCGCAAGTAGGAGTTGTAGAAGATGCCGCGCAGTCTCAAGAAGGGCCCCTTCGTCGATGACCACCTGCTTCGCAAGGTCGTCACGCAGAACGAGTCCGGTTCCAAGAACGTCATCAAGACCTGGTCGCGTCGATCGATGATCGTCCCCGCGATGCTGGGTCACACGATCGCCGTGCACGACGGTCGCAAGCACATCCCGGTGTTCGTCACCGAGACCATGGTGGGTCACAAGCTCGGAGAGTTCGCCCCCACCCGCACCTTCCGTGGACACGTGAAGGACGACAAGAAGGGCCGTCGCCGCTGACGCGGTGGCGTGAAGGAGGAGAAGAAATGGTGGAGTCGATCGCACGCGTGCGACACATCCGCGTCACCCCCATGAAGGCTCGTCGCGTCGTCAACCTGATCCGCGGCAAGCAGGCACAGGAGGCGCTCGCCATCCTGAAGTTCGCGCCGCAGGGCGCGAGCGAGCCGGTGTACAAGCTCGTCGCCTCGGCCATCGCGAACGCTCGCGTCAAGGCCGATGCCGCGAACACCTACCTGGACGAGCAGGACCTGTACATCGCTCGCGCGTTCGTCGACGAGGGCACCACCCTCAAGCGATTCCGACCGCGTGCGCAGGGTCGTGCCTTCCGCATCAACAAGCGAACGAGCCACATCACCGTCGTGCTCGCCACGCCCGAGGAGGGTACGAAGTAATGGGTCAGAAGGTCAACCCGTACGGCTTCCGTCTCGGCATCACCACCGACCACGTGTCGCGGTGGTTCTCCGACTCGACGAAGCCCGGACAGCGCTACTCCGACTACCTCGCTGAGGATGTCAAGATCCGTCGCCTGCTCCAGACGTCGCTCGACCGCGCGGGAGTCTCGCGTATCGAGATCGAGCGCACCCGCGACCGCGTCCGCGTGGACATCCACACGGCGCGTCCCGGCATCGTGATCGGCCGCCGCGGCGCCGAGGCCGAGCGCATCCGTGCCGACCTCGAGAAGCTCAGCGGCAAGCAGATCCAGCTCAACATCCTCGAGGTGAAGAACCCCGAGGCCGACGCCCAGCTCGTCGCCCAGGGCATCGCCGAGCAGCTCTCCGCCCGCGTGGCCTTCCGCCGCGCGATGCGCAAGGGCCTGCAGGGCGCCCAGCGCGCCGGCGCCAAGGGCGTCCGCATCCAGGTCTCCGGCCGCCTCGGCGGCGCCGAGATGAGTCGTTCCGAGTTCTACCGCGAAGGCCGCGTGCCCCTGCACACCCTTCGCGCGAACATCGACTACGGCTTCTACGAGGCGAAGACCACCTTCGGCCGCATCGGCGTGAAGGTCTGGATCTACAAGGGTGACATCACCAACAAGGAGCTCGCCCGCGAGCAGGCTTCGCAGAAGCCCTCGCGCGGCGACCGCAATGACCGCCCCCGTCGTGCGCCTCGGGCGCAGGAGCCGGTGGCAGCAGGAGTTGAGGCATAACCATGTTGATTCCCCGTCGAGTCAAGTACCGCAAGCAGCATCACCCCGGCCGTTCGGGCCACGCCACCGGCGGCACGAAGGTCACCTTCGGCGAGTACGGCATCCAGGCGCTGACCCCTGCGTACGTGACGAACCGTCAGATCGAGTCCGCTCGTATCGCGATGACCCGTCACATCAAGCGCGGCGGCAAGGTGTGGATCAACATCTACCCCGACCGTCCGCTCACGAAGAAGCCCGCCGAGACCCGCATGGGTTCCGGTAAGGGCTCGCCCGAGTGGTGGGTCGCGAACGTCAAGCCGGGTCGCGTCCTCTTCGAGGTCTCGGGTGTCTCCGAGGAACTCGCTCGCGAGGCCATGACCCGTGCCATCCACAAGCTGCCCCTCAAGGCACGCATCATCAAGCGCGAGGAGGGCGACGCATAATGGCCGTCGGAACGAAGGAGCTCGCTCCCAACGAGCTCGACACCTTTGAAGACGAGCGACTCGTCGACGAGCTGAAGAAGGCCAAGGAGGAGCTGTTCAACCTGCGCTTCCAGGCCGCCACCGGGCAGCTCGAGAGCCACGGCCGCCTGCGTGCCGTCAAGCGCGACATCGCGCGCATCTACACGGTCATCCGTGAGCGCGAGCTCGGCATCCGGGCGACGCCCGCACCGGTCGAGGCGAAGGCCACGACCGAGAAGAAGACCAAGAAGGCCAAGGCCGCATCATCCACGGATGCCGCAGCCGAGGCAGAGACGAAGGAGGCCTGATCATGGCTGAGACCGAAAAGGCCGCGGCCGAGGTCGCCGAGACGGCCTCGCACCGCCCGTACCGCAAGGTGCGTCGCGGCTACGTCGTGAGCGACAAGATGCAGAAGACCATCGTGGTCGAGGTCGAGGACCGCGTGAAGCACCCGCTGTACGGCAAGGTCATGCGCCGCACCTCGAAGGTGAAGGCGCACGACGAGCAGAACACCGCGGGCATCGGCGACCTCGTCGTCATCAGCGAGACCCGCCCCCTCAGCGCCACCAAGCGCTGGCGCCTCGTCGAGATCGTCGAGAAGGCCAAGTAAGCCTCGCGCTTGCTTGAAAGAAGGAGTTCAAAGTGCTTCAGCAGGAATCACGACTCAAGGTCGCCGACAACACCGGCGCCAAGGAGCTGCTCACGATCCGCGTGCTCGGGGGTTCCAAGCGCCGCTACGCCGGCCTCGGTGACACCATCGTCGCGACCGTCAAGGACGCGATCCCCGGCGGCAACGTCAAGAAGGGCGATGTGGTCAAGGCCGTCATCGTCCGCACCGTCAAGGAGACGCGTCGTTCCGACGGCTCGTACATCAAGTTCGATGAGAATGCCGCGGTGATCCTCAAGAACGATGGCGACCCCCGCGGCACCCGCATCTTCGGACCAGTCGGCCGCGAGCTCCGCGACCGCAAGTTCATGAAGATCATCTCGCTGGCACCGGAGGTGCTGTAACCATGGCCAACATCAAGAAGGGCGACCTCGTCCAGGTGATCGCGGGCCGCAGCCAGGCGCGCGGCGGAGACCGCGGCAAGCAGGGCAAGGTCATCGAGGTCCTCGTCGCCGAGAATCGCGTCGTGGTCGAGGGCGTGAACTACGTCACGAAGCACATCCGCGTCGGCCAGACCCAGCGCGGATCGAAGACGGGCGGCATCGAGACGCACGAGGCGCCGATCCACGTGTCGAACGTCGCGCTCGTCGACCCCGAGTCGAAGAAGCCGACCCGCGTCGGCTTCCGCACCGAGACCGTGACGAAGGACGGCGTGCAGAAGACCGTCCGCGTCCGCTACGCCAAGAAGTCAGGTAAGGACCTGTAATGACCGATACGGCAACGCAGGCTGGCAAAATCCAGCCGCGACTGAAGACCAAGTACCGGACCGAGATCTCGAAGACCCTCGCCGAGGAGCACGGCTACACCAACGTGCACCAGGTCCCGGGCCTCGTGAAGATCGTCGTGAACATGGGCGTCGGCGAGGCGGCCCGCGATGGCAAGGTCATCGATGGAGCCATCGCCGACCTGACCAAGATCACCGGGCAGAAGCCGCAGGTCACCAAGGCCCGCAAGTCCATCGCGCAGTTCAAGCTGCGCGAGGGCCAGCCGATCGGCGCGCACGTCACGCTGCGCGGCGACCGCATGTGGGAGTTCCTCGACCGCCTGCTCTCGCTCGCGCTGCCTCGCATCCGCGACTTCCGCGGCCTGTCGGACCAGCAGTTCGACGGCAACGGCAACTACACCTTCGGCCTCGTGGAGCAGTCCGTGTTCCACGAGATCGACCAGGACAAGATCGACCGCGTCCGTGGCATGGACATCACCGTGGTGACCACCGCCAAGAACGACGACGAGGGCCGCGCGCTGCTCAAGCAGCTCGGCTTCCCGTTCCGGTCGGACGCGTCCGCCAGCTGAACTCCGGATGCCGCGGGCGACGAGTTCGCGGCATCCGACCCGGTCCGGGCATCCGCTCGGGCAAGCCACCACAGGTCATCACTCGTGTAACGGGTGCTGAAACCTGGTGAACGTAAGGAAACCATTCGTCATGACGATGACCGACCCGGTCGCTGACATGCTGACCCGCCTGCGCAACGCGAACTCCGCGCATCACGACACCGTGTCGATGCCGCACTCGAAGCTGAAGGCGCACATCGCCGAGATCCTCCAGCGTGAGGGCTACATCGCCGGTTTCGAGGTCGCCGAGGCGCGCGTGGGCAAGACGCTCACGCTGCAGCTGAAGTTCGGCCCGAACCGCGAGCGCTCCATCGCGGGCATCAAGCGCGTGTCCAAGCCCGGCCTGCGCGTCTACGCGAAGTCGACCGAGCTGCCCAAGGTGCTCGGCGGCCTCGGCGTCGCGATCCTGTCCACCTCCAGCGGTCTGCTCACCGACCGCCAGGCCGAGAAGAAGGGTGTGGGCGGGGAAGTCCTCGCCTACGTGTGGTAGTTCCATGTCACGAATCGGACGACTTCCCATCGACATCCCCTCCGGTGTCGACGTCACGGTCGACGGCGGCGCCGTCACCGTCAAGGGCCCGAAGGGCGAGCTCGCGCTCACCGTCGCATCCCCCATCGAGGTGAAGATCGAGGACAACCAGGTCCTCGTCACGCGGCCCGACGACGAGCGCGAGTCGCGCTCGCTGCACGGCCTCACCCGCACGCTCATCGCGAACCAGATCATCGGCGTCACGCAGGGCTACACCAAGGGCCTCGAGATCGTGGGCACCGGTTACCGCGTCGCCCAGAAGGGCTCGTCGGTCGAGTTCGCGCTCGGATTCTCGCACCCCGTGACCGTTGAGCCCCCGGCCGGCATCACGCTGACCGTCGAGGGCAACAACAAGATCACGGTGGCCGGCATCGACAAGCAGGCCGTCGGCGAGACCGCCGCCAACATCCGCAAGATCAAGAAGCCCGAGCCGTACAAGGGCAAGGGCATCCGCTACGCCGGCGAGGTCGTTCGTCGCAAGGCCGGAAAGTCAGGTAAGTAATCATGGCTGTGAAGACCAAGTCGGCCGCGCGTACGCGTCGCCACACCCGCCTTCGCAAGAAGATCGTCGGCACCGAGCTGCGCCCGCGTCTCGTCGTGACGCGCTCGGCCCGACACGTGTTCGTGCAGGTCGTGGACGACAGCAAGGGCCGCACCGTGGCCTCGGCGTCGACCATGGAAGCCGACCTCCGCGCGTTCGAGGGTGACAAGACCGCGAAGGCCAAGAAGGTCGGCGAGCTCGTGGCCGAGCGTGCCAAGCAGGCCGGCATCGATTCCGTCGTGTTCGATCGCGGCGGCAACAAGTACGCCGGTCGAGTCGCCGCCATCGCCGATGGCGCACGAGAGGCGGGGCTGAGCCTGTGACCGACAACAAGAAGGAGAACGAGGTGGCTGCAGTGGCAGAGGCACCCGTGGAGACCGCCGCCGCGAGCGAGGCTCCCCAGAACGAGCCGCGGGAGGCCCGTCGTGGCAGCCGCGACCGTGGCCCGAGCCGCGACCGCGGTGGCCGTGACTCCGAGAAGAGCCAGTTCCTCGAGCGCGTCGTGACCATCAACCGCGTGTCCAAGGTCGTCAAGGGCGGCCGTCGCTTCAGCTTCACGGCGCTCGTCGTCGTGGGTGACGGCAACGGTCTCGTCGGCGTCGGGTACGGCAAGGCGCGCGAGGTTCCGACCGCGATCTCGAAGGGCGTCGAGGAGGCGAAGAAGAACTTCTTCCGCGTCCCCCGCGTCGGCATGACGATCCCGCACCCCGTGCAGGGCGAGGCGGCCGCAGGCGTCGTCCTGCTCCGCCCGGCGTCGGCCGGTACCGGCGTCATCGCCGGTGGTCCGGTGCGTGCCGTGCTCGAGTGCGCCGGCATCCACGACGTCCTGAGCAAGTCGCTCGGCTCGTCGAACACCATCAACATCGTGCACGCCACGGTGCAGGCCCTGAAGGAGCTCGAGGAGCCCCGTGCGGTCGCCGCACGTCGTGGCCTCGACTACGACGAGGTCGCCCCGGCTCGCCTCCTGCGTGCCGAGGCCCAGGCGGCCGAGGCTGCCGCAGCAGCGAAGGCAGGTGCCTGATGGCCAAGCTCAAGGTGACCCAGATCAAGTCCAAGGTGAGCGAGAAGCAGAACCAGCGCGACACGCTGCGCAGCCTGGGACTGAAGCGCATCGGCGACTCGGTCGTTCGCGACGACACCCCGCAGAACCGCGGGTACGTCAAGACCGTCGCCCACCTCGTGAAGGTTGAGGAGATCGACTAATGGCAGAGAACGAGAAGGCCGCCGAGGCCGCCGAGCCCAAGAAGGCTCCGGCGAAGAAGGCCGCCGACAAGGCTCCCGCGAAGAAGGCGCCGGCCAAGGCCGCCGCTGCGAAGGCCGGCGCTGCGAAGGCCGGCGCTGCGAAGGCCGGCGACGCGAAGGCCGAGAAGGCCCCTGCGAAGAAGGCAGCTGCGAAGAAGGCGCCCGCGAAGAAGGACGCCGATGTCGTGCGTGAGCCCGTGCTGAAGGTGCATCACCTGCGCCCCGCGCCCGGTGCCAAGAAGGACAAGACCCGCGTCGGACGCGGTGAGGGTTCGAAGGGCAAGACCGCCGGCCGCGGCACCAAGGGTTCGAAGGCCCGAGGCACCATCCGCCCCGGGTTCGAGGGTGGACAGCTTCCGTACCACATGCGTGCGCCGAAGCTGCGCGGCTTCAAGAACCCGTTCCGCGTCGAGTACCAGGTGGTCAACCTGGAGAAGCTCGCCGAGCTCTACCCGAAGGGCGGCGACGTCACCATCGCCGACCTCGTCGAGAAGGGTGCCGTGCGCAAGAACGAGCGCGTCAAGGTGCTCGGCAACGGCGACATCCAGGTCAAGCTCAACGTTGCGGTCGACAAGGTCTCCGGCTCCGCCGAGCAGAAGATCGTCGCCGCCGGCGGCTCGGTCAAGTAGTCCGAACCTCGAAGGAAAGCCCGAGCCTGTCGGGACCTCGCGTATGATTCACGGGGGTCTCGACAGGCTCGAGCCGCATTTGGACCCAGTCGGCAACAGCGCAACACGCTCCCACACGGAGTAACAGGAGGACGAGTGTTCAACGCCATCGGGCGGATCTTCCGCACGCCGGATCTTCGCCGCAAGATCGGGTTCACGCTGGGCATCGTTGCCCTGTTCCGGCTCGGGTCCTTCATCCCGGCCCCATTCGTGGACTTCGGGAACGTACAGGCCTGTCTCGCGGCGAGCCAGGGGACATCCGGCCTCTACGAACTCGTCAACCTGTTCTCGGGCGGCGCGCTCCTCCAGCTGTCGGTCTTCGCGCTCGGCATCATGCCCTACATCACGGCGTCGATCATCGTGCAGCTGCTGCGCGTCGTGATCCCCCACTTCGAGGCGCTGTACAAGGAGGGCCAGGCCGGACAGAGCCAGCTCACCCAGTACACCCGTTACCTCACCATCGCGCTGGGGGTCCTGCAGTCGACGACGCTCATCACGGTGGCCCGGTCGGGAGCGCTGTTCCCGTCGGGCGACCCCGCGTGTGCGCAGCTGATCACGAACGACGCCTGGTACGCGATCCTGCTGATGGTCGTCACGATGACCGCGGGCACCGGCCTCATCATGTGGCTCGGCGAGCTGATCACCGAGCGCGGCATCGGCAACGGCATGTCACTGCTCATCTTCGCGTCGATCGCGGCGACGTTCCCCGGCTCGCTCTGGGCGATCGGTGTGGCCCGCGGCTGGGACATCTTCGCCCTCGTGATCGCCGTCGGCCTCCTCATCGTGGTGGCGGTCGTGTTCGTCGAGCAGTCGCAGCGACGAATCCCGGTGCAGTACGCGAAGCGCATGGTCGGCCGTCGCACCTACGGCGGCAACAACACCTACATCCCCATCAAGGTCAACATGGCCGGCGTCATCCCGGTGATCTTCGCCTCGTCGCTGCTGTACCTTCCCGCGCTCATCGCGCAGTTCAACCAGCCGCAGGCCGGCGATGAGCCGCAGCCGTGGGTCGTCTGGATCACGAACTACCTCACGCAGGGCGACCAGCCGCTGTACATGCTCGTGTACTTCCTCCTCATCGTGGGCTTCACGTACTTCTACGTGGCGATCACGTTCAACCCCGACGAGGTCGCCGAGAACATGAAGAAGTACGGCGGCTTCATTCCCGGCATCCGTGCGGGTCGTCCCACTGCCGAGTACCTCGACTACGTGCTCACCCGCGTGACGCTGCCCGGCTCGCTCTACCTGGGCCTCGTGGCCCTGATCCCGCTGATCGCGCTCGGACTCGTGGGCGCGAATGCGAACTTCCCGTTCGGCGGCGCGTCGATCCTCATCATCGTCGGCGTCGGCCTCGAGACCGTGAAGCAGATCGACGCGCAACTCCAGCAACGGCACTACGAAGGGCTCCTCCGATGACGGCATCCGCCTCGGCTCGTCTCCTGATCGTCGGGCCCCAGGGCTCCGGCAAGGGAACGCAGGGCGTGCGTGTCGCTGAGGCGTTCGGCGTGCCGCAGGTGGCGACGGGCGACATCTTCCGTGAGAACGTCTCGGGCGGCACGGAGCTCGGCAAGAAGGTGCAGTCCATCATCGATGCGGGCCACCTGGTTCCCGACGAGCTCACGAGCGAGCTGGTGCGCGACCGCCTCGAGCAGTCCGATGCCGAGCACGGCTTCCTGCTCGACGGGTACCCGCGCAACCGGCGGCAGGTCGATGACCTCGAGGGATTCCTCGCCACTCGCGGCGAGTCCCTCGACGCCGTCATCGAGCTCGTGGTCCCGCGCGAGGAGAGCATCACGCGGATCACGCAGCGTGCCGCCGAGCAGGGTCGTACCGACGACACCGAAGAGGTGATCGCCAACCGCCTCGCGATCTACGAGCGCGAGACCGCGCCGATCCTCGAGGTGTACCGCGACCACGGCATCGTCGACGAGATCGACGGCGTCGGCACGCTCGACGAGGTCACCGAGCGCATCTTCGCCGCCTTGGCGAAGCGCGGCCTGAACGCCGGAGGCGACCACGGCGACAACGGCGCCACGGCCTGACGTCCACGTGTTCCGCAGGTCGCTCTACAAGTCGCCGGCCGAGCTCCGCTCCATGCTGCCGGCGGGATCCGCGACCGCGGCGGCCCTCGAGGAGGCGCGACGACTGATCGCGCCGGGCGTCACCCCGCTCGAGCTCGACGCCGCTGCCGAGCGTGTGATCCGCGGCATCGGGGGGCGCCCGAACTTCCAGCTGGTGCCGGGCTACCGGCACACGCTCTGCGTGTCCGTCGACGATGACGTCGTGCACGGCATCCCCGGCGACCGGCCGCTCCGAGCCGGAGACATCGTCTCCGTCGACGGAGGTGCCGACGTCGACGGATGGAACGGCGACGCCGCGTTCACGGTCGTGCTGCCCGACGCGAGCCGGCCCGAGGTGGTGGCTGCTCGGGAGGCCCTCTCGCGGGTCACCGAGCAGGCGCTCTGGCACGGCATCGCCGCGCTCGCGGGAGCCCGGCACCTCAACGAGGTGGGCGCGGCGATCGAGGACTACGTCCAAGGCGCAGGAGAGTACGGGATCCTCACCGACTACGTCGGGCACGGGATCGGCCGCGACATGCACGAGGAGCCGCCCGTCTTCAACTACCGCGTCGACCGTCGCGGAACGGCCGTACGGCCCGGCCTGGTCGTCGCCATCGAGCCCATGATCGTCGCAGGCGCAGTCGACACGTTCGTGCGCGACGATGAGTGGACGGTCACCACGGCCGACGGGGCGGATGCCGCGCACTGGGAGCACTCGGTCGCCGTGCACGATCGCGGCATCTGGGTGCTCACCGCCCCCGACGGCGGCGCGGCCGCGCTTGCGCCGCTCGGCGTGGAGCCGGTGCCGATCCCATAGGCGGCCGGACGCCGCGACGGCGCGCAGCGCGCCGGCTTCAGTCCGTCAGTCGCCGTGGGGCTCCATGAGCCGGGCGAGCTCGGCGAGGAGCCCCGGGTAGTCCTCGGCGCCCTGCACCAGCCGTTGCACGTTCTCGCGCTCGGAGAACGCCTCGACGAACTGGTCGAAGACCTCCTGGAACTCGGCACGCCCGCTCTCGGCGAAGGCGATGAGGGCGACGACGTGCACGTTCGCGCCGCCCCAGTCGACGGGGGTGTCGTCGATCGCGATGGCGATCGCGGTGCGCTGCGCCGACATGGTCATCGCGTGCGGCACGGCGAGCTGCTCGGTGAATGCGGTCGAGGAGAGCCGCTCACGCTCCAGAGCGCCCTCCACGTAGGCGTGGTCGATGACGCCGACCCCGATCATGAGGTCGCCGAGGTGGCGGATGACGCCCTCCCGATCGAGGCCGCCCATGCCGCGGACGAACAGCTCGGGTGCGATGTACCGGGCGAGCGACGCGGCCAGCCGCATCCGCCGGCGTGCTCGTCGCACGCGCGAGACCTCGGTCCGCACGCGTTCCAGGTCGGCGTCCGTGGGGAACGGCTGGACCACGACGAGGCGCCCCGCGGGGGCGGTGGTGGCCATGACCGAGACCACGAGGTCTGCCGATCCGAGGTCGGCGCCGGCCGTCACGACCTCGACGTCGTCGTCCAGCGCGGCGTGCACCCGCTCCGCGAGGACCGTATGCACGTCGTGGTACGCCGGCGCGGAGACCGCCACCCGCACGATCTCGGCGTGCGCGCGGCGTCGATCGAGGTGGGCGCCCACGTGCATCGCGATGTACGCGATCTCGTCGTCGTTGACCGCGATGTCCTCGGAGCGGGCGAGCTCGCTCGCGATGTAGACCGCCAGCTCGTAGATGAGCGGGTAGGCCGCCTTGATCGACGAGGTGAGCGGGTTCCGCGAGAAACTCGACTCGCTCGCCCGGGCGACGAGGTTGTCGACATGGAGGGCGAGGCGGTCGATGAAGTCGTCGTCGTCGAGGTCGATGAGGTACGCCGCCGAGGCACTCGCGACCACGCGGCGCACGAGGGGTACGCGTGGTGAGACGGGCCGCTCGTCGGCCTGTGCCTGGGCGGATTCGCGTGTGCGAGTCGCCGCGCGCGTCTCGAGGAGCCGCGTGAGATGTGCGAGGTCGGCCGGACCGATCGCGGTGCCGAAGTGCTCGGCGATGAGTCGCTCGAGGAGTTCGGAGAGGGGCCCGCGCCCGGCGGCATCCGGTGCCTCCAGCGGATGGTCGTGCGCGACCCGGTCGAGCGCGATGGCCGTGTGCAGGAGCACGTCGTTGAGCCCGTACTCGTTGGGGGCGTAGCCGGCCTCGGCGAGCCCGGCGACGAGCGCCGCGCGGAACGCGGGGATCTCGGGGAACACCGCTCGCAGCGCATCGAGCTCGAGCAGGCCGCGCGCCGACTCCTCGCGGAAGAGCGCACCGAGCAGCCGACGCCTCGCCGTCTCGGGTCCCTCGAGCGTGATCCGGGCGCCATGACGTGCGAGCGTGAGGCCCGTGCCGTCGAGGCGTGCCCGCACCCGGGAGAGGTCGGCCTCGAAGGTGGAGTCGCTCACGTGGTTCGCGGCGGCCGCCTCGAACGCGTCGAGGCCGTCCGTCGCATCGATGAGCGCCCGGATGACACGGGAGACGCGGACCGCGGGCGTGGCCTCCCGCCGCGGCTCCGAACGCCGGGCCGCCCAGGCCGCGCGGTCGAGGCGGTAACCCGCAGGCCCCGACTCGACGACGGTGCCGCCCGCGTTCGCCTGCGCCGCATAGTTGCGGATGGTGCGCGTGGTCACCCCGAGCCGATCCGCGAGCTCGGACGCCGTCGTCCATGTCGTGACAGCGCCGAGCGCCTCGATGAGTCGCTCCCACTTCTGCGCCACTGCTGCTCCCGGATGTCGCGGCGCCACGCGACGCCGTGCGGTGCGCCCAGTCAATCACCGCCGACCGGCCGGCGGGCCTTCCCTCACGCATTTTCCCGGGGTGCGGAAAGGAATCGGGTGGAGCTCGGATCCCCGACGGGTGCATGATCGACTCGATCGCGGTTCCACGCCGCGGCCGAACGATCGACGAGGACCGGACGATGGCCGGGCGAGGAGGCTTGCTGGTGCGCATCATCGTGGTCTGCGGCGCAGGTGCCTCGAGCACCTTCGTGGCACACCGGATCCGGAGAGCCGCAGCAGCTCGCGGACTCGACGTGCACGCGACCGCCACGAGCGAGTCCCAGCTCGACGCTGCCCTCGCCGACGCGGACGTGCTCCTCGTCGGCGCACACCTCGGCGACCGCGTCGGCCTGCTGCGCGAACGTGCGGCGGTGGCATCCGTGCCGCTCGTGATCCTCCCCGAGACCGCGGCTGCCGCGGCCGACGGGGAGGACGCCCTCGATCTGGCTCTCGAGTTCGCTGGGGCCGGATCATGATGCCACTGCGCTCGCCGCGTGCCGCAGTGGTCACCGACCCGCGTGCGGGCTATGTTGAGCGAGGGAACGGAAGCCAGCGACGGAGACCGGAATCATGGTGGAACGCACAGTTCGGATCGGATCCACGCACGGCCTGCACGCACGGCCGGCGAAGCTCTTCACCCAGGCCGCGGCCGCATCGGGATCACAGGTCACCGTGCAGAAGACCGGCGGGCCGGTCGTCAACGCGGCCAGCATCCTCGCCGTCATCTCGCAGGGGATCGACCACGGCGACGAGGTCACGATCGTCGTCGACGGCGGTGACGAGCAGGCGGTGCTCGACCAGTTGGTCGATCTCCTCAGCACCGACCACGACGAGTAGCTCGCGGCATCCGTCGCCCAGGCAACCGGAGCAGGAGGGCGAATGATGGAGATCAGGGGCACCGGAATCGGCCAGGGGGTCGCCGTCGGGCCGGTCGTGCGCATGGCGGAACGCCTGCCCGAGCCGGTCGACCGGCCGAGCCACCTCGACCCCGAACGCGAGGGGGAGCGGGCGAGGGCGTCGCTGTCGGTCGTCGCCGCCGAGCTCGCGAATCGCGGGGCGAAGGCGGGCGGTGCGGCGAAGGACGTGCTCGAGGCGCAGGCCATGATGGCCGAGGATCCGAGCCTCATCGACGAGGTCACGAAGCTCCTCGCCTCGGGCAAGACCGCCGAGCGCGCCGTGTTCGAGGCGTTCGCCGCCTATCGCGACCTGCTCGCCGGCATGGGCGGGTACATGGGGGAGCGGGCCGCCGACCTCGACGACATCTCCCAGCGCGTCATCGCGCACCTCCTGAAGCTCCCGGCGCCCGGCGTGCCGAACCCGGGCCACCCCTTCGTGCTCGTCGCCCGGGACCTCGCGCCCGCCGACACCGCGACCCTCGACCTCGACCAGGTCCTCGGGCTCGTCACCGTCGACGGCGGCCCGACCTCGCACACCGCGATCCTCGCCCGCGAGAAGTCGATCGTCGCGGTCGTCGGAGCAGCGGATGCCACGGCCCTCGCCGACGGCGACACCGTCGTCGTCGACGCAGCGAGCAGCCTCGTCGTGTCGTCGCCGACGCCCGAGCAGATCGCCGAGGCGAACGCGCGGATCGCCGAACGCGCCGCACTGCAGGCCGCCCCCGTGACGCCGGGTGCGCTCGCCGACGGCACGCCGGTGCCCCTGCTCGTGAACCTCGGCTCCGCCGACGGCGCCGCCGAGGCGCTGCGGCTGGGGGCCGAGGGCGTGGGGCTCTTCCGCACCGAGTTCCTCTTCCTCGACCATGACACCGCACCGAGCGTGCGCGACCAGCAGGAGCACTACACGAGGCTCCTCCGGGCGTTCGAGGGCAAGAAGGTCGTCGTACGGGTGCTCGACGCCGGCGCCGACAAGCCGCTGTCGTTCCTCAACGCCGCACACGAGGAGAACCCGGCACTCGGGCTCCGCGGCATCCGGGCGCTGCGACACACCGAGGTCATCCTGCGGGAGCAGCTCACCGCGCTCGCCGCAGCGGATGCCGCGACCGACGCCGAGGTGTGGGTCATGGCGCCCATGATCGCGACCGTCGAGGAGACCCGGTACTTCGCGGCACTCGCGAAGGAACTCGGAGTGCGGGTCGCGGGGGTCATGGTCGAGACGCCGTCGGCCGCCCTGGTCGCCGACCGGGTGCTCGCGGCCTGCGACTTCGCCTCGATCGGCACGAACGACCTCACGCAGTACACGATGGCCGCCGACCGACTGCTCGGCACCGTCGCGAACCTGCAGGATCCGTGGCATCCGGCCGTGCTCCGCCTGATCGGCGAGGTGGGCGCCGCAGGAGCCGAACTCGGCAAGCCCGTCGGCATCTGCGGCGAGGCCGCCGCAGACCCGCTGCTCGCCGTCGTGCTCGTGGGCCTCGGCGCCACGAGCCTGTCGATGTCGCCGTCGGCACTCGCAGATGTCCGCGCCTCCCTCGCGCGGTACAGCCCGGATGACGCGAAGGCGCTCGCCCGGGCAGCCCTGGCCGCTGAGGGAGCGGCCGAAGCCAAGCGGGCGGCTGAGGCCGCCGCATCCGAGATCACCGCGTCGCGGGCCACCGCGTCGTGAACACGAGAGGGGCAACACCATGACAACGACGTCTGCGGGAGCGAAGCGGCCGGGGGGAGCACGCGTCGCCGTTCAGAGGGTCGGCACCTTCCTCAGCGGCATGATCATGCCGAACATCCCCGCGCTCATCGCGTGGGGCATCTTCACCGCGTTCTTCATCCCGGTCGGGTGGACCCCGAACGCCGACCTGTCGACCATCGTCGGTCCGTTCATCCACTACCTGCTCCCCGTTCTCATCGCGTACACCGGCGGCCACCTCGTGTACGGCATGCGCGGCGGCGTGGTCGGCTCGATCGCGACGTTCGGTGCGATCGCCGGCTCCGACCTGCTCATCGCCCAGGTGAACGCGACCCTCCCCGAGGACAACCAGCTCGGGCAGATCCACATGTTCATCGGCGCGATGATCCTCGGTCCGCTCGCGGCCTGGTCGATGAAGCGGATCGACGCGCTCTGGGACGGCAAGATCCGTGCCGGCTTCGAGATGCTCGTCAACATGTTCTCGGCGGGTATCTGGGGCTTCGTCATGGCGATCGTCGGCTTCTACCCGATCGCATGGTTCGTCAACGGTCTGATGAACGTGCTGTCGACCGCGGTGAACTGGCTCGTCGAGACGAACCTGTTGCCGCTCACGAGCATCCTCATCGAGCCGGCCAAGGTGCTCTTCCTCAACAACGCGATCAACCACGGCGTGCTCACGCCGCTCGGCCTCACGCAGTCCGCCGAGGAGGGCAAGTCGATCCTGTTCCTGCTCGAGGCCAACCCCGGCCCCGGCGTCGGCCTCCTGCTGGCGTTCACCTTCTTCGGCATCGGCGCGGCGAAGGCGTCCGCGCCGGGCGCGGCGGTCATCCAGTTCTTCGGCGGCATCCACGAGGTGTACTTCCCGTTCGCCCTCATGAAGCCGGCCCTCATCCTCGCCCTCATCGGCGGCGGCATGACGGGTGTCACCACGAACATGATCTTCGACGCGGGCCTTCGGGCACCCGCCGCGCCGGGCAGCATCTTCGCGGTGATCGCGCAGACGGCGAGCGACAGCTACCTCGGCGTGATCCTGTCGGTCATCCTCTCGGCGGCGGTGACGTTCATCATCGCGGCGATCATCCTGCGGGCCACGCGCAAGCGGGACCTCGCCAACGAGGCCGACGCGTTCGCCGACGCGGTGATCGCGACCGAGACGAACAAGGGCAGGAGCTCGGCGGCGATGGACACGCTGCGGGCGCGGTCGAGCGACGAGCAGGTGGCCGAGGACGCGGTCGACCGCCTCGAGACACGGGCGGAGACGGACGACGCCCTCGCGGGGGGCACGGTCGCCACCCGACAGGTGCACCACGTCGTGTTCGCCTGCGACGCGGGCATGGGGTCGTCGGCCATGGGTGCGAGCGTGCTGCGCAACAAGATGAAGAAGGCGGGCATCGAGGACGTGACGGTCGAGAACAAGGCCATCGCGAACCTCGACGAATCGGCCGACCTGGTCATCACCCAGGGCCAGCTGACGGATCGCGCCCGCCACATGACGCCCGACGCGATCCACGTCTCGGTGGACAACTTCATGAACTCGCCGAAGTACGACGAGGTCGTGCACCTCATCGAGACGCAGAAGGGCCGCTGACGATCCCCACCGGATGATCCATGCCCGGGTCGCGGTCACCTCGCTGAGGTGGTCGCGGCCCGGGCGGCCGCGTCATCGCCCCCGGACAACCTCCCCCTCGCCCCGCACGAACCGACGACCTGCACCACGAATCCACGAGACCGACGATGAAGTAGGAGCTCCCATGACCGACCAGATCCTGCCCGCCGCCAACGTGCGGGTCGCCGCCCGAGCCACGAGCCGTGACGACGCCATCCGCGAGGCGGGGGCCATCCTCGTCGACGCGGGCGCCGTCGACCCGGGCTATATCGACTCCATGCTCGAACGTGAGGCCTCGGTCTCCACCTACATGGGCAATCTCCTCGCCATCCCGCACGGCACCAACGAGGCGAAGGACCAGATCCGCCGGTCGGCCCTCTCGGTGATCCGGTACGACGAGCCCGTCGACTGGAACGGCGAGGAGGCCCGGTTCGTCGTCGGCATCGCCGGCATCGAGAACGAGCACCTCGAGATCCTCTCGAAGATCGCGATCATCTTCTCCGACGAGGACGAGGTGAAGCGCCTGCTCGATGCGCCGACGGCCGCCGACCTGCATGCCCAGCTCTCGGAGGTCAACGCATCGTGAAGGCCGTGCACTTCGGCGCGGGCAACATCGGTCGCGGCTTCGTCGGCCTCCTCCTGCACGACGCCGGCTACGAAGTGGTGTTCGCCGATGTGAACGGCGAGCTCATCGATGCGCTCGCGGCATCCGACCACTACACCGTGCACGAGGTGGGCGCGGGCGGGCGCGACCGCCGGGTCGACGGGTACCGGGCGGTGAACAGCCAGACGGATGCCGCGGCCCTGCTCGCCGAGCTCGAGACCGCCGACGTGGCGACCACGGCCGTGGGCCCCAGCATTCTTCGCTTCATCGCCCCGCACCTCGTCGCCGCACTGCGGGCGAGGCCGGCGGATGCCCCGCCGCTCGTGATCATGGCGTGCGAGAACGCGATCAACGCGACCGACCAGCTGCACGACGAGATCGCCTCGCTCTCGAGTCCCGAGGAGTGGCGTCAGCTCGCAGCGAAGGCCGTCTTCGCGAACACGGCCGTCGATCGCATCGTTCCGGGCCAGGCTCCCGACGCGGGGCTCGACGTCACCGTCGAGACGTTCTTCGAGTGGGCGATCGAGCGACCGCCGTTCGGCGACGCCGTGCCCGACATCCCGGGAGCTCACTTCGTCGACGACCTCGCACCGTACATCGAACGGAAGCTCTTCACCGTGAACACGGGCCATGCCGCGACGGCGTACCTCGGCTTCCTCGCCGGGCACGAGCGGATCAGCGATGCGCTCGCCGACCCGGCGGTCGCCGAGGGCGTCGAGCGCGCCCTCGCCGAGACGAGCGCGCTCATCGTCGCGAAGCACGGGTTCACCGACGGCGAACAGGCCGGGTACCGGGCGCGCATCCTCGAGCGGTTCCGGAACCCCGAGCTTCCCGACACGGTCGAGCGCGTGGGCCGGCAGCCGTTGCGCAAGCTCGGTCGCCACGAGCGCTTCATCGGCCCGGCGTCCGAGCTCGCCGTCGCGGGGCTGCCCGTGGACGGCCTGCTGGGCGCCGTCGGCGCGGCCCTGCGCTTCGACGTGCCCGCCGACCCCGAGAGCGTGGAACTGCAGAAGCTCCTTGCGGCTCGCGATCCGGCCGCCTTCGTGCACGAGGTCACCGGCATCGCGGCGGGACATCCGCTCGAACCGGGACTCGTCGCCACGGTTGCCGCCGCGAAGGCCCCGCGCTCCTGACCTCGACTGGCGCGACGGCCCGGAATCGCCTATAGTTGACCCTTGGTGTTCTGCACGCCTATTTCGGCATGCCCGACGGCCACGGCCAGACGGATCCGTCGTCGTCGCGCAACATCATCGCACGACCAGCATCCCAAACTCCAAGCGATAGTGAGGCTATGGCCAAGAAAGACGGCGTCATCGAGATCGAAGGCTCGGTCATCGAGGCACTCCCGAATGCGATGTTCCGCGTGGAACTGACCAACGGGCACAAGGTCCTCGCGCACATCTCAGGCAAGATGCGCCAGCACTACATCCGGATCCTCCCCGAGGATCGAGTGATCGTGGAGCTGAGCCCCTACGACCTGACGCGCGGCCGCATCGTCTACCGCTACAAGTAAGGGCAGCTGGAAAGTAACGGCCCGCGGTACCCCGCGGGTACGAGGACAGCGAGAACCAAGGAACAACAGTGAAGGTCAACCCCAGCGTCAAGCCCATCTGCGACCACTGCAAGGTCATCCGCCGCCACGGCCGCGTCATGGTGATCTGCAAGAGCAACCCGCGTCACAAGCAGCGCCAGGGATAGTCGCCCAGCTTCGGGCGCGCGTCGCGCGCTCCTCCCACAACTGAACACCGCAACGGCAATGCCAGAACCTCGACATCCCGGATGTCGCGGGGACACCTCGGGTCGGAGGCCCGGGCACCGGCATTGCTCCACACCTCCACTTCGAAACAGGAGAAGCCACTTATGGCACGTCTGGCAGGAGTCGACATCCCGCGCGAGAAGCGCGTGGAGATCGCACTGACCTACATCTACGGCGTCGGCCGCACGCGAGCGCTCACCACGCTCGCCGAGACCGGCATCGATGGGAACATCCGCGTGAAGGACCTCAGCGACGAGCAGCTCGTCGCCCTCCGCGACTACATCGAGGGCAACTTCAAGGTCGAGGGTGACCTCCGCCGTGAAGTCGCCGCCGACATCCGCCGCAAGGTCGAGATCGGATCCTACGAGGGCATCCGCCACCGTCGCGGCCTCCCGGTCCGCGGCCAGCGCACCAAGACCAACGCTCGTACCCGCAAGGGACCGAAGCGCACCGTCGCCGGCAAGAAGAAGCCCGGCCGCAAGTAACCGCTCGTCGCCAGACCTAGGAGATTTCACACATGGCAGCACCCAAGGCGGCTACTCGCAAGCCGCGCAAGAAGGAAAAGAAGAACATCGCCGTGGGCCAGGCCCACATCAAGTCGACGTTCAACAACACGATCGTCTCGATCACCGACACCAACGGTGCCGTGATCAGCTGGGCCTCCTCGGGCGGCGTCGGCTTCAAGGGCTCGCGCAAGTCGACCCCGTTCGCCGCGCAGCTGGCCGCCGAGTCGGCCGCCCGCCAGGCGCAGGAGCACGGCATGAAGAAGGTCGACGTCTTCGTCAAGGGCCCGGGTTCGGGTCGCGAAACGGCGATCCGCTCGCTCCAGGCCGCCGGACTCGAGGTCGGCAGCATCAACGACGTGACGCCCCAGGCGCACAACGGGTGCCGCCCGCCGAAGCGTCGCCGCGTCTAGTTCTCCTTCGTCGGTCGAGTAGGGCGCTCGCGCCCGTACCGAGGCCTCCAGCGGCATCCGCTGGGCTCGTTACCGCCCTGACGGGCCTGCTCGACCGGCGACACGTTCTCTCACAACTCAAGATCCTCGACCTCGCAGGTGTCATATAGCGGACACCCTGCCGAAAGGAATCAACAGTGCTGATCGCACAGCGCCCGACGCTCACCGAAGAGAACCTCTCGGAGTTCCGTTCGCGTTTCGTGATCGAGCCCCTCGAGCCGGGCTTCGGCTACACCTTGGGCAACTCGCTCCGTCGCACCCTCCTCTCCTCGATCCCCGGCGCAGCCGTGACGAGCATCCGCATCGACGGCGTGCTCCACGAGTTCTCGACCGTCCCGGGTGTCAAGGAGGACGTCACCGAGATCATCCTCAACATCAAGAACCTCGTCGTCTCCAGCGAGCACGACGAGCCCATCACCGCCTACCTGCGCAAGCAGGGCGCCGGTGAGGTCACCGCCGCCGACATCTCCGCTCCGGCCGGTGTCGAGGTGCACAACCCCGAGCTCGTCATCGCGACGCTCAACGACTCGGCGAAGTTCGAGCTCGAGCTCACGATCGAGCGCGGCCGCGGCTACGTGTCGGCCAGCCAGAACCGCAACGAGTACTCCGAGGCCGGCCAGATCCCGGTCGACTCGATCTACTCGCCGGTGCTCAAGGTCACCTACCGCGTCGAAGCGACGCGTGCCGGTGAGCGCACCGACTTCGACCGCCTCGTGGTCGACGTCGAGACCAAGTCGGCGATCACCCCGCGTGACGCCATCGCCTCGGCGGGCCGCACGCTCACCGAGTTGTTCGGTCTCGCACGCGAGCTCAACGTCGCCGCCGAGGGCATCGAGATCGGCCCCGCGCCGGTCGACGCCGTGCTCTCGAGCGAGCTGTCGATCCCGATCGAGGACCTCGACCTGTCGGTGCGCAGCTACAACTGCCTGAAGCGCGAGGGCATCAACACGGTGTCCGAGCTCGTCGCCCTGTCGGAGTCGCAGCTCATGAACATCCGCAACTTCGGCCAGAAGTCGGTGGATGAGGTCAAGGACAAGCTCACCGAGATGGGTCTTTCGCTGAAGGACTCCGTTCCCGGATTCGACGGGGCCCACTTCTACACGGGCTTCGACGACGAGAGCTGATCGTCTTCGCCCCGCCGCACTGACCCCCCACCACTGGAGATAACGAACCATGCCGAAGCCCACCAAGGGTCCCCGCCTCGGAGGCGGTCCCGCGCACGAGCGGCTCCTGCTCGCGAACCTCGCCGCTGCGCTCTTCACGCACAAGCGGATCACCACCACCGAGACGAAGGCCAAGCGCCTGCGTCCGCTCGCTGAGCGGCTCATCACGTTCGCGAAGCGCGGCGACCTGCACGCGCGTCGCCGCGTGCTCGGCGTGATCGGCGACAAGTCGGTCGTGCACGAGCTCTTCACGATCATCGCGCCGCAGGTGGCCGACCGCGAGGGCGGCTACACCCGCATCACGAAGGTCGGCTACCGCAAGGGCGACAACGCCCCCATGGCGGTCATCGAGCTCGTGCTCGAGCCGGTCGTGAAGAAGCAGCGCTCCGCCAAGCCGGCTGCCGCAGCGACCGCCGACGAGACGCCCGCCGAGGAGTCGACGACCGAGGAGACCCCCGCCGAGGTCGTGACGGGGTCCGAAGCCGCCGTCGACGAGGCCGCGGGTTCCGAGGCGTCCGAGACCGAGTCGTCGGAGGCTCCCGCCGAGGAGCCCGTCGAGGCCAAGTAGTCGCAGTACCTGTCGAGGGCCCGGATGCCGCGCATCCGGGCCCTTGGCCGTCCCCGGGCGGGCCTGCGCCCGCGTCTAGGCTTGGAGCGTGAGTGAGATGGCCGACCCTGTGGGCGACGGCGCCGACGACGTGACGGATGCCGCGGCATCCGTCGTCCGGGTACGCCTCGGTATCGCCTACGACGGCACCGAGTTCACCGGCTGGAGCCGCCAACCCGGGCTGCGGACGGTGCAGGGCGTGCTCGAGGACGCTCTCGCCACGCTCTTCCGCCGCACCGGCGAAGTGCCTCGCCTCACGGTCGCCGGACGCACCGACGCCGGCGTGCACGCACTCGGACAGATCGCGCACCTCGACGTCTCGGAGGCGGCGCTGACCGCCGTGGCCCGGCCGCGGCGTGGGCAGGATCCCGACGCGACACCCGAGGCCGCGCTCGGCCGACGCCTCACCGGCATCATCGGCGCGGACGCCGACGTCGTGATCACCCATTCGGAGCGCGCGCCCGCGGGGTTCGACGCCCGGTTCTCGGCGCTGTGGCGTCGCTACGAGTACCGCGTTGCCGACGCATCCGCCATGCGCGACCCGCTCGAGCGGCGGCGCACCGTCGTGGTCCTGCGGACGCTCGACCTCGACGCGATGGATGCCGCGGCGAACTCGCTGATGGGCCTGCACGACTTCGCGGCGTTCTGCCGACCGCGCGAGGGGGCGACGACCATCAGGACGTTGCAGTCGTACGCCTGGCGGCGGAGCGAGGACGGCGTCCTCGTCGCCTCGCTCCAGGCGGACGCGTTCTGCCACTCGATGGTGCGTGCGCTCGTCGGAGCGTGCGTCGCCGTGGGGGAGGGTCGGCTCGAGGCATCCGACCCGCTCGTCCTGCTCCGTGCCGCCGAGCGGACCAGCGCGTTCAAGGTGATGCCCGCCAAGGGACTCGTGCTCACCGAGGTGGGCTACCCCGACGACGCCGAGCTGGAGGCGCGTGCCGCCCAGACTCGGGCGCGTCGCGAATTGCACGCCGAAGGCATCGTCGGCTAAGCTGTCTCTTTGGTGCCGCCACCTGTGTCGGTGCCCGATCATGAGCCCTCCATCCGGGCGTTCGACAGCATCGCGACCGAACACCCCACGGAGCGGGATTCACGAACTCCTCACTCGATCAGAAAGCAGCACTTCCGTGACGCGCACCTACACCCCGAAGCCGAACGAGATCCAGCGCGACTGGGTCGTCATCGACGCCACCGACGTCGTGCTCGGCCGTCTCGCGAGCCACTCGGCCGCACTCCTCCGTGGCAAGCACAAGCCGATCTTCGCCAGCCACGTCGACACCGGTGACTTCGTCATCATCGTCAACGCCGACAAGGTGGCCCTCACCGGCCAGAAGCTCGAGCAGAAGAAGGCCTACCGTCACTCGGGTTACCCGGGCGGCCTCAAGGCCGTCGGCTACGCCGAGCTCCTCGAGAAGAACCCCGTGCGCGCCGTCGAGAAGGCGATCCGCGGCATGCTCCCCAAGAACTCGCTCGGCCGCCAGCAGCTGAAGAAGCTGAAGGTCTACGCCGGACCGGAGCACCCGCACGCGGCCCAGCAGCCGAAGCCGTACACCCTCACCCAGGTCGCCCAGTAACTCGGCGCACTCGACGTTCTCGAAATAAGGATTCACATCACCATGGCGAAGATCGCAGACCAGATCGAAGCGGCTCCCGAGAGCTACACGACCGAGAGCGCCCCCGCGGACGCTCCCGCCACCCCCCGCCCCGTGCTCAACGTCTCGGGCGCGGCCGTCGGCCGCCGCAAGCAGGCCATCGCCCGCGTGCGCGTCGTCCCCGGCGCCGGCACCATCACGGTCAACGGCCGTGAGTTCGCGGACTACTTCCCCAACAAGCTGCACCAGCAGCTCATCACCGACCCGTTCACGGTGCTCGAGCTCGCCGGCTCGTACGACGTGACCGCCCGCATCACCGGCGGCGGCCCCTCGGGCCAGGCCGGCGCGCTGCGCCTCGCGATCGCTCGTGCGCTCAACGAGATCGACCGTGAGAACAACCGTGCGACGCTGAAGAAGTCCGGCTTCCTCACGCGCGACGCGCGCGTCATCGAGCGCAAGAAGGCAGGCCTCAAGAAGGCCCGCAAGGCGCCCCAGTTCTCGAAGCGCTGATCCGGGCCTCCGGTTCTCCGTATGCCTCGGCTCTTCGGAACCGACGGGGTCCGGGGCCTGGCCAACCGTGACCTCACGGCTGACCTGGCCCTGGGCCTCGCCCAGGCAGCCGCAGCGGTGCTCACGCGTGGTCGTCACGCCGACGAGCTCCGGGCGGCTGGTCGCCGCCCCGTCGCGGTCGTCGCGCGCGACCCCCGCGTCTCCGGTGAATTCCTCACCGCGGCCGTTTCGGCCGGCCTCGCCAGTTCTGGCGTCGACGTGCTCGACGCCGGCGTCATCCCGACGCCCGCGACCGCGTTCCTGATCGACTCCATCGGCGCCGACTTCGGCGTCATGATCTCGGCATCGCACAATCCGGCACCCGACAACGGCATCAAGTTCTTCTCGTTCGGGGGCACGAAGCTTCCCGACGAGGTCGAGGACCGCATCGAGTCCTTCCTCGGCAAGCAGAAGCTCGCCCCTGTCGGAGACGGCGTCGGGCGTATCCGCCGATTCGCCGACGCCGAAGACCGGTACGTCGTTCACCTGCTGAGCACGCTGCCGAACCGGCTCGAGGGACTCAAGGTCGTCCTCGACTGCGCGCACGGCGCGGCCGCCGGGGTGTCACCCGAGACGTTCCGCGACGCCGGCGCAGAGGTGATCGTCATCGGGGCCGACCCCGACGGCATGAACATCAACGACGGCGTCGGCTCGACGCACCTCGAGCCGCTCCGCTCGGCCGTCCTCGAGCACGGCGCGGATCTCGGCATCGCGCACGACGGCGACGCCGACCGCTGCCTCGCCGTGGACGCCGACGGCAGTATCGTCGACGGCGACCAGATCATGGCGATCCTCGCGCTCTCGATGCACGATCGCGGGCACCTCACCGATGACACGCTCGTGGTCACCGTGATGTCGAACCTGGGCCTGCGCCGGGCCATGGCCGATCGCGGCATCCGCGTGATCGAGACCAAGGTCGGCGACCGCTACGTGCTCGAGGCGCTGGCTGCCGAGGGCCTGGCGCTCGGCGGCGAGCAGTCGGGCCACGTGATCATGACCGAGTTCGCCACCACCGGTGACGGGGTTCTCACCGGACTGCACCTCGCCGCCGAGCTCAACCGCACCGGCAGGTCCCTGGCCGAGCTGGCGTCGGTGATGACCGTGTACCCGCAGGTGCTGGTGAACGTTCGCGGGGTCGACCACAACGCCATGCACCAGGACGCCGAGATCGCCGCCGCCGTGGCCGCGGCGGAGGCCGAACTGGGCGATTCGGGCCGCGTGCTCCTGCGCCCGTCGGGCACCGAGCCCATGGTGCGCGTCATGGTCGAAGCAGCCGATCAGGATACGGCCGAACGACACGCTGAAGTGCTCGCCGACGTGGTTCGCGCTCGGCTCGCACGCTGAGCCCGACTCAGAGCTTGCGCAGCAGCACGTTCGAGACGGTGTGGTCGGCGCTCTTACGCAGCACCAGCGACGCGCGCGACCGGGTTGGCCGGATGTTCTGCAGCAGGTTCGGCTCGTTGATCTCGTGCCAGATCGCGCGTGCCCGCTGACGCGCCTCGTCCTCGGTGAGGCTCGCGTACCGGTGGAAGTAGGAACGCGGATTCGAGAACGCGCCGCGCTGGAGCTTCAGGAATCGCTCCTCGTACCATCTGGCGATGTCGCTCGTGCGGGCATCGACGTAGATGGTGAAGTCGAACAGGTCGCTCACGGCGAGGCGATGCCCCGGGCCGGGCGGCTGCAGCACGTTGAGGCCCTCGATGATGAGCACGTCGGGGCGACGCACCGTGATCCACGCGTCGGGCACGATGTCGTAGGCCAGGTGCGAGTAGAACGGCGCCCGCACGGCGGCCGCCCCGGCTTTCACGTCGCTCACGAACCGGAGCAGCGCGCGCCGGTCGTAGGACTCGGGGAACCCCTTGCGCCCCATGAGCCCGCGTCGCTCGAGCTCTGCATTCGGGAAGAGGAATCCGTCGGTCGTCACCAACTCGACGCGCGGGGTGTGCTCCCACCGGGCGAGGAGCTCACGGAGGAGACGCGCGATGGTGGACTTGCCGACGGCGACCGAGCCCGCAACCCCGATGACGAACGGCGTCGGCTCGGGGCGCGTGCGGAGGAACTCGCTCGTGACGTCGTGCAGCGACTTCGTGCCGCCGACGTACAGATTGAGCAGGCGGCTGAGCGGCAGGTAGACCTCGGCGACCTCCCGGAGGTCGAGCGGCTCCCCGAGGCCGCGGAGTTGCACGATCTCGATCTCGCTGAGCGGCGACGGCATCGACGGGGCCAGGGCGGCCCAGCTCGCTCGATCCAGCTCGACGAACGGCGTGATCTGCGCGGCGTGCGGCGACGGGCTCTGCGGATCCAGCACCGTGACAGTCTAGTGTCGCCGAGCCGGTGCGCCGACCGTCGCCGGCGCCCCCGCCCGGTGCGAGGCCGCGGGCGAGCCCGGCTGGGGACGCACGCGGCAGGTGCACAGCAGCGCGACACTAGAATCGCCTCCATGTGTGGAATCGTCGGATACGTCGGAGAGCGCAACAGCCTCGACGTGCTCATGGGAGGCCTTCGCCGCCTCGAATATCGCGGATACGACTCGGCGGGGGTCGCCATCGTCGACGATGACGGCGTCATCGAGACCGCGAAGCGGGCGGGCAAGCTGCAGGTGCTCGCCGACGACCTCGAGGCCACGCCCCTGCATCGCGGCGGTACCGGCATCGGGCACACCCGCTGGGCCACGCACGGTGGCCCCACCGACCGCAACGCCCACCCGCACCTCGGCGACGAGGGCCGGCTCGCCCTCATCCACAACGGCATCATCGAGAACTTCTCCGAGCTGAAGGACGAGCTCCTCGCCGAGGGCTACGCGTTCGAGAGCGAGACCGACACCGAGGTGGCCGCCGTGCTCCTCGGGCGCGAGTACCGGCGCATCGGCGAGCTCACCGAGGCCTTCCGGGCCACAGTGTCCCGCCTCGACGGCGCCTTCACGCTGCTCGCCGTGCACCGCGACCAGCCCGGCGTCGTGGTCGGCGCGCGGCGCAACTCCCCGCTCGTCATCGGCCTCGGCGACGGTGAGAACTTCCTCGGGTCGGATGTCGCGGCCTTCGTCGAGTTCACGAAGCGCGCCGTCGCGATCGGCCAGGACCAGATCGTCACGATCACCGCCGACGACGTCACGGTGACCGACTTCGCGGGCGACGCGGTGGAGGTCGAGCCGTTCGACGTCGCGTGGGACGCGTCGGCCGCCGAGAAGGGCGGGTGGTCGTCCTTCATGCGCAAGGAGGTCTCCGAGCAGCCCGAGGCGGTTCGGAACACCCTGCTCGGTCGCATCGTCGACGGGCAGGCCGTGATCCCCGAACTGGCGGACTTCGGCGACGACGAGCTGCGGGCCATCCGCCGCATCACCGTGATCGCGTGCGGCACGGCCGCCTACGCGGGCATGGTCGCGAAGTACGCCATCGAGCAGTGGGCGCGGGTGCCCGTCGAGGTGGAGCTCAGCCACGAGTTCCGCTATCGCGAGCCCGTGCTCGACGCCGACACCCTGGTCGTGTCGATCAGTCAGTCGGGCGAGACGATGGACACCCTGATGGCCGTGAAGTACGCCCGGGAGATGGGCGCACGCACGATCTCGGTCTGCAACACGCAGGGCGCCACGATCCCGCGCGAGTCCGACGCGGTCGTCTACACGCACGCCGGCCCCGAGGTCGCGGTGGCCTCCACGAAGGCGTTCGTCGCGCAGATCGCGGCCCTGTACCTGTTCGGCCTCCACCTCGCGCGCGTGCGCGGCACGCTCGACGCCGACGAGATCGCGCACCAGCTGGCCGAGCTGCAGGCGGTGCCCGAGAAGCTGCAGGCGGTGCTCGAGGTGTCCGAGCAGGTCGGTCAGCTCGCGCACTGGATGGCCGACACACGGTCGGTACTGTTCCTCGGCCGGCATGTCGGCTACCCGATCGCGCTCGAGGGTGCGCTGAAGCTCAAGGAACTTGCGTACATCCACGCGGAGGGCTTCGCCGCTGGCGAGCTCAAGCACGGCCCGATCGCCCTCATCGAGCCGGGCCAGCCCGTCTTCGTCGTGGTGCCGAGCCCACGCGGATCGGCGAACCTGCACCCCAAGGTCGTCTCGAACATCCAGGAGATCCGCGCCCGGGGCGCCCGCGTCATCGCGATCGCCGAAGAGGGCGACGCCGCGGTGCTGCCGTTCGCCGACGAGGTGCTCCGCATCCCGCTGGCCGCGCCGCTGTTCGAACCGCTCCTCGCGGTCGTGCCGCTCCAGATCTTCGCGATGGAGCTCGCGGAGGCGAAGGGGCTCGACGTCGACCAGCCGCGCAACCTCGCGAAGTCCGTGACGGTGGAATGAGCCGGCTGGCCCGGGGGCTGGAGGCACGGTGATCGTCGGCATCGGCATCGACGTCGTCGACATCGCGCGCTTCGAGCGTTCGATCATCCGCACCCCGGGGCTCGTCGAGCGCCTGTTCGCCGAGAGCGAACGCGACCGGCAGCCGCGCTCGCTCGCCGCCCGCTTCGCAGCGAAGGAGTCGCTCATCAAGGCGCTCGGCGGTCATGCCGTCATCCGCTGGCATGACATGCGCGTCGTCCAGGATGCCGAGGGCAATCCCGACTTCGAGCTCTCGGGGGACCTGGCCGAGCACGTGCGGGCGCGCGGCATCGACCGCGTGCACCTCTCCATGAGCCACGATGCGGGCATCGCGAGCGCGTTCGTCGTGCTCGAGTCCGAGCGGGGCTCCGCGTGAGCGAGGCCCCGCGGGTGGATGTCGCGCCGCGGCCGTTCCGCGAGGCGCTCGTCGACCTCGGCGCCATCCGTGACAACGTGGCGCACCTCGCGCGTCTCGTCGCGCCGGCGCAGGCGATGGCCGTGGTGAAGGCCGACGCGTACGGACACGGTGCCGTCCCCGTGGCGCGCGCCGCGCTCGCGGGGGGCGCGTCGTGGATCGGGGTCGCCGACCTCGCCGAGGCGCTGGCGCTGCGCGAGGCCGGGATCGACGCGCCCGTGCTCGCCTGGCTGCACGATCCCGACGCCGCCTTCGGGCCGGCGGTCGAGCGCGATGTCGACCTCGGCGTCTCGTCGCTCGGCCAGCTCGTGGCCATCGCGGATGCCGCGGCGTCCGTCGGCAGACGAGCCATGGTCCACCTGAAGATCGACACCGGGCTGAGCCGCAACGGCATCTCGGCCGAGGCGTGGGATGAGGCGGTGGCGGCCGCTGTCGACCTGGAACGGGCCGGTCGGATCGGCGTGCGCGGCATCTTCAGCCACCTCGCGAACACCTCGGCCGAGGAGGACGCGGCGCAACTCGCCGCCTTCGAGCAGGCGCTCGCCGCGGCATCCGCCGCCGGACTCGCCCCCGAGCTGCGGCACATCGCGTCGACCGCCGGGGCGATGCGGCGGCCCGAGTCCCGCTACGACCTGGTGCGCCTCGGCATCGGCCTCTACGGCATCCCGCCCTTCGGCGACGGCACGACGGCAGCCGATCTCGGGCTGCGCCCGGCGATGACCCTGCGCGGCCGGGTGGCGGCCGTCCGCCGCATCGACGCGGGCACCGGGGTCTCCTACGGCCACGCGTGGCGGGCACCGCGCCCCACCACCCTCGCACTGGTGCCGATGGGCTACGCCGATGGCGTGCCCCGGCAGGCGTCGGGCCGTGCCGAGGTATGGCTCGCCGGCGGTCGGCGCCGCGTGGTCGGACGCATCGCGATGGACCAGTTCCTGGTCGACGTCGGCAACGACGCGGTGGCGGTCGGCGACGAGGTCGTGCTCTTCGGCGACCCCGCGACCGGCGCCCCGTCGGCCGATGACTGGGGCGACGCGGCCGACACCATCGGCTACGAGATCGTCACGCGCATCGGTCCCCGTGTGCCGCGCACGTACGTCGGCGGGCCGTGATGCGCATCGACATCCCCGACACCGCCGCCATGGAGGCGTTCGGACGCGAACTCGGCGCGGGCCTGCGCGCCGGCGACCTCGTGGTGCTGACCGGGCCGCTGGGGGCTGGCAAGACCACGCTGACGCGCGGGCTCGGTGCCGGCCTCGGAGTGCGCGGACCGGTGCAGAGCCCCACGTTCGTCCTCGCACGCACGCATCCGAGCCTCGTCGGCGGTCCGCCACTCGTGCACGTCGACGCGTACCGGCTCGGCAGCCCCGAGCTCCTCGACGACCTCGACCTCGACTTCGAGCACGCCGTGGTGGTGGTCGAGTGGGGGGCCGGGCTCCTCGACGACGTGGCCGAGTCGTGGCTCGATGTCGTCATCGTGCGCCCTGAAGGCGCGGGCACCGGCGGGAACGCGATGACGGATGCCGCCGACGCCGAGCTCCTCGGCGCCGACGAGCCGCGGGTGCTCGAGGTGAGCGGCCACGGCCCGCGCTGGGCGGAGAGCCGGTTCGACGCCGGCCAGTAGGCTTGGATCCATGCTCCTCGCGATCGACACCTCGACGGGCACGAGTGTCGCCGTCGTCGATCGCGACGCAGCCACTGGTGAGTTGCGCCTTCTCGCCGAGACGGGCACCGCCGACACCATGCGGCATGCCGAAGTGGTGGGCGGATTCATCCGAGACGCGCTGGCGGCTGCGGGTGTGCGGGCCAGCGACCTCTCGGGAGTCGCGGCTGGAATGGGGCCGGGCCCCTTCACCGGCCTGCGCGTCGGCATCGCCGCGGCGCACGCGTTCGCGCTCGGCATCTCGAAACCGTTCGTGCCGATCGTGAGCCACGACGCGGTCGCCTG
The DNA here is from genome assembly GCF_040679595.1 of Agromyces sp. NPDC052230. NCBI lineage: Bacteria > Bacillati > Actinomycetota > Actinomycetes > Micrococcales > Microbacteriaceae > Agromyces > Agromyces sp. NPDC052230. The sequence continues at coordinate 190,625 of NZ_JBFAVC010000003.1, read as the reverse complement.
GTCCTGGTACCGCCAGGGCGGCATCGGCCCGCTGCAGGTCGTCACCGATGCGCGCCGTCGGGAGTTCGCGATCTCCGAGTACGACGGCCTCGACGGCGACCTCCTCCCGGTGCGTGCCGACGGTCCGCGGCTCGTGCCACGCGACGCCGTGCCCGACGCACGAGGCATCCGTCTCGACGCGGCCACAGTGCCCGCCGTTGCGATCGGCATGCTCGCCGAACTCGCCTACGCCTCCGGACGCCTGCCGCTCACCGATGACGCGCCGCTCTACCTGCGGGCACCGGACGTCACGCCCTCCGCCGGGAAGCGGGTGCTGCAGTGAGCGTCCTCATGCGGCGTGCCAAGCCCACCGACCTCGAGGCCATCATGCGCCTCGAGCGGGAGACGTTCGTGAACGATGCGTGGCCCGAAGACGCGATGCGACGCGAGCTCGAGAGCCCCCACGGCTACTACCTCGTCGCGTTCGACGACGACGAGGAGGATCCCGAGCGGCGCCTTCTCGGCTACGCCGGCCTGCTCGCACCGTCGGGGAGCGCCCAGGGCGACGTCCAGACCATCGCCGTCGCCCCGTTCGCGCGCGGCATCGGCCTCGGTCGCGGGCTCATGCACGCGCTCATCACCCAGGCCCGCCGCCGGCACCTCGCCGAGCTCTTCCTGGAGGTGCGCGCCGACAACCCGATCGCACGCGCCCTCTACGACTCGCTCGGGTTCGAGGAGATCGGCGTGCGCCGCGGCTACTACCAGCCCGACGGCGTCGACGCGATCTCGATGCGGCTCGCCGTGCCGCCGGCGGTCACCCGCCCCGCGGCATCCGGAACCGGAACGACCGCATGAACCGCGACGCGCCCCTCGTACTCGGCATCGAGACGTCCTGCGACGAGACGGGTGTCGGCATCGTGCGCGGCACCGACCTGCTCGCCAACGTGATCGCGTCCTCGATGGAGGAGCACGCACGCTACGGCGGGGTCGTGCCCGAGGTCGCCGCGCGCGCCCACCTCGAGGCGCTCGGGCCCGCCATCGCCGCCGCGCTCGCCGAGGCCGACATCGAGCTCGCCGACGTCGACGCGGTCGCGGTCACCAACGGGCCCGGCCTCGCGGGCGCGCTGATGGTCGGCGTCGGTGCCGCGAAGGCGCTCGCGGTCGCGCTCGATCGCCCCCTGTACGCCGTGAACCACCTCGTCGGCCACGTCGGAGCCGACCTGCTCGACCACGAGGCACCGCTGGAGACGCCGACCGTCGCGCTGCTCGTCTCGGGCGGGCACACCTCGCTCCTCCTGGTGCGCGACCTGGTGTCCGACGTGGAGCTGCTCGGCGAGACCGTCGACGACGCGGCGGGCGAGGCGTTCGACAAGGTCGCACGTCTGCTCGGCCTGCCCTACCCCGGCGGCCCCGAGATCGATCGGGCCGCGATCGGTGGCGACCCGAACGCGATCCGCTTCCCGCGTGGGCTCACCCAGCCGAAGGACCTCGCGGCGCACCGCTACGACTTCAGCTTCTCCGGGCTGAAGACGGCGGTCGCACGTTGGGTGGAGCAACGGGTGGCGGCGAGGGAGCCCATCCCGCTCGCGGATGTCGCGGCGAGCTTCCGCGAGGCGGTCGTCGACGTGCTCGTGGCGAAGGCGGTCGCCGCCTGCGTCGACCTGGGGGTGCCCCGGCTCCTGCTCGGCGGAGGTGTCGTCGCGAACGCCAGGCTTCGCGAGGTGGCCACGGAGCGCGCCGCCGCGGCGGGCATCGCGCTGCGGATCCCCCCGCTGTCGCTCTGTACCGACAACGGTGCCATGATCGCCGAGCTCGGCGCGCAGCTCATCATGGCGGGGCATCCGCCGTCGTCGATGGATTTCGGTGCCGACTCCACCCTTCCCGTCACCGATATCCAGGCGTGACGCCCCCGCGCGTGAGGCTGTCGGAGATGCAGCCACCGCGATAGTGTGTGCAACGTAGTGAGCGGATGCCGCGCGTGAACGCGCGCATCGCGCCGTCGCCGCATGGGGCGGCGACGAAATCCACAGCATCGAGGGGAACCACGAACGTGACCGATCCGAACCTTCCCGACCAGCCCGGCTACGTGCCGCCCGCACAGCCGGCTCCCGCCTACGGCAGCTCACCCGCGTACGGCCAGACCACGCCCTCTGGCGCCAAGACGAACACGCTGGCGATCGTCTCGCTCGTGGCGTCGCTCATCGGCCTCTTCTCGGGCATCGGATTCCTGGTCGGCATCATCTGCGGGCACATCGCGCTCGGCCAGATCAAGAAGACCGGTGAGCAGGGACGTGGCATGGCGGTGGCCGGCCTCATCATCGGCTACGTGGGCATCGTCATCGCCATCATCCTGACGATCCTGTTCTTCGCCGTGTTCGCCTCCCTCTGGCAGTCCGGCGTCATCACCAACTACTGATCGCTCGCCCGATTCCTCGACTTCGCGAAAGGCGAACACCATGAGTGACCCGACCACCCCGAACGAGCCGAAGCGGCCCGACGAGCCCACGGTCCCGAGCCCCGAGGAGCCGACGGTTCCGGCCCCCGAGGAGCCGACCGTTCCGACGCCCGAGGAGCCGACCTTCCCGTCGGAGCCCGAGCCGGGCTTCCCGACGCCGTCGGAGCCCTCCTACCCCGGAATGCCGTCGACCCCTGAGACCCCGGGCGGCCCTGGGGCGCCCGAGGTGCCCTCCGCGCCCGAGCCGCCGGCCCCGCCCGCGCCGCCGTCAGGTCCGTCCTACGGTGCATCCACGCCTCCGCCTCCGCCGCCCGCCGGTGCCTACGGGGCTTCGGCGGCGGCATCGCAGCCCGACTCGCGGCAGCCGGGATACGGTGAGCCCGGCTACGGGCAGCCCGGGTATGGTCAGCCCGGGTACGGGCAGCCCGGGTACGGGCAGCCCGGGTACGTGGCCCCGGCCTACGGCACCACGACGGCGGCGAAGCCGACGCCCGTGCTCAGCCTGATCTCGCTCATCGCGGGCATCGTGGGCCTCGTCGGGTTCTTCGTGGTGTTCATCCCCATCGTGGGCGGGATCATGCAGCTGATCATCCCGGGTGCGGCCGTGGTGCTCGGCTTCCTCGGGAAGAAGAAGGAGCCCGCCGCCAAGGGCATGTGGCTCACGGGCATGATCCTCGGATTCATCGGCGTCGCCATCGGCCTGCTCTCGATCATCCTCTGGATCGTCGCGTTCGCGAGCACGTCGTACTACACCTACTGATCCTCGAGGTCGAATGATGTCCGAACGTGAAGGGGCCTCGCCCGAGGGCGAGGTCCCTTCACGTACACCCCGTCCATCCGAGGCGATGCCATCGGGCGCCGGTGGTCTCGAACCTTCGGCGGAGCCGGCCATTCCCACCCCGCAGCCTCCGTCGGAGGCGACGCTCCGCGCAGACCCCGCGGTGCGCGAGTTCGACGTGCCGTTCGACACCGGCGAGTTGCGTTCGCTGCCCACGGGCCAGCTGCTCGTGGTGCATCGACCCGCGTTCGGCGACGAGGCATCCGCCGCCGTGGAGGAGGACACCCAGCAGCGACGCATCTACAGCTGGGTCGCCGCCGTACTCGGCACCATCGGTGCGCTCGCCTCCCTGTTCGTGGGCTGGATGCTCCCGCTCTCGATCGCCGCCATCGTGTTCGGCGTGCTCGGCCTGCGACGTGAGGCGGAGGGCCGAATGCTCGCGTTCGTCGGCATCGGCACCGGTATCGCGGGGCTCGTGTTCGCAGCCGTGTGGATCGGCTACTACGCGATCGTCTTCGGCGCGCTGCCGAGCTGAGGTCGGAGCCGCTCCACGAGGAGCGCCACGTGCCGGCCCGCCTCGCGCGTGAGCACGATCGTCGCCTGCTCGTCGCCGCGGAGCTTCAGGCGCGTGCGCAGGGCGGCGGGATCGACGTCGACGCCGCGCTTCTTGATCTCGAGCGTGCCGATGTGACGAGCCGCAAGCGCCTGACGCAGCTGGCGTTCGTCGGCGGGCAGGTGCTCGAGCACCCGGAAGCCGCGCGCGAAGGGCGACTCGAACGGCGTGTCCGCCGTCAGGTAGGCGATGCCCGCGCTGATCATCCACGCGCCGTTCGCGCGGGCAAGGTCGCCGATGAGACGAGCCCGGATCACCGAGCCGTCGGGCTCGTACACGTAGTCGCCGATCGGACCGACGGGGGCGTCCTCACTGTCGCCGCCGGCCGTGAGCTCGGCAGCGCGCTCGTCGCGGATCACCAGGGCCGCCCGCCGGATGCCCGGCCGCGCCACGCTGCCCATCCAGACCCCGAGCTCGACCACGTCGCCGTCGACCGAGACCCACTGCGCCTCGGCGTCGGGAGGGATGATCCCGCGGTCGGTGCCCGGCCCGAGCTTCACCCCGACGGGCATGCGATCGGCCAGCCCGAACGCGAAGTCGAGGCTCGGCGAATACGCTGCGGCATCCGTCAGCCGCGTCGTGGTGCCGCCCGAGGTCGTGCGGCGTGCGGGGTCGAGCCACGCGCCGCCGATCCCCCCGAGCGCCACGTCCTCGGCGCGGGCGTGCAGCACCCGCACCCTCGGGAACGGCGTCAGGTTGTAGGCGGCGATCGCCGCCGTCACCTCGTCGGCGTCGGCCGCCGTGACCTCGAGGTCGACCGCCGCGAGCGCGAGCGCGTCGCCGCCGATGCCGCAGCCGAGATCGGCGACGTGGCCGACGCCGGCCCGTGAGAAGCGACCGGCGTGCAGTGCCGCGACCTTGAGCCGCGTGGCCTGCTCGAGGCCCGCTTCCGTGAAGAGCATGCGCGAGGCGAACTCGCCGAACTTCGCGCGCGCCTTCGCACGGAGCTTCGATTGGCTGAGCACGGTCGCCACCAGGCCGGGCGGATGCCCCTCATGACGGAGCGCGGCGACCGTGCGCACGATGTCCGCCTTCGTGTCCCATTCGGGCAGGCTGTCGAGCAATCGCAGGCCCTCGGGGGAGAGGAGTTCGACGAGCTCGGCGCGGTTCACCCGGCCACGCTAGCACTGCCCGCCGACGGCTGGCACTCACGTTGCACGAGTGCCAAATCGCCCCTAGACTCGCTTTAGCACTCTCGCAGTGAGGCTGCTAATCAGTCTTCGTCAAGACAGACTTTCCAACTAGAGAAGGGGTCAACCGTGTCGGTTTCCATCAAGCCGCTCGAGGATCGCATCGTCATCAAGCAGGTCGAGGCAGAGCAGACCACCGCTTCGGGTCTCGTGATCCCCGACACCGCCAAGGAGAAGCCCCAGGAGGGCGAGGTCATGGCGGTGGGCCCCGGTCGCATCGACGACAACGGCAACCGCGTTCCGCTCGACGTCGCCGTCGGCGACAAGGTCATCTACTCGAAGTACGGCGGCACCGAGGTGAAGTACGGCGGCGAGGACTACCTCGTCCTGTCGGCCCGCGACGTGCTCGCGGTCGTCGTTCGGTAGTCGAAACCCGATCGTCCGAGGCCCGGATGCCCATGCGGCATCCGGGCCTCGTCGCATCCGGAGCCGAACGCAGGCGTATCGTGGACCGGTGACGAATCGCCCTGAGGCCATGACGCCCGCACCCGCAGCCCCACGCGGCCCTGCGAGCAGGTCGGGGCTCGCATTCGCGGTCGCCGCGTACGGGCTGTGGGGATTCCTGCCCGTCTACTTCATCGCCCTCGCGCCGTCGGGTCCCTTCGAGATCGTCGCGTGGCGCGTCCTGCTGTCCCTCGTATTCTGTGCGCTGCTCATCATGGTGACCAGGGCGTGGCGGCCGTTCGCCGTGCTCATGCGCGACCGACGCGTCGTGCTGACGATGGGCCTTGCCGGCCTGCTGATCTTCGTGAACTGGCAGACCTACGTCTTCGCGACGCTCACCGGACAGGTCGTCGAAGCCGCGCTCGGGTACTTCATCAACCCGATCGTCACGGTATTCCTCGGCGTGCTCGTGCTGCGGGAGCGCCTCACTGCGACGCAGTGGGTCGCGGTGGGCATCTCGATCGTCGCGGTCGTGGTGCTCGGGCTGGGTTACGGGCAGCTGCCGTGGATCGCCCTCGTGCTGGCGTTCTCGTTCGGCTTCTACGGGCTCATCAAGAAACGCATCGGGCCGAAGGTCGACGCCGTGTCGGGCCTCACCATCGAGACCATGTGGCTCGCACCGCTGGCGGTGGTCCAACTCGTGTTCGTCGCGATGACCACGGGCCTCACCATCGGCACGGTGAGCGTCTGGCACACGGTCCTCCTGCTTCTCGCGGGCGCCGTCACCGCCGTTCCGCTGCTGCTGTTCGCGGCGGCCTCGCGGCGGCTCCCGCTCGTCTACATGGGATTCATCCAGTACTTCGCGCCGTTCATCCAGTTCCTCGTCGGCGTCGTCGTGCTGGCGGAACCGATGCCGCTCGAACGGTGGATCGGTTTCGCGCTCGTCTGGCTCGCCCTCGTCGTGCTCACCTTCGACCTCCTGCGCGGCGTCCGGGCGACTCGGCGGGCCGCTCTCGAGCCGATCTGACGCCACTTCGGAGTGGGCCGGAGGGCGGAAATCAGCGACGCCGGAATCTACCGAAAGGCGCCGCCTCGACGCCGATTCCGTGCGTCTTCGGCCGCCAAGGTGTCGGAGAGGTAACGATTCCGGGGGCGTTACACGGTTGTGACCGCGGCGACTTGTTTCCGCCATGGGGGCGCAATACTGTCAAAACCACGGCGTCAGCAGACGCTGCTTTGTGTACCAATCCTTCAGTCCCAAGGAGCAACATGAGCGTATTCGCGAAGGCCAAGGCCTCGCGCTCGGCTCGCGCAGCATGGACGGGTGTCGCCCTCGCGGGCGTCAGTGCCCTCCTCCTCACCGCGTGCAGCACGGGTGGCACGGCCCCGGCCGAATCGGAGGAGCCGGCCGAGACCGGCGACGCCCTGCCGATCGAGGCCGGCGAACGAGACCTGACCCTCAAGATCGGCACGATCCTGCCGCAGAGTGGAACGCTCGCCTTCCTCGGCCCGCCCGAGGAAGCCGGTGTCGAACTCGCGGCGCAGGAGATCAACGAAGCCGATCTCGGCATCAACGTCGAGGTCGTCTACCGCGACTCCGGTGACACCACGACCGACATCGCGACCGTCTCCGTGACCGACCTCCTCTCGCAGGACGTCTCGGCCATCGTGGGCGCCGCCTCGTCTGGTGTGTCGTTCACCGTGATCGACCAGATCACCGCCGCTGGCGTCGTGCACTTCTCGCCGGCCAACACGTCGCCCGACTTCACGGACTACGACGACAACGGCCTGTACTTCCGTACGGCTCCGTCCGACCTCCTGCAGGGCGAAGTGCTCGGCAACCTGATCGCCGAAGACGGCGCATCCACGCTCGGCATGCTCGTCCTGAACGACCCCTACGGCACCGGCCTCGCGGCCGCGACCAAGGAGGCCTTCGAGGCGGCAGGCGGCGAAGTCGTCGCCGAGGAGCTCTTCAACACGGGTGACTCGAACTTCGACGCTCAGCTCTCCGCCATCAACGCGTCGAACCCCGACGCAGTCGCGGTCATCACGTTCGATGAGGCCAAGGTCGTCGTTCCGGCGCTCGTCGGCTCCGGCTACCCGGGCGAGCAGCTGTACTTCGTCGACGGCAACCTGTCCGACTACAGCGCGGACTTCGCGCCCGGCCTGATCGCCGGAGCGAAGGGCACGCTGCCCGGTCCCAAGCTGGAAGACGACTTCCGCGAGCGCATGCTGGCGGTCGACCCGAATCTGGCCGACTTCAGCTACGGCCCCGAGTCGTACGACGCGACCGTGCTGATCGCACTGGCGGCGTACGCGGCCAACAGCACCGAAGGTGCCGACATCGCGGAGTACCTCCGTCAGGTGTCGGGCGGTTCCGGTGAAGGCGAGAGCGTCACCGACATCACCGCTGCCCTCGAGGCGCTGGCCGCGGGCGAGCAGATCGACTGGGACGGCCCCTCCGGCCCGATCACGCTCGACGAGAACGGTGACCCGACCGAGGCGACCATCGGTATCTACCAGTACGGCGACGACAACACGTACGAGCGCATCAACTAGTACGCGTCGTCTGGAGGGCCCCGGCTTCGGCCGGGGCCCTTTCGCGTGCGCAACAGCGGGGGCGTTGTTGGCCGGCAGGTGGCGCGTCGGCACGGCCGCCGGAGCTCGCGCGGCGGCCGAGAGCCTCAGGTCGCGCCGCCGCGAGCACAGGCCACCACCGGTTGCACCGGGCACTGCAATGGCGCCGGGTACGGCGAAGGGGCGGATGCCGCGCGGCATCCGCCCCTTCGCGTACGGCCCGTCAGTCCTGTCCGAGGGTGCCCAGGTAGAGGCCGATCACCTTGGGGTCGTTCAGCAGGTCACGGCCGGCGCCGGTGTAGGCGTCGCGACCCTGGTCCAGCACGTAGCCGCGGTCGCAGATCTGCAGGCAGCGGCGGGCGTTCTGCTCCACCATGATCGTCGTCACGCCGGCTCGGTTGATCTCCTTGACGCGAAGGAACGCCTCGTCCTGTCGGACCGGCGAGAGGCCGGCGGAGGGCTCATCGAGGAGCATCACGTGCGGACCCATCATGAGCGCACGGGACATCGCGACCATCTGCCGTTCACCGCCCGAGAGCGATCCGGCTCGCTGGCCGAGCCGCTTGCCGAGTTCGGGGAAGATGTCGGTCACGTACGCGAGCCGCTCCTTGATGCCCTTGGGCTTCTGGTAGAGGCCCATCTCGAGGTTCTCCTGGATGGTGAGCGACGGGAAGACGTTGTTCGTCTGCGGCACGAAGCCGACGCCCTTCGCCACCAGCTTGTTCGCCTTGAGATTCGTGATCTCCTCGCCGTTCAGGCGGATCGTGCCCTCGCGCACCTTCACGAGACCGAAGATCGCCTTCAGCAACGTGGACTTGCCGGCGCCGTTCGGCCCGATGATGCCGATGAGCTCGCCCTGCCTCGCGAGCAGGGAGCACGAATTGAGGATGTTGACGCCGGGCAGGTAGCCCGCCGTCACGGATTCGACCTCGACGACCGCGTCGGCGGGTCGGTCGACGACCGCGCTCGCGGTCGGTTCACTGTTCGTCATCGATGAGCTCCTTCAGCGCCTCGACGTGACCGGTGTCGGTCGCGCCAAGATCGGTGTCGTGGTGCGCGCCGAGGTAGGCGTCGATCACGGCCTGGTCCTGCATGACCGTGTGCGGATCGCCCTCGGCGACGATCTTGCCCTCGGCCATGACGATGACCCAGTCGGCGATGTGTCGCACCATGTGCATGTCGTGCTCGACGAACAGCACGGTCATCCCCTGCGACTTGAGGTCGAGGATGTGATCGAGCAACGACTGGGTGAGCGCGGGGTTCACGCCCGCCATCGGCTCGTCGAGCATCACGAGCGTCGGGTCGCTCATGAGCGCTCGTGCCATCTCGAGGAGCTTGCGCTGCCCGCCCGACAGGCTCGCGGCGTAGTCGTCCTTCTTGGCGTCGAGCTTGAACCGCGCGAGGATCTCGAGCGCCTTGGCCTCGATCTCGTCGTCCTGCTTGCGCCAGAGGAACGGGAGGACCGACCGGAAGAGGTTCTCGCCGGTCTGCCCCTTCGCCCCGAGCTTCATGTTGTCGAGCACGGTGAGGAGGCCGAGCGCCTTCGTGAGCTGGAAGGTGCGGATGAGGCCCATCCGTGCCACCCGATAGGCGGGGACGTGCGCGAGCGATCGACCGTCGAACTCCCAGGTGCCGGCGTCGGGCTTGTCGAAGCCCGTGAGCAGGTTGAAGAACGTGGTCTTTCCCGCACCGTTCGGTCCGATGAGGGCGGTGATCGCGCCGCGAGGCACTTCGACGTGGGTGACGTCGACGGCGGTGAGGCCGCCGAACGTGCGCGTGACGCCGTCGGCGATGAGGATCGGGTCGACCTTGCGGCAACCCGGGCCGGCGTCGCCGACGTGGAGGCCGGTGGTCTTCACCGGCTTGGACGTGGGAGTGACGTTACTTGACAAAGGCCAGCTCCTTCTTGTTTCCGAAGATGCCCTGAGGCCTGAAGATCACGATCAGCATGATCGCGACGCCGACGAGGATGAACCGGAGCTGTCCGGCCTGCACCTGCGACATGAACGGGAGCCAGCCCGCCTCCACGGCCCGGGCGACGAAGCCCGAGAAGAAGGAGAGCAGCACCCAGAAGATCATCGAGCCGATGACCGGTCCGAGGATCGTGGCGGCCCCGCCGAGAAGCAGGATCGCGTAGATGAAGAACGTGAGCGACGTCTGATAGTTCGCCGGCACCACCGACCTGGGCAGGATGAAGATCATGCCGGCCAGCGTGCCGAAGACACCACCGAGGATGAGACTCTGCATCTTGTACGAGTAGACGTTCTTGCCGAGGGCGCGCACGGCGTCCTCGTCCTCGCGGATGCCCTTGATGACGCGGCCCCAGGGGCTGCGCATGATGAGCCAGGTGACCACCGCCAGGAGGGCGACGAGTACCCAGGCGACGATGCGCAGCCACGTGTCGTAGGCGTTGTACGTGAAGGGTCCGAAGCCGTACGTGCCGTCGGGGAGCGGGTTCATGGCCGCGAAGCCCGTCTTGTACCCCTGCAGCCCGCTCGCCGAGCCCGTGACGGCGTCGAACGTGTTCGTCGTGAACATGAGTCGCAGGATCTCTGCCGCTGCGATCGTGACGATCGCGAGGTAGTCGGCGCGGAGCCGGAGGGTCGGGATACCGAGGATCAGGGCGAACACCACGGAGGCGCCGATGCCCACCAGCACGGCCGCCCACACGGGGAACCCGAAGCTCAGGATGGAGATCGCGTAGCCGTAGGCGCCGAGGGCCATGAAGCCCGCCTGACCGAAGTTCAGGAGGCCGGTGTACCCGAAGTGGATGGCCAGCCCGAGGGCGGCCAGGGCGTAGGCGGCAGTGGTGGGGCTGATGAGCTCCTGCGCCGCGTTGGAGAAGATCGCAATCCAGTCGATCATGGTCGGTCCTCCTTATCCGATTCTCTCGCGGCGACCGAGGATGCCCTGCGGTCGGAACAGCAGCACGAGGATGAGCACGACGAGGGCGCCCACGTACTTCATGTCGGACGGGATCCAGAGCGTCGAGAGCTCGATGAACATGCCCACGATGATCGAGCCGACGAGCGCCCCGAAGGCGGTGCCGAGGCCGCCGAGCGTGACCGCGGCGAAGACGAGCAGCAGGATCTGGAAGCCCATGTCCCAGCTGACGCCCGGACGGAAGTACGCCCAGAGGATTCCGGAGAGGCCAGCGAGGGCCGCGCCCATCACCCAGACGATGCGGATGACCCGGTCGACGTCGATGCCGCTCGCGGCCGCGAGGCTCGCGTTGTCGGAGACCGCACGAGTGGCCTTGCCGATGCGGGTGCGGAGCAGGAAGTACGCGACTGCCCCGAGCACCACGGCGCTCGTGACCATGCTCGCGACGTCGATCCAGGAGAGGGTGACCGGCCCGAGGCGGATGTCCGATGGAATCGTCGCTCCGGGAAGCTGTCGCGTGGCCCCGCCGAAGATGAACTGGTAGATGTAACGCAACGCGAGCGAGAGGCCGATGCTCACGATCATCAACTGGATCAACCCGACGCCGCGGCGTCGGAGCGGTTTCCAGATCCCCGCGTCGAGCACCCAGCCGAGCGCCGCGCTGAGCACGATCGCGATGATGATCGCGAGCCAGACCGGTACGGCGAGGTCGACGCCGAACGAGAGCATCATCAGTGCGCCGAAGGTGATCATCTCCGCGTGCGCGAAGTTGGACAGACCGGTCGTGCCGAAGATGAGGGACAGGCCGATCGCGGCGAGGGCGAGCAGCAGCCCGAAGTTCAGGCCGTTGATGACCCGGATGAGCACCTGCGCGCCGATGTCGGTCGTGACGCGCTGGCCCTCGCCGAGGAAGAAGTTCACCGACTTGCGGCTGGTCAATCCGAACTCGGCGGTGACGGTGGCCTCACCCTCGGCGACGATGACACCCTCGGGGAGGGTGTCCTCGTCGAGCGTCAGCTCGTACTCGGCCTTCTCAGGCACGCCGATGGTCCAACGGCCTTCGGCATCCGTCTCGGTCTCTGCGTCGAAGCCGTTGCCCTCGACGGAGATGCGAACGCCTTCCACTGGTTCGTCGTCGAAGGTCACGTTGCCGGAGAAGAAGTACTCGAACTCCTCTTCTTCCGCTGTCGGCGTCGGACTCACTTCGTCCGCCGCCGCAGGGGACACTGCGACGCCGGACAGAGTGAGTGCGGCCAACAGGATTCCGAGGAGGATGAGCCACCTCCCACGGGATCGTTGGGCGACTGATTGCGTGGGTTCCACTGCACCTCCAAGGCTCCCGGGGCTCGTGGCCTCCGGGCCGGGCTTGCTCTCGACGACGTCGTCGAGAGTACGTGCCGATTATGTCTCATGTGTTTCGCATGTGCGCACAACGGCCCTCGATTGTTATCCGGGGAATGCCGCGCGTGCAAACTCGCTTAACATTGTTGGATCCCGGTATAGCGAGTTTCCGGGGCGAGCCACGTTTCGGGAGCGAAGGGAAGACATGGATCAGGCAGATCCGTTCGGATTCACAGGACTGACGTACGACGACGTCCTGCTGCTGCCAGGTCACACCGATGTGATCCCCAGTGAGGCCGACACGACCTCCCGGCTGACGCGGCGCATCGACGTCGCGACTCCCCTGCTCTCCGCCGCGATGGACACCGTCACCGAGGCGCGCATGGCGATCGCGATGGCCAGGCAGGGCGGCATCGGCATCCTGCATCGAAATCTCTCCATTCAGGAGCAGGCCGACATGGTCGACCGGGTGAAGCGCAGCGAGTCGGGCATGGTCTCGAACCCGGTGACGACGACGCCCGATGCCACGGTGGCCGAAGTCGACCAGCTGTGCGCGACCTACCGCGTGAGCGGCCTGCCGGTGGTCGACGGCGAGGGGATCCTCGTCGGTATCATCACGAACCGCGACATGCGCTTCGTCTCCGACTTCGAGAAGCCCGCAACGCTCGTCCGCGACGTCATGACGAAGATGCCGCTCATCACGGGGCGGGTCGGCATGGACCCCGACGAGGCGATCGCGATCTTCGCCCAGCACAAGGTCGAGAAGCTGCCCCTCGTCGATGGCGCCGGCCGGCTCACGGGCCTCATCACGGTGAAGGACTTCGACAAGTCCGAGCAGTACCCGAACGCCACGAAGGACGCCGAGGGGCGCCTCCGCGTGGGCGCGGCGATGGGCTTCTTCGGCGACGCGTGGGAGCGCGCCGAAGCACTTCGCGACGCCGGCGTCGACGTGCTCGTGGTCGACACGGCCAACGGCGAGAGCGCCGGCGTGCTCGACATCATCCGACGGCTCAAGGCCGACCCGTCGTTCGCGGGCATCGACGTGATCGGCGGCAACGTCGCCACGCGTGAGGGCGCGCAGGCCCTCGTCGACGCGGGCGCCGACGCCGTCAAGGTCGGCGTGGGTCCGGGCTCCATCTGCACGACGCGTGTCGTCGCGGGCGTGGGCGTGCCCCAGATCACGGCCGTGTACGAGGCATCGAAGGCCACCAGGCCGGCCGGCGTGCCGCTCATCGCCGACGGCGGGCTGCAGTACTCGGGCGACATCGCCAAGGCGCTCGTCGCCGGCGCCGACTCGGTCATGCTCGGGTCGCTCCTCGCCGGCACGGCCGAGAGCCCCGGTGAGCTCGTCTTCCAGAACGGCAAGCAGTTCAAGACCTATCGCGGCATGGGCTCGCTCGGCGCGCTGCAGACGCGCGGCAAGAAGACCTCGTACTCGAAGGACCGCTACTTCCAGGCGGACGTCCCGAGTGACGACAAGCTCATCCCCGAGGGGATCGAGGGACAGGTGCCATTCCGCGGTCCCGTCTCGGCCGTCGCGTACCAGCTCGTCGGCGGGCTTCGCCAGTCGATGTTCTACGTCGGCGCCCGCAGCATCCCCGAGCTGAAGGCAAAGGGCCGCTTCGTGCGCATCACGCCTGCGGGCCTCAAGGAGTCGCACCCGCACGACGTGCAGATCGTCGTCGAGGCGCCGAATTACACCCGCTGACGGTCAGCGTGGCGCGGCCCAGCCGCTCAGCGCGCCTCCGCCAGCCGTGACACTGCTTCCGACAGCACCTCGGGCGAGCACGCGAGGTTGAGGCGTGCGTGTCCGCGGCCGACGGATGCCCCGAACATCGGTCCGTTGGCGAGGGCGACCTTCGCGTGCTCCAGCGCGTACGCGGCGGGGTCGTCGCCCCACCCGAGGGCCGAGAGGTCGAGCCACGCGAGGTAGGTGGCCTGCGGCATCCGGTACCGGACGCCGGGAAGCTCATCGGCCAGCAGGTCGGCGAGGAGGCGCCGGCTGTCGTCGAGGCTCGCGAGCACGCCGTCGAGCCACGGGCCGCCCTCTTGGAACGCCGCGATCGAGGCGAGCGCGCCGAACTGTCCCATGCGCCACTCGACCTCGTACGGGAACGCCCCCCGCACGCGGTCGCCGCGCTCCGACGACGTGACGACGAGGGCGGACTTCAGCCCCGGGATGTTGAACGACTTGCTGGCCGACGTGACGGCGACGCCGTGCTCGCGCGCGGCATCCGACACCGTGAGGAACGGCGTGTAGGGCGACTCGGGCTGCGCGAGGGGACCGTGCACCTCGTCGCTCACGATGGTCGCCCCGAAGCGTGCTGCGAGGTCGGCGAGCACACGGAGCGCCTGTTCGTCGGGCACCCAGCCGATCGGGTTGTGCGGGTTGCAGAGCACCATCGCCCGGGCACCCCCCGCGAATGCGGCCTCGATGCCGTCGAGGTCGAGTGCCCAGCCCTCGTCGATCCCGCCGCGCATCGGAACCTCGACGACCGTGCCGCCCGCCTCGGCGACGATGTCGAAGAAGGGCGGGTAGATGGGCGGCGTGATGACGACGCCGTCGCCCGGCGTGGTGACCCGCCGCAGGACCTCGACGATGCCCATGGCCACATCGCCGGTACAGGTCACGCGCGCGGGGTCGACATCCCAGCCCAGTCGGCGCGCCGCGAACCCCTGGAACGCCTCGGCCACGTGCCGGCTTCCGGAGTGGTACCCCGTGTCCGACCGGCGGATCGCCGCGTGCAGAGCCTCGGCGATGGGCTCGGCGAGGGGGAAGTCCATTTCGGCGACGGGCAGCGGCAGCACGTCGGCGGGGAACGAGCGCCACTTCGCGCTGGTGCGGGTGCGGAGGACATCGATCGGGTCGGCTGAGACGCGTTGCATGGGTCCAGCATGCCGCAGACGTCGCGGTGGGGCATCCGCCCTGTGTAGTCTGGTCGGCTGCCCTGAGGGCGCCGCGGCCGCGGCCGTGAAGCGGAAACGGATGCATCTCATGGGCTTCATCGACGTCAACGGCGTCTCCCTCTCCCTGCCCGACGGCAGGCCCCTGCTCGCCGACCTCTCCTTCCGGGTGACGGATGCCGCGACCACGGCCCTCATCGGCGCGAACGGTGCGGGCAAGTCGACGCTCCTGCGCGTCATCCGCGGCGACCTGCGGCCCGACGAGGGCAGCGTGCAGGTCGACGGCGGACTCGGTGTCATGGACCAGTTCGTGGGCACGGGACGCACGGTCGAGGGGGCGCCCGAGACGGTCGGCGGGCTCCTCGTGTCGGTCGCCCCGACCCGGATCCGGCGGGCGGCGATCGAGCTCGAGGCATCCGAGGACGCCCTCATCGAACGCGACGACACCGACACCCAGATGCGCTACGCGTCGGCGCTCGCCGAGTACGCCGAGTCGGGCGGCTACGAGCAGGAGGTCGTGTGGGACCGCTGCACGGTGGCCGCGCTCGGCATCCCGTACGAGCGCGCGAAGTGGCGTGAACTCGGCTCCCTTTCGGGCGGCGAGCAGAAGCGCCTGGCGCTCGAGGCCCTGCTGCGCGGTCCCGAACAGGTGCTGCTGCTCGATGAGCCCGACAACTCGCTCGACGTGCCGGGCAAGCGCTGGCTCGAGGCGCAGCTGCGCGCCTCGCCGAAGACCGTGCTGCTCGTCTCGCACGACCGCGAGCTGCTCGCGCGCGCGGCCGACCGCATCGTCACGCTCGAGGTCGGTGCGGCGGGCAACACTGCGTGGGTGCACGGGGGCGGCTTCGAGGGCTATCACACCGCCCGCGAGGAGCGGTTCGCCCGACTCGACGAGCTGCGGCGTCGCTGGGACGAGCAGCATGCCGCGCTCAGGCAACTCGTGGCGACGCTCAAGGTGAAGGCGACGTACAACGACGGGATGGCCTCGCGGTACCAGGCCGCGGTGACGCGACTGCGCAAGTTCGAGGAGGCCGGCCCGCCCGAGGAGCGGCCGCCGGCGCAGGCGGTGTCCATGCGGCTGCGCGGCTCGCGCACGGGCAAGCGCGCCGTGGTGTGCGAACGGCTCGAGCTCACCGGACTCATGCGACCGTTCGACCTGGAGGTCTGGTACGGCGACCGGGTCGCGGTGCTCGGCTCGAACGGCTCGGGCAAGTCGCACTTCCTGCGGCTGCTCGCGGGCGGTGGCACCGAGCCCGACCGGCTGCTCGGCCACCTGACGACCGTGGGTGCGTCGCTCGCGCGCGTGCCGCACGAGGGGCGGGCGGTGCTCGGCGCACGGGTTTCGCCGGGCTGGTTCGCGCAGAACCACGAGCACCCCGAATACCGCGGGCGAACCCTGCTCGACATCCTGCATCGCGGCGACGCCGACCGCGAGGGCATGGCGCGGGAGGCCGCGAGCTCGGCCCTCGACCGCTATGGGCTCGCGGCATCCGCCCAGCAGCGCTTCGAATCGCTGTCGGGCGGACAGCAGGCCCGGCTCCAGATCCTGCGGCTCGAGCTCTCGGGCGCGACGTTGCTGCTGCTCGACGAGCCGACCGACAACCTCGACCTCGTCTCGGCGCAGGCGCTCGAGGACGCGCTCGCCCGGTTCGACGGCACGGTGCTCGCGGTGACGCACGACCGGTGGTTCACGCGATCGTTCGATCGGTTCGTGGTGTTCCGGTCCGATGGCGAGGTGGTCGAGACGGATGCCCCGGTGTGGGACGAGGGGCGCGTGGCGCGTGCTCGCTGACCCGGTGCCGGGGCATCCGTCCGCGGGTCGAGCCCGTTCGCTAGGGTGGACTCGTGACCCAGGAGATCGAGATCGGCCGTTCCAAGCGCGGTCAGCGGGTGTGGGCGTTCGACGACATCGCGATCGTTCCGAGCCGGCGCACGCGCGACCCCGAGGACGTCTCGGTGACCTGGTCCATCGACGCGTACCAGTTCGACATCCCGTTCCTCGCAGCGCCCATGGACTCGGTGGTCTCACCGCGCACGGCCATCATGATGGGCCAGCTCGGCGGGCTCGGCGTCCTCGACCTCGAGGGACTGTGGACGCGCTACGAGGACCCCGAGCCCGTGCTCGCCGAGATCCGCAACCTCAGCCCCGAACGCGCCACGGCCCGCATGCAGCAGATGTACGCCGAGCCGATCAAGCCCGAACTCGTGACGGCTCGCCTCGCCGAGATCCGCGCGGGCGGCGTCACCGTGGCCGGCGCGCTCTCGCCGCAGCGAACCCAGGAGCTCTACGAGACCGTCGTCGCGGCCGGCGTCGACCTGTTCGTCATCCGCGGCACCACCGTCTCGGCCGAGCACGTCTCGAAGAACCAGAAGCCTCTCAACCTCAAGAAGTTCATCTACGAGCTCGACGTCCCGGTGATCGTCGGCGGCGCCGCCACCTACACCGCGGCGCTCCACCTCATGCGCACGGGCGCTGCAGGCGTGCTCGTCGGCTTCGGCGGCGGCGCGGCGTCGACCACGCGCGCGACGCTCGGCATCCATGCCCCCATGGCGACGGCGGTGGCGGATGTCGCGGGCGCTCGCCGCGACTACCTCGACGAGTCCGGCGGTCGCTACGTGCACGTCATCGCCGACGGCGGCGTGGGAAAATCGGGCGATATCGTGAAGGCGATCGCCTGCGGTGCCGACGCGGTCATGCTCGGTGCTGCGCTCGCCAGGGCGACGGATGCCCCCGGCGGCGGCTACCACTGGGGCGCCGAGGTCCACCACCCGAAGCTCCCTCGCGGCCAGCGCGTGCAGGTGGGTCAGGTGGCCGCGCTCGAGGAGATCCTGTACGGCCCGGCACCCGCCGCCGACGGCACCGCCAACCTCGTCGGCGCCCTGCGCCGGTCGATGGCGACCACGGGCTACTCCGACCTCAAGGAGTTCCAGCGCGTCGAGGTCGTCGTGGCGCCCTACACGGGAGCCTGAGTTCACCGGGGGCGGCGACCTCCGCAATCCGCGGGCGGCGCCCTCCTCAAGGCGCGGCCGTTCGGGTAGCGTGGGAACCGGATCGCGCGGCTCCGTCGTGAGGCCGCGGGGATGGGGTGGACGATGGCGAGTGTCAATTCGGTGTCGCGTTCGACCAGGCTCGGACCCGAGGAGCGCCAGGCGGCCATCGCCCGCCTGAAGGAGAAGGAACTCGACATCCTCGTGGTCGGCGGCGGCATCGTCGGCACCGGCGCGGCACTCGACGCGGTCACTCGCGGACTCTCCACCGGGCTCCTCGAGGCGCGCGACTGGGCGTCGGGCACCTCGAGCCGATCGTCGAAGCTCGTGCACGGCGGCATCCGGTACCTCGAGCAACTCGACTTCCGGCTGGTGCGCGAGGCGCTCACCGAACGCGGGCTCCTGCTGCAGCGCATCGCCCCGCACCTCGTGAAGCCGGTGCGCTTCCTCTACCCGCTGAAGAAGCGGTTCTTCGAGCGCATCTACGTCGGCGCCGGCATGCTGCTCTACGACGTGTTCAGCTACGCGGGTGGCCGGCCGCCCGGCGTGCCGCACCACCGCCACCTCTCGAAACGCCAGGTGATGCGATCGATCCCCTCGCTCTCGAACGACGCGCTCGTGGGCGGCCTCACCTACTACGACGCCCAGGTCGACGACGCCCGGTACGTGGCGTCCCTCGCCCGCACCGCGTCGTTCTACGGCGCGCACGTCGCGAGCCGCGTGAAGGTCGAGGGATTCCTCAAGGTCGGCGAACGTGTCGTCGGGGTGAAGGCGCACGACCTGCAGACCGACGAGCACTTCGAGGTCCGTGCGAAGCAGGTCGTGAACGCCACGGGCGTGTGGACCGACGACACGCAGCGCATGGTCGGCGAGCGCGGCACGTTCAAGGTGCGCGCGTCGAAGGGCATCCACCTGGTGGTGCCGCGCGACCGGTTCCAGTCGACCATGGGGCTCCTGCTCCGCACCGAGAAGAGCGTGCTGTTCGTGATCCCGTGGGGTCGTCACTGGCTCATCGGCACGACCGACACCGACTGGAATCTCGACAAAGCGCATCCCGCCGCGACGACGGCCGACATCGACTACCTGCTGGAGCACGTGAACTCGGTGCTCGCGGTGCCGCTCACCCGGGAAGACGTCGAGGGCGTCTTCGCCGGACTCCGGCCGCTGCTCGCCGGCGAGAGCGACCAGACGTCGAAGCTCTCGCGTGAGCACATCGTGGCGCACACGGTGCCCGGGCTCGTGGTCGTCGCCGGCGGCAAGTGGACCACGTACCGCGTGATGGCGAAGGACGCGATCGACGCCGCGGCCGACGCGCTCGACGGCCGGGTTCCGCCCTCGACGACCCAGGACATCCCCTTGCTCGGTGCGGAGGGCTATCAGGCGGCGTGGAACAAGCGCGGCAAGATCGCGCGGGCGTTCGGCGTGCACCGGGTGCGCATCGAGCACCTGCTGAACCGCTACGGCACGATGACCGACGACCTGCTCGACCTCATCCGGTCGAACCCCGAGCTCGGTGAGCCGTTGCCCGGCGCCGACGACTACCTCGCCGCCGAGGTGGTGTACGCCGCCTCGCACGAGGGCGCGCTGCACCTCGACGACGTGCTCGCCCGACGCACGCGCATCTCCATCGAGGCGTGGGACCGCGGCGTCTCGGCCGCACCCGTCGCGGCGAGGCTCATGGCGGACGTGCTCGGCTGGGACGCTGACCGCGAGGCGCTCGAGGTCGAGCGGT
Source organism: Agromyces sp. NPDC052230 (assembly GCF_040679595.1). Lineage (NCBI taxonomy): Bacteria > Bacillati > Actinomycetota > Actinomycetes > Micrococcales > Microbacteriaceae > Agromyces > Agromyces sp. NPDC052230. The sequence continues at coordinate 170,801 of NZ_JBFAVC010000003.1, read as the reverse complement.
ACCTGCAGCGCGTCGCGGCCGAGCGGGCCTCGCAGGAGCAGCCCGACGACCAGTCCGCCGACCGGGTGCGCCTCGCGGCGCCCGACATCGTGAAAGTCGACTGATCCTGCGCGGATAGACTGGGACGCGACGCTCGAGACCGAGGAGCCGCGCCATGGTGGATGTACGCCGGGTCACCCTGCCCGGGATCGGCCTGCTGCACTCGTTCACCACGAGCGACGGGTCCGAGGTGGCGGTGGTGGCGCACCGAACGGGCACGAGCGACCTCGTGAGCCGACCGGCCGGGGGCCATGCCCGCGACGAGGGTGCCACGACCATCCGACTCGAGGAGGACGAGGCGCGCACCCTCGCCGAGCTCCTCGGCGGCACTCGCATCGTCGAGTCGATCACCGAACTGGACGAGTTGGCCGGAGTGCCGATCGACTGGATCACGGTCGAGGCCGACGACGCCATCGCCGGCCGGGCGGTGGGGGCGTTGCCCGAGGCATCCGGCGTCGCCATGGTTGCGGTCGTTCGCGACGATCACGCGCATCCCTCGCCCGGGCCCGACTTCGTCATCGCCCCGGGCGACACCATCGTCGTGGTGGGGCCGAGGCCCGGCATCCGAGCGGTCTTCCACGCCGTGCAGCGGGGCGACCGCTCCGGACCTGTCGAGGCCTGATGCTCCACATGATGCTGCGCCCACGATGGGTGCTCGCGCTGCTGGCCGCGCTCGCGGTGGCGGCAGGCTTCGCGCTGCTCGGGCAGTGGCAGATCGAACGCGCCGTCGAGCAGGCGGTCGTCGTCGAACGGCCGACCGAGGAGGTGCGGCCGCTTGCCGACATCGCGGTGCCCGACGGGCCGACCGAGCAGGCCGCCACGGGCCAGCGGGTCGAGGTCACCGGCGCATTCGTTCCGGGCGACACGGTCATCATCGGCGGACGCCTGAACGACGGCGTCGCGGGCTACTGGGTGGTCGCGCACCTCGAGGTGACGGATGCCGCTCCCGGCGGACTCCCGGTCGCGCTCGGGTGGGCGGCCGATGCCGACACGGCGCGCGCGGCGGCCGAGCGCTTCGACGGCGGTGCCGGTGCGGGCGACGAGACCACCGTCGTCGGGCGGTTCCTGCCGAGCGAGGCGCCGATGGCGCCCGCCGACGACGCCGACCCCCAGTCGATGCAGACCGTCGCCGTGGCGCATCTCATCAACGTGTGGGCCGACTACGACGACCGGCCGGTCTACTTCGCCTACGTCACCGCGACCGGCCCGGCAGCCGGGCTCGAGGCGATCAGCTCCCCGCCGCCCGAGGAATCGGTCGAGCTCAACTGGCTCAATGTGTTCTACGCGGTCGAGTGGGTCGTGTTCGCCGGGTTCGCGGTGTTCCTGTGGTACCGCCTGGTGCGCGACGCCGTGGAGCGCGAGCGCGACGAGGCGGAGGCGGCGGCATCCGGAATCGCACCGGGCGGCGGCCCGCTCGGTGACTGACGGTTCCGCCTGCGGCGAACCGGGGGAGCGCGGCGGCCGAGCGGGTCCATGATCGTCGTGTGGAGACCGAAGATCCGCTGGACGCCTACTCGAGGGTCGTGACCCGCGTCGCGAGCACCGTGCTGCCGAGCGTCGCGAGCCTCGCCGTGCGCTCGCCGCGAGGTGAGGGTGCCGGGAGTGCGAGCGTCATCTCCGACGACGGCATCCTGCTCACGAGCGCGCACGTCGTCGTCGGTGCCCGAGTCGCGGAGGCCACGTTCTCCGACGGCCGCTCCGTCACCGTCGACGTGGTGGGTCGCGACGTGCTCTCCGACCTCGCCGTGCTGCGCGCCCGTGGGCCGGTGCCGGCGGCGGTTCCGCTCGGCGACGCGGCCGCGCTGCGCGTCGGCCAGCTCGTCGTCGCACTCGGCAACCCGATGGGGCTCGCCGGCAGTGTCACGGCCGGCATCGTGTCGAACCTCGGCCGCTCGCTGCCGACCGCGTCCGGGCGCGTGATCGATGAGGTGATTCAGACGGATGCCGCGCTCAACCCGGGCAACTCGGGCGGTGTGCTGGCCGACGGGGCCGGCCGCATGGTGGGGGTGAACACGGCCGTCGCCGGCATCGGCCTCGGGCTCGCGGTACCGATCAACCGCGGCACCCGCGAGATCATCGAGAAGCTCACCACCAGCGGACGCGTGCGCCGGGCGTGGCTCGGCATCGTGGGCGCCCGCGTGCAGCTCGCACCAGAGCTCGCGGCCCGCGTCGGATCGCCGACGGGACTCCAGGTCGCCGGGGTGGCGCCCGGCAGCCCCGCCGAGCTCGCCGACATCCATCGCGGCGACATCGTGGTCTCGCTCGACGGCAACGACGTCGTGACGTCGACGACGATCCAGAAGCTCATGGTCGAGGACGCGATCGACCGGCAGGTGGAGATGACCGTGTGGCGCAACGGCGCCCTCGTCGACGTCTTCGTCGTGCCGCGGGAGCTCGTCGACGCGCCGTAGACTGGAGGCATGCCCCTCGAGCCGAAACTCGCCGATCTGCCGCGCATTCGCGGGGCGCTCCGCTTCTACCAGGTGGCCTCGGTCATCACCGGTCTGCTGCTGCTCGCGCTCACCGGCGAGATGATCATGAAGTACGCGTTCGGGCTCGAACTCGAGCTCGGCGGGTCGCAGGGCTTCCTCGCCTTCGTGCCCGGTGAAACCGTCACCGCGGTCAACCTCTCGACCGGCATCCTCATCGTGCACGGCTGGTTTTACGTCGTGTACCTGTTCAGCGACTTCCGCCTGTGGAGCCTCATGCGCTGGTCGTTCCCCCGGTTCATCGTGATCGCGCTCGGTGGTGTCATCCCGTTCCTCTCGTTCATCCTCGAGGTGCGGATCGCCCGTGAGGTGCGCGCCTACCTCGAACGGCGGGAGACGGATGCCGCGTCCGCATCCGCCGCAACCAGCACCACCGATTCCGTGGAGGCCCAGCAGTGACCGACCAACCCACCGAGCAGCGGCCGGTGCTCGTCGTCGACTTCGGCGCGCAGTACGCGCAACTCATCGCCCGTCGTGTGCGAGAGGCATCCGTCTACTCCGAGATCGTGCCGCACACCATCACGGCCGAGGAGGTCGCCGCGAAGGACCCGGTGGGCATCGTGCTCTCGGGTGGCCCGTCGTCGGTCTACGAGGAGGGGGCGCCGTCGCTCGACGAGGGCATCCTGAGGCTCGGCGTGCCGACCCTCGGCATCTGCTACGGCTTCCAGGTCATGGCGCAGCAGCTCGGCGGCGAGGTCGCGCACACCGGTCATCGCGAGTACGGTTCCACGGCCGTCACGGCACGCACCGACGACGGCAATACCCTGCTCGCCGGCCAGCCCGAGGCGCAGACCGTGTGGATGAGCCACGGCGATTCGGTGGCACGTGCACCTGAGGGGTTCGAGGTGCTCGCCTCGACGGCGACCACGCCCGTCGCGGCATTCGCGAACGACGAACAGGGCATCTACGGCGTGCAGTGGCACCCCGAGGTGAAGCACTCGCCGTTCGGCCAGCAGGTCATCGAGAACTTCCTGCACAAGGCCGCCGGCATCCCGGCCGACTGGAACTCGGGCAATGTCATCGCCGAGCAGGTCGCGCGCATCCGCGAGCAGGTCGGTTCCGCTCGCGTCATCGCCGGGCTGTCCGGCGGCGTCGATTCGGCCGTGGCGGCGGCGCTCGTGCATGAGGCGGTCGGCGACCAGCTCGTCTGCGTGTTCGTCGACCATGGCCTGCTCCGCAAGGGCGAACGTCGCCAGGTGGAGGTCGACTACGTCGCCGCCACCGGCATCCGGCTCGTCACCGTGCACGCGCAGGACATCTTCCTCGACGCGCTCGCCGGCGTGAGCGATCCAGAGGAGAAGCGCAAGATCATCGGGCGCGAGTTCATCCGCGCGTTCGAACGGGCCGAGCGCGACCTCGTCGCCGAGGCGGAGGCCGATGGGGAGCCGATCCGATTCCTCGTGCAGGGCACGCTCTACCCCGACGTCGTCGAGTCGGGCGGCGGCACGGGCACCGCGAACATCAAGAGCCACCACAACGTCGGCGGCCTTCCCGAAGACCTGCAGTTCGAGCTCGTCGAGCCGCTGCGCACCCTCTTCAAGGACGAGGTGCGTGCCATCGGCCGCGAGCTCGGGCTGCCCGAGGAGATCGTCGCCCGCCAGCCATTCCCCGGTCCGGGTCTCGGCATCCGCATCGTCGGCGAGGTCACCCGCGACCGACTCGAGGTGCTGCGCGAAGCGGATGCGATCGCGCGCGCCGAGCTCACCGCGGCGGGCCTCGACGGGGAGATCTGGCAGTGCCCGGTGGTGCTCCTCGCCGACGTACGCTCGGTGGGCGTGCAGGGCGACGGCCGCACCTACGGTCACCCGATCGTGTTGCGCCCCGTCTCGAGCGAAGACGCGATGACCGCCGACTGGACGCGGCTGCCCTACGACGTGCTCGCCCGCATCTCGAACCGCATCACCAACGAGGTGCGCGAGGTCAACCGCGTCGTGCTCGACGTCACGTCGAAGCCGCCGGGCACCATCGAGTGGGAGTGAGCTCCTCGCCGGTCGGGTAGCACGGCCGGGTAGCGCCGCTGTCAGCGGCGGGTCGCACCGAGGCGGGCCGCGACGACAGCGACGAGGATGCAGCCCAGGCCGAAGAGCATGCCGTGTGCCGTCCGCATCGCGGGCGGGGTGAAGAACTGCGGCAGCACGAGCACGAGGCCGGCCGCGAAGACGATGCCCGTCCACGCCCACGGCACCTGTGCGCGGATCAGCGCGATGGCGGCGAGCACGCCGGCCGCGGCGACGAGGAGCAGTCCGACGCCGAACAGCAGCACGGCCATCGGCTGTTCACGCAGGTCCAGCACCTCGTCGAGCAGGCTCATGTCGTCGCGCCCGAGAGCTGCCTCGGCGAACGTGCGGATGCCGAAGATCTCGGCACCGTAGTAGAGCGAGGCGCCGGCAGCGCCCATCCACGCCAGCGCGGTCGCCCAGCCGAGCAGGGTCGCGCCGCGGGCGCCAGGAGCGGCGGCGAGCAGCTGCCGCAGCCCGAGCAGCGCGGGCGCGAGCAGGCCGAGCGCCGCGATGCCGAGGAGGTGCGAGACGACCCAGGCGTCGGATGCCCACGCCGTTGCGACCTCGTCGGACGACACGGGGACCTTGTCGGCCCAGGGGCGCAACAGGGGGAAGAGCGCCCAGAGCACGCCGGCGGCGGCGAACGCGAGGGTGGTCCACCGTGCGACGGTCGGTGAGGCGTTCGAGATCTGGCCGGCAATGGGGCCGTGGAAAGCGGGTGGGTTGGTGGTGGCGGACATGGCGGTGCTCCTGGCTGGTTCGATGACGTGGTTCAACGAGGCGTCGGGGCATCCGCGAGCCCGCGGAAGCCCTCGACGAGCAGCTCGACGAGCGTGTCGAAGCTCCGGTCGAGGTCTTCGGGGAGGCGGAACCCCCCGGCGAGCTCGATGACGATGAACCCGTGCAACGCCGAGCGGGCGGCGCGCACGGCGTCGATCGCGCGCGACTCGGGCAACCCGAAGCCCTGCAGCACGGCTGCCGTGACGCCCACGAGGCGAGCCGCCTCGGCTCTGAGCTCAGCCTGCGCGGGGTCGTCGGGGTCGGGCCCCACCTGCACCGCCGCGTAGCGGCCGGGATGAGCGCGGGCATAATCGCGCATCGCGACGGCGAGCGACCGCAGCGCGTCGGCCTCCGATCGGCCGATGGTCGCGGCCGTGCACACCTCGGCGAACGCGCGGGTGCACTCCAGGGCGACCGCCTGTCGCAACTGGGCGAGGGAGGCGATGTGCTTGTACAGACTCGGCGCCGCGACGCCGGCGGTCGAGGCGACCCGCGCAAGCGAGAGGTCATCGAATGCGGACGGACCGCCGGCGTCGACGAGTCGTAGCGCGATGCGCACCACTTCGTCGGGTGACAGGCCGGCCCTAGGCATCGTCATGGCCGAGACATCTGTAGCTCATGTAGATAGCGTAACAGCTCATCACAGTAGCCGAACCTGTGGACACGCTGCGGGGACCTCGAAGCGACTGGCAGGATGACGACATGCCCGTCATCGAGAACTCGAAACTGTCCGTCGTCGGCGCCGGAAGCGTCGGCACCAGCCTCGCCTACGCCGCACTCATCAGGGGGTCGGCCAGTGAGGTCGCACTCTACGACATCGCCACGGACAAGGTCGACGCCGAGGTGCTCGACCTCTCGCACGGCACGCAGTTCACGCACTCCAGGGTCACCGGCGGCGACGATCTCGCGGTCGTCGAGGGGTCGCACGTGGTCGTGGTCACCGCCGGCGCCAAGCAGGCGCCCGGGCAGACACGACTCGAGCTCGCGGGCACCAACGCACGCATCCTCGAGCGCCTGCTGCCCGCGCTCCTCGAGCGCGCACCCCATGCGGTGTTCGTGCTCGTGACCAACCCTGTCGATGTGCTGACCGTGGCGGCGCAGCGCATCACCGGGCTGCCGCCGAGCCGGGTCTTCGGCTCGGGCACGGTGCTCGACACCTCGCGGCTGCGATGGCTGCTCGCCCGCCGCGCCGGCGTCACGACCTCGAACGTGCACGCCGACATCGTCGGCGAGCACGGCGACACCGAATTCCCGCTGTGGTCGACCGCGCGCATCGGCTCGGTCCCCATCCTCGACTGGCGCGGCGGCGAGCCCTTCTCAGCCGGCGAGCTCGACGACATCGCCCGCGAGGTGCGGGATGCCGCGTACACCGTCATCCGCGGCAAGGGCGCCACGAACTACGCCATCGGGCTCGCGGGCGCGCGCATCGTGGAGGCGGTGCTGCGTGACGAGCGCGCAGTCATGCCGGTGAGCACGGTGCTCGGCGGCGTGCACGGCCTCGAGGATGTCGCGCTCTCGGTGCCGTGCGTCGTGGGCGGCGACGGCGCCGTTGCCATCGAGGAGACGCCGTTCTCGGAGGAGGAGCGGCGACTGCTGCACGCGTCGGCCGACGCCATCCGCACGTCGGTGGAGTCGCTCGGGATCTGAGCGACCGCAGCGCGGCGGCGCCTGCCGCTGCCGCGCAACGCCGCCACCACACAGACGCAGAACGGCCGCCCGAGGGCGGCCGTTCCGTGCGCGGCGAATCGCCGCGACATCCGTTTCGCTAGTCGCGCGCGATGGCGAGGAAGCGGAGGATCTCGAGGTACAGCCAGATGACCGTGACCATGATGCCGAAGGCACCCGACCAGCCGTACTTCTTCGGGGCGCGGTTGCGCACGCCCTGCTGGATCATGTCGAAGTCGAGCACCAGCGAGTACGCGGCCATGAGGATCACGAACACCCCGATGATGAGGCCCAGCGGAATACCGAAGAGCTCGACCCCGCGGAGACCCCACGGGTCGTTGTTGACGCCCGTCCACATGAGGATCACGTTGACGAGCGAGAACACCAGGTAGCCGACCATGGCGATCAGGAAGATCTTGGTGGCCTTCTTCGAGGCGCGGATCTTGCCGCTCGCGAAGAGGGCGAGCGTGACGCCGACCACGGCGAGCGTGCCGATCACGGCCTGTGCGACGATGCCCGCGTATGCCGTCTCGAACATGAGCGAGATGCCGCCGAGGAAGATGCCCTGCGCGGCCGCATAGGCGAGGATCAGGGGCGGCGACGGCTCCTTCTTGAAGATGTTGACGAGTGCGAGCACGAAACCCACGATCGCGGCGACCCAGAACACCCACGGCATGGCGGGCGTCAGGAGCCAGCCGACCGCCGCGCCGACCATCAGCACGGCGAATGCGCCGGCCGTCTTGGCGACGGTGTTCTCGACGGTCATGACCTCGCGGTCGGGAAGCGTCGCAGGCTGGTTGTACATCTCCTGGAGCTGCTGTGCCGACACGTTCTGCGCTGCGGCGACGGCTCCCTGCGATGAGAAGGCGGAATTCCGCGAGAACGCGGGATTGTCGAGAGCCATTGGGTTCCTCTGCTTTCGGCTGTCGTCGGTGCGGGGGACAGGCGACGGATGCGGCATCCGTGCCACGTGTCCAATGTACCCGTCGTACGTGTGTTAACGCCCTGAGTTCTGCGCGGATTCCCGCGGCCCGACGACACGATATGGCTACGCTGGGGCCCATGCTGCAGGACACCGCGGGGCATCCGCTCGTGATCGCGCACCGCGGGGCGTCGGGGTACCGGCCCGAGCACACCAGGGCGGCGTACGAACTGGCGTTCGCGCTCGGCGCCGACGCGGTCGAGCCCGACATCGTCTCGACCCGCGACGGCGTGCTCGTGCTGCGTCACGAGAATGAGATCTCGGGAACGACGGATGTCGCGACGCGGCCCGAGTTCGCCGGCCGCCGCACCACGCGCGGGGTCGACGGCCGCGCCCTCACGGGCTGGTTCACCGAGGACTTCACGTGGGCGGAGCTTGCGACGTTGCGCGCCACCGAGCGGCTCGGTTCGCTGCGGCAGCAGAGCGCGAGCTTCGACCGGCGGTATCCGCTGCTGCGCCTGCGCGACCTGTTCGAGCTCGTCGATGCGGCCGCCGATGAGCACCGGCGGTTGCTGCGGATGGTGGCGGAGTTCAAGCACGCCACCCATTTCGCCGAGCTCGGGCTGCCCCTCGACGAGCTCTTCGCCGCCGAACTCGAGGCGGCCGGCTGGGGCCGCGGCGGCGAGCGGCTCATCATGGAGTCGTTCGAGCTCGACCTGCTCGATCGGCTGCGGGCACGCGGCATCCGGGGGCCGCGGGTGTTCCTCGTCGAGGCGACCGGTGCGCCGTACGACCTGGTGCGCGCTCACGGGCGCGGGGCGGCCCGTTTCGACGACTTCGTCACCGAGGCGGGGCTCCTCGGGCTCGCCGGACGCGTCGACGGGGTGAGCGTCGGCAAGGGTCGGCTCATCGGGGAGCTGCGGGCGAGGTCGGCGGAGGATGCGGCCAGGGAGAACCGCGAACGACGCGCGAGCGGCCTCCTCGTCGGAGGGGAGCTCGTCGACGCGGCGCACTCGGCGGGGCTGCGCGTGTACACGTGGACGCTGCGCCCCGAGAACCGCTTCCTCTCGGGCAACTTCCGCCGGGGTTCGGCGCGGGCCGCGTTCGGCGACTGGCTCGGCGAGTTCACGCGCGTGATCGGCACGGGCGTCGACGGCATCTTCGTCGACCACCCCGACCTCGGCGTGGAGGCACGCATCGTCGCGGCCGCGGCCTGACGCGGCATCCGCTCGCCCTTTCCGCCGGCGAGGTCCGTCGTGGCGCGCCCGCACCCCCCTCGACTCACGAGTTGTGGTCGCTCCGCTTCGATCGAGGCGACAACAACTCGTGAGTCGATGGAAACGGCGACGAGCGAGCGGCGAGGGAGCGGCGCGGGTGATCGGCGAGGGTGATCGGCGAAGCGAGCGGGCGGAGGATGGGCTCGGGCGCGATGGTGGCGGGTCAGGGGCGCCAGCCCCGGGAACGCAGCGCAGCATCGAGCCACTCGAGCGTCGCGGCATCCGTCGTGTCCTTGTGGATCCGGATGACGAGCCAGCCGTCGCGGGCGAGGTCGTTCAGCCGGTCGACATCTCGGTTGAACTGGCGGTCGAGCGTGCGGTGCTGGCCGCCGTCGTACTCCAGGATCACCCGATACGCGCGGAAGACGAGGTCGCCGTGCGTGCGTCGACCCGCCGAGAGGTCGATCGGCCGGTTCGACTCGGGCTCGGGATACCCTGCGTGCGCAGACAGCACGAGGAGGCGTAGCCGGGTCTCGCGTGGCGACGCCGAACCCGCCCGCACCTCGGACCAGGCCTGCTGCACCGAGCGGATTCCACGGCCCTGACGGTGCCGGAGCAACGCCGCGTCGACGTCGGCGAGGGTGGCCAGCGGTTGCCGCCAGCCGAGGAGCCGGTCGCCGGCGGCGATGAGGTCGTCGATCGAGAGGCGACCCGCATCGGCCAGGGCGACCGCGGCCAGCTCGCACCACGCATCGGCGGGCGACGAGACCGGCAGGCCGAGGTGGAAGCGCACCTCACGTCGCGTGGTGATCCGATGCCCGACCACGCCACGGCGCGTCGGCTCGCGCTTGGGGGTGCTCACATGCAGTCGCGAGTCGGCCTCGAACGCCGACGGCAGCGGCAGACCCCAGATTCACGCCGCCGTGACATGGCTGAAGTACTGGCCCTGACTCATCGCCGGTTCGAGCAGCCGGCAGCGTGATACGAGGTCACCGTCGGCCGTGGACGAACGGATGCCGCGGAACGGCGCGTGCAGGTCTGACGCCCGCAGCCGACGACGAGAGACGCCGGCACGGCGGGCCTCCTCTACCCGGAACGGCGCCGGGGCGAGTTCGAACGGAAGCGGCTCGGGACGCGGCATCCGTCGACGCTTCCAGATGAACGGGCGGGCGCCGGTGCGTTCTCCACAGGCCGCGCCCGATCGCCCTCGTGCAGTTCGGCCACTCACGAGTTGTGGTCGCTCCGCTTCGATCGAGGCAGCCACAACTCGTGAATCGATGAAGGGGGTTGGGGGTTGGGGAGCCCCGAGCCCCGAGCCCGTGCTCGCGAGCCGCGAGCCCCGTGCTCGCGAGTCCCGAGCGGGACGGGCTGTCGGATGCCGCGCCTAGACTTGATGGGACATGACGCTGATCCTCGACCCCGACGACCCGGCCGGCTGGCGTGAGGCGCCTGCCGCGACCTCCGGCGCTGCCACGAGCACCGGTTCACGCCTCACCGACGGCCTGAACCCCGAGCAGCGCGAGGCCGTGGAGTACCGCGGACCGGCCCTCCTCATCGTCGCGGGGGCCGGGTCGGGCAAGACACGCGTGCTCACCCACCGCATCGCGAGCCTCATCGAGAGTCGCGAGGCGTGGCCGAGCCAGATCCTCGCCATCACGTTCACGAACAAGGCCGCAGCCGAGATGCGCGAGCGTGTCGAGGCGTTGCTCGGCGACTCCGCATCCGGCATGTGGATCTCGACGTTCCACTCCGCGTGCGTGCGCATCCTGCGCCGGGAGGCCGAGGCCATCGGCCTGTCGTCGACGTTCACGATCTACGACTCGGCCGACCAGCGCACCATCCTGAAGCGCATCATCAAGGAGCTCGACGCCGACACGCTCGGCTTCACGCCCGCGAGCGCCCAGGCGAAGATCTCGCGGCTGAAGAACGAGCTCGCCGATGTCGAGTCGTACGCGCGCAACGTGAACACGAACGACCCGGCCGAGGTCATGTTCCTCGAGATCTTCCGGCAGTACACGAGGCGCCTGCGCGACGCGAGCGCACTCGACTTCGACGACCTCATCGCCGAGACGGTGTACCTGTTCCGCGCGTTCCCGAAGGTCGCGTCGCTCTATCAGCGGCGGTTCCGGCACATCCTCGTCGACGAGTACCAGGACACCAACCACGCCCAGTACGCGCTCATCCGCGAGCTCACGCAGCCGATTCCGGCCGATCGAGTGGCCGAGATGGAGCAGCACGGGGTGAACGTGCGCGCGTTGACGGATGCCTCGGGCGGCATCTCCGGGGCGAGCCTCACGGTGGTCGGCGACTCCGACCAGTCGATCTACGCATTCCGCGGCGCCGACATCCGCAACATCGTCGAGTTCGAGCGCGACTTCGCGGGCGCGAAGGTCGTGTTGCTCGAGCAGAATTACCGGTCGACGCAGAACATCCTGAGCGCCGCCAACGCCGTCATCGCGAACAACTTCGACCGCAAGGAGAAGAAGCTCTGGACGGCCGTCGGCGACGGCGACCAGATCGTCGGCTACACCGGGTACACCGCGCACGACGAGGCCCAATTCGTCGCCGACGAGATCGAGGCGCTGCACCGGGCGGGCGTCGCCTATCGCGACATCGCCGTGTTCTATCGGACCAACGCGCAGACCAGAGCGCTGGAGGAGATCTTCGTGCGGTCGGCGCTGCCCTACCGCGTGGTCGGCGGCACGAAGTTCTACGAGCGTGCCGAGATCAAGGACGCCATGGCGTACCTCATCGCCGTCGCGAACCCCCTCGACGAGCTCGCGCTGCGCCGCATCCTGAACACGCCGAAGCGCGGCATCGGGCCGGCCACTGAGACGGCCATCGCGAGCTTCGCCGAGCAGAATGCGCTCACGTTCCGCCAGGCGATGCGCGAGGCCGCAGGCCTCGGCCTCGGCCCGAAGGTCACCGCCGCCATCACGGCGCTCGCCGACGTGCTCGACGAGGCCGCGGCGATGCTCGTGCCGAACGCCGAGGCGATCGCGGCCGGCACCAACGAGGGCGCCGCGAAGGTGAGCGACGTGCTCGTGTTCCTCGTCGAGCGGTCGGGCCTCATCGACACGCTGCGCAACAGCCGCGATCCCCAAGACGAGACCCGTGCCGAGAACGTCGAGGAACTCGTGGCGCAGACGCTCGACTTCGATCGTGAGAACCCGGGCGCGACGCTCGTGGACTTCCTCACCCAGGTCTCGCTCGTCGCGGCGGCCGACGAACTCGACGACGCATCCGGAACCGTGTCGCTCATGACCCTGCACACCGCGAAGGGCCTCGAGTACCACGCGGTCTTCCTCACGGGCCTCGAGGAGGGGCTGCTGCCGCACCAGATGTCGGCGTCCGAGCCGGGCGGCCCGGCCGAAGAGCGCCGGCTGTTCTACGTGGGCATCACCCGTGCCCGCAAGCGCCTCTACCTGTCGCTCGCGATGAGCCGTGCCCAGTTCGGCGAGGTCGCGGTGGCGATGCCGAGCCGGTACCTGCAGGAGATCCCCGAGGGGCTCATCGACTGGAAGCAGTCGCCCGGCATGGCCACGAGCCGCGGCGGCACGCAGCCTCGCGCGCTCAACGCCCGCCGGCCGGGCGGCGCGTGGGGCACCCGCGACCGCGACCTCGAGCGGTTCAGCGTCATGAAGAACGCCGCGCCGAAGGCCGAGTGGGCGAACCGGGTCACCGGCACGGTGCGCGACAACGGCGACCTCACGCTCGAGCGCGGCGACCGCATCCGCCACGTCGACTTCGGCGAGGGATCCGTCACGCAGGTGACGGGCGAGGGCACGAAGCGCATCGCGCACGTGAGCTTCGACACCGCCGGGCAGAAGAAGCTCCTCATCAAGATCGCGCCCATCGAGAAGCTGTAGCGGCGAGGTCATCGGTCGACGAGACCGTGGTACGCCAACCCGATCCGTCATGAGTATTCGTCGAAATGTAGTACTTCTGCTACATTTCGTACATGAGTAATGGTGAACTTGCGAGCGAGCACAGCGCACCCGCCGCCAAGGTCGTCGAGGCGCGCGGTCTTCGCATGCGGTACGGCTCACGTGTCGTGCTCGACGGCATCGATCTCGACGTGCACCGTGGTGAGGTGGTGGCACTGCTCGGACCCAACGGGGCCGGAAAGACGACCACCATCGAGATCATCGAAGGATTCCGGGCGCGCACCGGTGGCATGGTCACCGTGCTCGGGGAGGATCCGATGCACGCCGACGAGGCGTGGCGCGCCCGCATCGGCGTGGTGCTGCAATCGTGGCGCGATCACGGGCGGTGGCCGATCGGCGAACTGCTTCGTCAGTTCCGGTCGCTGTACCTTCCCTTCGTCGTCGCCGGACCCCCCGGGCCGTACGACGTCGAGGAGTTGCTCGACATGGTCGGGCTGGCCGGTCAGGGAAACGCTCGAGTCCGCTCCCTGTCGGGGGGTCAGCGACGACGCCTCGACGTCGCGATCGGATTGGTCGGCCGACCCGAGCTGCTCGTCCTCGACGAGCCGACGACGGGATTCGATCCCGTCGCCAGACACGAGTTCCACGAGCTCATCCACCGGCTCACCGACTTCGACCACACGACGATCCTGCTCACCACCCACGACCTCGCCGAAGCCGAGAAGGTGGCCGATCGCATTCTCATCCTCGACGGCGGCCGCATCGTGGCGAACGGCAGTGCGGTGGAACTCGCCGCGACCGTCGCCGGCGCCAGCGAGATCACCTGGCGCGAGAACGGAACGCTCCACGTGCACAGCGCTGGAGAGCCCGAGCAGTTCGTGCGTGACCTCCTCAGACGTCCGGACGTCGAGGTCACCGACCTCCGGGTGCGTTCGCAGACCCTCGAGGAGACCTACCTCGCCATGGTCGCAAGACGCGAGGCCGAGGCAGCCGGATCGGCGTCTGCGCAGTCGGCGACCTCCGCGCGTACGTCGGCGAAGGAGGCGTCATGAAGGCGCCCGCGTCGGCGGTGCGCGCGGGCGTCCGGCGAGGGTTCACAGAATTCGGCATCTCGCTCCGCACGCCGAGCGAGGCCTCGTACATCGGCGTCGGGGTCGTCATCGTGGCGGTCGTGCTGTGGTTGAACCGCGGCGCCGAACTCGCGCCCGGCGTTCCCACGGGCGCCTACGTCCTCGCGAGCGTCCTCACGATCCAGCTCGTCTTCGTCAGCGGCTACGGGCTCGGAACGGTCATCGTGACCGAGCGCGAGGACGGCACGCTGCTTCGCGCGCGATCATTGCCGACTGGCATCCTCGCGTACGCGACGGGTGCGACGACCCGCACACTGGCGGAGCTCCTGACCACCATCGGGCTCACGCTGGTGATCGCAGCGGTCCTGCTCGGCCCGTCGCTCGGCCTCGACTGGGCCGACCTCGCGGTGGTCGTGGGCATGCTCATCGTCGGCATCGTCGCGCTGACGACCATCGGATTCGTCATCGGCTCGGTCTTCCGCAATCCGCGCTCCGTCGGCGGCTGGGGCTTTCTCGCGGTCGGTGCCCTCGCATGGTTCTCAGGACTCATCCAGCCGCTCGCCTCCCTGCCGTGGTGGTCGCAGGCGATCGGTCAGGCGACGCCCCTGTACTGGGTCGGGCTCGCGCTGCGCAGCGCGTTCCTTCCCGACGAGCTCGCGATGCTCGAGATCTCGGAGTCGTGGCGCCTCCCGCTGGCATTCGCCGTGGTGTCGGCGTGGGCCGTGGTCGGCCTCATCCTCGCGCCGGTGCTCATCCGTCGAGTGGCGAGGCGCGAGACGGTCGCCGCGATCGAGGCGCGGCGCGAAGCCGCGTTGCAGCGCGTATGAGCGCGCCGGCCGGCCGTGATCCGGGCCGGTCCGAATCCGTGCACAATCGCGTCGCGATGCTGCGTGCCGATCGACGCATCTCGCGTCGCGAGCTCGCCGACGCGCTCGGCGTGCACTACCAGACCATCGGCTATCTCGAACGTGGCGAGTTCAACCCCAGCCTGCACCTCGCGCTACGCATCGCCAGGTACTTCGACGTCCCGCTCGACTTCGTGTTCTCGCTGGACGAGTTTCCCCCGCTCGGCACGAACTCGACATAGTGCTCACCGCGGCAGCCGCTCGATGAGCGCCATCGCATCGAACGGCGCGCGCACCTTGATGTCGTTGTCGAAGTAGACGAACGCGTCGCGGCCGGCCGCGAGGTGCGCTCGCACCCACTCCGCCCACCGATCGAGGCTCTCGGCGTCGTACCCCGACGTGTAGAGCTCCTCCTCGCCGTGCAGTCGCGCGTACGCGAAGTCGGCGGTGACCCAGTCGACGCGCGGATACTTGCCGGCGGTGTCGGCGGTGACGGATGCCACGCCATGCCGCTCGAGCAGCGAGCGCCAGGCATCCGTCTCGAAGCTCGGATGCCGCACCTCCACGGCGTGGCGGATCTCCCGCTCGGCGGGCGCGGAAAGGGCGTACGACGTTCGTCCCGACATCCGTCGATCGCGGTGCCGGGCGATCGCCGCTGCGGCGCCGTGGGTGCGAGGCAGCCGCGCGAGGAACGCGTCGAGGAGCACCTCGTCGAAGCCGAGGTTGGGCGGGAGCTGCCAGAGCACCGGGCCGAGCTTGCTGCCGAGGGCGAGCAGGCCCGAGGCGAAGAAGTTCGCCATGGGGGCGTCGATGTCGCCGAGCCGCTTGATGTGTGTGATGAAGCGCGGCCCCTTGACCGCGAACACGAAGTCGGATGGCGCGGCGTCGCGCCACCGCACCCAGTTCGACGGGCGCTGCAGCGAATAGAACGACCCGTTGACCTCGATCGAGGTCACGTGCCGGGCGGCGTAGTCGAGTTCGTCGGCCTGGCGGACGCCCTTCGGGTAGAAGACCCCCCGCCACGGCGGGTAGAGCCAGCCCGAGATGCCCACCCGCGCCTCGGCCATGGCTACACGGCCACTCCGAGGAGCGCGCCGATCGCCCAGGTGACGCCGAGGGCGAGCGCACCTCCGATGGTGACGCGGAGGATCGCGCGGAGCTTCGGGCTCCCGCCGATCCACGCGCTCAGCCAACCCGTGATGGCGAGGGCGACGATGACGGCGAGGAACGTGGTCGGCACGCGCCACTCGGGCGGCGGCAGCAGGATGGCGAGCATCGGCAGCACGGCGCCGACGAGGAATGCCAGCGCGGATGCCCCGGCCGCGTGCCACGGGCTCACCACGTCGAGCTCATCGATGTGGAGTTCCGCCTCGAGGTGGGCCGCGAGGGCGTCGTGCGCGGTGAGCTCCTCGGCGACACGTTCGGCGGTCTCGGGGCTGAGGCCCTTGCCGCGGTAGATCTCGGCGAGTTCCTCGAGCTCCTGCTGGGGCATGTTCGCGAGCTCCCAGCGCTCCTTCGCGATGAGGGCGCGTTCGGTGTCGCGCTGGCTCGAGACCGACACGTACTCGCCGAGTCCCATCGAGATCGCGCCGGCGGTGACGGATGCCACGCCGGCCACGAGGATCGGACCGATGTCGGTCGTGGCCGCCGCGACCCCGACCACGAGGGCGGCGACGGAGACGATGCCGTCGTTCGCGCCGAGCACCCCGGCGCGCAGCCAGTTCAGCTTGGCATGCACGGATCCGGCGTGCGGGTCGAGCTCGTGGACCGGTTCGGCATCGGTCGGGCCTGGGACGTGCGTCATTCCGGCAGTCTCGCATCCCGATCGGGGCATCGGCCAGCATGGCGAGCCTCGCCTCACCCGGTGCGTCGGCGCCTCTGGCCGGTTCGGCACCGGTGTGGCGGCAAGGTACCATGGTGCTGGTCCCGCATATCTCGATATCGAGAGAGTCATGGCCGGGCCGCACCCACCAGCCCCTGTGCGCGACCGCGCGTGCGGATCGATTGGAAGTAGAGCGTGGATCTTTACGAGTACCAGGCCAGAGACGTGTTCGAACGATACGGGGTCCCGGTGCTCCCGGGCATCGTCGCCGACACCCCAGAAGAGGTCCGCGCGGCGGCCGAGAAGCTCGGCGGCGTCGTCGTGGTCAAGGCCCAGGTGAAGACCGGCGGCCGCGGCAAGGCCGGCGGCGTCAAGGTCGCGAAGACCCCCGACGAGGCCGAGGCGGCGGCTCGCGACATCCTGGGGCTCGACATCAAGGGCCACGTCGTGAAGCGCGTCATGGTGGCCGGCGGCGCCCGCATCGCACAGGAGTTCTACTTCTCGGTGCTGCTCGACCGTGCCAACCGCTCCTACCTCTCGCTCACGAGCGTCGAGGGCGGCATGGAGATCGAGCAGCTCGCGGTCGAGAAGCCCGAGGCGCTCGCGCGCATCGAGGTCGACCCGCTCGCCGGCGTCACCGTCGAGAAGGCCCGTGAGATCGCGACGGCGGCGAACTTCCCAGCGGAGCTCGTCGACAAGGTCGCCGACGTCTTCGTGAAGCTGTACGAGGTCTACAAGGGCGAGGACGCCACGCTCGTCGAGGTGAACCCGCTGATCCTGTCGGAGGACGGCGAGGTCATCGCCCTCGACGGCAAGGTCTCGCTCGACGAGAACGCCGAGTTCCGCCACGCCGGGCACGCCCTCCTCGAGGACAAGTCCGCGGTCGACCCCCTCGAGCAGCAGGCCAAGGAACTCGACCTCAACTACGTCAAGCTCGACGGCGAGGTCGGCATCATCGGCAACGGCGCGGGCCTCGTCATGTCGACGCTCGACGTCGTCGCCTACGCCGGCGAGAACCACGGCGGCGTCAAGCCCGCGAACTTCCTCGACATCGGCGGCGGCGCCTCCGCCGAGGTCATGGCGAACGGACTCGGCATCATCCTCGGCGACCCCCAGGTCAAGAGCGTGTTCGTGAACGTCTTCGGTGGCATCACGGCCTGCGACCAGGTCGCGAAGGGCATCGTCGGCGCGCTCGCCGAACTCGGGCACGCGGCGAACAAGCCGCTCGTCGTGCGACTCGACGGCAACAACGTCGTCGAGGGCCGCCGCATCCTCGAGGAGGCGGCGCACCCGCTCGTCACCCTCGCCGACAACATGGACCAGGGCGCCGACAAGGCCGCCGAGCTGGCGAACGCCGCGTAGTAAAGGGATTCAGACATGACGATCTTCCTCAACAAGGACTCCAAGGTCATCGTCCAGGGCATCACCGGCGGCGAGGGCTCGAAGCACACGGCGCGCATGCTCGCGGCGGGCACCCAGGTGGTCGGCGGCGTCAACGCCCGCAAGGCCGGTACGACGGTGCTGCACCGCGACCACGACGGCAACCCGGTCGAGCTTCCGGTGTACGCCTCGGTCGCCGAGGCCGTCGAGCAGACGGGGGCGGATGTCTCCATCGCGTTCGTTCCGCCGGCGTACACGAAGGACGCCGTGGTCGAGGCCATCGACGCCGAGATCCCGCTCCTCGTCATCATCACCGAGGGCGTGCCCGTGCAGGACTCCGCCGAGTTCTGGGCCTACGCCAAGGAGAAGGGCGAGAAGACCCGCATCATCGGGCCGAACTGCCCCGGCATCATCAGCCCCGGTGAGTCGCTCGTCGGCATCACCCCGGCGAACATCACCGGTAAGGGCCCGATCGGCCTCGTCTCGAAGTCGGGCACGCTCACGTACCAGATGATGTACGAGCTGCGCGACCTCGGCTTCTCGACCGCCATCGGCATCGGCGGCGACCCGATCATCGGCACCACGCACATCGACGCGCTCGCCGCGTTCGAGGCCGACCCCGAGACGAAGGCGATCGTCATGATCGGCGAGATCGGCGGCGACGCCGAGGAGCGCGCGGCCGACTTCATCAAGGCGAACGTCACGAAGCCGGTCGTCGGCTACGTCGCGGGCTTCACCGCCCCCGAGGGCAAGACCATGGGTCACGCCGGTGCGATCGTCTCCGGCTCGGCCGGCACGGCGCAGGCCAAGAAGGAGGCCCTCGAGGCCGCAGGTGTCAAGGTCGGCAAGACGCCGTCCGAGACGGCGACCCTGCTTCGCGAGGTCTACGAGGCGCTCGGCAAGTAGACGCTGCGTTCACACGCAGGGGAGGGCCCCGTCGGCGATCGCCGGCGGGGCCCTCCTCGTCAGGTGTGAGCGGATGTCTCCTTCCGGTCAGCTCACGGGTCGATGATGATCACGCAGGTGTAGGTGCCAGGCAGCAGGTTGCTCTTGGTGAGCGAGCCATCGCCACCCGTGCCCGTCGTCGCCTCGAACGGCGGGTCGGCCGCGGCGTCGCAATCGATCGTGGACGCGGTGCCGCCAGGGATCTGCGAGTCCACCGACACCGTGATGTTCGTCAGCGGCATGTTGGTGAACGTCACGGCCGTCGCAGTGGCGCAGGTGCTGTCGGCCACCACCACCCCGGTCTGCGGGTTGGTGGAGGTCACGGCGTACCCGGTGGGAACGGTCTCGGCGACCCCGTAGTTGCCGGGTTCGAGGCCGGTGATGCAGATCTCGCCGTTGGCATCGGTGGAGTACTGCGTGCCTCCTGCAGGGAAGCCCGTGCCTGTGACGGTGAACACGACACCGGCGTGCGGCTGCGTGGTTGGCGTCGCTTCGGCGTGCTTCTTCGTCTTCACGATCTTCAGCACACCGCAGTTGTTCAGCCCGGTCTCGGTGGGTGCGATGAAGTCCTTCAGCGCGGCCGTGAAGGAGTCGGAAGACCGGCTCTTCAGGTACGCGCTGCCGAAGGACACACAGCCGGAACCGGCGATGGCACCGAAGTCGATGGTCGCCTCACCGAAGGTGCGCGCCGACACGTTGCCGAGCCCGTCGGAGTCCGCTGCCGGGATCGCGCTGGTGTTGATCGATCCGGTGGCGTCGCCGGCGGCGCTCAGGTCCTGACGCAGGCCCCAACATGGCAGTGCGTTGGCCGCCACGCAGTCCGCCTTGCTGACCGAAGTGCCGTCGAAGTCCGAGTCGGTCAGCCAGTACGCGATGAACAGCTTCGGATTGGTGCCACCCTGTGCGAGGTCGTACTGGATGAGCAGGTCGCCCTCGGTGCGCACCGGCGTCACGCCGTTGGCCGACGTCGTCTCGGACTGGTTGAACTCGAAGTCCATGTTCGTGGTGCCGCTCGGCTCCTGGACCCGGTGCCAGAACAGGTGCAGGAAGTCGCCGGCCGCCGCCTCTTCGAGGTAGAGGCCGAAGTTCAGCAGGTCGCTCTTGTTCGGCGGGATGCTGCCGTCGACGACCGTCGGAACCGGGGTGTCCTCCTTGGCGCCCTGGCCGAAGGAGTCGTCGCCGGAACCGCTCTCCAAGTCGGGCTGGCGGATCTCGTTGACGCTCGCCCAGTCGATGGACGGTGCGGCGTGATCGACCTTGAGGTTGGCGTTCGTGTCGATCTCGAAGTTGCTGCCGGCAAGGCTCACGAGGCCGTGGCCGGCGAATGCCGGACCACCGATCAGGGCAGTGATCGCCAGCGCGCCGACGCCAGCGGCTGCGCCAAGACGTAGGCGCCTCCGCACCGGCTTGGACGTCTCGGGCAGGGGGTTCTTCGTGTGGGGCATCGTCGCCTCCAGTGCTACCGAAGTTCACCCGACTCGAGTGGGTCGGGCGCACCCCTCCTGGGGGCGGTGCACTGGCGTTCTCGCGGGCGCGCGGGTACGCGCGGGCGACGGCGTCCTGCCGGTGGACGGGGGGATCGGGCTCCGGGTTGCATCGTCCCCTGACGGGGAGTCTCACGTTCTGCCCGAAGGGTACACCCGGGGTCTGTCGCCGTCGAGATTACGCGAGGAATACTCATGTCCCCAGTAATGGGGACAGCTCGCCACGCGTGAGAGGCTGTGGCAATGGTCGAATCGTCACCGGATGCCGCGAGGGCTGCCGGCCGGCCCCGCGGAGCGCAGCCCTCGTTCGCGAGCGAACTCGTGCGTACGACGTTCATCACCGAGGAGTCGGTGTACGGCGTCATCCTCGTGGCCGGCATGATCGTCGTGTCGGGAGGACACGGCGACACCGCCTGGCGCGTGTTCTGGACCGTGCTCATCACCGTCCTCGTGTTCTGGGCAGCTCACGTCTACGCGGGCACCGTCGCCCGGCACGGGCTCGACCACGACCGCGTCGTCGGCCTCGGCGAGGCGTTCCGGATGTCGCTGCGCCGCTCGCTCGGGTTGCTCGCGTCATCCGCCATCCCGCTCGTCATCCTGCTCCTCGGCGCCACCCGCGCCATTCCCGACGCGTACGCGATCTGGGCGGCGCTGTGGGCGGGCGTCGCGGTGCTCGCCGTGCTCGGCTGGATCGCCTTCGCGCGCCGCGGCGCCTCGTGGCCCGTGCGGCTCGCGGGGTCGCTCGGCACGGCCGGCTTCGGAATCGCGATGATCGTGCTCAAGGCCGTCGTGCACTGACAGCCGCCACTCGACGGCGCTCTGGTCGAGCCGGAGGGGAGCCGACATGGCTGGGATGTCGAGCACGGAGCTTCGAGCACGCATCGCCGAGCTCGAGGCCGAGAACGCGGCGCTGCGCGAACGGGCGGAGCGCGCCACGGAGGCCACGGAGGAACTGGCGGACGTCGCGGCGTCCGATCGCCGGAGACCGCCGCGTCGTGGGCGTGGCCGCACGGTCGCCGCCGTCGTGCTCGTGGTCGTCGGCCTGCTGCTCGCGCCCGTGGCGGTGATCAGCGCATGGGCCAGGCTCGAGCTCGTCGACACCGATCGGTTCGTGGCCACGTTCGCGCCGCTCGCCGACGACCCGGCCGTCCAGGCCTACGTCGGCGACCAGGTGACCGCGGCGATCGAGGAGCAGGTCGACATTCCAGGACTCACCGCTGACCTGTTCGACGGCCTCCGCCAGCTCGTTGCAGCCATGCAGGGCGACCCCGACGCGGCACTCGAGATCGGGGCCGAAGGAACGCTCGCGGTGCAGCTCGGTCCCATCATCGAGGCCGTGAAGGACCGGCTCGAAGAACGGGGTGTCGGATTCGCCTCGGCGATCCCCATCATCGAGCGCAGCATCGTCGTCGCCCAGAATGACGCGTTCGTCCTCGTGCGGACGGTCTCTACGCTCGCGGTCGCCGTCGGCACGTGGCTACCGTGGCTCACGCTCGCGTTGCTCGTGGCCGGCGTGCTGATCGCGAAGCGACGGACGACCGCGCTCGTGTGGACCGCCGGCGGCTTCGCCCTATCGATGCTGATCCTCGCAAGCGGGATCGGCATCGGTCGCGCCTTCTTCATCGGCACGGTGAGTCCGTCGATCGTGCCGTCCGACGCGGCCGGTGTCCTCTACGACGGCCTCGTGCAGCTGATGCTCTCGACGATCCTCGCGCTCATCGTGCTCGCACTGTTCGTGACGGTCATCGCGTGGCTCTCCGGTCCCTGGCGACCTGCCCGCGCCGTGCGCGGCTTCGCCCACAGCGGCTTCTCGAGCGTCCGGCGCGCCGTGGCGAAGCAGGGCATCACCACCGGCGGATTCGGCATCGCACTCGACCGCTGGCGAATCGCGGCCTACGTCGTGATCGCCATCGTGGCGTCGGTCGTCATCCTCTTCAACCGGCCCGTCACCGTGTCGTTCGTCGTCTGGACCGTGGTCATCGCACTGCTCGCCGTGGCGCTCGTCGAGCTCCTCCGTCGGCCCATTGACGAGGTCGAGGTGGTCCCGTCGACGTCGGACGTCGAGGCGAGTCCTTCGCTCGGCTCGGCCATGATCGCCGATGTCCCTGATCCGAGTCCGGCCGAACCCGCCTTTCGCAGCAGTTGACCGGAGCCCGCCGGGATAGTCTCGACGTCGGAATGAGACGCACGACGATCGCCCTGCTGGCCGCCCTCGAGGCCGCCGTCGCGGCGCTCGTGGGCCTCGGCGTCGCCTTCGTGCCGCTCGTGCTGCTCTGGGCCGTGCACTTCGGTCTCACGGTCGACCTCGCGGTGTTCCTGCGCGCGGCGGCCGACCTCTGGCTGGTCGGCCACGGCGTCGACCTGACCGTGCAGCTCGATGCCGCCACCGCGGCACGCATCGGCCTGCCGGGCGCCGGAGACCCGTTCCCGATCACGATCGCGCTGCTGGGATTCGCCCTCCCCTCGGTGGCCTCCGGGGTGCGGATCGGCCGGCGGTCCGCCGCGGGCGGCCATTCGTTCTCGGGTGGCATCGCAGCGGTGGTCGTCTTCGGGGTCGTCGGCGGAGCGCTGGCGTCCGCATCGGCCGTCGACGCCGCCCGCGCCGATCCGTTGCAGGGCGCGCTGCTGCCGGCCTTCGTGATGGCGCTCGGCGTCGTCATCGGCGGGGTCGGCCAGTCGCTCCGAGAGGCATCGATGACGGATGCCGCGACCGGCCTCGTGCGCCGAGCGCTCAGATCCGTCGCCCCCGGCCTCGTCACGGGAATGCGGGCGAGCGTCCGCGTCGGTGCAGGCGTAGCCTTCGGTGTGCTCGCGATCGGCGCCATGCTAATCGCGGTGCTCGTCGCCCTCGACTACGCGACCATCGCCGGGCTCTACCAGACGCTGGGTGCAGGGATCGACGGCGGGCTCGCGCTCACCGTCGCCGAGCTCGCGCTCCTGCCGAACGTCATCGTCTGGGCGGCGTCGTGGATGCTCGGCCCCGGCTTCGCGATCGGTTCGGGCTCGCTCGTCTCGACGGGAGGCACACTGCTCGGCCCCGTGCCCGGGCTCCCGCTCCTCGGTGCGTTGCCCACCGAGGTCTCGGTGCTCGGTGCCCTCTGGCTCATCGCGCCCGTGCTGCTCGGCTTCGTGGGCGCGTGGCTGGTGTCGGCTGACCCCGACGTGCAGGCCGGCACCCGCCGGGCATGGTGGCAACCACTGGCCCTCGGCCTCGGCGCGGCGGCCACCGCGGCGCTCGTGCTGGGCCTCCTGGCATGGTGGTCGGGCGGCGCCGCGGGCCCGGGTCGCCTCGCCGAGGTGGGACCGCAGCCGTGGCCGGTCGCCGGCGTCGCCGCAGTGACGGTCGGGCTCGGGGCGATCGTGGGCGGATACGCGAGGTTCCGCCGCACCGACGACGACGACGAGTGGTATCCCGACGACCCTCGCCGCCAGGAGTCGCCTGCCGAGACCGTCCCCGCGCGCGCGTCGGAGCCCGGGCGCGAGCCCGCGCGTGAGCCCGATCCCGAGCCCGAACTCGAGCCGACGCATCGCGAATTCATCTGGGGCGCCGACCGCCGACGCGATTCGGAGTAGTGGCCGCCCCGAGGCATCCGCTGGGCTTCCGCACCGCGACGCCCCGCCAAACACGCCGCAGTGCACCGGGTAGGCTCGTAAGGTGCTGCAACTCGTCGTGCTGATCTCGGGCACGGGCTCCAATCTCCGCGCCCTGCTCGAGGCCTCGGAGGACGCCGAGTTCCCGGCCCGGGTGGTCGCCATCGGCGCCGACCGTGAAGCCGACGGCCTCGCCCTCGGCGAGGAGTTCGGCATCCCCACGTTCATCGTGCCGTTCACCGCCTACCCCGACCGCGACGCATGGGGTGAGGCCCTCATCGAACAGGTCCGGCAGTGGCAGCCCGACCTCGTCATCCTCTCGGGGCTCATGCGGCTCGTGCCGGCGTCGGTCGTCGACGCGTTCTCGCCGGCCCTCATCAACACGCATCCCGCGTACCTGCCCGAATTCCCGGGCCCGCACGGGGTGCGCGACGCGCTCACCGCGGGCGTCGACCAGAGCGGCGCGAGCCTCATCGTCGTCGACAACTCGGTCGACGGCGGGCCCATCATCGCGCAGGAGCGCGTGCCGGTGCTGCCGGGCGACACCGAGCAGGCCCTGCACGATCGCATCAAGCCCGTCGAGCGTCGCCTGCTCATCCAGGCCGTGCTCGACATCGCGAACTCCCACCTCGATCTCAAGGAGCTGAGCCGATCATGAGCGGCCCGACGCACGACCCGAGCCTCTACCGCGAACGCGATCTCGTGCCGGTGCGCCGTGCGCTCCTCTCGGTGAGCGACAAGCGGCGCATCACCGAGCTCGCGGCGGCACTCGCCGAGGCGGGCGCCGAGATCGTCTCCACCGGATCGACCGCGCAGACCATCCGCGACGCAGGCTTCCCGGTGACGGATGTCGCGAGCGTCACGGGTGCCCGCGAGATGCTCGACGGCCGCGTGAAGACGCTGCACCCGTCGGTGCACGCCGGGCTCCTCGCCGACCTGCGGCTCGAGCACCACGAACGCGAGCTCGACGACCTCGACATCGAGCCCTTCGAGCTCGTGGTCGTCAACCTCTACCCCTTCGCGGCGACCGTGGCGGCCGGGGCATCCGAGTTCGACGCCGTCGAGCAGATCGACATCGGCGGTCCCGCCATGGTGCGGGCCTCCGCGAAGAACCACGCGAACGTCGCCATCGTGGTGTCGCCCGACCGTTACGACGACATCATCGGCGCCATCGCCGCGGGCGGCACGACGCTCGCCCAGCGCAAGGCGCTCGCCCGCGAGGCGTTCCGGCACACGGCCGCCTACGACGTCGCGGTGGCCTCGTGGCTCGGCAGCGTCGTCGCGCCCGACCAGGCGGCCGAGCAGTCGCCGTTCCCGGCGTGGGTCGGCGGCACGTGGACGAAGCAGGCCGACCTCCGCTACGGCGAGAACTCGCACCAGCAGGCGGCGCTCTTCGCATCGCACGGCGGCCGTCCCGGCATCGCGCAGGCCGTGCAGCTGCACGGCAAGGAGATGTCGTACAACAACTACGTCGACGCGGATGCCGCGGTGCGGGCGGCCTTCGACTTCGACGAGCCCGCCGTGGCGATCATCAAGCACGCGAACCCGTGCGGCATCGCGGTCGCGTCGGCCGGGGCATCCGACGCCATCGCCGACGCGCACCGACGCGCGCACGAGTGCGATCCGGTGTCGGCGTTCGGCGGGGTCATCGCCGCGAACCGCCCGGTGACCCGTGCCATGGCCGAGACGGTCGCCGAGATCTTCACCGAGGTGCTCGTGGCGCCGGCGTTCGACCCCGAGGCGGTCGAGCTCCTGACGGCGAAGAAGAACATCCGCCTGCTCACGCTCCCCGAGGGCTTCGCGCCCACCCAGGTGGAGCTGCGGCAGGTCTCGGGCGGGCTGCTCATGCAGCAGGCCGACCGGCGGTTCGCAGCCGCCGCCGAGTGGACGCTCGCGACTGGCGAGCCCGCCGACGCGGCGACCCTCGCCGACCTCGAGTTCGCCTGGCGTGCGGTGCGAGCGGTGAAGTCGAACGCGATCCTCCTCGCCTCGGGTGGCGCGTCGGTGGGCGTCGGCATGGGGCAGGTCAACCGCGTCGACTCGTGCAGGCTCGCGGTCGACCGGGCGGGGGAGCGGGCCTCGGGATCGGTTGCGGCATCCGACGCCTTCTTCCCCTTCGCCGACGGGCTGCAGATCCTCATCGACGGCGGCGTGCGCGCGGTCGTGCAGCCCGGTGGATCGGTGCGCGACGAGGAGGTCGTCGAGGCGGCCCGCGCCGCCGGCATCACGATGTACTTCACCGGCGAACGGCACTTCTTCCACTGACCAGGGCCTGACCGGCGATCCTCCCGGGGCGCCGGGGTTCGGCGCATCGCTCGCGTCCGATTCCGCGGATATACGATCAGCCGCGCCGCGCACGACCGCAGCTCCCCGGCGCGCCGGATCGTATATCCGCCGGAAGGTGCACGAGTGGACGATGCGCGATGGTGCGCACCGGAAGGGGGGCGTGACGCCCCGCGTACGGCGGTACCCTTGTGATGAGCGGCGCTCAGAAGGCGCCCACACGGCTCCGCCCACGAAGCGGATGAACAAGGAGACCGATCGATGATGATCACCACAACCCCGGCGACCCCTGCAGCCGAGGTCAGCGCAGCACTCCCCCTCGAAGACCCCGAGCACGAACGCGTACTCATCACCCATGGCCCGAGGTCCGGCCTCACCATCATCGTCGCCGTGCACTCCACGAGGCTCGGGCAGGCCCTCGGCGGCGCACGCCTGTGGCGATACGGCCACTGGACCGACGCCCTCGCCGACGCCCTCCGCCTCTCGCAGGCGATGACCATGAAGAACGCCGCAGCCGGCCTCGCGCGCGGCGGCGGCAAGTCCGTGATCGCGATCCCGCGGGGCGTGAGCCTCGACGAGCGTTCGACCCGCGACGCGATGCTCGACCTCGGCGACGCCGTCGAGTCCCTCGGCGGCGCCTACATGACGGCCGAGGACGTCGGCACGAGCGCCGAGCTCATGGCCATCGTGCACGAACGCACCGAGCACGTGAGTGGCCTCCCCGCCGCAGAAGGCGGCGTCGGTGAGCCGGCGGATGCCACGGCCGCCGGCGTCGACTCCTCCATCCGTGCCACCCTCGCTCACGTGTTCGGCTCCGCCGACCCCGCAGGGCGTCACTTCGTGATCGTCGGCCTCGGACAGGTCGGCGGACGCCTCGCCAGGGCGCTCGCCCGCGCGGGCGCCAGGCTCACCGTCACGGACGTCGCCGGCGCCAAGCGCACGCTGGCCGACGAACTCGGCGCGACGTGGGTCGAGCCCGACGAGGCGCACCTCGTCGAGGCCGACGTGTTCGTGCCGTGCGGGCTCGGAGGCGTGCTCACGCACGACGTCGTCGACGCGCTCCGCGTCCGCGCGGTCGTCGGCGCCGCCAACAACCAGCTCGCGTCACGCGACGTGGCCGGCCACCTCACCGAGCGCGGCATCATCTGGGCACCCGACTTCGTGGTGAACGCCGGCGGGGTCATCTACCTCGACGCGGCGAGCGCGCCCGGCGCCGACCAGACCGCCCTCGACGCACGCATCGCGGGCATCGGCGACACCGTGGCATCCGTCCTGCGTTCCGCCGATGAGCACGGCACCACGACCCTCGCGGCCGCCGAACGACTCGCCCGCGAGCGCCTCGACGCTGCGCGCTGAGGGGTCCGCACCGGCCGCTAGGCTCGTGCCATGACGTCGCCCGCCGCCGCGCCCCCGCCCGCTCCGGCCCGGTTCACGCCGGCCCCGACGACCGGGCGGCGGGCGCTGGCGGTGGTGGCGTCCGCGGCATCCGTCGCCGTCACCGCGATGCTCGTGGCGCTGTTCGCGTTCTTCATCGGCAACGGCCAGTCGCCGCAGGTCTTCGGCCAGCTGTTCGGGCATTTCGCACTCGCCGCGCTCATCGTGTGGGTGCTGCTGTCGGTCGCCAACGCGGTCGGTGCCACGCGGGTCTGGTTCCTCGCGCTCATCAGCGGCTTCGCGGCCGGCGCCCTTGCTTCCCTCCTCGCCACGACCGTGACCGCGAACGCCGCGGGCAACCCGTTCTCGGGTGCGATCTTCCTCTTCGTGGTCGGCTCCCTGGTGAGCCTGAATCTCGTGTTCATCCTCACGGTGATCGCCGCGGAGGTCTTCCTCGCCCCCCGGGTGCTGCGCGGCATCCGGGGCTACGCTCCGCGACGAGCGCCGCGGCGCATCGCGTTCGTGCGTATCCCCGCCTCCAACCTCGAGGAGGGTGAGCTCACGCACCTCGAGCGAACGCCCGTCGACAAGGCGCGCGCCGACGAGCAGTGGGACAACTACTGCGCGGCACTCGTCGCCGAGGGCTGGGAGACCATCGAGGTCGACGCCGCACCTGAGCTGGCCGACTCGGTGTTCGTCGAGGATGCGGTCGTGTTCTTCGGCGACCTCGCCGTCATCACGAGCCCCGGCGCCGAGTCGCGCCGGCCCGAGATCGAATCGATCGAGCGCACGGTTCGTTCGGTGCCCGGCATCACGCTGCGCCGCATCGAGCTGCCCGGCACGCTCGACGGCGGCGACGTGCTCAAGGTCGGCTCGACCGTCTACGTCGGCGCCTCGAGCCGCACCAATGCCGAGGGGATCCGCCAGCTCCGGATGCTGCTCACCCCGCACGGCTACACCGTGGTCGCCGTGCCCGTGACGAAGGCGCTGCACCTGAAGAGCGCCGTCACGGCGCTGCCCGACGGCACCATCATCGGCGACCCCGAGCTCGTCGACGTGCCGAGCCTGTTCCCCACGTTCCTACCGGTGCCCGAGCGTGAGGGCGTCGCGGTGCTCGAGCTCTCGTCCGAGTCCCTGCTCATGTCGGCCGCCGCCCCCGAGACGGCGTCCATGCTCTCGGGACTCGGCTACCGCGTGGTCACGGTCGACATCGACGAGTTCGAGAAGCTCGAGGGCGGCGTCACCTGTCTGTCGGTGCGGGTGCGCTGACCGAATTCGGCCCCTCGGTGCGAATCCTCTTGCACACCACTGCCGGATACCCCTAGTCTGGGGGGCTGGCCGCCGCGATCCGGGGCCATGAGGTACGCAGACGATCCCCAGGAGGACACCATGCAGACAGACAGCTACGCCAGCCAGGTCCCGGCCCGCGGCGCTGCTCGTCCGGCGTCCCCCGTCGCGGCGCACGCCGGGTAGCTCCCGCCCCGCCCTGGCAGGCACTGCCTGCCCATTCCGCGGTCGATCCGCGTCCAGGCGCCGTCCCATTCGCGCCCCCCACCTCATCTCGCCGATTCCACGTCGTTCGACGACGGCTCGGCGCCCCCTCCTCGAAAGGGAACCGGCTTGTCCGCCACCCCGCCCCAGAGCGACCCCGTCCACGTGCGCCCGAACACCATGCGCGCGCTCTTCCGGCTGCGCGCATATGCAGGCCCGGCGCTGCCGTTCATCATCGCGGGCATGGCCGCGGCGCTCATCGCCCAGCTCATCGCCCTCGCGATCCCGCAGGTGCTGCAGTCCATCGTCGACGGTCCGCTCGCCGACCGCGACGCCGACGCCATCTGGCCGCTCGCCGCGCTCGTGTTCGCCCTCGGTGCGCTCGAGGCCGGCATGATCGCGCTCCGACGCTGGTTCGTGCTCACCCCCGGCACGCGCGTCGAGGCACGCATGCGCAACGCGCTGTACGCGAAGCTGCAAGACCTGCCCGTGAGCTTCCACGACCGCTGGCCGAGCGGGCAGCTGCTCTCACGCGCCGTGAGCGACCTCGGCCTCATCCGCCGCTGGCTGTCGTTCGGCCTCGTGCTCCTCGTCGTGAACCTGATCGTCATCGTCGTGGGCCTCGGCATCCTCCTGTCGATGAACTGGATGCTCGGTCTCGTGTTCCTCGTGTGCTCCATCCCCCTGTGGATCGTCGGGTACCGCTTCGAAGGCCGCTACTCCGAGGTGTCCCGCCGCAGCCAGGATCAGGCGGGCGACCTCGCGACCGCCGTCGAGGAATCGGTACACGGCATCCGGGTGCTGAAGGCGTTCGGCCGCGGCAAGCACGCGCTGTCGAGCTTCCGCGCGCAGGCCGAATCGCTGCGAAGCACCGAGATCGAGAAGGCCCGGCTCGACGCGAGCATCTGGGCGTGGCTGCTGGCGGTGCCC
The DNA here is from genome assembly GCF_040679595.1 of Agromyces sp. NPDC052230. Classification (NCBI taxonomy): domain Bacteria; kingdom Bacillati; phylum Actinomycetota; class Actinomycetes; order Micrococcales; family Microbacteriaceae; genus Agromyces; species Agromyces sp. NPDC052230. The sequence goes on along the minus strand of NZ_JBFAVC010000003.1, from coordinate 140,587 downwards.
ACCGTCGCCCTCGCCGCGTGCCTCGTGCTCGGTGTCTGGCTTGCCGCGCAGGGCGCCCTCACCGTCGGCCAGCTCGTCGCCTTCTTCGCCACGGCGACCGTGCTCGCGTGGCCGATCGAATCGATCGGGTTCCTCCTCGCCTTCTCGGTGGACGCGCGTACCGCGACCGACCGGTTCTTCGACATCCTCGACAGCGAGAACCAGATCACGGATCCCGAGCGGTCGGTCTCGCTCGAGCGCCCGCGCGGCGAACTCGTCTTCACCGGCGTGCGATTCCGCTACCAGGACTCGCCCGACCGGTTCGGCGACCTCCTCGACGGCGTCGACCTCGCGCTCGAGCCGGGGGAGACGATGGCGCTCGTCGGCCTCACCGGCAGCGGCAAGACCACGCTGACGGCGTTGACGACCCGGCTCTACGACGTGACCGGCGGATCGATCACGCTCGACGGCGTCGACATCCGAGCGCTCACCCGCGAGGAGCTTCGCCGGCACATCGCCATGGCGTTCGAGGACGCGACCCTGTTCAGCGCGTCGGTGCGCGACAACGTGCTGCTCGGCCGCCCCGAGCTCGCCGGCGACGACCCGGCCGCGCGGGCCGAGGCCGACCGCGTGCTCGAGGAGGCGCTGCGCATCGCGCAGGCGGACTTCGTCCACGAGCTCCCCGACGGCGTCGACACCACCGTCGGCGAGGAGGGCATGAGCCTCTCGGGCGGGCAGCGGCAGCGCCTCGCGCTCGCACGTGCGGTCGCGGCATCCCCGTCGGTGCTCGTGCTCGACGACCCCCTGTCGGCGCTCGATGTCGCCACCGAGGCCCGCGTCGAGGCGGAGCTGCGCGCCGTGCTCGCGTCGACGACCGCGCTCATCGTGGCGCACCGGCCCTCGACGGTGATGCTCGCCGACCGGGTGGCGTTGCTCGAGGACGGTCGCATCACGGCCGTGGGCACGCACTCGGAGCTGCTGCGCGAATCCGAGCACTACCGCTTCGTCATCTCGAGCCTCGAGGACGAGGAGCGACGAGAGCAGGCCGAGGCATCCGACATCGAAGAGATCGCACGAGAGGAGGCGACCCGATGAGCACCGTCACGGGCGTCGAGGGCGAGGAACGCCACGACTTCACGAAGGCCGAGTCCCGGCACATCCGGCAGCGCTCGCTGCGGCTGCTCGGGTCGCTGCTGCGCCCGGTGCGGGCACGGCTGTGGCTCACGATGGCGATCGTCGTCGTGTCCACGGGAGCGCAGGTCGCGGGCCCGGCGCTCATCGCGTACGGCATCGACCGCGGGCTGCCCGCGCTCGTCGACGGCGACTGGATGCCGGTCGGCTTCGCGGGCCTCGCGTACGTACTGACCGGTGCCGCGGGCGCGTTCCTCATCGCGTGGTACATCCGCCTCTCCGCGAGGATCAGCCAGGCCGTTCTCCTCGACCTGCGCACCCGGGTGTTCCTGCACACGCAGAAGCTCTCGCTCGAGTTCCATGAGTCGTACACGTCGGGCCGCATCATCTCGCGTCAGACGAGCGATCTCGACGCGATCCGGGAGCTGCTCGACGAGGGCATCAACCAGCTCGTGCGCGGCGTGCTCTACATGACGTTCACCGCGATCGCGCTCGCGCTGCTCGACTGGGCGTCGGCGCTCGTGCTGGTGGTGGCGTTCGTACCGCTCGCGGTGCTCACGCGCTGGTTCCAGACCCGGTCGCAGCGGCTGTTCCGGCGCTCGCGCGTGGCATCCGCGAAGCTCATCGTGCACTTCGTGGAGACCATGACGGGCATCCGCGCGGTGCAGGCGTTCCGCACGCAGCAGCGCAACCAGCGCGAGTTCGGCCGCCTCGTCGAGGACTACCGCGACGTCAACGCGAAGGTCATCCAGCTGTTCGGCATCTACGACCCCGGGCTGCTGCTCATCGGCAACGCCTGCGTCGCCGCCGTGCTCGTGGTGGGCGGCTTCCGGGTCATCGACGGCCAGCTCGCCATCGGCGTGCTCCTCGCGGCGCTCCTCTACGCGAAGCGGTTCTTCGACCCGATGGAGGACATGGCGATGTTCTACAACGGGTACCAGTCCGCGGCATCCGCCCTGGAGAAGATCTCGGGGGTGCTCGAGGAGCAGCCGAGCGTGCCCGATCCCATCCAGCCGGTCGACCTCTGGAACGCCGACGGGCACGTGCGGTTCGAGCGGGTGGAGTTCGCGTACACGCCCGAGCGGGTCATCCTGCCTCGCTTCGACCTCGACATCCCGTCGGGGCAGACCGTCGCCCTCGTGGGATCGACCGGGGCCGGCAAGTCGACGCTCGCGAAGCTCATCGCGCGGTTCTACGATCCGAGCGATGGCGCGGTCGAGCTCGATGGCGTCGACCTGCGCCGCCTGCACCCGAAGGACCTGCGGCGAGCGATCGTGATGGTCACCCAGGAGGCGTACCTCTTCTCGGGGTCCGTCGCCGACAACATCGCGCTCGGCAAGCCCGACGCGACGTTCGAGGAGATCGTCGGGGCCGCGAGGGCCGTGGGTGCGCACGAGTTCATCGAGAGCCTGCCGAACGGCTACGACACCGACGTGAACAAGCGCGGCGGGCGGGTGAGCGCCGGCCAGCGGCAGCTCATCTCGTTCGCGCGCGCCTTCCTCGCGAACCCGGCCGTGCTCATCCTCGACGAGGCCACGAGCTCGCTCGACATCCCCTCGGAGCGCGCCGTGCAGGAGGGGCTGCAGACGCTGCTCGCCGACCGCACCGCGGTCATCATCGCGCACCGCCTGTCGACGGTCGCGATCGCCGATCGGGTGCTCGTCATGGAGCACGGCCGCATCGTCGAGGACGGCGCGCCCGCCGAGCTCATCGGCGGCTCCGGCCGGTTCGCGGCGTTGCACGCGGCATGGCGGGACTCGCTCGTGTGACGTCGGCTGCGGCATCCGTCGGTCGGCGGATGCCGCAGCCGGTCACGCCGGCTCAGGCGGCGTAGCCGGCCTCGACGATGATGCGGTACCGCGACGGCGCGTGCGCGAGTGCCGAGCGGATGCCGCGAGCCTGCACGGCCTGCTCCGTGACCAGCCGCTCGGATACGGCCGGCAGCCCACCGCCGAGGTCGAGCGTGTCGAAGCGGATGTCGCGGGTGCGTTCGAGCCGCCGCATCAGTGCAAGCGTGCGACGGATGTCACGCGCCGACGCCGGCGCCGCGTTCGAGCTCGCCCCGCCGCCCGTGTGGATCCTGAACCCCGCGACCCTGAGTCCGACCCGCGCGCATCGCTCCACGAGGGCCCTGGCGTCACGGAGCGCCACGCCCGACGGCCGGCTCGACGTCGACCCACGCCCGCGGGCTGCGAGCAGCACGAGCACCGCGGCATCCGGCAGCTCCTGGAACTTCGCGATCTCGTCGACGCTGTCGATGACGAACGTGCGGATGCCGCGGAGGTATGACCCGGTGATGTCGGCGACCGTGCGCACCGGTCGAGTGTGCAGGCAACGGCCGATGGCCACCCCGTGTCGTTCGAGCGTGTCGATCTCACCCCGGGAGGCGACGGCGAAGCTCGCCCCGAACGCGTCGACGGCGCGGATGGCGCCCGCGTTCGGAAGCGAGGGCAGCGCGACGTGGATCTGTGCGTCGGGCAGTTCGCGGCGAAGGGCGAGGAGTCCGGTGGTCACGCGGTCGACGTCGGGCACGAGGCCCTGGATCGGGCCCGTGGTGATCGGAGTGCCTCTCGAACGCATGCCGCCATCCTCGCGGCCGCGGCCCCGTGTCGGATCGGGGCCGGCACCGGATCCCGCTGCGTGGCGGCACTGAGGCCCGCGGCGACGTCACGTCGTCAGGCGTCGGTGTCAACCTCCTTCGAGGCCGCGAAGTCGGCATGGACGAGCGGCGCCCGCTCCACGCGGTCCTCGACGTCGGGCGTCGCCTTCGCGAGTCCGGGCAGCCACCACAGCGCGTTGGCCCACGCGAGGATGAACACCGCGGCGCGCAGGTTCTCTGCGAGCAGCGGCACGAGGCCCGCGGTCAGCACCCAGGCGAGGGCGTGGCCCGCGAGTCCGGCAGCCACCGAGAGCAGCGTGACGGTGATCCAGTTCACACCACGCGTGAGGGCGATGGCCCGCCGGGTGCGGCCGAGCCTCAGCCAGTCCACCGTGAGCACGATGGTGACGGCCGCGGCGCCGCCCGCGAGGATCCACGGGTTCCACGAGGGTGGCGGCGCGAGCCAGCCGCCGGGCGCAGCGAAGATGAGCTGCACGAGCGGCAGCAGGCCGCCGAAGAGGCCGAACACGGCGACCATGAGCGCGTTGCGCAGGTCGCGGCCCGGGATCCGCGTCCGCTGCGCCGACGAGGCGACGCGCAGCGTGATCGCCGTGAGCACCCCGGTGACCCCGAGGCAGAGCAGCGCGAGCAGCACGTTGCCCTGCAGCAGCGACACGACGAGGGGCACGAGGCTCGCCAGCGTGAGGATCGTGAGCCGAAGCGTGGGCTGCCACGCGCGCTCGGCGGCGGTGCGGGCGAACCCGTCGAGCGGCTCGTCGAGCGCCTCGGCGACCCTGGCCCAACGTCGGCGGGTGGTGAGCACGCCGACGACGATCATCGCGGCCAGGCTCAGCGTGATGATGGCGACGGCCGTGGCCCAGCCGGCGCTGGGCGGCCTGATCGGCGACCACGTGAGCAGCCAGGCGACAGCCGCCACGATGCCCGCGGCAAGTGCGAGGCGTGGCGGATCGGCGACCGTCGGCAGGGCCACCATCACGGGCCGGAGAAGCGCCAGCACGGCGCCCGCGAGGGCGGCGAAGCCGCGGTTCACCGGTTGCACGACCACCCGGTCGAGGAGGCGCACCGTGCGCGAGGCGATGGCGAACCGGTAGGAGGGGGCGAGGTTCGCGATCGTGTCGGTGCCGGCGCGCAGGCGCACCCGCCGTGCCGCGCGGCGTGCCGAGGGGTCGGCCGCGGCCGGGGCCGGCTCCAGCGGCGAGAGTCCGCGGTCGGCGACGTGGGGCTCATCGGCCTCCTCGAGCACGGCATCCTGGAGCATGCGGATCGCCGTTGCGGTGCGGACGGCCGTCGGTGCGAGCGAGGTGAAGAACCGCGCGATCCCGGCCGTCGCATCCAGGCGCCCCCACCACCAGTCGTTCACGCGCCAGTCTCGAGCGAGGAACCCGAGGAAGTTGCCGAATCCGTAGCCCGCGAGCTTCGACTGCCGGTCGAGCACCACGCGGTCGGATGCCGCATTGACGGTGGCCGCGATGTCGTCGGGCGTGGCCTGTGGCCGCCGCATCGCGCGCCCGAGGAGCGTGTACCAGCGGTCGGCGGCGAGGGTGCGGAAGCTCGCCGGGTCGTCGGGCTCCTCGTCGACCCCGATCGCCCAGTAGCGAACGTGCGACAGCGCGGCGGGGATTCCGCTCGCGTGGTACAGCGGGGCCAGGTCGGTCGCCGAGAGGGATCCGGGGGCGCCCCCGAGCGGTCGCCAGCCCGAGGTCGTCCACGCGGCCGGGAGCGTGCGGCGCGACGTTCGTGCATCGCGCTCGGCGCTCGAGCTCGAGATGCGCAGGCGCGCCACCGCCATGTCGAGGTCGCGCCAGTGCGACGACGTACGGATGCGGGCGGATGCCCGGAGCCACTCGTCGATCCAGGCGTCGAAGTGCTCCGCGGTGGGGGCGATGCCGCTGCTGGCCAACCGGTCCGCATCGGCAAGCACGGTGACCGTGAGCTCGTCGCGCCACCGTAACGCGGCCGCGAGCGCCTCGTACGCGGTGCGCCGCACCTCGGGGAAGGCCATCCCGCGCCGCGACCCCTCGTCTTCAGGGAGGGACTCGAGGGCGCGGGTCCAGCCGAGCACGCAGTTGGCCGCGTCGGCGAGCGCGAGCGGCGAGCGGGCGACGGCTGCGGCATCCGTCGTCGACAACTCCCCGAACCGGCGCGTGGCAGCCGAAGCGAGACCGGAGAGCGCGATGCGCTCGATGGGACGATACCGACGCCGGGTCGGCAGGTTGGAGTGCAGCTGCCAGAGGCTGGGTGCGGAGAGGGTCTCGGCGAGGTGGTCGGCGAGCACCGTGCCGAGCGCGCGCACGTAGGCGTCCTGCCGCTCGACGACGGCTGGATGCGTCCACTGCGCGGACGCGATGAGGGGTGCCGCACTCTCGAAGCGGGCCGCCGCGACGAGCCGGTCGGCGTTGAACCGCTCGAGGTCGGCGACCTCGCGGGCCACCGACTCCCGCCGCAGTTGCCGGGTGAACATCGCCCCGATGGCGCGGAAGAAGCGGGACGCGTGCTCGTCCCAGGGTACCGCGCCGCCGACGGGTGGATCGGGCTCGGGGTCGAGGAACAGCATGACCCGGTCGGCCTTGCGATCTGACGTACGCGAGCGCGCCGCCCGCAGCGCCCGGTCGATCGGGACGTTGTCGAAGACCGCGCCGTCGACGATGCGGTAGGGCGTGCCCGGCTCCTCGCGGTGGGCCGCGAACGCGAACCGCATGCCCCGCTCCTCGGCGACCTCGGGCCGGCCGGCCTCGCCGCCGAACGAGTCGACGTGGGCCGGCTCGAATCCCCCGGGAAGCGACGAGGTCGACCGCGCCGCGAGCGCGAGGCGGGAGAGGTTCGCCAAGTCGTCGAGGCGGTCTGCGTCGTCGAGGTCGTCGGCGCGCGTCGGGATGCGGTTGTCGAAGCGGTGATCGTCGCTGCCCACGAACCGGAAGTGGCCGCGACCCTCGTTGGCCTCCTCCTCGAACTCGTCGCTCGCGTCGATGACCGTGGCCGAGAGGTCGACGCTCGTGTACTCGGCGACGAGATCGGGGTGGCGGTCATCGGTGTCGTAGATCTCCTGGAGCGCCTCGTACGTGCGGGCGCGGAAGTAGTCCTCGCCCTGCATGAGCGCGAGGATGCGACGAGCGCCGGGCGGGTGCAGGAGGCCCCAGAATCCGCCGACCCGGCTCCACGTGCGGAGGAGCCGGTCGAGCCCGGTTCCGGCGCGCTGGGCCACCGCGTAGACCACGGCGTTCAGTCCGCCGGCGCTCGCGCCCGCGAGGAGGTCGAACTCGACGCGGTCGTACCCGGTGGCATCGAGCATCTCGGCGTAGGCCTGCAGGCGCGTGATCACCGCGGGGGTGAGCGGCGACGTGGCCGTCTCGGGCACGAAGGCGAGCGTCTCGCCGCCGTGGTCGTAGAGGCGGATGCGGCGGAGGAGATCGAGTTCTGCGACGGCACCCCCGATCCAGACCGCGAGGCTCACGCCGCCGCGCATCGCGAGGGCGACGCGGAGGGTGCGGTTGAAGGAGGGCGCCGCGCCGCGATGGCGCGCCGCGACCTCCTCGATCCGCTCGTCGGGACGAACCACGACGACGCGTACGGGACGCGGTGACGTGGTCAGGCGTGGCGGTGCGGTCTCGGGCGCGTCGCGTTGGACCATGGTGCTCCTGGCTCAAGGTCGGCGCGGGGCGCGCCTCGGATGCCGCGCGGCGAGGGGAGGGGCGCGGTACCCCAAGCGTGGCACGATCGGGGCGTTCCGTGTGCGCGGTTGTCCCCAGAACTGGGTCGAACGCGCTCGACTGGGCACGCGATACAGTCGGCACAGGTGGGTAGTGTCCCCCGAACGGTCATTCCTGCCTGCGGACGGAGGTGCGATGAACGACGCCCGGCCCCTGCGCGTCGCGATCGCCGATGACGCGCTGCTGCTGCGCGAGGGCATCGCCAAGGTGCTCGAGGGCGGCGGCATCGACGTGGTCGCCTCGGTCGGCACCGGAGACGAGCTCCTCGAGGTCGTGCGCGAGGGCGGCATCGACGCCGCGGTGCTCGACATCCGGATGCCGCCGAGTTATCGCGACGAGGGCATCATAGCCCTCGAGGCCCTTCGTTCCGGCGGAACGACCATCGGCGTGCTCCTGCTCTCGATGTACGCGACGCCCGAGTACGCGTTGCGCGTCATGGGCGCAGGCAGCGGCACCGGGTACCTCCTGAAGGAGCGCGTGTCGGAACCGCAGACCCTCGTGCGCGCCGTCGAGACGGTCGCTTCGGGCGGCTCCGTCGTCGACCCCGAGGTCGTCGAACAGCTCGTCAAGCGAACCCGCGCCGACGACCCGCTCTCCCGATTGACCGAGCGGGAACGGTCGGTGCTCGAGCTGATGGCGCAGGGCTACTCCAACGGCGGCATCGCCCAGACGCTGTTCCTCGGCCTGAAGACCGTCGAGACGCACGTTCGGAGCATCCTGCAGAAGCTCGACCTCGAGGAGTCGCCCGAGCACCACCGGCGCGTGCTCGCCGTGCTCACGCTCCTCGGCGAACGGTGATGGCGCCCGGCCGCAAGGGCCGGATCGCCAGGCGCACCGCCGTCATCACGGTCGTCGTCGCGCTCAGCCTCTGGATGGAGGTCGCGGGCTTCCTCGCCACGCCCGATTCGGAGCGTCCCGAGGTGTCCTACACCACCCTGCACGCCATCGTGCCGCTGGTCTTCGCCGCCTCCGCCGGCGTCGCCTGGCGGATCAGCCCGACCCGGGTGCCACCACGACTCATGGTGGCGTTCGTGGTGCTGTGGATCCCGCAGTCGATCTACTACGTGATCGGCGGGGCCGCCTGGCTGTGGCCGATCGTGCGCGGCGTCGACCTCGGATGGGCGGTCATCGCCGGCATCCTCGTGATGGTCTACCCGAAGGGTTACCTCAGCGACCGCTTCGACCGCTGGATCGCCGGCATCGCACTCGTGGCGTCGCTCGTGAACCTCCTCGCCGTGCTCCTGCTCGCCGCCCCGGAGAACGTCACCTGCGGATGCGTCGTCCCCAACCCCTACCAGGTGGCGGATGCCCCGGCCCTCTTCGCGCTCATCGACGTCGGGTACCGCATCGTCGGCGTCCTGCTCGCCCTCGTGATCGCGGGTCGTCTGCTCGTGCGCTGGGTGCGCGCGAGCGTGCCCGCCCGCACGGTCGCGTTCCTCATGCCGCTCGCACTCTTCGCTTGGGCAACCACCCTCGCGGCCCAGGCGGTGACCTACGCGGCGGCGTCGACCGCCGACATCGTGCTCGACACCGTCTCGCTCATCGCGATGGCCTCGATCCCCGTGAGCTTCGACGCGGGCGTCTCGCACGCCCGCAACATGCGCGCCCGGGTCGCCGACCTCATGCGCATCACCCGCGAGGGCGCCGACCGCGGCCTCTGGGCCGAGTCCCTCGCCCGCACGTTGCGCGACGCCTCGGTGCGGGTCTACTGGTGGGACGAGGAACGTGGTCGGTACGCGGATGCCGCGGGCACGCCGATCGACGAAGCGCACGCCGATCCGCGTGGCAGCCACAGCATCCTGCCGGTCGCCTCCCCGCTCGGCACGCCCATCGCACTCATCCGTCACGACCGGGTGCTCACCGACAACATGCGCCTCCTCGACGGCGTCTCGAGCGCCCTCCGGCTCTCGGTCGACAACGGGCGGCTGCGCTCCGAGATCGAGCGCACGCTCGAGCAGGTGCGCCAGTCCCGCCAGCGCATCGTCGAGGCGGGCGACGAGGCGCGGCGCCGCATCGAACGCGACCTGCACGACGGCGCGCAGCAGCACCTCGTCTCGCTCGGGATGCGGCTGCGGCTCGCCGCGAACGCCGCCCGTGACGCGGGGGAGGAGGGGCTCGAGGCCGAGCTCGAGGGCTCGATCACGACGCTGAACCAGTCGCTCAAGGAGCTCCGCGAGCTCGCCCACGGCATCCACCCCAGCCTGCTCTCATCGGGCGGGCTCGCGCTCGCCGTGCCCGAGCTCGCCGGCCGCTGTCCGGTGCCCGTTGCCGTCGATGTGCAGGCCGAAGGGCGCCTCCCGGAGATCGTCGAGTCGACGGCCTACTTCGTCGTCGCGGAGGCGCTCGCGAACATCGCCAAGCACTCGGGAGCCACGCGCGCATGGGTGCGTGCGCACATCGTCGACGGCGACCGCCTCGAGCTCGTCGTGCGCGACAATGGCCGGGGAGGCGCGAGCCTCGACGGCGGCACCGGCATGCTCGGCATCTCCGACCGGGTCGACGCGGTCGGTGGATCGATCGGGCTCGAGAGCCCGGCGGGTGCCGGCACGACCTTGACGGTGCACATCCCGCTCGGCCCTGCTCCCACCGAGGACTGACGCCCGCTTGCCCGCTCAGGGACGCCAGCGGCTCACGGTGAGGTCGATGCGGTAGCCGTCCTCGTCGTCCACGGGATGGAGCGGTACGCCCTCGGACTCGTAGTGGGGCCGCGCCCGCTCCGCCTTGCCCGAGGGCGGCCTGCCGCCGGCGCGGACGACGCGCCACCACGGGAGATCCGAACCAGACCTCGCCATCACCTGGCCCACGGCGCGCGCGCCCCGCGAACCGAGGAGCGCGGCGACGTCGCCATAGGTGGCCACGCGCCCGGCCGGGATGTCGGCGACGACGGCGAGCACCGCGTCGGCGAACCCGCCGACCGGCTCAGGACGGCGACCTGCCGACTCGGCTCGCACGTCGGATGCCTCGGCTCAGAGCTCGAGTGCGCCGATCACGTCGCCGTATTGCGACTCGCCGATGTCGACGAACCCGATGCGGTGGAAGAACGCCTCGGGGCCCTCCTCGCCCGGCTCCCAGAGCACCGTGATGCGGTCGACACCGCGGCGCTTGGCCTCCTCGGCGAGGGCGGTGGCGAGGAACCGACCCACGCCCTTGCCCTGCACCTCGGCGTCCACGTTGATGCGCCAGATGCAGGCCCGGAACTCCTCGTGCTCATTCTCGGGGTCGAAGTTGCCGTGGATGAAGCCGACGACCTGGTCGCCCATGCGGGCGACGCGCTGCCAGGCGGCGGCGGGATCCACCACGGCGGTCTCGGCGGCGTACGTCACGGGGGCGATGAACTGTTCCTGGCCGGGCTTCAACGAGAGCGAGTTGGCGGCGACGATGTTCGACGCGGACAGTTCTTCGAGTTTCAGCTCAGCCATGGTGCCAAGGCTAGCCCGTGGCGCGCCGCCGTCGGTAGCCGAACCGGGTTTAGGGTGGCCTCGTGAACGCCGCGCGAACGGCAGCCCTCGACTCCGCAGTGAGCACGCTGCCGCCCGGGTACTTCGCCCTGGTGATGGCCACCGGCATCGTCGCGGCCGGACTCGACACGGTCGGGCTCACGGCCGCCGCCGGGGTACTCACGGCCATCGCGGTGGTCGCCTACATCGTGCTCCTGGTGCTCACCGGCTGGCGGCTCGTCATCTGGCGCGACCGCATGCGTGAGGACTTCATGTCGGCCCGCAACGGCTTCCTCTTCTACACCTTCGTCGCGGCGACGTGCGTGCTCGGCACCCGGCTGGTGGACGTCGTCGGGCCGTGGTGGGCGCTCATGTTCCTCGCGGTCGGCCTCATCGGCTGGATCGTGCTCGGCTACGCGATCCCTTGGTGGGTCGTCGTCGAAGGCGGAGCCGGTCGCAGCCTCGAGGGCGTGAACGGCACGTGGTTCGTATGGCCCGTCGCGAGCCAGTCCTGCGCCGTGCTCGCCGCGACGCTGGAGGTGCGAATCGACGAGCTCGCCCAACTGCTCTCGATCATCGCCATCCTCTTCTGGGGCATCGGCGTGGTGCTCTACGGGGTGATCGGCGTGGCGGTGGTGATGCGGTTCCTGATGTTCGGCATCGAGCCCGAACAGCTCGGCCCGCCCTACTGGATCGCGATGGGCGCCGCCGCGATCTCGGTCTTCGCCGGTGCGCTCATCGTCGACATGACCGGCACCCCGATGGCGTCGGTCACCCAGGGGCTGATCGGTGGGGCATCCGTCCTGTTCTGGGCGTTCGCGAGCTGGCTGATCCCGGCATTGCTGCTGATCGGCTGGTGGCGGCATGTCGCGCGGCGGGTACCGCTCACCTACGACCCGGCCTACTGGAGCCTGGTGTTCCCGCTCGGCATGTACGCCATGGCGAGCATGCACCTCGGCGCGGCCGATCGGCTTCCCATCGTGGGTGCGATCGGCGCGGGATTCCTCTGGGTCGCGGTCCTCGCGTGGGTGATCGTGTTCATCGCCACCGGCGTGAGCCTGGCGAAGCGTCCCTGACGCCGCATTTGTCTTGATATCGAGATATTCTGATGAGGCGCTAAGCTGGACGGCGGCGTGTCGCACCGCCCCCCGAAGACTTCTGAAACTCCCCTCGAGAAACCCAAGGAGACATCCTCTTGTCCAAGATCACGGTTGAAGGCACGGTCGTCGAACTCGACGGCGACGAGATGACGCGCATCATCTGGCAGGCCATCAAGGACCAGCTCATCCACCCGTACCTCGACGTGAACCTCGAGTACTACGACCTCTCGATCCAGAAGCGCGACGAGACCGACGACCAGATCACCGTGGACGCGGCGCACGCCATCCAGAAGCACGGCGTCGGCGTCAAGTGCGCCACCATCACGCCCGACGAGGCTCGCGTCGAGGAGTTCGGCCTCAAGAAGATGTGGCGCTCCCCGAACGGGACCATCCGCAACATCCTCGGCGGCGTGATCTTCCGCGAGCCGATCATCATCTCGAACATCCCGCGCCTCGTGCCCGGCTGGAACAAGCCGATCATCGTCGGCCGTCACGCGTTCGGCGACCAGTACCGCGCCACCGACTTCCGCTTCGAGGGCGAAGGCACCCTCACCATGACCTTCACCCCGAAGGACGGCTCGGAGCCCCAGACATTCGAGGTCTTCCAGGCGCCCGGCTCGGGCGTCGCGATGGGCATGTACAACCTCGACGACTCGATCCGCGACTTCGCGCGCGCCTCGCTGAACTACGGCCTCGACCGCAACTACCCGGTCTACCTCTCGACGAAGAACACCATCCTGAAGGCCTACGACGGCCGGTTCAAGGACATCTTCCAGGAGATCTTCGACACCGAGTTCAAGGAGAGGTTCGACGCGGCCGGGCTCACCTACGAGCACCGCCTCATCGACGACATGGTGGCGGCCAGCCTCAAGTGGGAGGGCGGCTACGTCTGGGCGTGCAAGAACTACGACGGCGACGTGCAGTCCGACACGGTCGCGCAGGGCTTCGGCTCGCTCGGGCTCATGACGAGCGTGCTCGCCACGCCCGATGGCAAGATCGTCGAGGCCGAGGCGGCGCACGGCACCGTCACGCGCCACTACCGCCAGCACCAGCAGGGAAAGCCCACCTCGACGAACCCGATCGCCTCGATCTACGCGTGGACGCGCGGTCTCGCGCACCGCGGCAAGCTCGACGGCAACCAGGAGCTCATCGACTTCTCGCACACGCTCGAAGACGTGGTCATCACGACCGTCGAGTCGGGCGCCATGACGAAGGACCTCGCGATCCTCGTCGGCCCCGACCAGCCCTACCAGACGACGGAGGAGTTCCTGCAGACCCTCTCCGACAACTTCAAGGCGCGCCTGGCCTGATCGCCGGGCCGACCGCACGATCCAGACGGGGTCGGATGCCGCCGCGGCATCCGACCCCGTCGTCGTCCCCGCCGCGCGACGTCACGCCGGTCCGTCCCCGCCGCGCGACGTCACGCCGGTCCCTGCTCGCCGAAGCCGGGTCACGTCGGCCCGGGATCCGGGGGAGGATGGAGGCATGATCGTCCTGAAGCTCGCCCGGCGGTACTGGGCGGTGACGCTCACGCTGGCGGTGGGCCTGACCGGGATCGTGCTCGCCCTCGCCGGCGCCGGCGAGGCGGTGCCGTGGCTCTTCGGCGTGTACGCGCTCGGCGTCGCCGCCTGGCAGGCCGTCGGCATGGTGCGCGACCTCCTGCGCGGCCACTGGGGCCTCGACGTCCTCGCGGTCACCGCGATCGTCGCGACCGTGCTCGTCGGCGAGTACATCGCCGCCCTCATCGTGGTGCTCATGCTCACGGGCGGCGAGGCCCTCGAGGACTACGCGAACCGTCGGGCGAAGCGCGAGCTCGATGCGCTCCTCACCCGCGCGCCGCAGCTGGCCCACCGCGTCGAGGGCGACCGCCTCGTCGACATCCGCGCCGACGAGGTGCGGCCAGGTGACGTGCTGATCGTACGCCCCGCCGAGATCGTGCCCGTCGACGGCGTGCTGAGTTCGATCGAGATGGTGGTGGACGAGTCATCCATCACCGGCGAGAGCATCCCCGTCGAGAAGCACACGGGCGACGAGGTGCTGAGCGGGTCGGTGAACGGCCAGTCCGCTGTCGAGATCGTCGCGACCGCGACCGCTGCCGACAGCCAGTACCAGCAGATCGTCGCCCTGGTCGCGGCGGCGGCCGAGTCGAAGGCCCCAGTCGTGCGGCTCGCCGACCGGTACGCCGTGCCGTTCACGGTGTTCTCGCTCCTCCTCGGGGGCGTCGCGTGGTGGGTCTCGGGCGATCCCGTGCGCTTCGCCGAGGTGCTCGTGCTCGCGACCCCGTGCCCCCTGCTCATCGCGGCGCCCGTCGCGTTCATCGGCGGAATGAGCCGGGCCGCGCGAAACGGCATCATCGTGAAGGGCGGCGGGGTGCTCGAACAGCTCGCCAGGGCACGCACCGCCGTGTTCGACAAGACGGGCACGCTCACCCACGGCGAACCCGAGCTCGTCGCGGTCCGCCCCGAGCCGGGATTCGAGGCCGACGAGCTGCTGGGGCTCGTGGCATCCGCCGAGCAGTACTCCTCGCACGTGCTCGCCGCGTCGATCATCGACGCCGCTCGCGCGCGCGGGCTGCGGCTCGTCGAGGCCGAGCGGGCCCGTGAGGCCGCCACCAACGGTGTCGTGGCGAGCATCGGCGGACGCGAGGTCGTGATCGGCAAGTACGCGTACGTGCTCGAGAACGCGCCCGCCACCCGGCGCACCGACATCGCCCCCGGCGAGCTCGCCGTCTACGTCGCGGTGGACGGCGTGTACGCGGGCGCCCTGCTCGCCCGCGACCGGCTCCGCGACAATGCCCGCGAGACCCTCGAGCGCCTCGACGCACTCGGTGTCACGCACACGATGATGCTCACCGGCGACGCGCAGGCGACCGCCGATCACATCGCCGCCGAGATCGGCATCGAACGCGTGCGTGCCGAGTGCCTGCCAGGCGACAAGGTGCGCGAGGTCGCCGGGATCTCCGAGCGCCCCGTCATCATGGTGGGCGACGGTGTCAACGACGCCCCGGTGCTCGCGGCCGCCGATGTCGGCATCGCGATGGGCGCCCGCGGCGCGACGGCGGCGAGCGAGTCGGCAGCCGCCGTCATCCTCGTCGACGACATCTCGCGCACGGCCAAGGCCGTCGAGATCGGGCGCGACACCGTGCGCATCGCGCTGCAGAGCATCTGGCTCGGCATCGTCGTGAGCGTGGGGCTCATGGTCGTCGCGGCGTTCGGGTTCATTCCCGCCACGGCGGGGGCGCTGCTGCAGGAGGTCGTGGATCTCGCCGCGATCCTCGCCGCGCTGCGTGCGATCGGCGGGCGACGGGATGCCGCGGCCGCCGCCGTGTCACGGACGCGTGCGGCCGTCCCGGCGCGCTGACCGCGGTCGTCCGGGATCGAAGGTCGCGGGTGGCTCGTGCGACCATGCATGCGCGCCTTCTCGATTCGGGCAGGCGCTGTCCGCCCCGCCGGCGGGTCGGCTCCCACGCACGCGTGCGGCGTTGGTCACAGGTCGGTAACGCGTCGCCGCGGCATCCGGAAAAAGCTTGCCTCCGGTTAGTTCGTAAGCTTTACTAACAAACACATCTCCCGCTGGCTTTCACCGATGAAAGGAAACGACGAATGAGGAAACTCGGCATCGTGGCGCTCGGCGCCGCGGCGGCGCTCACCCTTGCCGGCTGCGCCTCCGGAGGCGAAGCGGCCTCCGACGAGGGCGCCGAGATCCGCGTCTGGCTGGTCGGCACCGACACGCCCGACGAGGCACGCGACTACCTGGTGGAGACCTTCGAGGAGGAGCATCCCGGCACCAGCCTGGTCATCGAGGAGCAGTCCTGGGACGGCCTGGTCGATCGCCTGACCACGAGCCTCTCGGGCTCCGACAGCCCCGACGTCGTCGAGGTCGGCAACACGCAGGCGGCGGCGTTCACGTCGGCGGGTGCGTTCCTCGACCTCACCGATCACTACGACGAGCTCGGGGGCGACGACCTCTTGCCCGGCTTCGTCGAGGCCGGTTCGTACGACGGCACGTTCTACGCGGCGCCCCTGTACTCGGGCGCCCGTCTCGTGTTCTACAAGAAGGATGCGCTCGCGGCGGCCGGCCTCTCGGTGCCCACCACGCTCGACGAGTACGTCGCGAACGGTGAGAAGCTCGCGGCCGCGAACCCCGGCATGTCGGGCATCTGGTGGCCCGGTCAGGACTGGTACAACGCCCTGCCGTACATCTGGGAGCGCGGCGGCGAGGTCGCCGTGCCCGACGGTGAGGAGTGGGACGCACAGCTCTCCAGCCCCGACTCCGTCGCGGGCCTCGAGCAGGTGCAGCAGGTCATGACCGGGGCGTCGCGCGCGCCGAAGGACGCCAACGAGACGAGCCCCGAGGTGGGCTTCTGCGACGGCACCACGCTGCAGCTGTCGGCGCCGAGCTGGGTCAAGTGGTCGATCCTCGCGCCGGCGGATGCTGAGGCTCCCGGATGCCCCGACCAGGAGCAGAACCTCGGCGTGTACGCCCTGCCCGGCAGCGACGGCGGTGCGGCCCAGGTCTTCGCGGGCGGCTCGAACATCGGCGTGTCCGCGAAGTCGGCGCACCCCGAGCTCGCGGTGGACGCGCTGAAGATCATCCTCTCCAACGAGTTCCAGACGATCTACGGCGAGAACGGCCTCGTGCCGGCGAAGCTCTCGCTCGCCGACACGCTCGGCACCGACGAGGTCGCGCAGGCCATCGCCGCGGCCGCGGGCAACGCCAAGCTCACGCCCGCGTCGCCGAAGTGGGCGGATGTCGAGGCCGCAGGCATCCTGCAGGATCTCTTCGTGAACATCGCGCAGGGCGGCGACGTGCAGGCGCTGGCCGAGGCGGCCGACGAGGAGATCGAGGCGATCCTCAACAGCTGACCGGATCCATCCGCCCCGAACGGAGGGCGGGCCGATCTCGCGCCCGCCCTCCCTCGACCTCCAGGAGCAGCACCATGACCACGGTCGACACCGCCGGCCTCGACCAGGCACCGCGTGCCGCCGTCGCGGGTGACACCGATGCGGCCCCGACGCCGCCGGGAAGCGCCCGTCCGACACGACCGCGCCGACGGGGCGGCCTCACGCCCTACGCGCTGATCACGCCGGCGCTCATCGTGCTCGCCCTCATCGTGGGCTGGCCGCTCGTGCAGCTCGTCATCACGTCCTTCCAGGAGTTCGGGCGTGCGCAGGTCTTCGGCGCCCCTCCCGCCTGGGTCTGGTTCGAGAACTACGTGGATGTGCTCACCGACCCCGTCTTCCACGCGGTGCTCGCGCGCACCCTCGCATTCGCGGCCGCGTGCGTGGTCACGACGATGCTCATCGGAACGCTCATCGCACTCCTGATGGCGCGGCTCCCGACGTCGTTCCGCGTCCTGCTCTCGATCGGCATGTTGCTCGCGTGGGCGATGCCCTCGCTCACCGCCACGGTCGTCTGGGGCTGGATGTTCGACACCGCCTACGGCGTCGTCAACCACGTGCTCGTCAACTGGTTCGGCCTCGAGGAGTACGTGCAGCACTCGTGGCTCATCGACCCGCTGAGCTTCTTCCTCGTGGCGGGGCTCATCATCGTGTGGGGCGCGGTTCCGTTCGTGGCGTTCACGCTGTACGCGGGCCTGACCCAGGTGCCCGACGAGGTGCTCGAGGCCGCGCAACTCGACGGTGCGGGCGGGTTCGCGCGCTTCCGCCTCATCGTCTTCCCATACCTGAAGCCGATCTTCCTCGTCGTCACGATCCTGCAGCTGATCTGGGACCTGAAGGTGTTCACGCAGATCTTCGCCCTGCAGGACATCGGCGGCATCCGGGCCCTCACCTCGACGCTCGGGGTGTACATCTACCAGACCTCGATCGCGGGCGGCGACTTCGGCCACGGTGGCGCGATCGCCGTCATCACCGCAGTGCTGCTCATGTCGATCTCGATCTTCTACATCCGCCACCTCACGAAGCAGGAGGAGCTGTGACCCGCGCCCGCATCGCGACCGTCGCCTACAGCGTCGTCTCGGTCGTGCTCTTCGCGTTCTTCGTCTTCCCCGTCTACTGGATGGTGAACACGTCGCTGCAGCCGAACAACGAGATCCGCGGCACCGACCTGCACTTCTGGCCCGACAACCTCACCCTGCGCAACTACGAGACCGTGCTCTTCGACCCGGGCCGCAGCCCGTTCCTCCCGGCCGCGGGCAACTCGCTCATGGTCACGATGCTCACCGTGGTCATCGCGCTGGTGTTCGCCTTCCTCGCCTCGGTCGCCGTGACCCGGTTCCGCTTCGCGAGCCGCCGCGCGTTCATCATCACGATCCTCGTGGTGCAGATGATCCCGGGCGAGGCCATGATCGTCTCGATCTTCCGGGTGATCGACGGCTGGCAGCTCCTCAACACCATCGCGGGGCTCACGATCGTGTACATCGCGACCGTGCTGCCGTTCACGATCTGGACGCTGCGCGGCTTCGTGAACGGCGTCCCCGTCGAGCTCGAGGAGGCCGCGATGATCGACGGATGCTCCAGGGCGGGCGCCTTCTGGCGGGTCACGTTCCCCCTCCTCGCCCCCGGCCT
Source organism: Agromyces sp. NPDC052230 (assembly GCF_040679595.1). Taxonomy (NCBI): domain Bacteria; kingdom Bacillati; phylum Actinomycetota; class Actinomycetes; order Micrococcales; family Microbacteriaceae; genus Agromyces; species Agromyces sp. NPDC052230. Next base: position 122,083 of record NZ_JBFAVC010000003.1, on the reverse strand, counting down.
CGTGGCGACCGGCGTCTTCGGGTTCATCCAGGCGTGGAACGAGTTCATCATGGCGCTCGTGCTCAACGCGCGTCCCGAGATGATGACGCTGCCCGTGTGGCTGCGCACCTTCCTCGTGGCCAACGGCACGACGAACTGGGCCGGGCTCATGGCGGGCTCGACGCTCATGGCCATCCCGGTGATCGTGTTCTTCCTCGTCGTGCAGGGGCGGATGACGAGCGGGCTCGTGAGCGGGGCCGTCAAGGGATGAGCGAGCGCGAACGGGCCGGTGCGGGCGATGACCTGCACCGGGACATCCTCACGACCCTGCTGCCGGGGTTCACCGGCACCACGGCGCCCGACTGGCTGCTCGCCCGGCTGGCCGAGGGCCTCGGCGGGGTCTGCGTGTTCGGCCACAACGTCGCCGGTGCCGAGCAGCTGCGGGCGCTCAACGCCTCGCTCCGAGCCGCGAACCCGCTCGCGGTCGTCGCGATCGACGAGGAGGGCGGCGATGTCACGCGCCTCTTCCACCACGCCGGCGCGCCGTTCCCGGGCAACGCGCTGCTCGGCCGCCTCGACGACGAGTCGCTGACCGAGCGCGTCGCACGCGCCGTGGGCGAGGCGCTCGCGGCCACGGGTTGCACCCTCGCGTTGGCGCCCGACGTCGACGTGAACTCGAACCCCGACAACCCCGTGATCGGCGTGCGCAGCTTCGGTGTCGACCCCCACCTGGCGGGGCGGCATGCGGCTGCATGGGTACGCGGGCTCCAGGGCACGGGGGTCGCCGCCAGCGCCAAGCACTTCCCGGGCCACGGTGACACCGCCACGGACTCGCACCTCGCGCTGCCGGTCGTCGACGTGTCGCTCACGACGCTCCGCGCGCGGGAGCTCGTGCCGTTCCGCGCGGCCATCGCCGCGGGCGCGCGCACGATCATGACGAGCCACATCCTGTTGCCGCAGCTCGACGCGGCGAACCCTGCCACCCTCTCGCCGCTCCTCGTGCAGGGCGTGCTGCGGGGCGAGCTCGGGTTCGACGGCGTGGTCGTCACCGACGCGCTCGACATGCACGGCGCGAGCGGCGTGCTCGGCATCTCCGAGGCGGCCGTGCAGGCGCTCGCCGCCGGGTGCGACCTGCTCTGCCTCGGCAGCGACACCACGGCCGGCGAACTCGAGGTCATCGTCACCGCCATCGAGGCCGCGATCGCCGACGGCCGCCTCGCCGCCGATCGGGTCCGCGAGGCGGCCCGCCGTGTGCGCGCGCTCGCCGCGACGGCCCCGGCCATGCCGACGTCGCCCGCCGTGGTCGAGCCGCGGCACGATGCGGCCGACCTCGCCCGACTGGCGTCGGCGTTCGACGTGACGGATGCCGCGCGCGCACGCCTCGCGTCGGCGTCGCGCGTCGGCACCGTCGTGCGCGTCGAGACCGCGGCGAACATCGCGATCGGGCACGCGCCGTGGGGACCCTTCGCGGCGGCCGCGGCCGGAGCGGATGCCCCGTGGCTCGACACGGCACGCATCCTCACGGTTGCCGCCCACACGGTGCTTCCTGACCCGGCGTCGCTCGATGGTGCTGTGCTGGTGGTGGGCAAGGACCTGCACCGGCATCCGTTCGCCGTCGCCGCCGTCGCCGCGCTGCGTGCGGTGCGCGACGACGTCGTCACGGTCGACATGGGCTGGCCCTCCGACGACCGCGCCCTGGCCGACGTCGCCACCTTCGGGGCCTCGCGGCTCGTGGGGGAGGCCCTGCTCGGCTTCGTCGCCGAGGCGGTGGCGCTCGCCCCGACGTCGGCTCCGTGACCCTATCCTGATGGGACGGCCGCCGACGCGGCCGTTCCTGCGCCTCGCTCGACCACGGGTCGGTGCGGGTCACTTCACGTTCCGACGGTCTCGTCGGTGCCGCCCTCGGAGGAGAACAGCCATGGCCGAAGTCGTGATCGTCGCCGATGAGGATGCCGCGGGCCGCCTCGTCGCCGACGCGATCGTCGCCCTCATCCGTTCGAAGCCCGACGCCGTGCTCGGCCTCGCGACCGGGTCGACGCCGCTGGCAACCTACCGGGCGCTCGCGGACCGCATCGCGGAGGACCGCATCGACGTGCGCGGGGTGCGCGGGTTCGCGCTCGACGAGTACGTGGGGTTGCGACCGGGTCACCCCGAGAGCTATCGGGCGGTGATCGCGCGAGAGGTGGTGGAGCCGCTCGGCCTCACGCCCGAGCTGGTGCGCGTGCCGAACGGCGACCCCGCGTCGATCGAGCACGCCGGCGCCGACTACGAGACGGCACTCGTCGCGGCGGGCGGAGTCGACCTGCAGATCCTCGGCATCGGGCGAACCGGGCACATCGGCTTCAACGAGCCCGGCTCCTCGCTCGCCTCGCTCACGCGCGTGAAGACCCTCACCGAGCCCACGCGCGCCGACAACGCGCGCTTCTTCGATTCACCCGCCGACGTGCCGATGCACTGCATCACCCAGGGCATCGGCACGATCCTGCGCGCGCGGCACCTCGTGCTCCTCGCGTTCGGCGAGGCGAAGGCGCACGCGGTGGCGGCGGCCGTCGAGGGCCCCGTGACCGCGAGCCAGCCGGGTTCGGCGATCCAGCTGCACCCGCACACGACGGTCATCGTCGATGAGGCCGCGGCATCCGAGCTCGGGAACCTCGCGTACTACCGTCACGCGTGGGCCAACAAGCCCGCCTGGCAGGGCATCTGAGGCCCTCTCCCAACCCGGGCCCGCCGGGTCAGCGGGGGAGCAGTTCGGGCAGCGCGGCGATGTAGGCGGCCTGGTCGAAGTCGGGCGAGACCGTGCGCAGCACCATGAACCCCGGCAGGAACGCCATGGCGATGGGGGCCATGCGGGCCGCCCACGCATCCGGGTCGCCGTCGACGCGCCCGGGCTCCGCGGTAGCCCATTCCGCGAAGGCGGCCTCGACCGTCGTGCGCACCGTCAGGTAGGCGCCGTGGACGGCGTCTCGGATCTCGTCGTCGACCGAGGCCTCGGCCCACAGCTGCACCAGCAGGGCGCTGAGCGGCTCGCGTCGCATCCCCTCGATGAGCGTGGCGATGACCTCCGCGGGAGCCAGCGGCGGACCGCCGTGCCGACGGGACTGCAGGTCGCTCCGCCGAGCTTCGAGCACGCGCCCGGCGACGGCCGTCACCAGGTCCTTCTTGCCGGCGAAGTGCCCGTAGATCGCCCCGGCGGAGAGCCCTGAGTCCGCGATGATGTCGGCCATCGACGTGCGCTGGAATCCCCTGGCCATGAAGCAGCGCATGGCCGCGGAGATGATCTCGTCGCGGCGGGCCTCGCGGTACTCGGCGGTCACTTTCGGCATCCGTGCCCCCAAACAGAATGTTCGTTCTTGACAAGCATAGGTCGCGGTTCCAGTATAAAGAACGAATATTCGTTTTGTTTGGAGACCGGATGTCGCAATCCATGAACACCACGGCGCACACGCCGATCGGCCGAGCGTTGGGCATCTCGCTCACGCTCGCCGCGGTGCTCGCCGTCATCGTGCTGGCCTTCTCGTGGCCGTCGGTGATCGCCGAGCCGCGCGACCTGCCGATCGCCGCGGCCGGACCCGCCGAGGCGATCTCGGCCGCCGAGGACGCCGTCGAGGAACAGGCTCCCGGCGCGATCGCCTTCCGAGGGGTCGACGACCGCGACGCGGCCGTCGACGCCATCGAGCGCCGCGAGGTGTACGGCGCGGTCGTACTCGGGCGGGAGCCCGAGGTCCTCACGTCGTCGTCGTCGAGCCTCGTCGTGGCGCAGCTCCTCGCCAACGTCGCCGCGCAGCTCGAGGAGGGCGTCAACGCCCAGGCCGCCGCGGCCGCGGCCGCCGCGGGCGCTCCGACCGCCCCGCCCCGCATCGACGTCCCCGTCACCGACGTCGTGCCGTTGGCCGAGTCCGACGAGCGCGGCACGGGCCTTGCGGCGGCGGTCTTCCCGCTCGTGCTCGGCGGCATGATCGGCGGTATCGCCATCTCGATCAGCGTCATCGGTGCCGTTCGGCGGGTCGTCGCCGTGCTCGTCTACTCGGCGGTCGGCGGGCTCGCACTCGCCGGGATCCTGCAGGGCTGGTTCGGGTCACTGCAGGGCGACTTCTGGCTGAACTCGACGGGCATCGCGCTGGCGCTGGTCGCCATCGCCGCCCCGATCACCGGGTTCGTCGCACTCATCGGTCGCCCGGGCATCGCCGTCGGCCCGGTGGTCATGATGCTGTTCGCCAACCCCATCTCGGCCGCCGCGGTTCCGAAGGAGTTCATCCCCGTGCCGTGGGGCGAGGTCGGCCAGTGGTTCCCGCCGGGTGCTGCCGCGTCGCTCATGCGCGAGCTGTCGTACTTCCCGGGCGCCGACTCCACGTTCGAGTGGCTGGTGCTGGGCGCGTGGGCGGTGGGCGGCCTCCTGATGTCGGTCGTCGGCCACTTCCGCACCGAGGGGGCTGCAGAGCCACACGAAGTCGAGGCGGTCGCGAGTCGCGACGACGAGCGTTCCGGCGATCTCGTCGCCATCTGAGCGAATGCCGCGCGACGGCGTTCGGCCGATTCGGCCGGGCGCCGGCGCGCGTCGCGTCGGGTCAGCTCGCGAGCTGTTTGCGGCCGTTGATGATGCCGCTCACCGCGGCGACGAGCGCGAAGACGATCGCCACGACGGGTTGTCCGAGCATCCACCAGGCGATGGCGGCCGCCGAGAACACCGCGATCTCGACGAGCGCCTTGCCGAACACGTCGATGCGGAACACCGCCTTGGGCGAGACGAAGAGCGCCCACAGCAGGATCGCGAGCGCGGGGGCGCCGAGGCCGATGAGCACGCCGGGCCACGGCAGCGGGAACGCCAGAAACCCCCAGATGCCGAGGCTCACGAAGGCGAACAGCTCGAGGAGGAAGCGGAGGATGTCGTTCGGCCCGACCTTGGGCATGGGCTGGTTCGTCTCGGTGCTGCTCACGGCTTCCCAGCCTAGCCCGGGTCGCTCAGCGGAAGTTGATCGTACGGGCCCCGTCGAGGAGCACACTCTCGGCTCGGCGAAGGGGTCGGGCTCGGCCGCTCAGGCGAGCCGCACACCGCCTGCCCACACCGACTCGACCGCGAGGTCGTCGCCGAGCAGCACGGCGTCGGCGGCGTACCCCGGCTCGAGGCGTCCGAGTTCCGTCGCGCGACCGATCGCCGCGGCGGGCACGTCGGTGAGCGCACCCACGGCCTCGGCGAGGGGGATGCCGCTGTCGACGGCCCTCCGCAGCGCCTCGTCCTGCGTGAGCGTCGAGCCCGCGATCGACCCGCCCTCGAGGAGGCGCGCGACGCCGTCCGCCACGATGACCTGGAGCGAGCCGAGCAGGTACTCCCCGTCGGCCGCGCCCGCCGCTGCCATCGCGTCGGTGACGAGGGCGACCCTGCCGGGTGCGCCCGAGAACGCGAGTCGCACGACGTCGGGGTGCACGTGCACGCCGTCATTGATCACCTCGAGGGTGACATGGTCGGCGTGCATCGCCGCGACCACCGGACCGGGCGCACGATGGTGGATGCCGCGCATCCCGTTGAAGGCGTGCGTCAGGATCGAGGCGCCCGCGTCGAAGGCCGCGAGGGTGGTGTCGAAATCGGCGCCCGTGTGCCCGACGGCCACGGCGACGCCGGCATCGGTGAAGCGGGCGATCGCGTCTCGCGCCCCGGGATGCTCGGGGGCGATGGTGATCTGGCGGAGGCATCCGTTCGCCGCCTCGAGCAGGCGGTCGACGGATGCCGCGTCTGCGTCGCGCAGCTGGGCCGGGTCGTGCGCGCCGCGGAACTCGTGGTCGAGGAACGGGCCCTCGAGGTGCGCGCCGAGCACGCGCGGGTCGGATGCCGCGGCCCGGCCGATCGTCGCGAGCCGCTCGGCGAGCGACTCCACGGACGCCGTCACCAGCGAGAGCACGGAACGCGTGGTGCCGTGCGCGCCGTGCACCGCGAGCACCGTCTCGATCGCCTCGACGCCGTCCTCCACGGATGCCCCGCCCGCACCGTGGCAGTGCAGGTCGATGAAGCCCGGCGTGAGGCGGCGGCCCGCGGCATCCGTCACCGTCGCATCGGGACGCAGGCCCTGGCGCCACCCGTCGCCCGTGCCCCGGGCGGCCACGAGGTCGCCCTCGAAGCGCACCCAGGCGTCGTCCACGGTCGCGCCGCCGCTCACGAGGAGGGCGGAGTGGATGATGGCGGATCGTGCGCTCATTCCGCCACGATAACGTCGTACCCGCCGTCGACGAGGCGCTGCCGCTGCTCGTCGGTGATGCCCATGTCGGTGATGACCGTCGAGAACAGGCGGCGGTGTCCGATGGCGGCGAATGCGCGCCTGTCGATCTTCGACGCATCGGCGACGAGCACGGCATGCGTCGCGCGCGACGCCATGAGCGCGTTCACCGCGGCCTCGCGCTCATCGTGCGAGGTGGGGCCCACGACGGGATCGATGCCGTTGACGCCGATGAACGCGAGGTCGAGCGTGATGTGGTCGAGCACGGCGTCGGCGTAGGCGCCCACGAGTTCGTACGAGCGCGCGTGCACGACGCCGCCCGTGACCACGGTCTTGATCTGCGGACGCATCGCCAACTGCATCGCGATGTTGATGGCATTCGTGACGACGGTGAGGCTTGGATCGTGCGAGGGCTCCATGATGTCGGCTCGAGACATGAGGGCGTCGGCGATCGCGGTCGCGGTGGTGCCGCCGCAGAGTCCGATCACCGCACCGCGAGGCACGAGCGCGCTCGCGGCGCGGGCGATCGCGGCCTTCGCCTCGGGGTTCTGCAGGTTCTTGTAGCGGATCGGGAGGTCGTAGGCAACCGAGTGGGCCACAGCCCCGCCGCGCGTGCGCGTGAGCAGCTGCTGCTGCGCCAGTGCGTCGAGGTCCCGGCGCGCGGTGGCGGGGGAGATCCCGAGCCGCTCGACGAGCTGGTCGACGTCGATCTGCCGGCTCTCGGCGAGCAGGTCGAGGACGGCGCTGAGGCGCTCGGCACGGTTCATCCTGGCTCCTTCTCGGCGGAGGCGAAGAGCGCCAGCAGGCGTGTCGCCTCGAGGCGCACGGCCTCCCGGCCGGCGGTGACGTACTTCCGCGAGTCGACGACCTGGGGGTGCGCGGTCAGGAAGTCGCGGATCGCACCCGTGAAGCGTGCGTTGAGGTGCGTCGACACGTTGACCTTCGTGAGGCCGGCGTGGATGCCCTCCATGATCATCTCATCCGCGACGCCCGAGGAGCCGTGCAGCACGAGCGGCACCGGCACGACGCGCGCGAGTCGTGCGATGAGGTCGACGTCGAGGGCGGCGGTGCGCTCGGTCATGGCGTGCGAGGATCCGACCGCGACGGCGAGGGCGTCGACGCCCGTGTCGTCGACGAACCGGGCCGCCTCGCCGGGATCGGTGCGGACGCCGGGGGCATGCGCGCCGTCCTTGCCGCCGACCTCGCCGAGCTCGGCCTCGACGAGAGCGCCCGTCGCGCGCGCGTACGCGACCACGCGGCGGGTCGTGGCGACGTTGTCGTCGAACGCGAGCCTTGCGCCGTCGTACATGACCGATCCGAACCCGCGGTCGATGGCGCGGAGCGCGAGGCCCGGGTCCTCTGCATGATCGAGGTGCACCGCCACGAGGGCGCTCGAGCCCTCGGCGACCGCCAGCGTCGCGGCCGCGATGGGCTCGAAGGCGCCGTGATAGCGGATGCAGTTCTCCGAGAGCTGCAGGATGACGGGCAGCCCGGCGTCCTCCGCGGCGCCCGCCAGCGCCTCCGCGGTCTCGACGTGCACGACGTTGAACGCGCCGACGCCCCGGCCCGCGGCGCGCGCCGTATCGAGGATCGTGCGGGTCGGGGTGAGGGTCATTCGTGCTCCTCGTCGGTCGGGATCTCGAGCGTGGTGACCTCGATCTCGGCTTCGAGCTCGGCGTGCCGAGGTGAGAGCTCTCCGGCGAGGGGCATGCGCACGGCGCTCGCCGACCAAGCTGCTGCGCGCCGCGCGAGCCGGGCGCGGGCGCCCGCCGCGGCAACCGTGTCGCTCCAGAGTTCGTCGCCCGCGGCGACGGCGACCGCGATCGCGGCGACGGCGGCATCGCCGGCCCCGGTGGCATTGCCCCGGAGCGGGCGTGACAGGCGGGCCTGCACCGGTCTGCGGTCACGCCCGACGACGAACAGGCCCGCCTCGCCGAGTGAGACGACCACGAGGCGGGTGCCGGCATCGATCAGCTCGAGCGCGCCCTCGAGCGGATCGTCGCACCCCGTCGCATCCGCGAGTTCCTCGCGATTGGGTTTCAGCACGTGCGCGCCGGCGCGGGCGGCGGCGAGGAGGCCCGGCCCGCTCGTGTCGGCCACGACCGGCACGCCGGCGCCGGTGAGGGCGGCGACGAGGTCGCCGAGTTCGCCCGGCCCCAGACCTGGCGGCAGGCTGCCGCTGATGACGACCGCACGTGCGTCGCGCCCGAGGCTCGTGGCCGCTTCGATGAGCGCCGCGGACTCGGCGGGTGCGAGCGCGGCGCCGACCTCGTTGAGCACGGAGGTCTGCCCGCGCAGGTCGTCGACGATCGCGGCGCTGCGTCGGGTGGCCTCCCCGACGGGGATGAGCCGGTGCGGCACACCCGACACCGAGAGTTCGGCGGCGAACGCCGCGCCGGTGTCGCCGCCCACGGTCGCGAGCGCCAGCACGCCGTGGCCCTGCGCGTGCAGCACCCGGGCGACGTTCAAGCCCTTCCCGCCGGCACGGCCGGCACCGGTGGGCACGCGATGGGTGGCACCCGGCGTGAGTCCCGCGACGTGCCAGGTGAGGTCGAGCGCCGGATTCGGCGTCACGGTGAGGATCACGGCGTGGTCCGCTCGTCGAGCCGGTCGGCGAGATCGCGCGCCGCGAGCGCGGTGCCGAGGAGGCCGGCGTCGTCGCCGAGTCGCGCACGGACGAGTGCGGGCCGGCGATGGAAGCTGAGCAGTGCGTCCAGTCGCTCGCCGAGCGGATCGAACAGCGCGGGGCCCGCCTGCGCGAGGCCACCACCGAGCACGACGGCCTCGGGCGCGACGGTCGCGACGAGGCGCGCGAGCGCCTCCGCGAGCGCGCGCACGGCGTCATCCCACACCCGCTGCGCCACGGCATCGCCGGCCAGGGCCGCGTCGAGCACTTCGCGGGCGCCGTCCACCGCGATCTCGGAAACCGCGGTGTAGCGCCGAGCGACCGCACCCGCCGAGGCGATGGTCTCGAGACATCCGCGTGCACCGCACGTGCACGGTTCGCCGTCGGGATCGCTCAGCGCGTGGCCGAGCTCGCCGGCGAATCCGCCGCCCGAGTATGGCCGGCCGTCGAGGATGAGGGCGCCGGCGATGCCGGTGCCGATGGCCAGGACGACCACATCGCCGAAGCCCCGCGCGGCACCCAGTCGGTGCTCGGCATCGCCGGCAGCGCGCACGTCGTGGCCGAAGGCGACCGGGAGGCGGAGCGCCTGCTCCGCGAGGTCGCGGATCGGCGCATCGCGCCAGCCGAGGTTGGACGAGAAGATGCCGACGCCCGCCACCTCGTCGACGAGCCCCGGCACGCTGACCCCGGCGGCCACCGGACGCACGTCGGGCACGTCGGCGACGTGCCGGCCGGCGAGCTCGGCGAGGGCGGCGACGACCGCGCCGGCGGGATCGGTGGCGTCACGGGGAGTCGACGTGCGGCGAAGGCCCAGCACGCGCCCGTGCCGGTCGATGAGGGCGGACTTCGTGTCGGTGCCGCCGACGTCGAACGCGAGCACGGCCTCGCCGGGGCCGAGGGGTGCGGTCGACGGGGCATCGGGGCGCACGGGGCTCATCCCTCGAGGATGACGGAACGCGTGAGATTGCGGGGCGCGTCGGGATCGAGGCCGCGCGACCGCGCCCGATCGAGCGCAACACGCTGGGCGCGCACGAGCTCGGCCATCGGGTCGAGCCGGCCCGCTTCGAAGCGCGCCCCGGTCGCGGCGACCTCTTCGGCGAGAGCCTCGGGCGCGTCGCCGAAGTGCCACGTGACGCGGCCCGGGGCCGCGATCGCGATGGGCCCGTGTCGGTACTCCATGGCCGGGTACGACTCGGTCCACGACTGCGACGCCTCGCGCATCTTGAGGGCCGCCTCGTGGGCGAGACCGATCGACCAGCCTCGGCCGAGGAACGTGAACTGCTCGGCGTCGGTGAAGGCCGGATCGAGCTCCTCGGCGATCGCGCGCTCGGCGTCGCGGATGGCGCCGTCGAGTTGCGCGCCCAGCGACGCGCGGAGGAGCGCGAGCGCGGTCGTCGCGAAGCGCGTCTGCACCACCGACCGCTCATCGGCGAACGGCAGGGTGATCGCGTCGTCGACCAGGCCGACGAGCGGGGAGGCGGCATCGCCGATGACGCCCACCGTGCGCACGCGACCGCGCAGGCCCTCGACGAGTTGGAGCACCTCGGTCGTCGTTCCCGACCGTGTCAGTGCGACGACGGCGTCGTAGCCACGGTCGACGAAGGCCTCGGATGCCGCGAAGGCGTCGGTTTCACCGTGACCTCCCGCCTCTCGGAGCCAGGCGTACGACTGCGCGATGAACCACGACGTGCCGCAGCCGACCACCGCGATCCTCGCGCCCCGCTCGGGGAGCGAGGCCTGCTCGGCGGCGAGCGAAGCCGCACGTGCCCACGTCTCGGGCTGCGAGGCGAGCTCCGCGGCCATGTGCACGCCGCCGGGCCGGCCACCCTCGGCAGGGGGGTTCGAGCCGGCCTCGCTGCCGTGGGTCATCTGGTTCCTCCGTGTCGATCGGCGTGCAGTGCCCCAATGATTGCAAATGATCGTTACGCCTGTCTAGCGAGCAGGTGCATGAACGGATGCCCCACCCTCGCGGGTCATCGACGCGGGTGCCTCGGACCGGTAACGATCAGGTCAAGGTGTCTTGACGCGGCACGCTCGGGTGCGCCATCATCGTGACCACCGCGTGACCGTATGTGATCGAAAACTACCCTTTCACGTCAATTTCACGCACACGGCGGCCTCCTGCCGCCACCACCGCACCGGCGCGGTGCTCCGCTGCGCCCGTGATCCACGAACAGTGAGGAAGCACGAATGAAGAAGTCGCTACGCTTCGGCGCCGCGCTCGCCATGGCAGCCACCGCATCGCTCACGCTCGCATCGTGCGGGTTCGGCGGCGGCTCGGGCGACGACGCGAGCGGGAAGACGACACTCGACCTGCTGGTACCGAGCTACTCCGACAACACCCAGGGGCTCTGGGAGGACGTCATCGCCGGCTTCGAGGAGGAGCACCCCGACATCGCCGTGAACCTCGAGGTCCAGTCGTGGGACAACCTCGAGTCGGTCATCACCACGAAGATCCAGGGCGGTGAGGCGCCCGACATCTACAACGGCGGTCCATTCGCGGGCTTCGCAGCCGACGGCCTCCTCTACCCGGCCGAAGACGTCGTGTCGGGCGACACCTACTCCGACTTCCAGGAGTCCTTCCTTGCCAACGCGGAAGTCGACGGCACCGCCTATGCCCTGCCCTTCATCGCGTCGGCGCGTGCGCTGTTCGTGAACAACGCCCTGCTCGAGCAGGCCGGCGTGGCCGCGCCGCCCACGAACTGGGATGAACTGCTCGACGCCGCCACCAAGATCTCGGGGCTCGGCGGCGGCATCGCCGGCTACGGCATGCCCCTCGGCTCCGAGGAGGCGCAGGCCGAGGCGGCCGTCTGGCTCTGGGGCGGGGGCGGCACGTTCGGCGACGAGTCCGAGATCACCATCGATGACCCGTCGAACCTGCCGGGCGCCGAGCAGATCAAGACGATGATCGACGCGGGCGCCACCCAGGCCGACGCGGGTTCTACTGACCGCTCGCCGCTCATGGACATCTTCGTGCAGGGCAAGATCGGCATGCAGGTCGGCCTTCCGCCGACGGTCGGCCAGATCGAAGAGAACAACCCCGAGCTCGACTACTCGATCGTGCCCATCCCCACGCAGGACGGCAGCCCGTTCACGCTCGGCGTCATGGACCAGCTCATGGCGTTCCAGAACGACGGCGACAAGCAGGAGGCCATCACGGCGTTCCTCGACTACTTCTACTCGGCCGAGGCGTACGTGCCGTGGGTGGAGGCGGAGGGCTTCCTGCCCACCACCAAGTCGGGCGCCGAGGAACTCTCCGATCAGGAGGCCCTCCAGCCCTTCCTCGAGGTGCTGCCCGACGCGCAGTTCTACCCGAGCACCAACCCCAAGTGGTCGGCGACGGATGCGGCGTTCAAGGCCCTCTTCGGCCAGCTCCAGACGAAGCCGGCGCAGGATGTCCTCACCGAGATCCAGGCGCAGGTCGACGCGGGCTAGTCTCGCGGCATCCGACTCGTCACGCACACCGGAGGGATCGGTGACCATCGCATCATGAGCACCACGACCGACACGTCATCGACCCGCGCGGGGGCGGCCGCCGGCCGCCCCCGCCCCTCCGACGGCGACGAGGGTGGCGGGCGACGCCCCGGCGGGCGCGCCCTCCTCGCCGCCCTGCCCTGGATCGGGCCGGCGCTCCTGCTGATCTTCGGCGTCGTGCTGTTCCCGGCCGTCGTCATGTTCTACAACTCGACCCGCGACATCACCATCTCGGGCCTCGACAACGGCTCCGTCGGGTTCGACAACTACGTCGAGGTCTTCTCGTTCGCCCACTTCTGGCCGATCTTCGTGCGCACCATCGTGTGGGTCGTCGTGGTCGTCGGGGCGACGGTGGTGATCTCTCTCGGCCTGGCCCAGATCCTCGACAAGGCCTTCCCGGGCCGTCGCATCGTGCGACTCGCGGTGATCATCCCATGGGCCGCGTCGGTCGTCATGACGACGATGGTCGTGTACTACGGACTCGAGCCCTACTTCGGCATCATCAACACGTTCCTCGTCGACGTGGGACTCATCGCGACACCCGAGGGCTACGGGTGGACCCGCAACCCCGACACGGCGTTCGCCTGGTCGATCGTCGTCGCCGTGTTCGTCTCGCTGCCGTTCACGACGTACACGATTCTCGCGGGCCTCGCCACGGTGCCGGGCGACGTGCTCGAGGCGGCGAAGATGGACGGCGCCGGCCCCGCCCGCACCTACTGGAGCGTCGTCCTCCCGCAGCTGAGGGGCGCGATCTCGGTGGCCGTGCTCATCAACATCATCAACGTCTTCAACTCGCTGCCGATCCTCAAGGTCATGACCGGCTCGATCCCCGGCTACGACGCCGACACGATCATGACGATGATCTTCAAGTACATCCAGAACCAGCACAAGGTCGATGTCGCGAGCGCCCTCTCGGTCGTCGCCTTCCTCATCGTCATCGTGATCGTCGCGGCGTACGTGCGCATCGTCAAGCCCATGCAGGAGGTCTGACCCGTGACCGTCTCCGCGCCCGTGTTCGACGCGATCGCCCGGCCCGAGGCATCCGCTCGGCGCCGCCGTCGCTACACCGAGGACCAGGTGCCCATGGGGCGCGTGCTGCTGCGCATGCTCGCGGGTCTCGTGGTGCTCGTGATCTTCATCCTCCCGTACACGATCATGTTCTTCGGCTCGGTGAAGACGAAGTCGCAGATCCGGTCGGTCGACCCGACGTACTTCCCCACCGAGTGGCACTGGGAGAACTACCTCGACATGTGGTCGACGCCCGAGACGCCGCTCGTGCAGAACCTGATCTCGACCATCGTGATCTCGGTGTTCGCGACAGTGCTGGTGCTGGCCGTCGCGATGCCCGCGGCGTACTACACGGCCAGGTTCCGGTTCCCCGGCCGCATGGTGTTCCTCTTCCTGGTGATCGTCACGCAGATGCTGCAGCCCGCCGTGCTCACGTCGGGCCTCTTCCGGCAGTTCGTCGCGCTCGGCATGATCGACACCTGGGCGGCGATGATCTTCGTCAACGCGGCGTTCAACCTGTCGTTCGCGGTGTGGATCATGCACTCGTTCTTCGCCGGCGTGCCCAAGGAGGTCGACGAGGCCGCGCAGATCGACGGCGCCGGCCGGATCACGGTGCTGTTCCGCATCATGCTGCCGCTCGTGTGGCCGGGTATCGTCACCGCCATCGTGTTCACGTTCGTCGCGTGCTGGAACGAGTTCGCCGCTTCGCTCGTGATCCTCTCCACGGCCGGCAACCAGCCGCTCTCCGTTGCCCTCACGAAGTTCGTCGGCCAGTACGAGACCTCGTGGCACTTCGTGTTCGGCGTCTCGATCGTGGCGATCCTGCCCGTGGTGGTGCTCTTCATGCTGATCGAGAAGCGCCTGGTGGGCGGCCTCACGGCCGGCAGCGTGAAGTAGGCGCTGTGCCGGGTGCGTGACGACCTCTTGGCGGGCTGAGGACTCCTGCAACGCGGCGTGTGCCGTCGAACGGTCGTGGTGTGCTACCGAGCGGATGTCGCGCGCTCCTCCCACGGCACGCCGGCCACCCGGTGGTACCGCACGCCGAGCGCGTCGAGTCGCTCGCCGAGGCCGGCGACGCGGGCGAGGAACCCGGGCACGTCGCGCGGGCCCGCGGGCGACCAGCCGATCTCGGCGATGGCCGCAGCCCTCGGGAACAGCATGAACTCGACCTCGGCCGCCGCCGTGATGAACTCGGTCCAGACCGGAGCTTCGACGCCGAGGATGTCGGCCTCGCCGACGCCGGACACGATCGCGGTCGGCTCCCACGCGTAGGACTCCTCGAGCGTGGTCGGCCCCTTCGCCCAGTCCTGCCCGAGCCGACGGCCGAGCGGCCCCTCGGGGTCGTCGGGGTACCGCATGTCGAGGTACGCGACGTCCGCGGGCGACATGATGACCTGCCCGCCCTGCTCGACGAACGAGCGGGCCAGGGCGGCCGCGCCGCCGTCGGGATCGATGAAACTCCAGTACTGGCCGACGGTGCCGGGTGGCAGCTCGCGCGAGGCGCCCATCTCGTGCCAGCCGATGATCGTCTTGCCGGTCGCGGCCCCGGCGGCGGTGATCCGGCGCACCAGGTCGCGGTAGTCGGCGACGCTCGTCGCGAGCGACTCGTCGCCGCCGAGGTGCAGCCACGGGCCCGGCGTGAGTTCGGCGACCTCGCGCGTCACGTCGGCGAGGAACCGGTCGGTCGCCTCCGCACGGGCCGGCGACGCGCACAACGACGAGAACCCGACCGACGTGCCCTCGTACGGCGCGGGCGCCACGCCGTCGCAATTGAGCTCGGGGTAGGCGCTGAGTGCCGCGTTCGTGTGCCCGGGCACATCGATCTCGGGCACCACGGTCACGAACCGCGCGGCCGCGTACTCGATGATTCGGCGGAAGTCGGCTTTCGCGTAGAAGCCGCCGCCGGCGCCGTCGACCGACGTCGACGCGCCGATCTCGGTGAGCGCGCGCCACGACTCGATCTCGAGCCGCCAGCCCTGGTCGTCGGTGAGGTGGAGGTGCAGCACGTTGAACTTCAGGAGCGCGATGCGATCGATGAGGTCGAGCACGTCCTCGACGGCGAAGACGTGCCGGGCCACGTCGAGCATGACGCCGCGGTAGGCGAACCGGGGGGCGTCGGCGACGGATGCCGCGGGCACGGTCCACCCTCCGGGTGGCGGGGTCGTGGCATCCGCTCGCTCGATCTCGGACGGGAGGAGCTGTCGCAGCGACTGGGTGCCGCGGAACAGTCCCTCGGCCGTGCCGGCGCGCAGCCGAACCCCGTCGGCTTCCGACTCGAGCGTGTAGCCCTCGGCCGCGCCGTCGGGTGCTGCTCCGGGCGATACCTCGAAGGAGAGGTCGGATGTCACGGCGTCGCCCTCGACGACGGGCAGCTCGAGCCCCGTGGCCCGTCGCACCGGCGCGGCGAACGCCTCGGCGACGGCCACCGCTCCCTCGCCGCGCACCACGATTCGCGCGTGATCCGTCAGTCGGAACGGTGCCGCGTCGTGGTGCAGCTCGAAGGAGGCGGGGGCGGGGATGATGCCGGGCACGGCGTCTCCGTTCTGGTCGGGCGACCCGCAGGAGGCCGCCGCGGTGACGACGGCCGCCGCCACGAGCAGTAGGGCAGGAATCCTGACGAACATGGCTTGGCGTCCATCCTGCCACGCGGTTGACCCGCGGCACGGCGTCCCCCACAGTGGAACCGTGCAGTGGGCACTGGCCATCCTGACCGTCATCGCGTACGTGACGCTCCCGCTCGGGTCGGCGAGCTTCGAGCAGCAGCCGCTGCCGACCCTGCTCGTCGGCCTCGTCTACGCGGTGATCGCGATCTTCGGATTCCACGTCGTGCAGCGCCGCTCGGTGTGGTGGGCCGTGGCCTTCGTCGCGGTGCAGCTGCCCCTCGGGTTCGTGATCTTCTCCCTCTCGGGCGCGGCGGTCGGCGCGGTGCTGCTCCTCGTCGTGCTCGTCTCGCAGAGCGTGATGCTCCTGCCACTCCCCGTCGCGGCGGTCGTGGCCGCCGCCATCCCGCTCATCCACCTCGGGATGCAGTGGCGGGACGGCCTGCGCGAGGGTCTCGGCACGCTCGCGGTGACCACGTTCACGCTCGTCGTGACCGAGCTGCTCGTGCGCGAGCGCCGGGCCAGGGCCGAGCTCGCCCGGGCCAACGAACGCCTGCGCGACTACGCGGCGCAGGCCGAACAGCTGGCCACCATCCAGGAGCGGAACCGGCTCGCGCGCGACATCCACGACGGCGTGGGCCATCACCTCACGGTCGTGCAGATGGTGCTCGAGGCCGCGCGAGCGGTCATCCGAACGGCCGACGCGGATCGCCTCGACGGCATGCTGGCCAAGGCGCAGGAGCAGTCGGGTCAGGCGCTCGCCGAGGTGCGCCGATCGGTGGCCGCCCTGCGCGAGCAGCGTCCCGATCTCGCCGAGGCGCTCGGCACGCTCGCGGCCGAGGCGTCGGAGGCGGGAGTGGCGACCGAGCTCGAGGTGCTCGGCCGGGCGCGACCCGTGCGGGCCGAGGTGGAGGAGTCGCTGTACCGGGCGGCGCAGGAGGGACTCACGAACGTGCGCAAGCACGCCGACGCGACGCGTACGACCGTCGTGCTCGACTACCGTGAGGCCGACCGGATCCGGTTGGAGGTTCGCGATGACGGACACGGCCTCCCCGAGCCCGCGGGTGCGGCCGACGCGCCCGAGGCCGCCGCCGCTGCCGAGACCGCCGCCGCGGGCGCCGCTCCGACCGGGGGCTTCGGGCTCACCGGACTGCGCGAGCGCATGGCCAGCCTCGGTGGCCGGATGTCCCTGGCCCCGGCGGGGGAGACCGGGCTCGCCCTCACCGTCGAGGTGCCCGGATGACCATCCGCGTGCTCATCGCCGACGACCAGGCCCTCTTCCGCGAGGCGCTCTCGACCCTGCTCGAGGTGCAGCCGGGCATCGACGTCGTGGGGGAGGCGGCCAACGGCGAGGAGGCGGTGCGTCGCGGCGCCGAGCTCCGCCCCGACGTGGTGCTCATGGACCTGCGGATGCCGGTGCTCGACGGCATCGCCGCCACGGCGCGCCTGCGGGCGGAGCAGCCCGACGTGCGGGTGCTCGCCCTCACCACGTTCGATGACGACGAGGACGTCTTCGCCGCCATCCGCGCCGGTGCCGTCGGCTACCTCCTGAAGGACGTGAGCGGCGCGCGGCTCGTCGAGGCACTCGTCGCCGTCGAGCGCGGCGAATCCGTGCTGCATCCGTCGGTCGCCGCGAAGCTCATGGCCAGGGTGGCGCGATTGCCCGAGGACGCCGCGCCGGCGGAGCATCCGCTCTCCGACCGCGAGGTCGACGTCGTGCGACTCGTCGCCGAAGGACGCAGCAACCGCGAGATCGCGGGCGCCCTCTTCCTCGCCGAGGGCACCGTGAAGAACCTGGTCACGAGCGTGCTCTCGAAGCTCGACGTGCGCGACCGCACGCAGGCCGCGCTGCGCGCCCGGGATCTCGGCATCCTCTGATCGTGCGGGTCACCCGAAGCACGTGACCTCGGCCGTGACGTTCGGCACCTGACGCGGCCGCGCTGCCGCGCCGAGGATTCTCGTGTCCCGATGCACACCGACACGAGGAGTCGAGATGAACCACGACACCACCGCCGTCCGCCGGCCCTCCGCGCTGCGATTCGCGCGCCATGCGCTCGAGATGGTGATCGCCATGCTCGCCGGCATGATCGTGCTGGGTCCCCTGTGGTCGTTCGCCTGGCCCGGATTCGACGAGAACACGACCGCCAACGCCCTGGTGATGGCCACGAACATGTCGATCGGCATGGCCGTGTGGATGCGGATCCGCGGGCACGGCGCGGCCCCGATCGCCGAGATGTGCGCGGCGATGTACCTTCCGTTCCTGGTGCTGCTGCCGTTCAACTGGGCGGGCGTGCTCTCCGACATGGCGCTGATGACCGCGGGCCACGTGCTCATGGTCCCGGCCATGCTCGCCGCGATGCTCCGTCGCCGGCAGGAGTACGGGTGGTGATCGCCGTGCGCATCCTGAAGATCCTGGCGGTCGTGCTCGCCGCCCTCGCCTTCCCGGCCGCGCTCGGTGCGCCGACCGCTGCCTCCGCGTTCGCCGCGCTCAACGCGCCCCGCACCGACGACGTCGCCGTCACGCCCACGCCGCAGCCCCATGATCCGTCCAAGCCGACGGCGGTCGTCGTGATCGGCGACCGCGGCGCGGTGGTCTCCGACGCGCTCGCGCCCTACGAGATCCTCGCCACGACGGGCGCGTTCAACGTGTACGCCGTGGCATCCGACGAGCATCCGCTCCCACTGACCGGTGGGCTCGACCTCGTGCCCGATCTCACGTTCGATGCCCTCGACGATCTCCTCGGCGGGCCCGCCGATGTCGTGGTCGTGCCCGCCATGCCCGACGTCGGCCGTCCGTCGACGAAGCCCGTCACCGACTGGCTCGCCGCGCAGGCCGACGGGGGAGCACTGCTCCTCAGCGTCTGCAACGGGGCCGCAGTGCTCGCCTCGGCAGGTCTCCTCGATGGACACGACGCGACCGCGCATTGGCTGCGTCTCGGGGAGTGGGAGAACACGTACCCGGCCGTCGACTGGGTGCGCGGCACGAGGTACGTCGACGACGGCGACGTCATCAGCACCGCCGGCGTCCTGTCGGGCATCGACGGCACCCTCCACGTGGTCGAACGACTCGTCGGAGCGGATGCCGCGGCCGACGCCGCCGAGGCGATCGGCTGGACGCACCATCACCCCGGAAGCCCGGCTCCGATGCGCGACTCCGGGCTCGAGGCATCCGACGCCGTGGTCGCCTTCAACACCGCGTTCGGCTGGGACCGGCAGCGCATCGGAGTACTTCTCGCCGACGGCGTCGGCGAGATCGAGCTCGCCTCGGTGTTCGACACGTACGGCCAGTCGCTGGCCGCGGGCACGGTGAGCCTCGGCGACGGTCCGGTGCGCAGTCGGCACGGTCTCACCTTCGTGCCGCGCGTCGACAGCGGCGCCGGCCTCGACCGCCTCATCGTGCCCGGCACGGTCGAGCACGACCGCGTCAGTGGGATGGACGCGCCGACGTACCCGCACCACGGCCCCGGCTTCCCGTACGACGGCGTGCTGCAGGACCTCGCACGGACGACGGATGTCGCGACGGCCGAGTGGACCGCGAAGGTGCTCGAGTACCCGATCGACGATCTCAGACTCTCGGGCGAGTCCTGGGCGTGGGCCGAGACGTTCCGGCCGCTCGCGCTCGCCGCGCTCGGTGCGCTGCTGGCGCTCGGTGGGATCGCGCTCGTGCAGCGCGCGCGAGGGCAGAGCCGGGTGCGCGGTCGCGATCGCGCGCGGGAGGTGACCCCGTCGCCCGCCCCGATCGTCGACTGACCCGACCCTGACAGGCGGCATCCGGCATCCGTTGCTATGCTTGCGAGCGTCGCGACTGGCGTTGAGATGGTCACCATCGGGGAGCGACTGGCACGGACCGACCGTACGCCTGGGCCGGTACGCATGTCTCTGCGCGAGTCGCAGCAGGCAGCACCCAACAGGTCCGCATGTCATGAAGGAGCCAGTCTTGGCCGAAACCGCCATTTCCCAGCAATCGGTGATGAACCAGTCGCTGTCCGAAGTCGATCCCGAGATCGCCGAGGTCCTCGAACTCGAGCTCGGACGCCAGCGCGACTACCTCGAGATGATCGCGAGCGAGAACTTCGTGCCCGTCTCGGTGCTGCAGTCGCAGGGGTCGGTGCTCACCAACAAGTACGCCGAGGGCTACCCCGGTCGGCGCTACTACGGCGGGTGCGAGTACGTCGACATCGCCGAGAACCTCGCCATCGAGCGCGCCAAGTCGCTCTTCGGCGCCGCGTACGCGAACGTGCAGCCGCATTCGGGCGCCACCGCGAATGCCGCCGTGCTCTCGACGATCGCCACTCCCGGCGACACCATCCTCGGCCTCGAGCTCGCGCATGGCGGTCACCTCACGCACGGCATGAAGCTGAACTTCTCGGGCAAGCTCTACAACGCCGTCTCCTACGGGGTCGACCCCGAGACGTTCCTCGTCGACATGGACGTCGTGCGCGACCGGGCCCGCGAGCACAAGCCGCAGGTCATCATCGCCGGCTGGTCGGCGTACCCGCGTCACCTCGACTTCGCCGCGTTCCGCGAGATCGCCGACGAGGTCGGCGCGCAGCTCTGGGTCGACATGGCGCACTTCGCGGGCCTCGTGGCCGCGGGGCTGCATCCGTCGCCCGTGCCGTACGCCGACGTGGTCTCGTCGACGGTGCACAAGACGATCGGCGGTCCGCGCTCGGGCTTCATCCTCTCGCGCGACGCCGACCTCGCGAAGAAGCTCAACTCGAACGTGTTCCCCGGCCAGCAGGGCGGCCCGCTCATGCACGTCATCGCGGCGAAGGCCACGGCGTTCAAGATCGCGGCATCCGACGACTTCAAGGACCGCCAGGAGCGCACGCTGCGAGGCGCCCGCATCCTCGCCGAGCGCCTCCACGCCGACGACTCGCGCGCCGCGGGCGTCGACGTGCTCACGGGCGGCACCGACGTGCACCTCGTGCTCGCCGACCTCCGCAACTCGAAGATCGACGGCCAGCAGGCCGAGGACCTGCTGCACGAGGCGCTCATCACGGTGAACCGCAACGCGGTGCCGTTCGACCCGCGCCCCCCGATGGTCACCTCGGGCCTGCGCATCGGCACACCGGCGCTCGCCACCCGCGGCTTCGGCGACGCCGAGTTCACCGAGGTCGCCGACATCATCGCGCTCGCGCTCAAGGGCGAAGCGGATGTCCCCGAGCTCCGCTCGCGGGTGCAGGCGCTCACGGCGGCGTTCCCGCTGTACCCGGGCCTCCAGCAGTAGTGCGGCGCGGCCCGGGGATCCTCCCCGGGTCGCTTCCGCTCCCCGGGAGTCGGGCCGCGTTGCGCCGCCGCGCGCGCTATGCAGGAACGGGTGCGACGAGCCGATCGACGGCACGAACACCAGAAACACGGACACGAGGAGAGACCATGACCGCCATCACGCTCGACGGCGTCGCGACCGCCGCCGCGGTGAAACAGGAGCTCGCTTCCCGTATCGCCGGCCTCCGCTCCCACGGCGTGGTGCCCGGACTCGGCACCCTGCTCGTGGGCGACGATCCCGGCTCCCACTCGTACGTCGCCGGCAAGCACCGTGACTGCGCGGAGGTGGGCATCGAGTCGATCCGCGTCGACCTGCCCGCCTCGGCGTCGACGGCCGACGTGCGCGCGGCGATCCGCGACCTCAACTCCGCGCGCGAGGTCACCGGCTACATCGTGCAGCTCCCGTTGCCCGCCGGCCACGACGAGAACGCGATGCTCGAGCTCATCGACCCCGACAAGGACGCCGATGGCCTGCACCCGACGAACCTCGGCCGGCTCGTGCTCGGCATCGAGGGCGAACTGCACTCGCCGCTGCCGTGTACCCCGGCCGGCATCGTGGAGATGCTGCGCCGGTACGACGTGCCCATCCGGGGGCAGCACGTCACGGTCATCGGCCGGGGCCTCACCGTTGGTCGGCCGCTCGGCCTCCTGTTCACGCGCAAGGGGCTGGATGCCACGGTGACGCTCACCCACTCGCGCACCGTCGACCTCGCCGATGAGGTGCGCCGCGCCGACATCGTCGTGGCGGCCGTGGGCGTGCCCCACCTCGTGAAGCCCGACTGGGTGAAAGGCGGCGCCGCCGTGCTCGACGTCGGCATCACGCGCGTGCAGGACGAGGAGACGGGCAAGGGCCGGCTCACCGGCGATGTCGACCCGGCCGTCGCGTCGGTGGCCGGCCACCTCTCGCCGAACCCGGGCGGCGTGGGTCCGATGACCCGCGCGATGCTGCTCGCCAACGTCGTGAAGGCGGCCGAGCTGCGCCTGCAGCGCCGCTAGTCGACCGCCGACCGGTCGGTTGGGCGGGGTCGGCTCGATCAGCGCTCGTCGGGAAAGGCGAGCAGTCGGAGCATCCGGGTCGCCTCGGCGCGAGACTCGGGGGTGGGCAGGGGGAAGGCGGCCCGCTGAGCCTCGCGCGTGGCGGCGACGGCCTTCCGGAGCAACTCACGACCCGCGGGCGTGGCGATCACGGCCTTCATCCGGCGGTCGGCACGTGTCACCGCTCGTGCGACGAAGCCTCGATCCTCCAGGTCGTCGACGATCGCGACGACGCGGCTCGGGTCGAGCCGGAGGAAGTCGGAGATCTCCCGCTGCGTCATGCCGTCGTTCTCCGCCGCCAGGCAGAGCGTCGCGAACGCCCGGACGGTCAATCCGAGCGGCCGAAGCGCATCGTTCCCCGCTGCGACGGCGACGGCACTGGCGCGGGCGAGCAGGAACCCGAGGTCGTCGAGCAGCACCCGGCCGACTTCTTCCGCCACGCTCGGATCCCTTCGGCCGTCAACGGCACCACGGTAGCAGGACCGTACGCGGCGACCGCCCCGACCGGGAGTCCACGTGACTCGATGTGAAATTCAACCATTGCAGTGTGCAATCGATCCCTCGTACGCTGTGCGCGAGGGGCGCAGCGTTGCGTTCCAGGGGAGGATCGACATGTCATCCATCAGCACGTGCAGCGCCCGACCGTCACCGTCGTCGATACCGAGGAGGCTGCGGTGATGCGCCCGATGCGCGCGGTCGCCCTCGGCGCGGCGACCGCAGCCGTGGCGCTGATGATCACCGGTGGGGCCTCAGCCGCCGCGGCCGATCCCACCTCGTCGCCCACGGCGCTCCCGCAGCTCGCGCCGGCCGAGCCGGGCACCCTCGCGGAGTGCGAATCGCTCCTCGGGTTCGCGTTCGGCAGCACCGTGATCACGAGCGCCGAACGCGTCGCGGCCGGCCCGCTGTCGGGCGTCGAGGTCGACGAGCACTGCCTCGTTCGCGGCCACATGAACGAACGCGTCAGCGACGTCGACGGTCAGACGTATCGCATCGGCTTCGAGATGCGCCTGCCGACCGACTGGAGCGGGCGTTATCTCTACCAAGGCAACGGCGGCCTTGACGGCAATGTCGCCACCGCGCTCGGACGAGCGGGGAGTGAAAGCGGCCTGCAGCTCGGCTTCGCCGTGATCAGCTCGGATGCCGGGCACCCGGGCTCGCTGGGGCCGACGTTCGGGATCGACCCGCAGGCTCGGCTGGACTACGGGTACCAGGCCGTCGGCACCCTCACGCCCATGGCCAAGGCCCTCATCGAGGCGGCCTACGGCAAGGGCCCCGACCGGTCGTACATGACCGGCGGCTCCAACGGCGGGCGTCACACGATGGTCGGCGCGGCGCGCTACGCCGACCAGTACGACGGGTTCCTCGCGGTGGCCCCGGGCTTCAACCTGCCGCAGGCTGCCGTCGCCCAGGTGTGGGGCGCACAGCAGTGGGCCACGGTGGCCACGAACGTCGCCGACCTCAACACTGCCCTCACGCCCGCCGAACGGCAGGTGATCGCGGGCGCCGTCCTCGCCCGATGCGACGGGCTCGACCGGCTCGAGGACGGACTCGTCCAGGACAGCGAGCGCTGCCAGAAGGCCTTCGAAATCGATCGCGACGTTCCGACCTGCGCGGCCGAGCGCGACGGCACCTGCCTGACCCCCGAACAGAAGGCCGTCGTCGCCGCCGTCTTCGCCGGAGCCCGCACGAGCGGCGGCGAGGAGATCTACAGCTCGTTCCCGTTCGATCCGGGCCTCGCCCAGCCGAACTGGGCGTTCTGGAAGTTCTTCGCCTCCAGGATCCTGGATCCGGGTGCCATCGGATTCATCTTCGGCACACCCCCGGATCCCAGCATCCCCGCCTCACCGCTCACGGCCGACATCGACGCGATCGCGCAGAGCATCTACGCCACGAGCGGCATCTACACCGAGAGCGGCATGGAGTTCATGACGCCGCCCGACCCCACGAGGCTCGACATGCTGCGCGATCGCGGCGGGAAGATGATCGTGGTCCACGGCGCATCCGACGGGGTCTTCTCGGTCGACGACACCGCGACCTGGTACGACGAACTCGACGCGAACTACGGGCAGAAGGCCGATGCGTTCGCGAGGTACTTCGAGGTGCCGGGCATGGGGCACGTGAGCGGCGGTCCCGCGACCGACCAGTACGCGGGGCTCACCGCCCTGGTGGACTGGGTCGAGTACGGATCCGCCCCCGACCGGATCGACGCGTGGGTCAACCCGGCCAATCCCGACGTTCCCGCCGACTGGGCCGACGACCTCAGCCGCCCGCTGTGCCCGTACCCCTCGGTGGCGCGGTATACGTCGGGTGACCCCGACAGCGCCGACAGCTTCGCCTGCAAGCACAGCGGCGGCGGCATCGGGCGCGACTGAGGGCACCGTCGTGTGATCCTCCCGGTCCTCCTCGCGGGTGAGGAGGACCGGGACGGACGCTGCCCGCGGTATCGGCACCGCTCGTCGACCTCTCGGTCGGCTGGCGTTCACCGGTCGTGCACCGGGCGGCTTCCTGGCGCGCGTAGCTTCGCGCCATGGCCCAGATCGACCTCGCCGAGGCGCCGTCCGCCGTCGCCGCCGTGCAGCACGCGGGCACGCGAGCGGGGCGAGCGGATGCCGCAGCCGGCGTCGCGACGGCGATCATCCCGGCTCGTGGCGGCTCGCAGGGGCTGCCCGGCAAGAACCTGGCCCGGGTCGGCGGGGTGCCCCTCATCACGCGTGCCGTGCGGGCGGCGTCGGCCGCGCGCCGGATCGGTCGCGTGGTCGTCACGACCGACGACGAGGAGATCGCCGAGGCCGCGCGCGCCGCCGGCGCCGACGTGGTGGAACGGCCGGCCGCGCTCGCCGGGAGTGAGGCGTCGAGCGAGTCGGCGGTGCTGCATGCCTTGGAGGTGCTGGGGGCCGAGGCGGCGGAGATGACCGTCTTCATGCAGGCGACCTCGCCCTTCATCGACCCCGCCGATCTCGACGCCGCCGTCGAGCGGGTCGCGAGCGGTGAGCGCGACGCGGTGTTCTCGGCGGCTCCCACCCACGTCTTCCTCTGGCGCGAGATCGGTTCGACCGCCGTCGGCGTGAACCACGAGATGTCCCACCGGCTGCGCCGGCAGGACCGCACGCCCGAGTATGCCGAGACCGGCGCGTTCTACGTCTTCACCGCCGACGGATTCCGAGACGCGGGTCACCGCTTCTTCGGGCGTGTCGGCGTGCAGCCGGTCCACCCCGACCACGCCATCGAGATCGACGACGCCGCCGACCTGGAGCGGGCGCGCACGCTCGCCGTGCGGGTCGACCGCGACCTCGGCCCGCAGCATCCGCTCATCGACGTCGACGCGCTCGTCACCGACTTCGACGGCGTGCACACCGACGACACCGTCATGGTCGACCAGCTGGGCCGGGAGTCGGTGCGGGTGAGTCGCAGCGACGGCCACGGGGTCGCGCGGCTGCGCGCGGCCGGGATCCCCGTGCTCATCCTCTCCGCCGAGGAGAACCCCGTGGTCGGACGCCGGGCCGAGAAGCTCGGCGTCGAGTGCGAGCAGGGCGTCGCCGCGAAGGGCGAGGTGCTCCGCGACTGGGCGGCGGCTCGCGGCATCCGACTCGACCGCATCGCGTACCTCGGCAACGACCGCGGCGACCTGGCGGCGCTCGACCTCGTCGGCTGGCCCGTCGCGGTGCCGGATGCCGCACCCGAAGCGCTCGAGGCAGCACGCCACGTGCTGCAGAGCCCCGGCGGCCACGGCGCCGTACGGGAGCTGGCCGACCTGATCCTCGCCGCCCGCGAGCACCTGCGCGAACCCGCCCGCGAGCCCGGCGCCCGCCGCGCCGCCCCCGATCCCGCGCACTCGCGCGACCCTGAGTGAGGGAGTACTGCATGTCCGTACGCATCGGCCGATCGATCATCGGCCCCGACGCGCCCGTCTACGTCATCGGCGAGATCGGCCTGAATCACAACGGCGACGTCGAGATCGCGAAGCGCCTCATCGACGTGGCAGTGGAGTCGGGTGCGCAGGCCGTGAAGTTCCAGAAGCGGACGCCCGAGATCGCGACGCCCGACCACATGCGCGACGTTCCTCGAGAGACGCCGTGGGGCACCATGACGTACCTCGACTACCGCCGCCGCGTCGAGTTCGGCGAGCGCGAGTACCTCGAGATCGCGTCATACGCGATGCGCGCCGGCATCGACTGGTTCGCCTCGCCGTGGGACGTGCCCTCGCTCGAGTTCCTCGAGCGACTCGGCGTGGTCGCACACAAGGTCGCGTCGGCGTCGCTCACCGACCTCGAACTGCTCGCCGCCCTCGCTGAGACGGGCAAGCCCGTCATCCTCTCCACCGGTATGTCGACGATCGACGAGATCGACCGCGCCGTCGAGGCCCTCGGCACCGACCGCCTCGTGCTCATGCACGCCACCTCGAGCTACCCGATGCCCGCCGAGGAGGCGAACCTCCGCATGATCGAGACGCTGCGCGGTCGCTTCTCCGGCGTCCCGGTCGGCTACTCGGGCCACGAGCACGGCCTGCAGATCTCACTCGCCGCGGTCGCGCTCGGCGCCGTCGCCGTCGAACGGCACATCACGCTCGACCGGGCCATGTGGGGCAGCGATCAGGCCGCCTCGCTCGAGCCGCAGGGCTTCGCGCACCTCGTGCGCGACATCCGGATCATCGGCGACGCGATGGGCGACGGCGTGAAGCGCGTCTTCCCCGGTGAGGAGGCGCCGCGCGCGAAGCTCCGCCGGGTCGCCGCGTGAGTCCGTCGTCGCCGTTGGTGACGGATGCCGCGAGCCGGCGCCTGCTCGTCGTCGCCGACTCCGATTCGTACGTGAAGTGGGGCGCGGCCCTCGCTTCGACGCTGCCCCCGTCGTGGACGAGCCGGCTCGTGGTGCTGCAGTCGCCCGTGATGCCGAGCGGACGCCAACTCGTCGACGCGCTCGCCGGCACCCGTTTCACGTCCGCCGATGCGGAGGTGCGCCATCTCGACCACCTCGACGTGGTGATCGACGGGTTCGACCCGCACGCCGTGCTGCTCTCGCTGCGGGGGCCGTTCGTGCGCGTCGTCGCACCGCGTCTCGCGGGTCGTGACGACCGGCCGGTGCTGGTGAGCGGGTTCCCCGGGCTCACGATCCCCGCGGTGCCGAAGGCGGTGATCTACCGAGAGCAGACCGATCTCGTCGTGTTGCACAGCCGGCGCGAGGTGCGGGAGTTCCGCGCCAACGCCGCCGAGCTCGCGATCGATCGCCGGTTCGGGCTCGCGACGCTGCCGTTCCTCGCGGGCGTCGATGCCGACGGGTCTCGAGATGGCCTGCTGCTACCCCCGGCTGCGGCATCCGATCGCACCGACCTCGTCTTCGCCGCCCAGGCCAAGGTTCCCCGCGAGCGCGACGACCGCGTGCGCGTGCTCGAGGCGCTCGCCACGCACGCTCGCCGGCACCCCGAGCGGCGGGTCGTCGTCAAGGTGCGCGCCCGGCGCGGCGAGGCGCAGACCCACCACGAGGAGTACGACTACGCCGACCTGCTGGGCGAGCTGGTCGACGGCGTCCCGCCGAACCTCGTGGTCGAAGACGGGCCGATGGCCGAGAAGCTCGCCCAGGCGACCGCGCTCGTCACCGTGAGCTCCACGGCGGCGCTCGAGGCGGTCGCGCTCGGGCTTCCGGTGCTCCTCCTCGACGACTTCGGAGTCTCACCGGCCATGATCAACACGGTGTTCGAGGGGTCGGGCCTCTTCGGGTCGACCGACGAACTCGTCGAGGGCCGCTTCCGGCACGCGGATGCCGCGTGGCTGGCCGACAACTACTTCCACGGCCGCGACGCCGACGACTGGGTCGGTCGACTGCACGCATCGGTCGCGGCCCGGGAGATCGTGCCACTGCCGAGACTCGAACGCCGCCACGACCTCGTGGGCGGTGCGCTCCGCACGGCGTACGAGCATCGTCGCATGCTCGGCCGGTACGACCGCAGCGTGCTCGGGGCGCCGTCGTGGGCGGCCGGGCTCGCGGTTCGCGTGGTCGTGCGTCGGCTGCGCCGCCTGCGTCGATGGGTCGCGGGCGAACGGGATCCGGAGCTCGCCCGGGCGATCGAGGCGATGCCCGCGGGTGCGGGTGCCGCGGCCTCGAGCCCCGTGCGCTGACGCCGGCCCGGTTCAGTCGTCGACCGGAGCCGTGTGCTCCTGCACGTGCTTGAGGTAGTGACCCGCGTTGCGCTTGATGCCCTCGCGCTCCTCCTCGGACAACTCGCGGCGCACCTTGGCCGGCACGCCCGCGACGAGCGAGCCGGGCGGCACGACGGTTCCCTCGAGCACGACGGCGCCGGCGGCGACGAGCGAGCCTGCGCCGATGACCGCGCCGTTCAGCACCGTGGCACCCATGCCGATGAGGCAGTCGTCTTCGACCGTGCACCCGTGCAGCACCGCGCCATGCCCGACCGAGACGCCGCGACCGACCGTGAGCGGAAACCCGCCGTCGACGTGGCAGACGACCGCGTCCTGCAGGTTCGAGTCCTCGCCGAGCACGATGGGCTCCGCCTCCGCGCGGAGCACGGCGTTGTACCAGACGCTCGAACCGGGGGCGAGGCGTACGTTGCCGACGATGACGGCGCCCGCGGCGACGAACGCGCGCTCGTCGCAGACGGGGGCGGGGATGCCCGCGATCGTGATGATGCGGGCCGAGGGATCTGCACTCATGGCGCCAGCCTATTGGCTCGCGGTGGGGGTGGCAGGCGGCGCTCCGCCCCGCCGGCGGCGCGCCCCCAGCACGATGAGCCGCACCACCGCGCCGACGGCGAAGACCGCGATGCCCGCCACGATCGACGGCAGCGGCAGGGTGACGACGAGCGCGACGCATCCGATCGCCCCGAGCCACGACAGCCAGCGCGGCACGAGCCGCTCGCGGGACGGCTGCGTGAGGGCCGACGCGTTCGCGACGAGGTAGTAGAGCAGCACGCCGAACGACGAGAAGCCGATGGCGCCGCGCAGGTCGGCGACGAGCACGAGCACGACGACGGCGAGGCCCACGGTGAGCTCCGCGATGTGCGGAACCCCGAATCGCGGATGCACCGTGGTGAGCGGCCGCGGCAGTTCGCCGTCGCGCGCCATCGCGAGGCCCGTGCGGCCGACGCCCGCGATGAGTGCGAGCAGCGATCCGAGTGCGGCGACGCCCGCCGCGACGCGCACGATCGGCTCGGCCCAGAGCCAGCCGGCGACGCCGACCACGTCGACGAGCGGTGCGGCGGACGACGCGAGCGCACCGGGCCCGAGCACGCCGAGCGCCGCCGTGCCGACTGCCGCGTACACGACGACCACGATGGCGAACGCCACGCCGATCGCTCGCGGGATCGTCCGCGTGGGATCGCGCACCTCCTCGCCGAGCGTCGCGATGCGGGCGTAGCCCGCGAACGCGAAGAAGATGAGGGCGGCCGACTGCAGGACACCGTAAGTGCTCGCGATGGCCGCCGCGGCGCCGTCGGGAGCGCCGACGGGCGGCACGATCGACGAGGTGTCGCCGAGGCCGCCGGTCGCCCATCCGGCGCCGGCGATCGAGGCGATCCCCGCCGCGACGACCACGACGAGCACCGCGAGCACCGCCGAGACGATCACCGACGCCACGCGCGCGGTGCGCGTGACGCCGAGCACGTTGACGCCCACGAGCACGACCACCGCGGCGACCGCGACGGGCTTCTGCCACGCGGACGGCACGAGGTACGCCGCGGCGGTGATCGCCATCGCGGCGCAGCTCGCGGTCTTGCCGATCACGAACCCCCATCCCGCGAGGAATCCGGGCCACGGGCCGAGCCGCTCGCGGCCGTATCGGTAGGCGCCGCCCGCCTCGGGATAGCGCACCGCGAGCTGCGCCGTCGACCCGGCGTTCGCGACGGCGACGACGGCGGCGATCGCGAGCCCGACGAGCAGCCACGCACCGGCGGCCTGCGCGGCAGGGGCCCAGACGGCGAACACGCCTGCGCCGATCATCGCGGCGAGCCCGATCGCGACGGCATCGCGCAGCCCGAGCCGGCGGGCCAGGCGATCGTACGCGGGAGACGCGGGAGCACTCACGATCGCACCTTACGACAGTCGGGCGAACGGGTCGTGACGATCCGGGTGCCGAGCGGATGCCGCATCCGCTCGTAGGATCGATCCATGCCCGCAGAGCAGACCTCCGCACCCTCGCACGCCGCGGTCGATCGTGTCGCCGCCGCGCTCGCCCGATACGGCCTCACCCCCGAGATCGTCTGGTTCGACGACGCCGTGACGACGGCGCAGCTCGCCGCCGATGCCCTCGGCGTCGAGGTCGGCCAGATCGCGAACTCCCTCGTCTTCACGCTCGATGACGAGCCCATCCTCGTGCTCACCTCGGGTGCGCATCGCGTCGACACCGAGTGGCTCGGCGCCGAGCTCGGCGGCGTCATCGGCCGGGCATCGAAGGACGTCGTGAAGGCGGCCACCGGGCAGGTCATCGGGGGAGTCGCGCCGGTGGGGCATCCGTCGCCCGTGCGCACGTACGTCGACACCGAGCTCGCCCGCTACGACCGGGTGTGGGCGGCCGCCGGGCACGCGAAGACGGTGTTCCCCACCAGCTTCGCCGAGCTCGTGCGGATCACGGGCGGCACACCGCGGGCCGTCGAGCCGTCGGCCGGCGATCCGGTGGGCGCATGACGTCGGCTGCAGTCGCCTGGCCGCGCACCGCCGGACCGCTCGTGCTCGAAACGCCGACGCGCGACCGTCTCGACGAGGTGCTCGCCTGGCGCAACCGACCAGAGGTCATCCGTTGGCTGCTGCGCACGACCGTCGACCCCGAGGCGTTCCGCGCCGCGTGGCTCGGCAGCGTCGAGGACCCGCTCCAGCACACGGCGGTGGCCGTGCTGGATGGCGTGGTTGTCGGCACCGGTTCGCTCGACGTGCGCGACGGCATGGGCCAGTTCGACGGCGATGCCTGGCGCGGAGCGGAGGGGCTCCTCGGCTATCTCGTCGATCCCGCCCACGCCGGCAAGGGCTTCGCGACTGAGATCGCCCGGGCCATGCTGGACCTCGCATTCACCGAGCTCGGCCTGCACCGGGTGACGGCCGGATGCTTCGCCGACAACGTGGGCTCATGGCGGGTCATGGA
Organism: Agromyces sp. NPDC052230; assembly: GCF_040679595.1. Taxonomy (NCBI): domain Bacteria; kingdom Bacillati; phylum Actinomycetota; class Actinomycetes; order Micrococcales; family Microbacteriaceae; genus Agromyces; species Agromyces sp. NPDC052230. The sequence goes on along the minus strand of NZ_JBFAVC010000003.1, from coordinate 90,806 downwards.
GAAGCTCGGCATGCGCCGCGAGCAGCACGGGGTCCGCGACTCCTGGCACGCCGAGCTCGGCTGGATCGACGGCTTCACCTACGGGATCCTCGCCGAGGAGTGGGCCTGAACCTGCTCAGGCGTCGCGCCGGGCGCCCTGGCTCGGCCGCACCGTGAAGACGGTCGGCTCCCGGTAGCCGCGTTCGGTGAACGCCGCGGTCACCTCACGCGTCACGATCGGCACGAGCGCGTCGATCACGAGCGCGATCGCGGCACCGCCGAATCCCCCGCCGGTCATGCGCGCGCCGATGGCGCCGTTCGCCTGGGCGGTCGCGACCGCGAGGTCGAGTTCGGGTACCGAGATCTCGAAGTCGTCGCGCATCGACACGTGCGACGCGTCGAGGAACGGACCGATCGCGCCGGGCCCGTGCTCGCGCAGCGCGCGCACGGTGTCGAGCACGCGCTGGTTCTCGGTCACCACATGCCGCACCCGCCGGAACGTCTCGTCGTCGAGCACGTCGGCGGCGTGGTCGAGGTCGTCGGTGCGGAGGTCGCGCAGCGAGCCGACGCCGAGGGCACGTGCGCCCGCTTCGCAGGAGGCACGTCGCGCCGCGTAGCCCCCGCTCGCGTGGGCGTGCGCGACGTGCGTGTCGATGACGAGCAGCGAGAGGCCCTCGGCCGCGAATCCGAGGGGGATGACGTCGGCGTCGAGGCTTCGGCAGTCGAGGAACACACCCGAGTCGGCCTCGCCGAGGAGGGATGCCGACTGGTCCATGATGCCCGTCGGCGCGCCGACGACGCGGTTCTCGGCGAGGCGACCGATCTTGGCGAGCGTCGGGCGGTCGAACTGCAGCCCCCAGTGCTCGTCGAGGGCCAGCGCGACGGCGCACTCGATGGCGGCCGATGACGACAGCCCCGCGCCGATCGGCACGCTGCTCGCGACGTGCAGGTCGACGCCCCGTACGTGACCGAGGTCGGCGCCGAACTCGCCGAGCGCCCACGCCACGCCGAGGGGATAGGCCGACCACCCCTCCACGGCGTCAGGTGTGAGCTCGTCGAGATGGATCTCGACCGGCTCGGACGTGAAGCTCGACGTGACCCTCACGAACCGGTCGTCACGGTCGCCGAGGGCGACCGCCGTGCGGCGGTCGATCGCGAACGGGAAGACGAAGCCGTCGTTGTAGTCGGTGTGCTCGCCGATGAGGTTCACCCGGCCCGGTGCCGACCAGACGCCGAGGGGCCGACGTCCGAACCACTCGGCGAAACCGTGCATCGCCTGATCGACCTCGTTCACGCCTCGACTCCCTCGATCTCGACTCCTTCGATCTCGACTCCGTCGATCGCCGCGCGCAGCGCCTCGGCCTGCGCCTCGGGGGTCACGTCACCGATCCAGGCTCCCATGGCCGCTTCTGAGCCCGCGAGGTACTTCAGCTTGTCGGCCGCGCGCCGCGGGCTCGTGAGCTGCAGCATGAGCCGCACGTCGTTGCGATGCTCACGCACCGGCGCCTGATGCCATGCGGCGATGTAGGGGGTCGGCGTGTCGTAGAGGCGGTCGACGCCACGGAGGAGCCGCAGGTACACCACGGCGAGCTCGTCACGTTCGGCGAGCGTCGTCTCGGCGAAGTCGGGCACGTGCCGGTGGGGGAGCAGGTGCACCTCGATGGGCCACCGCGCCGCGAACGGCACGTACGCCGTCCAGTGCAGGCCGGCGATCAGCACGCGGGGGCCGTTCCGCTCTCGCTCGAGGATGTCGGCCATGAGCGCCGGCCCGTACCCGTCGATCGAGGCCAGCAGTCGCTCGGTGCGCGGGGTCACGTAGGGGTAGGCATAGATCTGACCGTGCGGATGCGGCAGCGTCACGCCGATGTCGCGGCCGCGGTTCTCGAACGGGAACACCTCCTCGACCCCGGGCAGCGTGGAGAGCGCTGCCGTGCGCTGCGCCCACGCCTCGATGACGGTGCGGGCGCGCGAGCGGCTCTGCGTGCCGAATGAACCCTCGTGCTCGGGACTGAAGCACACCACCTCGCATCGGCCCACGGCGGGACGCGTGCGCTCGAGCCCCACCCGGCGGAGCTGCGCCAGCGCGTCGGCGCTCGGGGCATCCGTCGACGCCGTCTCGGGACCGAACGAGGGCGAGCGGTTCTCGAACACCGCGACGTCATAGGTGCTCGGGATCTCCGAGGGATTGCCCGGCCGCTGCGGCGCGAGCGGGTCGAGGTCGGCGGGCGGCAGGAAGACCCGGTTCTGTCGCGCGGCGGCGATCGAGATCCACTCGCCGGTCAGCGCGTCCTGTCGCATCTGCGCCGTCGCGGGGCGCGCGTCGAGGGCGCGCGCATCGAGCGCGCGCTCGGGTGGGAGCGTCGTGTCGGCGTCGTCGAAGTAGATGAGCTCGCGTCCGTCGGCGAGCCTCGCCGGGCGTACGGCGATGCGGGGATCCGTCTGCACGCGGCAACGATACGCGACTTTCGTTTCGCCAACAACCTGCTTTCGTATTGCAAAGCAGCTGACATCAGCGGAGAATTTGCACATGATGGATGCCGCAGCCGACGCGACACACCCCGCGCTCGACGCGCCGCGGCGACGCGAGCTCGCCCTGGCCCTCGTGGGTGAGCAGGGCTTCGTGCGCGTCGCCGAGCTGAGCGCGGCGTTCGGCGTGACGACCGTCACCGCCCGGGCCGATCTCGACGCGCTCGAGCGCCGCGGCGAGATCCGGCGCGTGCACGGTGGCGCGGTGCCCGTGTCATCGGCGCTCGCCGTCGAGCGACCAGACCGCGAACCCACGTTCGAGCAGGCGCTCGCGGCATCCGTCGAACCCAAGCGACGCATCGGCCGGCACGCGGCCTCCCTCGTACGGAGCGGCCGGAGCATCATCCTCGACGTCGGCACGACGACGCTGCAGATCGCTCGGGCCCTGAAGGCCCGCGACGACCTCGAGGACCTCACGGTCTTCACGAACGGGCTCTCCATCGCGTTCGAGCTGGAGTCGGAGATCCCGCGGTTCACGGTGGTCATCACGGGCGGCACGCTGCGGCCGAGGCAACACTCGCTCGTGCATCCGCTCGCAGGGTCGATGCTCGACGAGATCCACGTCGACCTCGCGTTCATCGGCTGCAACGGGGTCGATCCCGTGCACGGAGTGACGAACGCGAACCTCCCCGAGGCAGCGGTCAAGGCGCTGATGCTGCGGGCCGCAGCCCGGAGCATCGTGGTCGCCGATGGCTCCAAGCTCGGCGAGGTGCACCTGGGCCGGATCGCGCCGATCGACGCCTTCGACGAGCTGGTGACGGATGCCGCGGCCCCCCTCCCGTTGGTGGCCGAGCTCGAGGCCGTCGGGCTCGCGGTGCACCTCGCGTGAGACCCTAAAGTGGATCCATGACTCTTCCCACGGGCGAGCACTTCGTCCTCGAGACCTCGACCGCCAGCGGAGACCTCATGGCGACGGTCACGGCGGTGGGCGCCGGCATCCGCACGCTCACCATCAACGGGATCCAGCTCGTCCCCGAGTACCCCGAAGACCAGCCGCAGCCCATGGGTGCGGGCATCGTGCTCGTGCCGTGGCCGAACCGCATCCGCGACGGCATCTGGACCCACGACGGCGTCGAGCGGCACCTCGCCATCACCGAGCCGGCCCGCAACAACGCGATCCACGGCCTGCTGCGCTACACCGAGTACCGGCCGATCACCCGCGAACGCGACTCGGTCACGCTTCAGGCGAACGTGTACCCGCAGCTCGGCTACCCCTATCTCCTCGGCACGGCAGTGCACTACGAGCTCGTCGCCGACGGACTGAAGGTCACCCATTTCATCGAGAACCTCGGCGTCGAGGCGGCGCCGGTCGCCATCGGCACTCACCCGTACGTGAAGATCGGCGGGGTGCCGACGGCCGACCTGGTCCTCCGCCTCGACGCGGCGAGCCACATCGAGGTCGACGACCGGCTGCTGCCGACGGGCGAGGTGCCGGTCGAAGGCACCGAGTGGGACTTCCGGGAGGGCCGCCGCGTGGGCGACGTGACCCTCGACGACGCGTTCGGGGAGGTCGGGAGCCACGACGGTGCGGTCACCCACACGCTCACCGCCCCCGACGGCCGCATCGTGTCGATCTGGGCCGACGACGAGTTCGACTACGTGCAGGTGTTCACGACGCGCGACTTCCCCGGTGAGGACGGCGATGTCGCCATCGCCGTCGAACCGATGACGGCACCGGCCGAGGCATTCAACTCCGGACGGGGCCTCAGATGGCTCGACCCGGGCGAGGAGTGGCAGCTCTCGTGGGGCATCCGCTTCGAGGGGTTCAGCGCCGACTGAGCGAAACGGCGGGTCGAGGAGGGCGCATGGCATCCGTCTCGAGACCACCGGTCGCCGCCACGTACCCGTCGGGCCGAACCAGCACCGGGGTGGGCAGCGGCTCCGCCGGCACGGCCATCACGGTGCCTGCCGGCAGGACGCCGGACGCGGCGCCGAACTGAGGGTCCGACGCGCCGCGCCCCCTCAGCAGCACGTGATGGCGACCGCGGAGCGCCTCGAAGAGGCGACCGCCGTCGGCGAGGTCGACATCGGGCATGCGGGTTCCGACCTCGTTCGCCGCCCCCGCGGGGGCGGGGTAGCGCACGCCGATTCCCGACACCTCGCCGGTGATGCGTCGCGCAATCGGGTCGATCGACAACGCGGCGCGCGCGACCAGGTCGCGCACAGCCCGGCCGGGCCGGGACTTCATCATCGCCAGCCGGATGAGCCCGCCGCTGCCCCGGATCACGGCCGCCGCGACCGGGTGCCGTTCGGCGTGGTAGCTGTCGAGCAGGGTTGTGGGCACACCATCACGGATCACGGCCGCGAGCTTCCAGCCGAGGTTGGCGGCGTCCTGCAGCCCGACGTTCATGCCCTGCCCGCCCGCGGGCGAGTGCACGTGCGCGGCATCGCCGGCCAGGAAGACACGGCCGACTCGGTACTCGGGCACCTGACGCTCATCGCTGTGGAAGCGGGAGAGCCAGCGCGGGTCGTGCATGCCGAAGTCCGTGCCCATCGCGCGCCGGGTGATGTCGCGCACCTCGTCGAGCTCGAGCGGCTCGTGTTCGTCGACCTGCCGTCGACGATCCCACGCGAAGATCCGGTGGTAGTCATCGCCGAACGGGGCGATGAACGCGAACCCCTCGCGCACCCCGTTGACCGTGAGCACGTCGGCGGGGGGCTCGGCCAACCGCACGTCGGCGAGCATGATGCTCCGCAGCACCGACCGCCCCGGGAACGGCCGACCGATGGCGCGGCGCACGACGCTGCGAGAACCGTCGGCGCCGACGACGTAGCGCGCCCGCACCGACGTGCCGTCCTCGAGCGTCACGGTGACTCCCGCGTCGTCCTGTTCGACGCCGGTCACCTCGGCGCCGTGCCTGACTCGTACGCCGAGGCGATCGAGCCGCAGCTGGAGCACGCGCTCGGTCTCGTACTGCGGCGTGATGAGGATGAACGCGAATCGGCTGGGCAATCGGCCGAGGTCCACCCGCACCCGGCCGAACAGTGCCAGCTCTCGAACCTGCGCGCCGGTCGTGAGCAGGTCATCGGCGCAGCCGCGCATGTCGAGCACCTCGAGCGAACGTGCGTGCACGGCGAACGCGCGGGTGAGGTTCGATTCGTCCCTCCGCCGTTCGAGGACGGTGACCCCGACACCGGCCTCGGCGAGATCGCCCGCCAGCAGCAGTCCGGTGGGCCCGGCTCCGACGACGACGACGTCCTGTTTCTCGTCCATCGATATCTCCTTGGTCAACGCTTGTTGACTTCCACGCTAACGCTGGCGTGCCATTCAAGTCAACAGGTGTTGACTAGGATGTGGGCATGGCCGAAGTCGATCCGCAGATGCCCGACCGCGCGAGATCAGGGCCCGCAACCCGCGAGCGCATCCGTCTGGCCGCGCGGGAGCGTTTCGCGCGCGACGGCTTCGAGCGAACCACGATCCGGCAGGTGGCCGGCGATGCCGGCGTCGACCCGGCACTCGTCATGCGGTACTTCGGCAGCAAGCCCCAGCTCTTCGCCGCCGCTGCTGAGCTCGACATCCGGATGCCCCGGCTTGCAGAGGTGCCGAGGGAGCACCTCGGTGAGGTGCTCGCGCGACACTTCCTCCATCGCTGGGAGTCGGACGACACCCTGCAGGCGATCCTGCGAGCCGCCGCCACGAATTCCGAGGCGGCTGAGCGCATGCGCGACGTGTTCGCCGAGCAGCTCCTGCCCGTCGCCCGCGAGCTCGCGACCGATCACCGTGAGGCGGCGACGCGCGCCGCACTCGCGGCCTCGCAGGTACTCGGGATGGCCCTCACGCGCTATGTGCTGCGGTTCCCCGCGGTCGTCGAACTCGGCCACGACGAACTGGTGGCGTGGATCGCGCCGACGCTGCAGCGTTATCTCGCGGGCGACCGGGACTGAGCGTCCGCGGCGTTCACGGCGTCGTCGGCGTCAGCGCACGCACGAGCCCGAGTCGACGGGCTCGGTGAGCTGCGACGCCTCGGCGGCGAGCGGCGCGAGCGTCGCAACCGGAATCGCGTATCCGACGTTCGCGACCGAGTCGGACTTCGCGAACACCACCCCGCCGACGGCGCCGTCGCCCGTGAGCACCGGTCCGCCGGAGTTGCCGTGGTCGACCTCCGCCGCGAGCGTCACGATCTCGCGGGTGGCGGTACGACCCGCCTCCTGGATGGTGATGGGCCCGACGGACATGACGCGCGCCGGTCGCAGCTCGAGGGGCCCGCCGAACGGATAGCCGGCGACGGCGACGTCAGCGCCCTCGGGTGCATCGGCGATCGTGAGCGGCGGCGTCTCGAGACCAGACACCGCGATGAGCGCCAAGTCGTTCTCGGCGTCGAATGCCACGACGCGCCCATGCACGGCGTCCTCGCCGGGCGCCTCGACGATGGGCTCGGTGACGCCCGCCACGACGTGGGCGTTGGTCACGATCCGGTCCTCGGCCACGACGAATCCGCTGCCCGACATGTTGCTGCCGCACTGGAACGCCGTGCCCGTGATGCGGACCACCGATTCGGCGGCGCGGGCGATCTCGGCGTCGTCGAGGCCACCGGCGGGCAACTGCGGCGCCCGCGTCGGCGCATCGAGCACGTCGACGAGCCATGGGATCGCACCGCCGAAGGTGGCCGTGCGGAGTTCGGCGAGCAGGCTCCGTGCCGGCGCCGGCGTGACCTGGTCGAGCGTGGAGAGCACTCGCGAGCCGGCGACGGCGGGCGACAGCACCGGCACGCCCATCGCCGAGATGCCCGATCCGACGAGCGCGACGACGAACGCCGTGACGATGAGGTTGCCGATCGCGCCGAGCACCCGGTCGAGCACGCCGAGCTTCGCGGCGCGGGCGCCGTGCTGGAGTGCGCCGCCCACCAGGGCCCCGAGCCACCCGCCGAGCGAGAGCAGCACGAGGGCGGCGACGATCGCGGCGGGAGCCCGCCACTCGGGCAGCGGGACGGCGGCTGCCACCCACGGCATCGCGAAGTATGCGGCGATGCCGCCGAGGATGAGACCGACGAGACCGGCGGCCGTGTGCAGCAGTCCCCGGCGGTAGCCCACCACGATCGAGCTGATGAAGATGACGATCAGCAGGAGGTCGAGCAGGAGGCTCCAACTCACCGGGTGCTCCTTCCTGCCGCCCGGCGCGGGAACGCCGGGACTCCAGCCTGCGGCATCCGCCTCGGAGACCGCTGAAGGCGCGCGATGTCGCGAACGGTGCACGCAACCCACCACGGGAACCCGGTCGCGGGGTGGACGACTCGTCGATCACGCACAACCAGCCTCGCCGCCGGTGTCCGGTCGGTTAGCCTCTGAGAGGCCGAGCCACGTCGCCGGCCATCAGCACACGATGAGGAGTGACGGATGCGCGTCGGCATGTTCCTGAACTACGCGGGCGGCTTCCGTGAGGCGGCCGCGGAGGTCGCCGAGCTCGAGCAGGCCGGCGTCGACCTCGTGGCCGTTCCCGAGGCGTACTCGTTCGACGCCGTGAGCCAGCTCGGGTTCCTCGCGGCGCGTACGTCGCGGATGACGCTCATGAGCGGCATCCTGCAGCTCTACACGCGCACGCCCACGCTCACGGCGATGACCGCCGCCGGCCTGGACTACGTCTCGGACGGCCGCTTCGAGCTCGGCATCGGGGCATCCGGCCCGCAGGTCATCGAGGGGTTCCACGGCGTGCGCTACGACGCGCCGCTCGGGCGCACTCGCGAGATCGTCGAGATCTGCCGCTCGGTGTGGCGCCGCGAGCTGGTCGTGCACGACGGCCGCAACTACCGCATCCCGCTGCCCGAGGGCGAGGGCACCGGGCTCGGCAAGCCGCTGAAGCTCATCAACCACCCGGTGCGCGAGCGGATCCCGGTGACCATCGCCTCGCTCGGGCCGAAGTCGGTGGAGCAGACCGCCGAGATCGCCGACGGCTGGATGCCCATGTTCTTCCACCCCGAACGTGCTGCCGAGACCTGGGGCGCGGCGCTCGCCGCCGGCGCCGCCAAGCGCGACGCGGGGCTCGCGCCGCTGGACGTGTTCGCGAGCCCCGCGCTCGCCATCACCGATCGAGCGGATGCCGCGGCGGCGGCCGTTGCCGCGGTCAAGCCGCAGCTCGCCCTCTACATCGGGGGCATGGGAGCTCGGGGCAAGAACTTCTACAACGACCTCATCGCCGGGTACGGCTTCGAGGCGGAGGCGACACGGATCCAGGACCTGTACCTCGACGGGCGCAAGGACGAGGCGGTCGCGGCCGTGCCCGATGAGCTCGTTCGCGCGATCTCCCTCATCGGGCCCGCCTCGCACGTCGCCGAGCGGGTGGCGGCATTCCGTGCCGCGGGCGTGACGACACTGGCGGTGACGCCCATCGCTCGCACCTCCGCCGAGCGGGTGGCCCTCATGACGGGGTTCCGCGCCCTCGTGGACTGACCTCGTCGGCCCGGGTGCGGATCGGAACCACCGCCGGCCACCCCAATACGGGTGCGATCGCTGGCGCGACCCGATCCCGGAGACTACGGTGAGACTCACCTGCACGTCGTCGTGCAGGAAGGGGAACCTGGGGAGGAGCCGCCAGGACGGGAACGTCCGAATGTGCACGCGGCAACTCGGACGCCCGTCGGGCGGTGCCCGGGAGCGTGCCTCACCGACTGCGTGCGGGGGACCGCGGCCGGTCGACGCGTCCTGGGAAGCGCGTGGTCGTTGCGCTGCGCCGGCCGGCCCGGCCCGTCTGCCTCGGGTCTTCGCCCGATGCCACAGTTGTACGTCGCAGCAGGCGCAGTCGCCAAGGGCCTTGACACCCCGGCGCGGACATGCGCATGGCAGCGGGCGCGGCGTGGTGATGATGTGTGCCCCCACAGGGGCTCGAACCCTGGACCCACGGATTAACCTGCTGCACTGAGTTTCCCCAGCCACCGGCGAGCGGCTTGCAGTCTGGACTATATCTTCACCTTCGGAGGTGACTCCGGTCAGGTGCGCCGCGTGTAGTCTCTGAGGTTCCCTCACGGTTACCTGCTGATTGCCCAATCCCTCGGATTGTCACTGCCCAAATGGGCGAGTACCTCGGGCTCTCAGGGTGTTCCAGCATATAGCGGCGGTCATCCAACGCATTTCGGCGCTGGCGCTCCATTTGTTCTGTTTTGAAGTCCGTTGCTCTAACCAACTGAGCTATAGGGGCATGATCAGCCTAACAGCCCTCATCGTCGGGCCCCGTGCCGCACCCTGCCATGGGTATCGCGGAGTGGGCACGCGAAATGGCGGCCGCGGCCGTACCGCCTCCATGTCCGTGGCCGGTCCTACGCTGGCTCCAACGCCGTCGCGAGGAGGAACGTGAAGATCTGCTCCACGTGCGGGCACGCGCTCGAACGAGTTCACTTCAACACGCGCTCCGCGTCGCCCGACGGGCTGCAGTCGGTCTGTCGCGCGTGCAATTCGGCGAGGGCGCGACGCTACTACGCCGAGAACCTCGAGAAGCATCGCAAGGCCGTCGCCGCTCAGGTGGCGAAGACGAGATGGCCGAGATCGCGAAGTGCGACGTCCGTTGCCGCAACTGCCATGCGAAGATCACCTACGAGCGGATGGGGGCGAACTGGCGGTCCGCACTCATGCTTCGCGCGGCCGAGGCCGACTGATCGAGGTGGCTCGCCAACCGGGGAGGGCGCCGACCGGCTGATCCTGCGACCGCTTTCGGCCAGGCCCGGTAAGGTGTGCGGCGATGGCTTCAGACTTCCACCGACCCACGCGGTTCCCACCGGGCATGTTCGAGGGCTTCCTCGGCGCCGAGGATCCCGCACACGTCAGCCGCGTCGCCCACGACACCGCCGCGGCCCTGCTCTCACGCGTCCGCTCGGATCCCGACCCCGACGTGGTGGCGCGCCTCGTCTCGTTCACCGACGAGCACGGCATCGACGCGATCGCCGAGCTGTGGTCGCATGCCTCGCCGAAGAGCCTGCCCGGCGCGCTCTGGCGCGTGTACCTGTTGCGCACGCTCATCCGGCAGGACCCGGTGGGCCTGAGCCTCGCCTTCCAGCGCGGCACCGAGGTGTCGCACACGATCGACCAGGTGGTCGCGGGAGCTCCGATCCCGGCCGGCCCCGCCGAGGTGCGGGAGCTCGCCGACCAGATCCTGCGGGGCCTCTTCGGCGGAGACTTCGCCGTGGCGCTCGAGCGAGCGGCTGCGTTCGCCCGGGTCGTCGCGGCGGGCTTCGCGAGCCTCGCCGATGACGCGGATGCCTCGGATGCCGCGCACCCCGAGCGATCCGGTCGCCTCACGCAGCGCGCGCTCCGTCTCACGCAGCTGGCCGACGAGTTCGCCGCGTGCGCCAGGCTGTGGCGCCGCGACTCGCTCGACTGAGCCCGCCGCCCGACTGAGCCCGCCGCTCGACTGAGACTGCCGGCTCGGCGTGACCCATCACACGGCATCCGCGGCCAGGCGCCGCCGCCACGCCGCGTACGCCCAGACCGCGAGCGCGAGCATCGGTCCCCAGAACCAGAGCGGCAGCACCAGGTTCAGGAGCAATGCGTCCACGGGCCCCTCGGTGTTCAACAGGAACATCGAGCCGGCCGAGACGCAGAGGGCGGCCGCAGCGAACGATCCGGGAATCACGGCTGCTGCCGTCGGCACCGGACGTCCGCCGATGCGTGGCATCCACCGCGGCAACGTGAGGCCCCACGGCAGGATGAGGCCGAGGGTGAGGAGGCTCGCCGCCACGGCACCGCTGCCGAGCATGAGGCCCGTGGCGAGCGTCGTCGCGGGGATTTCTTCACCACTCGGGCCGAACAGCGGCCACGGGGTCAGCCACGAGGCGCGCGCGACCGCGTAGGGCAGAGGCCCCGCGGCTGCGAGGACGGTGAGCACCCGACGGTGGCGCACGAGCCATGCCTCGAATCGCCGTCCGCCTGCGGATCCCCCCACGGCGATGACCATGATCGTCGCCCAGGCCAGCATCGCGGCCACGATCGCGGCGGAGACGCCGACATTCGGCGCATCCTTCACCATTGCGCCCCAGAACGTCGCGCCGAACTCGACGACGGCCGCGCCGGTGAGTCCCATTGAGGCGGCCGCCGCCACGACAGCGACGAGCAGCACGAAGAGCGGCACTCCGAGTCTCGGTGCCCGCACGGCGATCACCGAGACCGTGATGATGCCGGCCACCACCGCTGCGAGCCCGAACAGGTAGCCGGCGAGCGCGATGATGTGCACGCTGCCGAGGGCGAGGCAGAGCGCCGCCGCCAGCGCCGCGGCGCCCAGAGCAACGCCTCCCCGGTCGACGGCTCGCGGTCGCGCCACGAGGATCGCGGCGAGCACGGCGCCGACGAGGCCCAGGCCGAGTGCTGCGATCGCCACCCCTCCGGCACCCAGCACGTCGGCCGCGACACTGCGCATCAGGTCGGAGGCGAAGGGATTGAGGCCCGGTGCGGCGAGCCAGACGAGCCCGAGTCCGGCGATCGCCGATGACGTGATGAGCGCGGCGAACGTGGTTGTCCGGGCGACGCGATCTCGTCGCTCGCTCGTGACGGCGATCGTCGGTCGCCCGTTCTCCGAAGATGTTGTCGCAGCCATGGTGCGTGCTCGTTCCTTCCGCTGGTCGCCCGGCACCGGTCGGTACGGGCGCGATCAGCGTCGCAGTGGGCGACGGCCGGCCGCCTCACCCGAACGGGCGAGATCGGGTGCCGAGCAGACGAGTACCGTGGACCGCAGGATGGGTGCATCGAGTCGTTCCTGGTTCCCCTCGGCTGCTGTGCGGCGCGAGGCGGCATCCGGCCTCCCCGAAGCCGGAGTCGCCGGCGACGAGAGCCGATCGCCGTCCGCGGCCGACTGGGTCTGGGCGGCCGCGCTGGGGGCCGCGCTCCTTCCGGTGACGGTGATCGAACTCCTCGCGGCGTTTCCGAGCCCACCGGATACCGCGTGGCCGGCGGTCATCGTCGGCCTGTTCGTCGTGCTGCACCTGCTCGTCGTCGTTCGGCGACGATGGCCGCGCGGCGCGTTGCTCGCGGCATCCGCCATCATGCTCATGCTCACCGTGGCGAGCCTGCCCGGACAACCGTTCATGGCCTCGCTGTTCCCCAGCGCGGCGGTATACCTCGTGTTCGTGTTCTCCACGGCGGCGGGCGACGACCGGATCGCCGTCGCCGCCGGGCTGGCCATCGGCGTGCTCGGCGCCGCGCTGATGACGGTCGTCGCGGTGATGCGCGGGCAGAACACCGAGCCGGCCGTGCTCCTGGCGTTCGCGGGATTCCTCGTCGCCGCGATCGGCGCAGCGTGGGCACTCGGGCGCTACCGGCATGAGTCCGCGCGTCGACGGGCCGCCCAGAACCTCGGCGCGCGGCAGGCCGCCGAGCTCCGCCTGCAGGCCGAGCGCGCGGCCGTGGCCGAGGAGCGGCGACGCATCGGCCGGGAGCTGCACGACGTCGTCTCGCATTCGCTCGCCGTCATGGTGACACAGGCGGAGGCCTCGCGCGTGCTGCTCGACCGCGACGAGGCGCGGGCCCGCGCGGCGATCGAACACGTGGTCACGACGGGTCGTGCCGCCATGGCCGACATGCGCGGACTCCTGGGGGTGCTCGTCGACGCGCCGGCTGCGGACTCGCCGCGGACCGCACCTCGCGAGCCGAGTCCCGGTCTCGGTGAGCTGACCGCCCTCGTGGAGCGGGCCACGGCGCCCGGACGATCGGTCACCCTCGTCGAGACGGGCGAATCGAGAGCGGTCAGCCCGGGGATGGCACTCGTCATCTACCGCGTGGTGCAGGAGTCGCTCACGAACACGCTGCGGCACACCGTCCCACCGACCTCGAGCGAGGTACGACTTCACTGGGGGGCCGACGAACTCATGCTCGAGGTCGTCGACGACGGCACGTCGCGGCCCGGGTCCTCGGCCCCGGCGGCGGGCAGCGGCATCCGGGGCATGCGGGACCGGGTGGAGCGTCTCGGCGGGCGCCTCGACAGCGGTCCGGGCAACGGCGGCGGCTGGCGAACCCGGGCGACGTTCCCCACCGGCTCCGAGGAGGCAGCGGATGTCTGAGCAGCACGTCGCTCCACGCATCCGGGTCGCGATCGTCGACGACCAGGAACTCATTCGTTCGGCCGTGGGCGCGATCGTCGAGGTGCACGACGATCTCGAGTTCGTCTTCGAGGCCGCGGACGGCGCGGAGCTCCTCGAGGCGGCACGCGCACACCGGGTGGACGTCGTGCTGATGGATATCCGGATGCCTCGGCTCGACGGCATCGCCGCCACCGAGCGCCTGCTCGACACCCAGCCGGGCACCCGCGTGCTGATCCTCACCACGTACGACCTCGATGAGTACGTCTTCGCCGCGATCCGGGCCGGGGCGAGCGGATTCCTCACGAAGGACGCGTCGAGCGACGAGCTGGCCGCAGCGATCCGTGCGGTGCACGCCGGCGATGCCGTCGTGGCGCCTCGGGCGACGGCGAGCCTCCTCGACTTCGTGGCACGGGTGCCCGAACCGGCCGACCCCGAGACCCTCCTCACGCCGTTCACCCCGCGCGAGCGCCAGGTGCTGGCGGAGGTGCTGACGGGAGCCTCGAACGAGGTGATCGGCGAACGGCTGTTCCTGACCGCCAATACCGTGAAGACGCACATCGCATCGATCCTCGCGAAACTCGAACTGCCCGACCGCGTGCATGTGGTCATCTGGGCGTTCGAGCACGGGCTCGGGAGCTGGGCTCGGGGCCGGGAATGAACGCGACGGAGTCGTCGCGGTGGGGAATGAACGCCCGGCGAGGCTGGTTTACACTTGTCGAGGCCGGGCCGCAGTAACCCCGGGCTCCAATATTCGCCGCTTCGAGCGGCCTCGCGCCGAGAGGCGTTCTGCGGCCCGGCCTTTTCGCTGCCCGGCTGGCCCTTTCGCCGTCCGGGCGACCGACCGCCCGGTCACCGCGCGCCGCGTAGCATCGGACCATGGCCGATTCCGTCACGCTCATGATCGAACCGCTGCCCGCCGACGCCGACGTCAGCCGGCTCGACGCGACGTTCCGTGAGGTGGATGCCTCGATGCCCGCCCTCCGGGTGGGAGAGCTCTCGACGCAGCGGGGAGACGGCATCTTCGAGACCATCGGCGTCGTCGACGGGCACGCGCAGGAGACGAAGCCGCATCTCGAGCGCCTCCGGAACTCGGCCCGCATCTGCGAGCTGCCCGAGCCGAACCTGCCCCAGTGGGAGGCGGCGATCGCCCGGGCGGTCGCGGCACTGCCGGGCACGGGTGAGTTCGCCCTGAAGCTCGTGTTGAGTCGTGGCGTGGAGCACGGACCGGCTCCCACGGCGTGGCTGCACGTGGCGCCGGCCACCGACTTCGCCGTCGTGCGCGAGCGCGGCGTGCGTGCGGTCACCCTGGACCGCGGGTACGCCCGCGGAACGGCCGAGCGGGCGCCGTGGCTGCTGCTCGGCGCGAAGACGCTGAGCTATGCGGTCAACATGGCGGCTCTGCGGGAGGCCAGGCGGCGCGGCGCCGGAGACGCCATCTTCCTCACGAGCGACGGCTTCGTCATGGAGGGCCCGACGTCGAGCGTCATCATCCGACGCGGCGACGTGTGGTCGACGCCGGCCCCATCCGGTGCGATCCTGCACGGCACGACGCAGCAGAGCCTGTTCGAGCACCTCGAGCGCACCGGTCGGCAGACCGAGTACCGGGACATCCCGGTCCTCGACCTCGAGACGGCGGATGCCGTGTGGCTGGTGTCGAGCATCCGCCTCGCGGTCGGCGTCACCCATCTCGACGACCGCGACCTGCCCTACGACCCCGACGAGACCCGGGAGCTCAACAGCTATCTGCTGAGCCCCCGGGACTGACCCTACGGCCGGGGCGCGAGCTCGGACACCGTGGCCATGACCGCCGCGGCGACGGCGGGCGCAACACGCTCGTCGAGCGGGCTCGGCACGATGTGGTCGGTCGCGAGGTCGTCCCCGACGATCTCGGCGATGGCGCGGGCCGCGGCGATCTTCATCTCCGTGGTGATGCGGGTGGCGTGCGCGTCGAGCGTCCCACGGAAGATGCCGGGGAAGGCGAGCACGTTGTTGATCTGGTTCGGGAAGTCGCTGCGGCCCGTCGCGACGATGCGGGCATACCGCGAGGCCACCTCGGGGTGCACCTCCGGGTCGGGGTTCGAGAGCGCGAAGACGATGGCGTCGTTCGACATGGTCGCGAGCGCCGCCTCGGGCACAGTCCCCGAGGAGACGCCGATGAAGACGTCCGCGCCGTCGAGCGCCTCGCCGATGCCGCCGGCGAGGCCGCGCGGGTTGGTCCGTTCGGCGTATGCGGCCTTCACCCCGGTGAGGTCCTCGCGGGCGGTGGTCACGATGCCGCGCGAGTCCAGGATCACGACGTCGGAGATGCCGACCTGCAGCAGGATCTCGGCGACCGCGATGCCGGCCGCACCCGCACCCGCGATGACGACGCGGAGCGAGTCGAGTTCGCGACCGACGAGGCGCGCCGCATTCGTGAGGGCGGCGAGCACGACCACAGCGGTGCCGTGCTGGTCGTCGTGCATGACCGGCATGTCGAGGGCCTCGATGAGCTTGGCCTCGAGTTCGAAGCAGCGGGGGGCGGAGACATCCTCGAGGTTCACCGCACCGAAGCTCGAGCGCAGCCGCACGAGCGTCTCGACGATCTCGTCGACGTCGTTCGTCTCGATCACGAGGGGGATCGAGTTGAGGCCGCCGAAGCGGCGGAAGAGCGCCGCCTTGCCCTCCATCACAGGCAGGGACGCGGCCGCGCCGATGTCGCCGAGGCCCAGCACGGCGCTGCCGTCGCTCACGACCGCGACCAGGCGACTCGCCCAGGTGTACTGCTGCGCGGTCTCGGGCGCCGAGTGGATCATGCGGCTCACCCGGGCGACGCCGGGCGTGTACGCGATGGAGAGGTCGCGCTTGGTGTCGAGCGGCGACGAAAGGGCGATCTCGAGCTTGCCGCCGTCATGGGCGGCGAAGATCTCGGCATCGGTGAGGGAGATGGGACTGGTGTCGCTGGCGCGATCGGTCATGTCGGATCCTTCGATCAGCAGGCGCACGCGCGGGCGCGCCGCGGCGGAGTGGGGTCGGGCCGCCGCCGCTGAACGGAGATGCGCATCGTACGGGGACCGCCGAGTGGTGGGCCGGGCGCCGTATGCGCCGCGCAGCCGACTGCTCACCGCTTGAGGGTGGAAATCGCGGAGGGTGTCGACGGGGGTGGGTCGTCACCGTGCCTTCGATGGTAACAGGGATCCCGCGATCAGCCGAAGCGCCCCGAGACGTAGTCCTCCGTCGCCTTCACCGAGGGGTTCGAGAAGATCGTCGTGGTGTCGTCGTACTCGATGAGCTTCCCGGGCTTGCCGGTGCCCGCGATGTTGAAGAAGGCCGTGCGGTCGGAGACGCGAGAGGCCTGCTGCATGTTGTGGGTCACGATGACGATCGTGTACTCCTGCTTCAGCTCCTCGATGAGGTCCTCGATCGCCAGCGTCGAGATCGGGTCGAGGGCCGAGCACGGCTCGTCCATGAGGATCACCTCGGGCGAGACGGCGATGGCGCGGGCGATGCAGAGGCGCTGCTGCTGGCCGCCCGACAGGCCCGAACCGGGGCGGTCGAGTCGGTCCTTCACCTCGTTCCACAGGTTCGCGCCGCGCAGCGACTTCTCGACCAGGTCGTCGGAGTCCGACTTCGAGATGCGCCGGTTGTTGAGCTTCACGCCCGCCAGCACGTTCTCCTTGATCGACATCGTGGGGAACGGGTTCGGGCGCTGGAACACCATGCCCACCTGTCGGCGCACGAGCACCGGGTCGACGTCGGCGTCGTAGAGGTTGTTGCCGTCGATGAGCACCTCGCCCTCGACGCGTGCGCCGGGGATGACCTCGTGCATGCGGTTCAGGGTGCGGAGGAACGTGGACTTGCCGCAGCCCGACGGGCCGATGAACGCGGTGACGCTGCGGGGTTCGATCTCGAGGGTCACGCCCTCGACGGCCTTGAACTTGCCGTAATAGACGTTGAGGTCACGGACTTCGATGCGCTTGGACACGGGTTTCCTTACTGCGTGAAGATCAGCGGCCGAACTTCGGGGCGAAGAAGCGGGCGACGAGACGGGCGATGAGGTTCAACGCCATGACGATGAGGATGAGGGTGAGGGCGGAGGCCCACGCGCGGTCGAGGTAGGCCTCGGGCGGGTTGCCCTGGTTCGCGTACTGCGTATACACGAATACCGGGAGGGACTGCATGCGGCCGTCGAAGATGTTGTAGTTCATGCTGGCGGTGAAGCCGGCCGCGATGAGCAGCGGTGCCGTCTCGCCGATGACGCGGGCGATCGACAGCATGATGCCGGTGGTGATGCCCGCGATGGATGTGGGCAGCACGACCTTCACGATGGTGAGCCATTTGGGCACGCCGAGGGCGAAGGCCGCCTCGCGCAACTCGTTCGGCACGAGTCGCAGCATCTCCTCACTCGATCGCACGACCACTGGGATCATGAGCACCGCCAGCGAGATGGCGCCGGCCATGCCGGTGCGGGTGCCCGGACCGAGGAAGATCGAGAAGACGGCGTAGGCGAAGAGTCCGGCGACGATCGAGGGGATGCCCGTCATGACGTCCACGAGGAAGGTGATGCCCCGCGCGAGCCGGCCGCGTCCGTACTCGACGAGATAGATCGAGGTCATGAGCCCGATCGGAATCGAGATGATCGCCGCGGCGCCGGTCATCAGGAGCGTCCCGACGATCGCGTGCAGCGCGCCGCCGCCCTCGCCCGTGACGTTCCGCATGGAGAACGTGAAGAACTCGGCGTCGAATCGTGCGAGCCCGAAGGTCACGACCGTGATCGTGAGCGAGATGAGCGGGATCATCGCGAGCAGGAACGCGCCCGTCACGAGCGCGGTGACGAGGCGATCCATCGCTCGGCGCCGGCCCTCGACCAGCATGGAGAAGAGCCAGATGGACGGCGCGTACAGGAGCGCACCGACGAGGATCGCGCCGCCCCAGTCGAAGCCCGAACCGGCGGCGAGGGCGAGCACGCCGAACACGGCCGCGGCGACGAAGATCGCCGCACCGAGGACGAGCCACGGTGCGTACGCGGGGAGGCGCCCCGCGGTGAACGTGTTCGCGATGGGGGAGGAGGCCGCCCGCGTGGCGGGCTCGGGGTTCGTCGTCGTGGTCATCAGTTGGCTCCCGAGAATTCCTTGCGACGGCTGACGATCCACCGGGCGAACGCGTTGACGGCGAAGGTCACGATGAAGAGGATGAGGCCCGTCGCGATGAGCACGTTGACGTTCATGCCGTATGCCTCGGGGAAGCTGAGCGCGATGTTCGCGGCGATGGTCGACGGGTTCACCGAGGTCAGGAGTTCGAAGGTGACGGCGCCGGTCGCGGACAGCACCATCGCCACCGCCATGGTCTCGCCGAGGGCGCGCCCGAGACCGAGCACCGACGCGGAGATGATGCCCGAGCGTCCGAACGGCAGCACCGCCGTGCGGATCATCTCCCAGCGGGTCGCGCCGAGGGCCAGCGCCGCCTCCTCGTGCAACACGGGGGTCTGCAGGAAGACCTCGCGGTTGATCGCCGTCATGATGGGCAGCACCATCACGGCGAGCACGATGGCCGCCGTGAAGATGGTGCGACCGGTGCCCGAGACGGGTCCGGCGAACAGCGGGATCCAGCCGAGGTTGTCGACGAGCCAGGAGTAGAGCGGCAGCACTGCGGGCGCGAGCACGCCGATGCCCCACAGGCCGAAGACCACCGACGGAACGGCGGCGAGCAGGTCGACGATATAGCCGAGCACCGAGGCGAGGCGCCGTGGCGCGTAGTGCGAGATGAAGAGGGCGATGCCGATCGACACAGGCAGCGCCATGATGAGGGCGAGGGCGGCCGCCCACACCGTTCCGAACACGAGCGGGCCGACGTAAGCCCAGAAGTTCGTGGGGAGGATCGAGGCTTCATCGCTGGTGGCGACCAGGGCGGGGAGGCTCTGGACGATGAGGAACACTGCGACCGCGGCGAGCGTGACGAGGATCATGGACCCGGCAAACACCGCCGAGCCGGAGAAGACCCGATCGCCGGGTCGCTGCTTCGCCTTGATGGCGGTCGATGCGGTGCTCATCCGGCGCAAATCCTCGGGTTCTGTGATGCGGGAATCGTGAAACGCGGCTGTGCCCGACCCCGAGGCGTGAAGCGCCGGGGTCGGGCACGAACCTACTACTTGATCGAGTCGATCGCAGCCATCGCCTGCTCGCGCAGGGAGTCGGAGATCGGCGCCGAGCCGGCGGCCTCGGCGGAGACCGACTGGCCGTCCTCGCTGGCCATGAACTCGAAGTAGGCCTTGATGAGCTCGACGTTCTCGGCGTCGGCATACTCGGCGCAGGCGATCTGGTAGCTCACGAGCACCACCGGGTACGCGCCACCGTCGGGCGTGCGGTCGAGCTCGAGCGACAGATCACCGTCGGGGCGGCCCTCGACGAACGGCGACGCGTCCACGATCGCGGCTGCAGCCTCGGGCGAGAAGGGCACGAACTCGCTGCCCGCGCCGACGGCCACGGTTCCGAGGCCCTCCGCGCGCGACGCGTCGGCGTACCCGATGGTGCCGGTGCCGTTGGTCACGGCGTCGACGACCCCCGAGGTGCCCTGAGCGGCCTCGCCGCCCTCGAAGGGCCACACGCCGTCGGCCTCCCACGTCCACACGTCGGGCGCGGCGGCGTAGAGGTAGTCCGTGAAGTTCTCGGTCGTGCCCGAGTCATCCGACCGGTGGACGGGAGTGATGGCGAGGTCGGGAAGCTCCACGCCGTCGTTCGTCGCAGCGATCGCCGGGTCGTTCCAGTTCGTGATCGTGCCGGCGAAGATGCCCGCGATCGTGGCGGGGTCGAGGTCGAGGGACTCCACGCCCTCAAGGTTGAAGATGATGGCGATCGGCGAGATGTACAGCGGAAGCTGGATGATGGAGCTGTCGGGCGCGCACTTGGCGAAACCGCCCGCCGCGATCTCCTCGTCATTGAACGCACGGTCGGAACCCGCGTAGTCGCTCGCACCCTCGAGGAACGTCTCGCGACCTGCGCCGGATCCGGTCGGGTCGTAGTTGATCGTGACATCGGGATTCGCGGTCTGGAACGCGGCGATGAGCGCCTGCTGCGACGCGTCCTGAGCCGACGAGCCGCTGCCGACGAGCTCGCCCGAGAGCGTCGAGGCCGTCTCTTCAGGAGCGGCGGTGCCTTCGTTCGAGGCGCAGGAGCTGAGCGCGAGCGCCGCGGTGACGGCGACGACGGCGGGCACGCCGAAACGCTTGAGGTTCACGTGAATTCCCTTCCGGGGTTCGAATTGCAGGGGTGGGCCGGTGCCGACCCGCCTGCGACGCTAAGTCGCTCGCCTTACGAGCTTCCGCCACGACGGTAAACGGAAGGTGAACGACTGCGGACCAATGCGGATGCGCGCGCGAATCCGCGGCAGGCGCAGGTCAGGCGCGAGGGGCGTGCGTCTCGATCGCGATGATGCCCGAGCCCGAGTTCGTGGCCGAGAGGTGCACGACGCTGAACGCGCCGGCTTCGAGCTCCGCGGCATCCGTCACGTAGGAACCGAGCGGCGTGGCCGTGGCGAGCGCGATCTCGCGGACCATCTCGGGCAGCACCGGCCCGTGGGCGCACATGACGGCGCTCCTGCCAGCGCGAACCCGCTTGCCGATCACTCGCCGCACCTCGGCGGTGCCCGCCTCCCAGGCGTCCTGGCTGATGCCGTCGGCGCGCTTGATCGGAATCCCCGTCGCGGCGGCGAGCGGCGTGACGGTGGTCACGCAGCGAACGGCCGGGCTCGACACGATCCGCTTCGGCGCCCACGCCGTGAGCGTATCGACGAGTGCGGCAGCCTGGGCGACGCCGCGGTCGACGAGCGGCCGCGCGGCATCCGGACCCTTCCAACCGCCGCGCCCAACGGCCTTGCCGTGTCGAAGCAGGATCATCGCGAAGGTGCTCGTGACCCCCTGCTCGACCAGCTTCGCGAAGTTCTCGAGGATCTCGACGTCGGGCCGGTAGCTGAGGTAGCCGCGCGCGCGCTTGATCGTGACCCACTCGAGGGCCGCCACCTCGGCGTTCGGCTTGAACGTCGAGCGCTGCACGGCGCGTTCGCTCACCTCGGCCGCCCAGTAGTGCACGATCTTCTCCCGTCCGCTGGGGAGCGGGTACCGGGAGATGCCGAGGGGCACGCCGAGCGCGACCTCGAGCCCGGTCTCCTCGGCGATCTCGCGCACGGCGGTGCGCGGCAGCGACTCGCCCGGCTCGACCTTGCCCTTGGGGATCGTGACGTCGCCGTACACCGTTCGGTGGATGACGAGCACGTGCACCCTGCCGTCGATGACGCGCCAGCACACGGCGCCGGCCGCGTAGACCGCCGTGGTCACCGCCGCTTCCCCGAACGGGTCCGCTGGCCGATCTGGTGCATCTGGAGGTTCTGGATGTCGACGAGCGGCCGGCCCTCGGCATCGGTCGAGGAGCGGGTCCACTCGCCGTCGCCGTCGAGCCACCACGAACTCGTGGTCTCGTCCATGGCGAGATCGAAGAGTGCGTCGATCTCGGCGAGGTGGTCGGCGTCGGTGAGTCGGACGAGGGCCTCGACGCGCCGGTCGAGGTTGCGGTGCATCATGTCCGCCGACCCGATGTAGACCTGCGGCTCGCCGTCGTTCAGGAACGAGAAGACCCGCGAGTGCTCGAGGTACCGCCCGAGGATCGAACGAACCCGGATGTTCTCGCTCAGTCCCGGGATGCCCGGCCGCAGGCTGCAGATGCCGCGAACCCACACGTCGACCGGCACACCCGCGTTCGAGGCGCGGTAGAGCGCGTCGATGATCGCCTCGTCGACGATCGAGTTCACCTTGATCCGGATGCCGCTGGGCTTGCCGGCCTCGGCGTTGCGCGTCTCGGCGGCGATGAGCTTGAGCAGACCCTTCCGAAGGTGCAATGGTGCCACGAGGAGTCGCTTGAACTTCTTCTCGATGGCGTACCCCGAGAGCTCGTTGAAGAGTCGGGTGAGGTCCTTGCCGACCTGGTCGTCGGCGGTGAGGAGGCCGAGGTCCTCGTAGATGCGGCTCGTCTTCGGGTTGTAGTTGCCCGTGCCGATGTGGCTGTAGTGCCGCAGCACGCCCTTCTCCTGACGGATGACGAGCGCGAGCTTGCAGTGCGTCTTCAACCCGACGAGGCCGTAGACGACGTGCACGCCCGCCTTCTCGAGCTTGCGCGCCCACGTGATGTTCGCGGCCTCGTCGAACCGGGCCTTGATCTCGACGAGCGCGAGCACCTGCTTGCCCGACTCGGCCGCGTCGATCAACGCCTCCACGATGGGCGAGTCGCCCGAGGTGCGGTACAGGGTCTGCTTGATGGCGAGGACGTCGGGGTCTGCCGCGGCCTGCTCGAGGAACGCCTGCACGCTCGTGGCGAAGGATTCGTAGGGGTGGTGCAGCAGCACGTCCTTGCGGGAGATGGCCGCGAAGACGTCGGGCCGCATGTTCGGCTCGGAGGGCTGGAGCAGGACGCTCGTCGTCGGCACGTGCGTGGGATAGTGCAGTTCGGGCCGGTCGAGTCGGGCCAGGTCGAAGAGCCCGCCGAGGTCGAGCGGGGCGGGCAGGCGCACGATGCTCTCCTCGGGGAGGTCGAGTTCGCGCGACAGCAGCCCGAGCGTCACGTCGTCCATGTCGGCGGTGATCTCGAGTCGGATCGGCGGACCGAACCGGCGCCGGAGCAGCTCCTTCTCGAGGGCCTGGATGAGGCTCTCGGTCTCGTCCTCCTCGATCTCGACGTCCTCGTTGCGGGTGACCCGGAACACGTGGTGCTCGAGGATCTCCATGCCGGGGAAGAGGTCGCCGAGGTGGTTGGCGATGAGCTCCTCGAGTGCGACGTAGCGGGCGTCCTCGATCGATTCCGTCGGGTCGACGCGCACGAAGCGCGGCAGCATCTGCGGCACCTTCACGCGGGCGAACTCCTGCCGTCCGGTGCGGCTGTTGCGCACCCGCACCGACAGGTTGAGCGAGAGGCCCGAGATGTAGGGGAACGGATGCGCCGGGTCGACGGCGAGCGGCATCAGCACCGGGAAGATCTGGCTCGAGAAGTACCCGCGCAGGTGCCCGACCTCGGTCTCACCGAGCTCGTGCCACGCGACGATGCGGATGCCGCCGTCGGCGAGTGCGGGCTTCACGAGGTCCTGGTATGCGGCGGCGTGCCGCTGCTGCAGCTCCCCGGCCTTCCTCGCGATGTCGGTCAGGACGTCGACCGGCGACCGTCCGACGTTCGTCGGAACGGCGAGGCCGGTGGCGATCCGGCGCTTGAGGCCGGCGACGCGCACCATGAAGAACTCGTCGAGGTTCGAGGCGAAGATCGCGAGGAAGTTCGCACGCTCGAGCACCGGGATGCGCGGGTCCTCGGCGAGTTCGAGCACGCGCTGGTTGAACGCCAGCCAGCCGAGCTCGCGGTCGAGGTAGCGTTCGGCGAGCAGCTCGGGCGCGCCTTCGATGTCGAAGGGCTCGAAGTCGTCGTCGAAATCACTCGACGTGCGGTCTTCGTCGAGGACGCTGTCGGTCATCCCCTCATCATGCCATTGGCGTCAGTCAGGGCAGGTGGGCACCGGGTCAACGTGCGGTGATGGGGGCTCCCTCATCGTCTTCCTCGTGCACGTTGAAGCGGTATCCCACATTCCGCACGGTGCCGATGAGGCTGTCGAGGTCGCCGAGCTTCGCTCGCAGTCGCCGCACGTGCACGTCGACCGTTCGCGTGCCGCCGAAGTAGTCGTAGCCCCAGACCTCGCTCAGCAGCTGCTCGCGGGTGAAGACCCGCGAGGGGTGTGCAGCGAGGAATCGGAGCAGCTCGAATTCCTTATACGTCAGGTCGAGCGTGCGGCCGTGCACCTTCGCGGAATAGCTCGCCTCGTCGATGACGACACCGGAGGTCTGGATCCGCTCGCTGGGCTGCGTCGTCTGGGCCCGGCCGATGGCGAGGCGGATGCGGGCATCGAGCTCGGCGGGGCCGGCATGCTCGAGCACCACATCGTCGATGCCCCAGTCGGGCGTGACCGCGGTGAGGCCGCCCTCGGTGACGACGAGGATGAGCGGCACCGAGATGCCGGTGGTGCGCAGGATCTGCGACAGCGCCTTCGCCGCGGCGAGGTTGGTGCGCGCATCGAGGAAGACGAGATCGGATTCGGGCGCCCTGACCAGCTGCTCAGGCGAAGCGGGGATGACCCGCGTTCGGTGAGACAGGAGCGACAGAGCCGGGAGAACGTCTTCGTTGGCTGCCGGCGACAGGATCAGCAGCTGCGCCACGGCAGTACTCCCTCCGCAGTCACTGGCCTCCAGTAGTAAGGTGCGGTCAATACTACGTGACGCCGGACATCGGCGGTTGCGACGCGAAACAGAGAGTCAGACGATGCAGGCGGGTTCGGAGACGCGAGGCGGATGGCCGGGCATCCTGCTCATCTGGGTGATCGCGATCGTCGGCGCGGTGACGGTCCTCGCGCTCGCGTACTCGGGTACGACGAACTGGTTCGGTGACTCGTCGCGGCTGGGGGTCTACGGTGCGCTCGGCATCGTGTTCGCCACATCCGTGGTCGCCTCGCTCGCCGTGCAGCTCGCCACCCGCCGCCCGAGCGGGTTCGTCACGCGCGCGAGCACGAGCATCGCCGGGGCGGCACTCGTGGTGGTGCTGGCGGCGCTCGCCGTGGTGCCGGTCGCCTCCGCCTGACGGGTAGAATCGGGAGCATGTCGCAGCTGCTCGCCCTCGAACTCCTCTTCATCGGCCTGCTCGGACTCGCGAGCCTCGCGATCGCCTGGGTCAGTGGCGTCGTCGTCTACAAGCTGTTCCGGGGGCAGCGCTAATCGCATGATCGAGCTGCCCGTCGATCTTCCGGCCGAGCTCGTTCCGCTCTCCTGGCTCATCGGGGTCTGGGAGGGGTCGGGCGTGATCGACTACAAGGTGGGCAGCGAGGCGATCACCCATGAGTTCGGCCAGCGCGTGAGCTTCAGCCACGACGGGATGCCGCACCTCAACTACACGTCGTACACGTGGTTGTTCCCCGAGCAACCCGGCGGCGACCCCAGCCCGCTCGCGACCGAGACGGGCTACTGGCGCCTCGAGCGCCCCCTCGGTGAGGGCGACGCCGGTCCGGCGCTGCTTCCCGCGGTGGGGGAGTCGCGCTATCGCGACGCCGATTCGGTCGAGACGTTGCGCAACGCCGACGGCGGGTTCGATCTCGAGGTGTCGCTCGTGCATCCCGGCGGGGTCGCCGAGCTCTACCTCGGACAGGTCAAGGGCCCCCGCATCGACCTCGGCACCGATGCGGTGATGCGCACGGCCGGCGCCAAGGACTACGCCGCCGCGACCCGGCTCTACGGGCTCGTCGACGGGCACCTGCTCTGGGCTTGGGACATCGCCGCCCTCGGCCAGGACCTGCGGACCCACGCGTCCGCCCGACTCGCGAAGGTCGACTGATGACCCCCACCCCATTCCTCGCCCTCGACGGCGCCGTCGCCGCCGAGGGGGTCGACGAGGGCGTCGCCGGCCACTACGGCAACCCGATCGTCGAGCAGCGTCGGCTCGAGCGGGGCGAGGCGATCGTCGACTGCTCCAGCCGCGGCGTCCTCACCGTGACGGGGCCAGACCGGCTCACGTGGCTGCACTCGATGGCGAGCCAGGTGCTCGATCGGCTCGCTCCGGGCGATTCGGCCGAGGCGCTCTTCCTCGATGCATCCGGTCGCATCGAGCACGTCGTGCACGTCGTCGACGACGGCGAGTCGGCGTGGCTCATCGTCGAGGGGTCGGATGCCGCCCCGCTCGCGACGTGGCTCGACCGCATGCGGTTCATGCTGCGCGTCGAGGTGGCCGACCGCTCCGCCGATGTCGCCGTGCTCGGCGCCATGTCGACCGACGCGCTGGATGCCGCAGCGCCTGCGTTCTCCTCGAACGGCGTCGGGCTCGACTGGCTCGACCCGTGGTCGTCGCCCGCCCCGACGGCGCATCGCTACGCCCCCGACGCCGGCCACCCGGCATCCGCGTGGCACTGGATCGAGCGCATCGTGCCGCGGTCGGCGCTGACCGATGCCGCAGCAGCCGTGCGCGACGGTCGTGTCGCGGTGGCCGGCTCGCTCGCGGCCGAGGCGCTCCGCATCGCCGCGTGGCGTCCGCGCCTCGCGACCGAGGTCGACGAGAAGTCGATCCCGCACGAGCTCGACTGGTTGCGCAGCGCCGTCGACCTCGGCAAGGGCTGCTACAAGGGTCAGGAGACGGTCGCGAAGGTGCTGAACCTCGGCCGCCCGCCGCGTCGGCTGGTGCTGCTCCACCTCGACGGCAGCGATACCGTGCTGCCCGCGCCGGGCGATGCGGTCGTCGGCGAGAAGGTGCGGCCCGAACCGGCGGCGGGGGAGGCGCCCGAACGCAAGGTCGTCGGCCACATCACGTCGAGCGCCATGCACCATGAGCTCGGGCCGGTCGCCCTCGCGATCGTCAAGCGGCAGGTTCCGCCAGAGCTCGAGCTCATCGTGGAGAGCCACGGCACCGACGTCGCGGCGGCGCAGGTCGAGATCGTGCCGGCCAGTGCGGGCGCGGCGGTGGACGTGCCGCGGTTGCCGCGGCTCGGCGTCCGCAAGTGACGTCGCACGCCTCCGCCCACTCGGCCTCGTCGTACGGGCGCAGCACGTGAACGCGCGGATGAGGGCCAGGACGAAGCTGGAAGTCCGCCCGGGCTAGGCTGGTCGGCATGCCACACACCCTCGTGCTGCTGCGCCATGGCCAGAGCGATTGGAACCAGAAGAACCTGTTCACCGGCTGGGTGGACGTGCGGCTCAGCGAGCTCGGTCGCACCGAAGCCCGGCGCGCGGGCGAGCTCCTCGTCGAACGCGGCGTGCTGCCCGACGTGCTGCACACCTCGGTGCTCACCCGCGCCATCCAGACGGCCGAGATCGCCCTCGAGGTCGCCGATCGCCTCTGGATCGACGTGCGCCGTTCCTGGCGACTCAACGAACGCCACTACGGCGCGCTGCAGGGACTCGACAAGGCCGAGACCCTCGAGAAGTACGGCCAGGAGCAGTTCATGCTCTGGCGCCGCTCCTTCGACACGCCCCCGCCGCCCATCGACGACGACAGCCAGTGGTCGCAGGTCGGCGACCCGCGCTACGCGAACCTCTCCGACGACGAGATGCCGCGCACCGAGTGCCTGAAGGACGTCATCGCGCGCATGCTCCCGTACTGGGAGCACGACATCACCGCCGACCTCGCCGCCGGCAAGACCGTGCTCGTCGCGGCGCACGGCAACTCGCTGCGCGCGCTCGTGAAGCACCTCGACGGCATCAGCGACGCCGACATCGCCGAGCTGAACATCCCCACGGGCATCCCGTTGGTCTACGAGCTCGGCGACGACTTCATGCCGACGAAGCCCGGCGAGTACCTCGACCCCGAGGCCGCCGCAGCCGGTGCGGCCGCCGTCGCGGCGCAGGGAAAGAAGTAACCGCAGGCACCGACGAGGAAGGGCGGGGGATGTCGCATCCCTCGCCCTTCCCGTCTGTCGGGTGCGCCCGGTGTCAGAGCACCTGCGTCAGCGCCTGGCGTCAGAGCGCCGACTTCTCGGGGTCCCAGTCGCCGGTCGCGAGGTACTGCACCTTCTTGGCGATCGACACGGCGTGGTCGGCGAACCGCTCGTGGTACCGGCTCGCGAGCGTCGCGTCGACCGTGTCGACAGCCTGGCCCTTCCACGTCTCGCCGAGCACCTTGTCGAACACCGAGAGGTGCAGGGCGTCGATCTTGTCGTCCTCGTTGCGGATCTCCTCGGCGAGCTCGACGTCCTCGGTGCGCAGGAGTTCGACGAGCTTCCGTGCGATCTCGACGTCGAGCGAGCCCATCTCGGCGAACGTCGGCCGCAGTGATTTCGGCACCACCTTGTCGGGGAAGCGGTAGCGGGCCAACTGCGAGATGTGGGTCGACATGTCGCCCATGCGCTCCAGCGAAGCGCTGATGCGCAGCGCGCTCACGACGATCCGCAGGTCGCGGGCGACCGGTTGCTGGCGCGCGAGGATCGTGATCGCCAGCTCATCGAGTGAGACCGTCAGCTGGTCGATGCGGTCGTCGTCGGCGATCACCTCCTCGGCGAGGCTCACGTCCGAGCTGTTGAAGGCGCGGGTGGCTTTCTCGATGGAGTCGGCGACGAGTTGGGCGGTTTCCACGAGTCGGTCCTGCACCTCGCGCAGCTCCTGCTGGAACACCTCACGCATGAAACGAAATCCTTGTCTGTTCGATCCCGCGCAGGCGCGCGCGGGTCCACCGGTTCGATCCGGCCCCGGGACATCCTCCCCGTCGGAGGTGAACAGCAGGTGCCGGGACGCTGAACACTCCCTAACCTACCGCCGTCCTGCAGGCTGAGCCGCGGATCGGTCCCAGCGCGAGTGGTTAGGGTGAAGCCATGGACTCCATGTGGGTGGTGCTCACGGCACTGGCCTTCGGCATCTTCCTCGGGGCCGCATTCGTCATCGTGCTGCACATGGCGGAGCGCCGCGGATCGAGCGCCGCGCGCGTCGTCGCCCCCACCATTCCCGACGGCGTCGACCAGATGCTCGAGGTGCTGGAGTCGGCCGGCGTCGTGCTCGATCCGTCGAACAACGTGCTGAAGGCCTCGCCCGGCGCGCTCGCGATGGGTCTGGTGCGGCACCGTTCGCTCACGCACGCCGAACTGCTCGAGCTCGTGGCATCCGTTCGCCGTACGGGTGAACCGATCACCAAGGAGCTGAGCGTGACGCGCGGCCCGTTCGGGGAGTCGACGCTGCGGCTGCGCGTGCTCGTGGCACGGCTCGGAACCCGGTTCGTGCTGCTGATCGCCGAGGACCGCACCGAGGCGCACCGCCTCGACGAGGTGCGCCGCGACTTCGTGGCGAACATCAGTCACGAGCTGAAGACGCCCATCGCCTCCGTCAGCCTGCTCGCCGAGGCGCTCGACCAGGCCGCCGATGAGCCCGAGCAGGTGCGGCGATTCGCCGGACGGCTGTCGGTGGAGGCGAGCCGGCTGGCACACATCACGAGCGAGGTCATCGAGCTCTCCCGGCTGCAGGCCCGCGACGCGTTGCGTCCCGACGATCTCGTGGACATCGACGAGGTCGTGGCCGCGGCCGTCGACCAGAACCGCGTGGTGGCCGCCGCCAAGCACGTCGACGTGGCGATGCGCTCGTCGACGAAGGCCAGGGTGTGGGGCGACCGCGCGCTCATGATCGTGGCGGTGCACAACCTCGTCGCCAACGCGATCGCCTACTCGAACGAGGGAGGCCGCGTCGGCGTCGGCGCCAAGGTCGTCGACGACACGGTCGAGATCGGCGTCACCGACCAGGGCATCGGCATCGAACCCGACGAGCTCGATCGCGTGTTCGAGCGCTTCTACCGCGTCGACCAGGCGAGATCCCGCAACACCGGCGGGTCGGGCCTCGGGCTCAGCATCGTGAAGCACACCGTGCAGAACCTCGGCGGCGACGTGCGCGTGTGGTCGCAGCCGGGGCGCGGTTCGACGTTCATGATCCGCCTGCCCGTTGCGGAGGCGCCCGCCACCGTGACGGACGAAGCGGTCGAGCACACCGCCGGCGCCCGGCCGGGCCGAGCGGATGTCGCCGCCGCAGCACTCGCGACGAGGCCCGTCGTGTCGAACCGAGGAGAACGTACGTGACCCGCATCCTGCTCGTCGAGGACGAGATCGCCCTCAGCGACCCCTTGAGCTTCCTGCTCGGGCGGGAGGGCTACGAGGTGGAGGTGGCTGCCGACGGACTGTCGGCCGTCGCGGCCTTCGACCAGCACGGTGCGGACCTCGTGCTCCTGGACCTCATGCTGCCGGGGCTTCCCGGTACGGAGGTGTGCCGCGAGATCCGGAACCGCTCGAATGTGCCGATCATCATGCTCACCGCGAAGGAATCCGAGATCGACATCGTGGTGGGACTCGAGCTCGGCGCCGACGACTACGTGACGAAGCCGTACTCCACGCGGGAGTTGCTCGCCCGCATCCGGGCGGTGCTGCGCCGACGCAACGAGGTCGAGGACTTCGACGAGGCGATCATCGAAGGCGGGCGCGTGCGCATGGACGTCGACCGGCACACGGTGGAGGTCGACGGCGAGGCTGTGCCCATGCCACTCAAGGAATTCGAGCTCCTCGAGCTGCTGATGCGCAATCCCGGGCGCGTGCTGACCCGCGGACAGCTCATCGACCGCGTCTGGGGATCGGACTACTTCGGCGACACCAAGACGCTCGACGTGCACATCAAGCGCATCCGGTCGAAGATCGAGCTGCACCCGTCGGAGCCCGTGCAACTCGTCACGGTGCGAGGGCTCGGATACCGCTTCGAGTCCTAGGGTCGCTCCCGGTCGTCGAAGCGCGGCGAAGGGGCATCCCGAACGTGGTCGAGGCGCAACGAAGCCGCGATCCGTGACCTACGGGGCGAGCTCGGCGTACTCAGGAAGCCGTGCGTCGAGCACCGGCACCTGCTTCTCGACGCCCTCGGCGTCGCCCGCCTGGAAGTACATCGGCAGGAGACCGCCGACCTCCGCGTCGATGCCCTCGAGGACGACCTGCTCCTCGTCCTCGGAGCCGAGCACGAGGGTCTCGCCGGCAGGCACGTCGATCTCGAGTTCGTCGCCGCCGTCGCCGTACTGCACGGTGATCGTCGCACGGTCGTCACCCCGGTTCACCACGCTCATGACCAGCGTGCCGTCTTCGCCGTCTTCGCTGACGATGAGGATGTTGCGCACGTCGACGTCTCCGAGGTTCGCCGAGACGCCGTCGCTGGGCTCGTACTTCTCGGTGGTCGCCTGGTTGGTGATCATCGAGCAGCCGCTCGCGGCCACGACGAGACCAAGGGCCAGAGCAGCGGATGCCGCGAGACGCGCCTTCACAGAACCTCCAAGTGCGAGCATGCGCGCGAAACAGAAGCATGCTCGCGCGAGGGATCGATCCGAGTGTAGCCTACCGGCGCGCCCGGGCTTGGAAGGGTTGGCGAACCTTAGCATGAACCCGAATGTGATATCCTGAAAGTTGCCGAAAGGACATACATTCATGCTTTTTGAGGTTGGCGAAACCGTCGTTTACCCCCACCACGGAGCCGCAACGATCACCGAAGTGAAGAAACGGATCATCAAGGGTGAAGAGAAGCTCTACCTCAAGCTGAACGTCACGCAGGGCGACCTCGTCATCGAGGTGCCCGCTGAGAACGTCGACCTCGTCGGCGTCCGCGACGTCATCGGCAAGGAGGGCCTCGACAAGGTCTTCGAGGTGCTGCGCGCCCCCTTCACCGAGGAGCCCACCAACTGGTCCCGCCGCTACAAGGCGAACCTCGAGAAGCTCGCCTCCGGCGATGTCATCAAGGTCTCCGAGGTCGTCCGCGACCTGTGGCGCCGCGACCAGGACCGCGGCCTCTCCGCAGGCGAGAAGCGCATGCTCGCCAAGGCACGTCAGATCCTGATCTCCGAGCTCGCGCTCGCCGAGAAGACCGATGAGGAGCAGGCGTCCACCGTGCTCGACGAGGTGCTCGCGTCCTAGTCGACCCGGCGGTCGAGTAGCGGCGAAGCCGCGTAACGAGAGCCGCGATACGCTCGACCCATGAGCGCGTCAACGGTCGCCGTCATCGTCGTCGCCGCGGGCAGCGGCACCCGGCTCGGGCATTCGGAGCCCAAGGCGTTCGTGCCGCTCGGCGGCGACACGATCCTCGGCGTCGCGCTCGATGCCGTGCTCGGCATGCGCGAGACGCCGCACGTCATCGTCGTCGTTCCGACCGACCGCGTCGACGAGACGCGCGCGCGGTACGCCTGCGTCGCGGCCGCGGCATCCGCTGGGTTCGACGTCGTCTCCGGTGGCGCGAGCCGTCAGGAGTCGGTTGCCCACGGCCTGGCCGTGCTGCCGCAGGAGATCGCCACCGTGCTCGTGCACGATGCGGCCCGGCCCCTCACGCCCGCGATCGTCTTCGACGAGGTCGTGGCCGCCGTGCGATCGCGCGGGCACGGCGTCGTGCCGGCCCTCGACGTCGTCGACACCATCAAGCGGGTCGGCGAGCACGGCCGCGTGCTCGAGACCGTCGACCGCTCGGCGCTCGCCGCGGTGCAGACCCCGCAGGGGTTCCCGCGGCGCGCGCTCGATGCCGCGTACGCCAGGGCGACGACGGAGTTCACGGATGACGCGGCGCTCGCGGCATCCGCTGGCATGACCGTCGACGCGGTGCCTGGCGACGCGCGCGCCTTCAAGGTGACCCTGCCGTCCGACCTGCGACGGGCCGAGGCGATGGTG
This sequence comes from Agromyces sp. NPDC052230, assembly GCF_040679595.1. Lineage (NCBI taxonomy): Bacteria > Bacillati > Actinomycetota > Actinomycetes > Micrococcales > Microbacteriaceae > Agromyces > Agromyces sp. NPDC052230. The sequence continues at coordinate 58,125 of NZ_JBFAVC010000003.1, read as the reverse complement.
GCCGAACGCACCTCGCCGCACGGCGTTCGGGCGGCGCGCAGCGAGGGGGCGGCGCTCCCGCGCATCGGCACCGGCCTCGATGTGCACGCCCTCGCCGACGACACGCGCACGCCGCTCTGGCTGGCGGGCCTCGAGTGGCCGGGCGAGCGCGGGCTCGCCGGTCACAGCGACGGCGACGCCGTGAGCCACGCCATCTGCGATGCGCTGCTCGCAGCGGCCGGGCTCGGCGACGTCGGCAGCGTGTTCGGCACGGGTGACCCGCGCTTCGAGGGGGCGCACGGTGACGTGTTCCTCGCCGAGACCGTACGGCGGGTGCGCGAGGCGGGCTACGTCGTCGGCAACGTCACGGTGCAGCTCGTCGGCAACCGGCCGAAGCTCGCGCCGCGCCGGGCGGAGGCCGAGGCGTTGCTCTCGCGCATCGTCGGAGCGCCCGTGAGCGTGGCGGCGACCACGACCGACGCACTCGGCTTCACAGGTCGCGGCGAGGGCGTGGCCGCGATCGCGACGGCACTCGTCGCGCCGGCCTGAGCGCCCCGTCACGCGGGAGCCCCGCCGGTAGGCTTGCATGGTGACCGTGCGACTCTACGATTCGAAGGACCAAGCCCTGCGTGACTTCGTGCCCCTCCGTGAGGGGCACGTCGGCATGTACGTGTGCGGGCCCACGGTGCAGTCGAGCCCGCACATCGGCCACCTCCGCAGCGCCCTCGTCTACGACATCATGCGCCGCTGGTTCGCCTACCGCGGCAACGAGGTCACCTTCGTGCGCAACGTCACCGACATCGACGACAAGATCCTCGCGGCATCCGAGGACTTCGACGGCGACGGCAAGGTCGAGGAGTGGTGGGCACTCGCCTACCGTGTCGAGCTCGAGTTCACGGCGGCCTACCGCCTGCTCGGCATCCTCTCGCCGACCTACGAGCCGCGAGCGACCGCGAGCGTGCAGCAGATGCAGCAGATCATCGACCGGCTCATCGAGCGCGGCCATGCCTACGCGGCACCGGATGACTCGGGCGACGTGTACTTCGACACCGGCAGTTGGCCCGCCTACGGCGAGCTCACCCGCCAATCCCGCGACCACATGGAGGCCGCCGCCGACGCCGACCCGCGCGGCAAGCGCGACCCGCGCGACTTCGCACTCTGGAAGGGCCACAAGGAGTCCGAACCCGCATCGGCGAGCTGGTCGTCGCCGTGGGGCGACGGCCGCCCGGGCTGGCACATCGAATGCTCCGCGATGGCCACCCGCTACCTCGGAGCGGAGTTCGACATCCACGGCGGCGGACTCGACCTGCGCTTCCCGCATCACGAGAACGAACTCGCGCAGTCCACCGCGGCCGGCGACGGCTACGCGCGGTACTGGGTGCACAACGGGCTCGTCAATGTGGGCGGGCAGAAGATGTCCAAGTCGCTCGGCAATTCGGTGTACGCGAGCGAGCTCCTCGAGCTCGCGTCCCCCCTCGCGGTGCGGTACGTGCTGGGTGCGGCGCACTACCGTTCGACGCTCGACTATTCGCCCACCTCGCTCGGCGAGGCGGAGGCCGCGGTCGACCGCATCCGCTCGTTCCTCACGCGCGTCGAACGCCGGCTCGCCGGCACGCGGTACGTGGGCGTCGGCAGCCCGCTCATCCCCGACGCGTTCGCCGCGGCGATGGACGACGACCTCGGGGTGCCCCAGGCGATCGCAGTGCTGCACGACACCGTGCGCGCCGGCAACCAGGCGCTCGACGCCGAGGACCTGCACGAGGCGGCCGTGCTGCACGGCCAGGTCGTGGCCATGGTCGAGGTGCTCGGCATCGACCCGCGCGACCCGCACTGGGCCTCCGCCGAGACCGGACCCGCGGCATCCGCCCTCGACAGCCTCGTCGCCCGCCTCATCGAGGACAGGCAGGCCGCACGCGACGCGAAGGACTTCGACGCCGCCGACCGGATCCGCGCCGAACTGGCGGCCGCAGGGATCACCATCGAAGACAGTCAGACCGGCACGCATTGGAGCTTGGGATCATGAAGGCAAGCAGCGGCAAGTCCCGCGCCGGAGCCGTCCGCAAGGGCGGGAAGGGCGCAGCGGGAAAGCAGGTCGGCACCGGCGGCCACGGACGCAAATCGCTCGAGGGCAAGGGCCCGACACCGAAGGCCGAAGATCGCGCGTGGCATCCGGCCGGCAAGCGCAAGGCCGCAGAGGAGCGCTACGCGGCCGCGGGCGGCAAGGCCAAGGTCGCCGGCAAGGGTCAGCACCCCGGAGCGCCTCGCGGGGCGTCCGGCGCGTCGCGTCGGGCGAAGTCGGGCGACGAATCCGAGATCGTGACCGGACGCAACTCGGTTGTCGAGGCGCTGCGCGCCCGCATCCCGGCCTCGACGCTCTACGTCGCCGCACGCGTCGAGGTGGACGACCGTGTGAAGGAGGCGATGAAGGTCGCCACGAACCGCGGCATCCCCATCCTCGAGGTCATGCGACCCGAGCTCGACCGTCTCGCGGGGGAGGGCGGCGTGCATCAGGGCCTCGCGCTCAAGGTGCCGCCCTACGAGTACGCGCACCCCATCGAGGAGCTCGACCGAGTGCTCGCGCGCGACCAGACGCCCCTGTTCGTCGCGCTCGACGGCATCACGGATCCACGCAATCTCGGTGCGATCCTCCGGTCGACGGCCGCGTTCGGCGGGCAGGCGGTGATCGTGCCGCAGCGCCGCTCGGTCGGGGTGAACTCCGCCGCGTGGAAGACGTCGGCCGGTGCCGCGGCCCGCGTGCCGGTGGCCATGGCGGCGAACCTGACGCAGACCCTCAAGACGCTCAAGGAACGCGGCGTGTTCGTGCTCGGGCTCGACGGCGATGGCGACGTGTCGCTTCCGGGGCTGTCATGGGCCGAGCGGCCGCTCGTGATCGTCGTCGGAAGCGAGGGCAAGGGGCTCTCCCGACTCGTGGCCGAGACGTGCGATGCGATCGTGTCGATCCCGATCAGCGCGTCGACCGAATCGCTCAACGCCGGGATCGCGGCATCCGTCACCCTCTACGAGATCTCGAAGCTGCGCGCCGCGTCCGGCCCTGTGGTCGAGTAGCGACGAAGGAGCGTACCGAGACCGGGGGTGCGGTGCCGCCCGGTCAGACCTTGAGGCGCCAGTCTTCCTCGTCGTCGGGATCGATCACCGCGATCGCCGACGTCTCGGGCGCCACGACGTCGATCGCGGTCGTGATCGAGCCGGTCGACGGAACGATCATGGTCGCCTCGTCGCGGCGGTGTCGCAGCACGTTGTTGACGTACGACGAGACGGCCTCGGCCAGGGGGATGTCGTGCCCGGCCCGCTGCGCCATGAACCAGCGGTGCTCGAGCAGCTGGTGGAACACCTCGGCGGGTTCGAGCTTGCCGCGCAGGTCGAGCGGGATCGCCCTGACCACGGGCTCGAAGACGCGCATCAACCACTCGTGCGCGACCATCTCCTCATCGAGTTCGGACTTGCCGAACGAGGCCCGGTACGAGTCGAGGTCGTTGAGCAGGCGCCGGGCCTGGTTCTCGCCGGCATCAAGTCCCGTGAGGCGCAGGAGGCGCCGCTGGTGGTGGCCCGCATCGACGACCTTGGGCTGGATGCGCACCGTGGTGCCCGACTCGTCGGTCTTGATGGCGAGCTCCTCGATGTCGAAGCCCAGGTCGTTGAGGCGGTTGACCCGCTCGTTGATGCGCCAGCGCTCGGCCGATGAGAACGACTCGGAGCCGGTGAGCTCCTTCCACAGGCTGCGGTAGGCCTCGACGATGCCGTTCGAGATGTTGACGGGGTCGAGCTCGTCGGCCACCCGGCCGCCGGCCTCGAGGTCGAGCAGTTCTCCGGCTATGTTGACGCGCGCGATCTCGAGGTCGTTCTCGCGCTGGCCGTTGGAGAGGCCATCGTAGAGCTTGCCCGTCTCCGCGTCGACGAGGTACGCCGCGAACGCGCCCGCGTCCCGGCGGAAGAGCGTGTTCGAGAGCGACACGTCGCCCCAGAAGAACCCGACGATGTGCAGGCGCACGAGAAGCACGGCGAGTGCGTCCACGAGACGCGTCGCCGTGTCGGGTCGCAGCGTCTGCGAGAACAGGGCCCGGTAGGGCAGTGAGAACCGGAGATGACGGGTGACGAGCACGGGCTTCAGCGCGTCGCCCTCGGCATCCGTCCGATTGGTGATCACCGCGACCGGCTCGACGCAGGGGATCTCGAGACGCTGCAGGGTGCGCAGGATCTCGTACTCGCCCTTGGCCATCTCGGCGGTCGTCTCCTTGATGGCGACCACGTGGCCGGCGAGGTGTGCGAAGCGCACGAGGTGGCGGGAGATGCCCTTCGGCAGCGCAGCGATGGTGTCGTTGGGCCAGGACTCGAGGGGTAGGTCCCAGGGGAGGTCGAGCAGGGCCGGGTCGGCCATGGCCGAGGTGATCGAAAGTGAGCCGCTCATCGTCGTTCAGCGTAGCCCGGACGTGGAACGGCGGCGCAGTGTACGCCGGCGGCCCGGGAACGGCGATGCCGGCCGGGCCGAGGCCCGGCCGGCATCAACCGGCTGATGCGAGTCGATCAGAGGGCCACGGCCTTGTCGCTCAGGCGCTCGCCCGACTCGGCGTCGAACAGGTGCACGCGGTTCGGCGCGGCCGTGAGGTACACGCGCTCGCCGGCGTTCGGGTGCGTACGGCCGTCCACGCGGGCGACGATGTCGGTGCGCTTGCCCTCGACGGTCGAGTGGCCGTACAGGTAGCCGTCGGCGCCGAGCTCCTCGACGAGGTCGACGTCGACCGCGAGGCCCTCGCCCTCCGTCGGCGACACCAGGATGTCCTCGGGGCGCACGCCGATGGTGGCAATCGGGTTGCCGTCGGCGTCGGCGAGGATCTCGCGGTCGATCGGCACGGTCGCGGTGCCGAACTTCACGCCACCCTCGACGAGGTCGGCGTGGAAGAGGTTCATGGCGGGCGAACCGATGAAGCCGGCGACGAACACGTTGTTCGGCTTCTCGTACAGGTCGCGCGGGGTGCCGACCTGCTGCAGAATGCCGTCCTTCAGCACGGCGATGCGGTCGCCCATGGTGAGGGCCTCGGTCTGGTCGTGCGTGACGTAGACGGTGGTGACGCCGAGGCGACGCTGGAGCGAGGCGATCTGCGTGCGGGTCTGCACGCGCAGCTTCGCATCGAGGTTCGACAGCGGCTCGTCCATGAGGAACACCTGCGGCTGGCGCACGATGGCACGACCCATGGCGACGCGCTGGCGCTGGCCGCCCGAGAGTGCCTTCGGCTTGCGAGCGAGGTAGGGCTCGAGGTCGAGGAGCTTCGCGGCCTCGAGCACTCGCGCGGCGCGCTCCTCCTTGCCGATGCCCGCGATCTTGAGCGCGAAGCCCATGTTCTCGGCAACGGTCATGTGGGGGTACAGCGCGTAGTTCTGGAAGACCATGGCGATGTCGCGGTCCTTCGGGGGCACGTCGGTGACGTTGCGGTCGCCGATGAAGATGTTGCCCTCGTTGACCTCTTCCAGGCCCGCGAGCATGCGGAGCGACGTGGACTTGCCGCAACCGGAGGGGCCGACCAGGACGAGGAACTCGCCGTCGGCGACCTCGAGGTCGAGCTTGTCGACGGCGGGCCGGGTGCTGCCCGGATAGAGGCGGGTGGCCTTGTCGAACGTGACTGATGCCATGATCGTGCTTCTCCTTCACCGGCAGGTACGTGCCGGACGATCCGTAGTGAATGGGAATACGTCGACTTCGGCGGCGACGCCCCCTCAGTATGCCACGCGCGTGAGCGACGAAACGACGCAGGGTGCTCACATGTTCGTCGCAGGCCGCGTACGGCGTCGGCTTGGGTGATTCCCAGACACGCTTCCTACTATCGTTGGTGCGTCCGTGTGCATACGCGCGCGCCCACACAGCGACCGGAGTGACCATCGATGACCTACGGCGGTTCGAACCAGCCACGCCCCTCCCGCAATGAACGCCGGGAGGCGGCTCGTGAGAAGGCCCGCATCCTCCGTGAGGAGCAGAAGAAGCGGGAGCGTCGCAAGAAGCACCTGATTCAGGGCGGCGTCATCGTAGTGGTGCTCGCGATCGCGGCGATCGTCGTCACGGTCATCGTGCAGAGCACGCGGCCGGAGGGCCCCGGTCCCCGGAACATGGCGAGCGACGGCATCCTCCTCACGGCCTCGGAGGACGGCGGCATCACTGCGGTCGAGACGGCGGCGCTCGCCGCGAACGAGACGCCGACCCCCACCGAGCCCGATGAGAGCGGCACGGTGGCGAACATCGTCGTCTACGTCGACTACCTGTGCCCGTTCTGCGGCCAGTTCGAGGCGACGAACTCCGACTCGATCCGCACCATGGTCGAGGAGGGCGCCGCGACCCTCGAGGTGCATCCCGTCTCCATCCTCACGAACAAGTCGGCGGGCACGCAGTACTCGCTCCGAGCCGCCAACGCGGCCGCCTGTGTCGCCGACTCATCGCCTGACTCGTTCTTCGACTTCAACGCGCTCCTCTTCCAGAACCAGCCCGAGGAGGGCACGGCCGGCCTTACCAACGACCAGCTCAAGGACCTTGCCGGCGAGGCGGGCGTGTCCGACCGGTCCGAGGTGGAGAAGTGCATCGACGACGTGCAGTTCAAGTCGTGGGTGCAGGATGCCACGAACCGTGCCCTCACCCAGCCGGTGCCGAACTCCGACCTGCCGTCGATCACGGGCACCCCGACGGTGCTCGTGAACGGACAGCAGTACAGCGGCCGACTCGACGACCCGGCGGAGTTCCAGTCGTTCGTGCTGCAGGCCACGAGCGCGACGTTCAACGACTCCGAGTCGACGCCCACGCCGACGCCCACGCCGACCCCGCCCGCGCAGTAGCGGCATCCGATCGACGACGAGGGCCCGGCGAGTGCCGGGCCTTCGTCGGGTCGGTAGGATGTTCGCGAGGTCGACACCTCAGGCCGGCTTGGCGCAATTGGTAGCGCACCGCTCTTGTAAAGCGGTGGTTGCGGGTTCGAGTCCCGCAGCCGGCTCTTGACTGAGTACCGCGAGACGGATGCCGCGGCCGCGGCGAACTCGGCGGCCGGCGACGTGGGCGTCGGTCCGGGTGCCGCATCGGCGCATCGTCATGCGCACGCCGAGCCGACTCGGCTGCCCATGTGGCTCGCCATCGTCTTCGCACTCGGCTGCGGGGCACTCACCGCCGTGCAGTCGCGGATCAACGGCGAGCTCGCCCGGGCGATCGACGACGCGTACACCGCCGCGGTGATCTCGTTCGGCAGCGGCCTGGTGATCCTGCTCGCGGCACTCGCGATGTGGCGTCCCGGGCGACGGGGCCTCACCGCACTGGCGGCCGGCCTACGCGAACGCACGCTGCCCTGGTGGATGCTGCTCGGCGGCCTCGCGGGCGCGTGGTTCGTCTTGACGCAGGGCTTCTCGGTCGGCGTCGTCGGCGTGGCCCTCTTCACGGTGGCGATCGTCGCGGGCCAGACGCTCGGCGGCATCGTGTTCGACCTCGTCGGGCTCGGCCCGGGCGGGCGGCGGCCACTGACGGTGACCCGCATCGCCGGCGCCGTGCTCGCGCTCGCGGCGATCTCGTGGGCCGTCTGGGCGCAGCTCGAGCGCGACGTGCCGCCCCTCGTCATGCTCCTGCCCTTCCTCGCCGGCGTCGGCGGTGCGTGGCAGCAGGCGGTCAACGGCCGAGTGCGGGGAGTGGCGGCGAGCGCACTCACCGCGACCGTCGTGAACTTCGCGATCGGCAGCGCCGCCCTCGTCGCGGCCATGCTCGTGCACGCGCTCGCGGTGGGTTGGCCCGAAACGCTGCCCGGTGACGCGTGGTTGTACACGGGCGGGGCGATCGGATGCATCTTCATCGCCGGTCAGGCGGTGCTCGTTCGCATCGTCGGCGTGCTCGTGCTCGCCCTCTGCGGAGTCGCCGGTCAGCTCGCGGCGGCGCTCTCGCTGGACCTGCTGGCACCGACCGGGGGCCGTACCGTCGACGTCGCGACGATCGGCGGCACGGCGCTCGCGCTCGTGGCGGTCGTCATCGCGAGTGTGCGCTGGTCGCGTCACAAGCACACGGCGACCGTGGCGGGGCCACCCCGGCGAGTAGGGCGTGTCTGACAATTGGCGGGTCCAGGCGATGACGGCGTTGAGGACGACGGCGGCTCGGTAGGTGACGGCGTGCTTGTTGTAGCGGGTGGCGAGTCCTCGCCTTGCTTGTGCGGCAGTAGTTGCGTTCGATCACGTTCCGGTGGCGGTAGTCGGCAGCGTCGAGCGCGACGGGACGGCCGCCACGTGAGCCGCGCCGCTGGCGGTGGCCCTTCTGGTCATCGGGCTCGGGGATGACGGCCCTGATACTGCGGGTGCGGAGATGACCGCGGATCGCGCGGTACGAGTACGCCTTGTCGCCACGGACAGCGTCCGGTCGGGTGCGGGGTCTGCCTGTGTCGCGTCCGACCCGCAGCTGCGTCATCAGCGGCAGGAACATCGGTGAGTCACCCGCCTGTCCCGGCGTGATCAACGTCACCAACGGCAGCCCGTTGCCGTCGACGAATCTTCGTTGCATGCCAAGGGCCCATGTCGTGCCATCGCAATCTCAGCCTGCAACGCGATGGGGTTCAGCCCACGCTTTCAAGTCGCCGCGCCCGACTACGCCACAGCGTTCGACTATGTCGCTGCGGGACTGATCGATGCGCACGCAACCCGCCATTCGCCGAGGGATCCAGATCCTCCGCGACCATGCGACACGGGCAGCGGAGCTTAACCCCTCGCGAGATTCTGCGGGCGTCACCCGCACAACGCTGCCCCGAGACGGAGAGCCAGGTGCGCTCAGTCGATGCTGCTGTCGGCAAGGGCGGCGGAAGAGACGATGTCATCGAGAAGGGCGCGGGACCGAAGGAGATCGGCGATCGTCGAGTCGATGCGCTCGCGTTCGGCGACGAGACTCTGGGCCAGCCTCGCTGTCGCCCGTTCGTTCGGTCCACCCTCGGGAGCGCGCATACACGGGAGGATCTCCGCGATCCGAACGCTGTGCAAGCCGGCAGCGAATAGCTGCTGCACGAGGATCACGCGATCGACGGCGGCTTCGGAGTACTCGCGCTGTCCGCCAGCGGTCCGCGTCGGCGCCATGAGCTGCTGCTCCTCGTAGTATCGCAAAGACCTAACACTCACGCCTGTGCGACGTGACAACTCACCGATCCTCATTCGCGTCCTTGATGCTCACATTGATGTCAGGTCTTATCGTAGGTCGTTCGCACGCTACCTGAAAGGACCTCGTCGATGTCATCCACGCTCACCCTCGGGGACGGTACACGAATCCGCTACCGAATCGAGGGGCCAGACGACGCTCCGGTGCTCGTCTTGTCAAACTCGATTGCGACGACCTTAGAGATGTGGGATGTCAACGTTCCAGATCTTGCGCGTGCCTTTCGTCTGGTGCGATACGACACGCGCGGGCATGGGCTCTCGGACGCTCCTGCCGGCGCATATTCAGTTGAGCGCCTGGGTAGGGATGTTATCGAGCTGCTCGACGCGTTGAGCGTCGATCGTGCCCACTTCTGCGGCCTCTCCCTTGGAGGTTTGGTCGGCCAATGGCTCGGAGTCCATGCGCCTGAACGTCTCAATCGGTTGATTCTCGCGAACACATCGGCGTATCTAGGGCCCTCGCCACAGTGGGACGCACAGATCGACGGGATTCGTCTTTCGCGGGATCTAACAGATGTCGCGGAGATGTTCTTGAGCAATTGGTTTCCCCTCGAGATCCTGGCTGAGCAATCAACAGTCGAACCGTTCCGCGAGACTCTCGTGAATATGCGAGCGACCGGCCTAGTGGGGTGCATGGCCGCTGTACGTGACGCTGACATGCGTCGCACCATTGCTCTGATTCAAGCCCCGACACTCGTGATCATTGGCGAGCAGGACACCGTGTGCTTGCCGGACCACGGCGCGCTGATCGCTCGAACCATCCCCGCTGCGCAGACGCTCTACCTCTCCGCAATGCATCTTTCGAATGTCGAGAATCCCGAAGCTTTCGTCGACGCCGTACATCGATTCTTGGCGACCGGCTAGGTGTGATGTCCAGGCAAGTTGTTGAGTCTGCTGATGGGCGTGTCGCCGATCGCGGAGTGTCGCCTGTGCTGATTGTAGAAGTGGAGCCAGCCGGGCAGGGTCTGGCGTCGTTCGGTCTCTGAGGTGTAGAGCCTGGCGTACGCCCATCCGTCGGCGAGGGTGCGGTGGAAGCGTTCGATCTTGCCGTTGGTCTGGGGTCGTAGGGGCGGGTCTTCTTCGGGGTGATGCCGAGGTCGGTGCACGCATCGCGCCAGGCGTGCGACTTGTAGGCCGAGCCGTTGTCCGATAGGACCCGTTCGACGATCACCCCGCGTTCGGCGAACGACGCGACGGCTCGGCGTAGGACACCGATCGCGGTCGGTGCTTTCTCGTCAGCGCAGATCTCGGTGTAGGCGACGCGGGAGTAATCGTCGAGGACGGTGTGCACGTAGGCGGTGCCCACTCGTGCTCGTAGCGTTCGTTCCGGCTGCCCGGTGCGGCGAGCGGTGGCTTGGCGGTTCTTCTCTCCCTGGACGAGGCCGAGGAAGCGCCAGCCGCCACCGTCGGGGATGTTGCCGAACTTCGTGACATCGACGTGGATGAGCGAGCCGGGGTGGTCGTGCTCGTATCGGCGCAGCGGTTCGCCGGTGACTCGGTCGATGCGGCTGAGCCGGTTGATGCGGCAGCGGACCAGGACAGCGTGCACGGTCGAGGTCGCCAGGCCGAGTTCGCCGGCGATCTGCGCCGGACCGAGTCGGCGCCGCCACCTCGCTTTGACGATCTTCTTGACGATCAGCTGCGGCGTCTTCGTCGGCATCGAATGCGGTCGGCTCGAGCGATCGGCCATTCCAGCCGGGCCCTCGGCCCGGTACCGGGCCGCCCACCTGCGGGCAGTGACGGTCGAGACCATGAACATCTTCGCCGCTACCGACGGCGTCCAGTGGTCGTCGACGATCAGGCGTGCCAGCCGAAGACGAGCGCGCGGGGTCAACAGCGCGTTAGCGTGGGACACGAAGGCCTCCAGGTTGTCGAAGCGGTTCCTTGAACAGCTCCACTTCACAACCGGAGGCCTTCGCCCTTCAGCAGATCAGGCCCGTGTCCCAAACAACGTCCCTGGACATCGCAACTAGTCGAGGGTCGTCAGCCGCGAGGCGGCGACGTGCTCGGCGCGGCGCTCACCGCGGCCACCGGCAGGTGCGCCGCCGACGTAGAGCCAGCCCAGCAGGCGCTCGTTCGCCGCCAGCCCGTGCATCTCGGCGACGAGCGGATGCCGCGTGTGCGGGCCCGAGCGCCACATCACGCCCCAGCCGGCCTCGTCGAGCAGCAGGCTGAGCACGTGGGCGACGCCGGCGGCTGAGGCCTCCTGCTCCCATTCGGGGACCTTCGGATGCTCCGGCGTGACGACGGCGACCACCGCGATCAGGAGCGGCGCGCGGAGCGGCTTTCCGGCAAGCTTCGCCGCGGCGTCGCCCTCGGCGCCCGCAGCCCGGGCGAGGGCCTGTCCGAGACGCTCACGGGCGCCGCCGCGCAGGGCGATGAGGCGCCACGGTCCGAGCGAGGCGTGGTCGGCGACGCGCGCGGCGCCCTCGAGGAGTGTCCGGAGCGCCTGGTCGTCGGGTGCGGCATCCGTCACCTTCGGCGACGACCGCCTCGCGAGCGCCGCCTCAAGTGCGGAGCCCACGCGTCAGGACTCCGCGTTGAACCCGAGGGCGAGCGAGTTCATGCAGTAGCGGTCGCCCGTGGGGGTGCCGAAGCCGTCGGGGAAGACGTGGCCGAGGTGCGAACCGCACGCGGCGCAGCGCACCTCGGTGCGGACCATGCCGAGCGAGGCGTCCTCGATGAGCTCGACGGCCTCGGGACGCACCGACTCGTAGAAGCTCGGCCAGCCGCAGCCCGAATCGAACTTCGTGCCGCTCTTGAAGAGCTCGGCGCCGCAGGCGGCGCAGGTGTAGACGCCGGCGCGTTCCTCGTCGAGGAGCTCGCCCGACCACGGGCGCTCGGTCGCCGCCTCGCGGAGCACCGCGTACTGCTCGGCGTCGAGCTCGGCGCGCCACTCCTCATCGGTCTTGTTCACGCGATACGCCATGAGCGCTCCTTCCGATCCGTTCGCCGTGGTCTCTCACCATGGTCGCAGGTCTTCACCCCCTCCATGCAACGTGTGACGCCCTGCCACTGTTCCGTGACGACGCACACGCCGAGACGCTCGGCTTCCTCATGGCTGCGAGTCCCTAGGATGTGCTGCAGGCGGAGACCCTCCGCAGGACGGGAGGATGCATGAGTGCCGGACCGGTCCCCGCCCGCGGTGATGACGGAGCGCTCGACGAACGCGCGGTGCGCGTGCTGACGTTCGAGGCGAGGGCCTGGCAGCAACCGGGCCAGAAGGCCGAGGCCATCCGCGAGGAGTTCGGCATCTCAGCCGCCCGGTACTATCGGATCCTCGGCGAACTCATCGATTCCCCTGCAGCCCTCCGCTTCGACCCCATGCTGGTCAAGCGCTTGCAGAGGATGCGCGAGGCGCGTGCGGCGACGCGCGCGCGTCGCTCCCTCTCGATCGGCCGACCGCTCGACTGAGCGCGGCCCCGACCCCCGACTGGACCCATGGCGCAGAAGTTCCCCCGCGACCGATTCGACTCCATCCCTCACGGCATCGAACGGGTCGGCGCGCACCGCGCCCCGGTGCGACGCGGCGCGCGATGGGTCGCGTTCGGCTGGGCGGCGCTCGCGACCGTCGTGCTCGTCGCGGTGGGCATCGGCTCGGTGGTCATCCTGAACGACCGCCTGAACTTCGGCGACCCGGGTGCGGCCGCCACGCCATCGCCCACGCCGGTCGCAGCCCCGCCGACCATCGCGCCCGACGTCCCGGTGACGGTGCTGAACGGCACGACGACGTCCGGTCTCGCCGCGCGAGCGGGCGAGACGCTCACGGCGGCCGGGATCCCCGTAGGGACGACGGCGAACGCGAGCACCAGCGACATCACCGAGACGGTCGTCTACTACGCCACACCCGATCTCGAAGGCGCAGCCCGCGGCGTGGCGCAGGCCGTCGCCGAGGCCGACGTGCGGCTCTCCGAGCAGTTCGCCCAGGTCGGGACCCCGCTCGTGCTCGTGGTCGGTTCCGACTACGCCACGGCGATCGGGGGCTGATTGTCGCCGAATCGTTGCCATTCTGCGACCATTTCGTGCGTCCTGGCTCTTGTGTCGCAGTAACTCGGCGTTGTTATCTGGGGGTTGGTCGCTCGATCCCGTGTGGAACGCCCGGCGCCGCCCGCGGTGTTCCGTCAGCACGATCCGAAGGGGCCCGGTACAGGCGACAGGCACGTGCTGATCTGCACAACGGCAACATGGGAGCAACGCATGGCGAACGGAACCGTCAAGTGGTTCAACGCTGAAAAGGGTTACGGGTTCATCACCGTCGATGGAGGCCAGGACGTCTTCGTCCACTACTCCGCCATCGACATGGCGGGGTACAAGGTACTCGAGGAGGGCCAGCAGGTCGTCTTCGAAGTGGGCACCGGTTCGAAGGGTCCGCAGGCCGAGGCCGTCCGCCCCGCCTGAGTTCTGCACTCGAGCGCGTCGCCGGTGCGCCGGGGGCGCGTTCACCGTCCCGCCGCCGGTCCTGCCGAACGGGCGGATGTCTCGTCGGCGCGTCGATCGCACGCGCTCGGACGCCGTCGTACCATGACGCCATGGGGAGCAGGGCCCGTGCGGCCCATCGGTGGCGGATGCCGGTCGGCGCGGTCGTGGCATCCGTGTTGCTGCTGACCGGTTGTGCGAACGTGCCGCTGGATCTGTTGGTGCCCCCGACCGCGTCCGCCGGCGGTCACGGACCGCCCGATCCGGTGACCCTCGCGCCGCTGCGAGGCACGCCGGCCGATGCGGCGGCGCTGCGGCATCCGTCGCTCGCGGCGAAGATCGACAACCACGAGGCGGCGCGCCCGCAGCTCGGCCTCAACCGCAGCGACATCGTGTTCGAGGAGCTCGTGGAGGGCGGCCTCACGCGGTATCTGGTGGTGTGGCACTCGGACGTGCCCGACGCCGTCGGTCCGGTGCGTTCCATCAGGCCGATGGACCCGGCGATCGCCTCGCCGTTCAGTGGGATCATCGCGTACTCCGGCGGCCAGCCGGGCTTCGTCGACCTCATGAAGGCGACCCCGCTCGTGAACCTCGTGTTCGATGAGGACGACACGGGCCTCTTCGAGCGCGCTGTGGACCGGCCCTCGCCGCACGATGTGATCCTCGACGCCCCCGAGGCGGTCCGGCGGAACGCCGCCCTGTCGCCACCGCCCGCGCAGTTCACCTACGGCGACAACGATCCGCTCGCGCCGGCGGAGTTCGGCGCGAGCCCGACCTCGCGTCTGGACCTCGCGTTCTCGGAGCGGGAGGCGAGGTCGTGGGAGTGGGATGCGTCCGGCTCGGCCTGGCTCCGCTCGCAGGACGGAGAAGCCGACGTCGAGGCATCCGGCGAACGGGTGCGCGCGACGAACATCGTGACGCTGAGCGTGGCCATCGACGGGCGCTTCGGCGAGGTGCCGCTCACGGTGTTGTCCGGAACGGGCGAGGCGTGGGTCTCGGTCGCCGGGAGGACCGCGCACGGCACGTGGGTGAAGGATGCCGATGCAGCGCCCATCGTGCTGAAGGCCGACGACGGGCGCGCGCTGCCGCTCGCGCCGGGCAACACGTGGGTCGAGCTCGTGCCGGCCGAGGGGTCGGTCTCGTTCGCGCCATGACCGCGGGCGCGCGGCGGCGGTCCCGGGGGCATCCGTGCTCGCTTGCACTCGTGCCGGTAGAGTGCCAGAATCGTCTTAGCACTCACTCGTTTTGAGTGCTAAACCAACGAATCTTTGAAGACGTCCGGGAAAGGACGAGAAACACACATGGCAAAGATCATTGCTTTCAACGAGGAGGCCCGCCGCGGTCTCGAGCGTGGCCTCAACCAGCTCGCTGACGCCGTGAAGGTGACCCTCGGCCCGCGCGGTCGCAACGTCGTGCTCGAGAAGAAGTGGGGCGCCCCCACCATCACGAACGACGGCGTGTCGATCGCCAAGGAGATCGAGCTCGACGACCCGTACGAGAAGATCGGCGCCGAGCTCGTCAAGGAGGTCGCGAAGAAGACCGACGACGTCGCCGGTGACGGCACCACCACCTCGGTCGTGCTCGCCCAGGCGCTCGTGCGCGAGGGCCTCCGCAACGTCGCCGCAGGCGCCGACCCCATCCTGCTGAAGCGCGGCATCGAGAAGGCCGTCGCAGCCGTCACCGGCGAGCTGCTGAAAGCCGCGAAGGAGATCGAGACCAAGGACGAGATCGCCGCGACCGCGTCGATCTCCGCTGCCGACCCCGAGATCGGCGCGATCATCGCCGAGGCGATCGACAAGGTCGGCAAGGAGGGCGTCGTCACCGTCGAGGAGTCGAACACCTTCGGCACCGAGCTCGAGCTCACCGAGGGCATGCGCTTCGACAAGGGCTACCTGTCGGCGTACTTCGTGACGGACCCCGAGCGCCAGGAGGCGGTCTTCGAGGACCCGTACATCCTGATCGTGAACGGCAAGGTCTCGAACATCAAGGACCTGCTCCCCATCGTCGACAAGGTGATCCAGACGGGCAAGCAGCTCCTCATCATCGCCGAGGACGTCGACGGTGAGGCGCTCGCGACGCTCATCGTCAACAAGATCCGCGGCATCTTCAAGTCGGTCGCGGTCAAGGCCCCCGGCTTCGGCGACCGTCGCAAGGCGCAGCTGCAGGACATCGCGATCCTCACCGGCGGCCAGGTCATCTCCGAGGAGGTCGGTCTCAAGCTCGAGAACGTCACCCTCGACCTGCTCGGCCAGGCTCGCAAGGTCGTCATCACCAAGGACGAGACCACGATCGTCGAGGGTGCGGGTGACGCCGAAGCCATCGCCGGTCGCGTCGCGCAGATCCGTGCCGAGATCGACAACACCGACTCGGACTACGACCGCGAGAAGCTCCAGGAGCGCCTCGCGAAGCTCGCGGGCGGCGTCGCCGTCATCAAGGCTGGCGCCGCGACCGAGGTCGAGCTCAAGGAGCGCAAGCACCGCATCGAAGACGCCGTTCGCAACGCGAAGGCCGCCGTCGAGGAGGGCATCGTCGCCGGTGGTGGCGTCGCCCTCATCCAGGCCGGCAAGAAGGCGTTCGCGAACCTCGAGCTCACGGGCGACGAGGCGACCGGTGCCAACATCGTGAAGGTCGCCATCGAGGCGCCGCTCAAGCAGATCGCCCTCAACGCGGGCCTCGAGCCGGGCGTCGTCGCGAACAAGGTCTCCGAGCTGCCCGACGGGCACGGCCTCAACGCCGCGACCGGCGAGTACGGCGACCTCATCGCCCAGGGCATCATCGACCCGGCGAAGGTGACGCGCTCGGCGCTGCAGAATGCCGCGTCGATCGCCGGCCTCTTCCTCACGACCGAGGCCGTCGTCGCCGACAAGCCCGAGAAGGTCTCGGCTCCGGCCGGCGGCGACCCGACGGGCGGCATGGACTTCTAGTCCGATCCGATCGGAGGGGGCTCACCGCTCCGCATCACGAAGATGGGCGTCTCCTTCGGGAGGCGCCCATCTTCGTGTCCGCGTCGTGACGGACCTGTGATGCGGCCCGGACGGTTCGGCATCTTCGGGCCAGATATGTTGGTGGGCATGTCACCTCGCCGACGCCTCCGTTCAGTCCTCCTCGGCTCCCTTGCGATGGTGGCGGCGGTGGCATTCGCGGGTTGCGTCGCCGCGACGCCGACCGAGACGGAGCCTCCGGTGGCCACGCCCACGTCGAGTGTCGAGCCCGTCATCGCAGACGGCCCGGAGCCGCGCATCGACGCCGACTGTGATGACATCGTGGACCCCGCGGCGATGCAGGAGTTCGTCGGCGTGATCGTGAATCCCCTGGCGCCCGAGGCGTTGGCGGATCTCCTCGATCCCGATTCCGCTGCCGTCGTGCAACTCGGTGCACTCACGTGCACGTGGACGAACGGGCTGCCGCACAACCCCTTTCCCAACGAAGAACCCGATGGCCAGCTGGTCAGGCTCAGCATCCTTCCGGAAGGGCTCGAGCAGGCGATCACCTATGTCGACACCTACGACACGCGCGATCCCACGTACGGCGAGCACGTCCAGGGTCCGAGATGCCTTGGTCCGATGGAAGGGGTGAACACCGGCTACTGCGAGCTCTTCGGGCTGATCGGCCAGACCTGGGTCGAACTCGTCGTCGATCGCATCGTGGTCGAGCCCGACACGACGGCAGAGGACCTGGTGGAGGCGTTCCGGTCGGTCTTCGACTCGATGGTTTCCACGCTCGAGGCGGCGACGGCACGCGAACGGTGGTCGCCCGCGACGCCGAGTGGCAACGTTCCGGTCGACTGCGACGTCCTCACGCCGACCGCCGAGATCGTCGAGGTGACGGATGTCTCCGAACTCCGGGTCGGTGCGCAGTGGGATGGCCCCCGTGTCGGTCAGTACTGGTACGGGTTGAACACGACCGGCGCGGCGCGGTGTTCGCTCGCAATCGCGACGAGTGACGCCACCCTGGGGCAGATCGGCATCCTCCCCGCGGGCGATTGGGGGTTCTCCCGATTCGCGGACTCCTGGCTGGACTCCGGTGGAACGCCGGTCACCCTCACCGGAGTCGATGGGTCCGAGGCAATCGCTCGGTGCGACGACTCCGCGAGTGACTGCGTGATCGATTTCAGCGTCGCCGGTGACTGGGGGCGGGTGACCGTGTATCCCGCGCCCCCAGCGGGCCACGGCGGTGAGCTTCCGGCCGCTTGGGTCGAGTCGACTCGCGCGGCCGCCTTGGATATCGCCGCCATCGTAGCTCGCCACATGTCGCCGGAATCCTGACGTCCGCACGCCATCTCCGAGGACGGGCTCAGCGCAGGAACAGCCGCGCATTCGCCTGCTCGGCGTCGGCGTACTGCGTCGCGGCGATGCCGAGGGCGCGATTGAGGTGCGCGAGGCTCTGCTCGACCTGCAGCTGGGTCGCGCGCCAGTCGGACACGGCACCCTGGAACGCCGTGGCGGCCTGGCCCGACCAGGAGGACTGCAGCCCGGTGAGCTGGCCGAGGAGCGACGACACCTCGGACTGGATGCGGCCGATCGTGCCCTGCACGGTCTGGGTGGCGGCGGACACCTGTGCGGCGTCGACGTGGTAGATGGTCATGGGATTCGGGTTTCCTTCCACTCGGATGTGGGCGACACGTTACGGGCGCCACCGCGCCGGGCACGACGCCGACGTGGGCGCTGGGGAGCGGCATCCGAGCTCCACCGCCTCGTGAGGAGGAGTGGGTTCAGGCCGGCATGACCGACTGCGGCGCCGCGGTCGACCCCGCGAGCGGCAGTGAGACCCGGAACGTGGCGCCGCCGCCGGGTGTCTCGACGACATCCACCGTGCCGTTGTGCGCGGCCACGATCGACGAGACGATCGCGAGGCCGAGTCCGGAGCCGCCCGTCTCGCGGGTGCGCGAGGTGTCGGCGCGCCAGAACCGCTGGAAGATCTTCTCGCGGATCTGCGGCGCGATGCCCTCGCCGTGGTCGATGACCTCGATCATGGCGCGTTCGGCGGGGTCGTCGACCGAGACCCGGATCTCGATGGGGCTGCCGTCGGTGGTGAAGCGGATCGCGTTCGCCATGAGGTTGGTGAGCACCTGGCGAACCTTGTTCTCTTCGGCGAGCACCACGGCTCGCCGCACGGGTACGATCGCACCCGACGTCGCGGGTGGCCTCGACGTGTCCGCGACGGTGGTGGCCACCGCATCGCTCGCCGACGCCGCGCGCGTCTTGGACCCGCCCGTCCGCCTGGAGGCGGCAGCGGATGCCCCTGCCCCTGCCCCTGCCCGCTGGCCCGATCCGCGCCGGCCGCCCCCAACGGCACCCTCGCCTCGGCGGCGGCGGCCGCGGAGACGGGCGAGCGTGGCGCCCGCGAACGACATCGCACCGGTCGCCGGCCGTTCGGGTTCGAGTTCGACGACGACCTCGGTCGGCGGCTCGCCCGCGGCATCCGCTTCGCCCGTCTCCTCGGGTGCGATGACGGTGACGATGCGACCGGGATGCGCGGCCATGGCGTCGAGGGCGGCATCGCGCGCGAGGGGCACGAGGTCGACCTCGACGAGCTCGAGTGGCTTCGCTTCGTCGAGCCGGGCGAGGGCGAGGAGGTCTTCGACGAGACCGCCCATGCGGATGGCCTCCTTCTCGATGCGGTCCATCGCCTGGCCGACCTCGTCGGGACTTTGCAGGGCGCCCATGCGGTACAGCTCGGCGTAGCCGCGCACCGACACGAGCGGCGTGCGCAGCTCGTGGGATGCGTCGCCGACGAACCGGCGCATCTGCTCGATCGTGCGGGCGCGGTCGCGGAATGCGCGGTCGATGCGGTTCAGCATGGTGTTGAGCGAACGGTTGAGGCGCCCGACCTCGGTGTTCGGCGTGGCCCCGCCGAGTCGCTGGCTGAAGTCGCCGTCGGCGATCGCGGCAGCCGTGCGCTCAACCTCGCGCAGGGGCGCGAACGTCGTGGTCACCAGCATGCGGGTAAGCAGGGCGCCGACGAGCACGACCCCGAGGCCGAAGCCGAGGAAGATCGTGAGGTAGACCGCGAGCAGGCGCTCGGTGTCCTTCGACGAGATCGCGATGATGATGGGCGCGTAGTTGCCCTGGTTGTCGGCCTCCATAAGCGCCGTCACCGCCCGGTACGTGCGGGCGCCCGCGGAGTCCTCGAGCTGGATCACGGTGAACCCGCCCGGATTCAGCTCCGTGACCTCGGCCTGGGTCAGGGTGCGGGGGATCCGCGGCGTGTCCCGATCGGTGCGCGACCAGTTGTTGCCGACGTACTCGCCCGACGGCCGGTAGACCGCCACGAAGACGTCTTCGGAGTCGCTGAAGTCTCGGCCGTAGAGGTCCTCGGAGCGGGTTTCGCCCGGTTCGAAGTACTTGGCCAGGTCGCCGGTCGCGAGGGCCTCGAGTTTCGAGGCCATCTGCTCCTCGACGTACGAGCGGAGCATCGCCGCGGTGCCGATGCCCGAGACGAGGAGTCCGAGCGTGAGCATCAGCACCGTCACCCCGGTGATCTTGGTGCGCAGCGAGATGCGGTTCCACCGCTCGGAAATCGTCTGATGCATGGCGCGCCGAGTCTAGGCGGTCAAGCCTGAGTCAGGGCTTCGAGGACTTCAGCATGTACCCGAATCCTCGCTTGGTCTGGATGAGCGGTTCGGTCGAGTGCTGGTCGAGCTTGCGGCGGAGGTAGGAGATGTAGCTCTCCACGATGCCCGCGTCGCCGTTGAAGTCGTACTCCCACACGTGGTCGAGGATCTGCGCCTTCGAGAGGACTCGGTTGGGGTTCAGCATGAGGTAGCGCAGGAGCTTGAACTCGGTGGGGGAGAGCTCGACGGGCACGTCGCCGACGAGCACCTCATGCGTGTCCTGGTCCATGGTGAGCTCGCCGGTGCGAATGACCGCGTCCTCCTCGGCGTGCATGGTACGCCGGAGGATCGCCTTGATGCGGGCCACGATCTCGTCGAGGCTGAACGGCTTCGTCACGTAGTCGTCGCCGCCGACCGTGAGGCCCGTGATCTTGTCCTCCGTGTCGTCCTTCGCGGTGAGGAACAGGATGGGGGCGGTGTAGCCGGCGGAGCGCAGGCGCTTCGTGACCCCGAACCCGTTCATGTCGGGAAGCATCACGTCGAGGATGATGAGGTCGGGCTCCTCCTCGAGCACGGCCGAGATGGTCTGGGCGCCGTTGCCGACGGCGCGAACGGCGAATCCGGCGAACCGCAGGCTCGTGGTGAGGAGATCGCGGATGTTGGGTTCGTCGTCGACGATGAGAATGCGTGGTCCGTCGCTCATGGGACGATTCTCTGCGCGTTGGCTGAAACCTAGCTGGGAACTCCTTGGACGGCATCGTTCGCCGGCCCGATGCGAACGCAGCATCGCCCGGCGCCGGGGTCGAGCCGCACCCGGGCAGGGTCATCGCCGACCGCCTCGGCCATGCCGCAGACCAGCGACTGGTTGAGCGCGCACACGATCCCCGGGTTCTCCTGGGCGAGGACGTGGAACGGACAGGTGCCGAGCACCACGTCGGGGCCGTCGGCCGTCGGCTCCATGCCGAGGTGGTCGAGGGCGTCGTCGAGGTCGTCGGATGCCTCGGCGATCCGAGCCCCGGTGTGCATCGCCGCCGCACGCAACGAGTCCATCACGGGCACGTCGTCGGCGGCGGCGACGGCGATGGCCCGGGCCATGATGCGTCCGGCCAGTTCGTAGAGGCGACGTGGCAGTTCCACCGCGAGATCGTTGTCGGTGCGTCGGTACACCTTCGCCGGGCGTCCCTGCCCCGGACCGGTGCGCTCGCCGAGGCGGCGGAACTCCACGTCGAGGAGCCCTTCGGCGGCGAGCCGGTTGAGATGGAAGGCCGCCGTGGAGCGCGGAACGTCGAGCGCGGCGGCCACCGCGTCGTGTCCGAGCGGCTCCGCGCTGCGCGCGACGGCGTCGTAGACGCGGCGGCGCAGCGGGTCGGCGAGGGCCGAGACGGCGCTCACGCGGCGCTCGAAGGTGGCTTCATCGTCGGATGCCATGACTCGATCCTACTCTAAAAACAATGATGATTGACAAAAGAACGGCGCGGGCCTAGCGTCGAGATCGACGGAAGGGTGCGCACATGACCTCGATCGAACTCGCCGAGCAGGGCGCGTCCAGGCCCCACCTGCACGCGGTGGCCGCCGCGGCCGACGAGCCTCTGGCCTCGCGCGAACCCCAGGAAGTCCTCGAACCCGTCGACCGGGCGCGCGCCGCCGCCGCGGTCGCCGAGCTGCTCACGGCGCTCGGCCGCGACATCCGCTCGCCGCATCTGGCGGAGACGCCGCGCCGGGTCGCGGACTCGTTCATCGAGATGTTGACGCCACGCCCGTTCGAGGCGACGTCCTTCCCCAATGACGAGGGCTACGACGAACTCGTCGTCGTGGCGGGCATCCCGTTCGACTCGCTGTGCGAGCACCACCTGCTGCCGTTCAGCGGAACCGCCCATGTCGGTTACGTGCCCGGCGACCGGATCCTCGGCCTGTCGAAGTTCGCGCGGGTCGTCGAGCGATTCGCCCGCGACCTGCAGGTGCAGGAGCGACTCACGCATCAGGTGGCCAGATGGATCGACGCCGAACTCGATCCGCTCGGCGTGGGCGTCGTGATCGAAGCCGAGCACCTCTGCATGTCGCTCCGCGGTGTGCAGGTACGCGGTGCCCGAACCATGACGAGCTCCTTCACGGGAGTCGTGCGCGACGACGAGCGCACGCGACGCGAGTTCCTCGCGCGATGCGGCGTTCGCACCAGGAGTGAGTGAGGTGGATGAGATGTCCGAACAGGAATCGATCGTCATCATCGGTGGTGGACTTGCCGGAGCCCGAGCGGCCGAGGGCGCACGCGAGGCGGGGTACGGCGGCCCGCTCGTGATCGTGTCGGCCGAGCAGGCGCTGCCCTACACGCGGCCGCCGCTCTCGAAGGAGTTCCTCGTCGGCGGCGCCGAACGCGACAGCATCGACGTGCACCCGGCGGCCTGGTACGAGGAGCAGCGCGTCGTGCTCCTGCGCGGGCGACGTGCGACACGACTCGACCCGTCGGCGCACACGATCGAGCTCGACGATGGCGCCAGCCTGCGGTTCGGGCGCGCGCTCCTCGCCACGGGAGCGTCGCCGCGCCGTTTCGGCGGCCCGGGCGGCGAACTGGCCGGCGTGCACCTGCTGCGCACCGTCGAGGACTCGGTGGCGCTGCGGGAAGCGCTCAGGCCCGGTGGCCGGCGGGTCGTCGTCATCGGGGCCGGCTGGATCGGCCTCGAGGTCGCGGCTGCGGCCCGCGGCTACGAGAACGAGGTGACGGTGCTCGGCCTCGAGACCGTGCCACTCAATGCCGCGATCGGCGACGACGCCGGATCGGTGTTCGCCGCGCTCCATCGCGAGCACGGGGTCGATCTTCGCATGTCGACGAGTGTCGCGGGCATCCGCGGCGATGGCGACGGCAGCACCGACGGCGGCCGGGTCACGGGCGTCGAGCTCGAGGGCGGCGAGGTCGTGCCCGCCGACATCGTGGTGGTGGGCATCGGCGCGATCCCCGAGACCGGTCTGGCGGAGGCTGCAGGGCTCGAGGTCGACCGCGGTGTGGTGACGGATGCCGCATTCCGCACGAGTGCCGAGGATGTCTACGCTGTGGGCGACGTCGCGAGCGTCTTCCACCCGGTGCTGCAGCGGCCGATCCGCATCGAGCACTGGGCGAACGCCGAGAACGCGGGCAAGGCCGCCGGGC
Source organism: Agromyces sp. NPDC052230 (assembly GCF_040679595.1). Lineage (NCBI taxonomy): Bacteria > Bacillati > Actinomycetota > Actinomycetes > Micrococcales > Microbacteriaceae > Agromyces > Agromyces sp. NPDC052230. The sequence continues at coordinate 34,873 of NZ_JBFAVC010000003.1, read as the reverse complement.
GCTCGCTCGCGGGCGAGTCCGTCGAGTACGACGAGATCCCGTACTTCTACACCGACCAGTACGATCTGGGCATGGAATACTCCGGCTACGGCGTGCTCGCCGCCGATGTGGCCCCGGTGTTCCGGGGCGACCGCGACGCTCGCGAGCTCATCGCATTCTGGCTTCGCGACGATCGGGTCGTCGCCGGCATGAACGTCAACGCGTGGGACGTCAACGAGACCGTGCAGCAGCTCATCCGCTCACGCGTCGTCGTCGATCCCGCACGCCTGACCGACCCGGCCGTGCCGCTCGAACAGCTCGCCGGAGTCGCCTGATGGGCGTGGCCTCGGCCACCATGCGCCGGCGCATCGGGCCGCGCGTGTTCGACTTCGCGCGGCACGTCGCCGTCATGGCCATCGTGAACCGCACTCCCGACTCGTTCTACGACCGCGGACGCACCGACTCCCTCGATGCCGCCGTTGCCGCGGCGCATCGCGCCATCGAGGAGGGCGCCGACTGGATCGACGTGGGCGGCGCCAAGTTCGCGCCGGGGCCACCCGTTCCCGTGGCCGAAGAGCTCGATCGCGTCGTGCCGGTGGTCGCCGCGCTCGCCGGCTCGGGCGCCGTGCTCTCGGTCGACACCTTCCACCCCGAGGTCGCACGCGAGGCGATCGCGGCGGGAGCTCACGTCGTGAACGACACGTCGGGCCTGCGCGATCCCGCCATGGCCGACGTCGTGGCCGCGACCGATGCTTCGCTCATCGTGACGCACAGCCTCGCGGCCCCGCGCACGCCCTACCCGTCACCGCGGTACGACGACGTGGTGTCCGAGGTCGTCGCGTTCCTGCGCGGACGCGTCGCCTTCGCCGAAGATCGCGGCGTGGCATCCGACCGCCTCATCGTCGACCCGGGGCATGACCTCAACAAGCACACGCTCGACTCGCTCGAGCTCACGCGGCGGCTCGACGAGGTCACCGCGCTCGGGTACCCGACCCTCGTGGCCCTCTCGAACAAGGACTTCGTGGGTGAGAGCCTCGGCCGTCCCCGCGACCAGCGCGTCGAGGGATCCATCGCCGCGGCGGTGTACAGCGTCATGCGCGGCGCGCGCATCGTGCGCGTGCACAACGTGCGCGAAACGGTCGACGCCGTGCGCATGGTCGAGGCCATCGAGGGATGGCGCGAGCCCGTCTTCCTGGAGCACAACCGGTGACCGAGGCAGTCGGGCGCGAGCAGTTGCTCGAGGCGTACGCCGTCGACGACCGGGCGACCCCTCGCGTGCGCATGAACTTCGTGATGAGCCTCGACGGTGCCGTCACGCTCGAGGGCCGCAGCGGCGCGCTCGGCGATGCGAACGACCGCCTCGCCATGGCGGCGCTGCGCACGCTGGCCGACGTCATCCTCGTCGGCGCGGGCGCGGTGCGCGTCGAGGGGTACGGCGGCGTCGAACTCGACGAGGCCGATGTCGCGTGGCGCCTCGCGCACGGCCTGCCCAGTCTGCCCAGGGTCGCCGTGGTCTCCTCGCGCCTCGACCTCGGGCCCGAGCACGCGTTCTTCGCGCGCGCCACGGAGCGTCCGATCGTGATCACCCACCAGTCCTCGCCGGCCGACCGGCGCGATGCGCTCGCCGAGGTCGCCGACGTGATCACGTGCGGCACCGACGCGCTCGACGTACGCGAGATGCTGCGCGCGCTCGCCGACGGCGGCATGCCGCAGGTGCTCTGCGAGGGCGGCCCGCACCTGTTCGGCACGCTCCTGGACGAGGGCCTCGTCGACGAGCTGTGCCTCAGCCTCAGCCCGACGCTGGTGGGCGGCGATCCGGCCCGCATGGTGCGCGGCGCGAGCGAGGCGGAGCGGCGGATGCGCCTCCTGCACGCGATTCCCGCGGGAGACCTGCTGCTGCTCCGCTACGCCCGGGCGGAGTAGGCGAGCACACGCCCCGCGACCCGAACCGCGACCCGGGAGCCGACCGGCAGGAGGCCGGCCGCGGTCACCCGAGCCCGCAGGCGCAGTTCGTCGGCGACGAGGGTGAGCATCGCGTCGTGGCCGGTGTAGCTGATGTCGACCACGGTGGCGACGAGCCTGCCGGCGGCGTCGACGGCGGCCGCATGCTCGTCGTCGCTGCCCGCGCGGAGCGGAGTGAGCGCGAGCTCCTCGGGACGCACGAGCACTTCGACGGGCGCGCCGTCGACGGGGGATTCGGTCGCGGAACCCGGCGACTCGTCAACCGATACCCAATCGGCGGGGATCCGACCGAGCGTGCACGCCACCTCGTCTCCGTGCCACGTTCCGGGCAGGAAGACCGCGTCGCCCACGAACCCCGCCACCCACGGCGTCGCGGGCCGGCGGTAGACCTGCTCGGGCGTGTCGAGCTGCAGGACCTCGCCGCCGCGCATGACGGCGACGAGATCGGCGATCGAGAGCGCTTCCGCCTGGTCGTGCGTCACGAGGATGCCCGTGACGCCCTCCTCGCGGAGGAGCTCGCGCACCGAGCTGCGCAGTTCCCCTCGGAGGATCGGATCGAGGGCGCCGAACGGCTCGTCGAGCAGCACGACGTCGGGTGCCGAGGCGAGCGCCCGCGCCAGCGCGACGCGTTGCGCCTGCCCGCCCGACAGTTGCGCGGGAAGTCGGTCGCCGAGCGCACCGAGGCCCACGAGCTCGAGCAGCCGCCGCACGTCGGCGTTCCGAGCGGCGCGGCGGGCGGTGCGAGCCGATCCGCGGGCGCTCGGCAGGCCGAAGGCCACGTTCTCCGCCACGGTGAGATGGGGGAACAGTGCGGCGTCCTGCGGCACCCAGCCGATGCGCCGCTTCTCGGGCGCGAGGTGGATCCCGTGGGTCGTGACCATGCGCTGCCCGATGCGGATCTCGCCCGCGCGGGCGCGCACGAGTCCGGCGATGGTACGCAGCAGCGTCGTCTTGCCGCATCCGCTCGGGCCGACGATCGCGAGCAGTGCGCCGTGCGGCACGTCGACGCTCACCGAGTGCAGCACGTCGGCGGCGTCGTAGCCGACCACGAGGTCGCGCACCTCGAGCCGGCTCACGGCACGGCCTCGTCGAACTCGCCCGTGCGTGCGCGTGAGAGGAGGAACGCGGGCACCGCCGCCACCACGAGCAGCGCGAGCGCGTAGGGCGCCGCGGCCCCGTAGGCCGAGACATCCGTTCGCGACCACAGCTCGGTCGCAAGCGTGTCGGTGCCGGTGGGGCGCAGGAGGAGCGTCGCGGGCAGTTCCTTCATCGCCGTCACCGTGACCAGCAGGGCCGCGGCCGCGATGCCCGGCCGGGCGAGTCGCGCCGTGACGAACCACCAGGTGCGCACGCGGCCGTTGCCGAGGGTGCGCGACACGTCCTCGAGGGAGGTGGGCACCTGGGCGGTGGCGCTGCGGATGCCGCCGATCGCCTTGGGCATGAACAGCACCCCGTAGGCGAAGGCGAGCACGAACGCCGTCTGGTAGAACACCGGCACGACGCCCAGCGAGAAGAACACGAGCGAGAGGCCCACCACGATGCCGGGAAGGCCGAGGGCGAGGTAGCCGGTCGTCTCGACGGCGCGCACGATCCGGCCGCGGTAGCGGGCCGCGAGGATCCCGATCGGCAACGCCAGCAGGATGGCCACGAGCGCTCCGCCGGCCGAGAGCAGCACGGTGTTCGCCACCGCCGCCCCGAGCTCGCGGGCATCCAACGCGCGCAGGGTCTGTGCCTCGAACAGGCGCAGCACGAGCACCGTGACGGGCACCGCGACCGCGAGGCCCGGCGGGATGGCGAGCAGCGCGAGCGCGGGGACGGTCCAGCGGCCGAGGCGCACCCGGCGCTGTCGGGCAGGCCCGGTGACGGCCCCGAACTGCCGGGCCGCTCGACCCCGGGCCACCTGTTCGCCCACCACGACGGCGACGGCCAGCAGCACCAGCATCGTCGCGAGGATGGCCGCGTAGTCCCGGTTGAAGCTCGCGCCGTAGGCCTGCTGGATGGCCGTGGTCAGCACGCGGTAGCGGAACAGCGCGACCCCGCCGAAGTCGCTCAGCGTGTAGAGGCAGACGAGGAGCGCGCCGGCGAGCACCGCGGGGCGGATCTGCGGGAGGGTGCCGAGACGGAACGCGGCGAGCGGCCCGCGCCCGAGGGTTCGCGCCACGTCGTCGAGGCCGGTCGTGCCGGCTCGGAGGGCGGCCGCGACCGGCAGCGTCACGTACGGCACCGCAACCAGGGTGAGCACGAACCACGAGGCCCAGAAGCCCTGCATCCACGGCAGGGCGGCGAGCCAGCCGTAGGCCGCGAGGTAGGACGGCACCGCGAGCGGCAGCGCGGCGAGCATGGTCCACGCGGCGCGGCCGCGAAGCCGGGCTCGGGCGAGCACGTACGCGCTCGGTACGCCGATCGCCACGGTGGCGGCGGTGACGGATGCCGCGAGCAGCACCGTGTTGCCGAGGAGCTCGGGCACGCGTGGTCGGCTGAGGAGCTCGAGGACCTCTCCGACACCCGCGGATCCGACGCGCACGAGGAGGTACGCGAGCGGGATGGCCGCGAGCGCGCAGGCGGCGACCGCCGCGGCGAGCAGCACGCGCGGCGGTCGGAGCGGGCTCGCGAGGGACATCCGTCTCAGCCTACGGCTCGGAGACGCTACAGGAGTCCGGCGTCGGCGAGCAGCTGCTGCGTCTCCTCGAGGGACTCGAGGTCGGAGAGGTCGAGCTCGGGGTTCACGAGGGTGTCGAGGGCGGGCAGGCCCTCGGGGGCGTCGATTCCGGGCAGCAGCGGGTACTCGAAGGTCTCCTCGACGAAGTAGCGCTGGGCCGTCTCCGAGACGAGGTACTCGATGAACGCGAGGGCGTCGGCGTTGCCCTCGGCGCCCTTCAGGATCGCGGCGCCGCTCACGTTGACGATGCCGCCGGGGTCGCCGGGGAGGAACTCCAGCTGCGCGCGCATCTTCTCCTCGCCGAGCTCGGCCGCCCGCTCGAACCAGTAGTAGTGGTTGATCAGCCCGATGTCGGCCTGCCCGGAGTTCACGAGGTCGAGCGTCGCCAGGTTGTTGTCGGTGAGGACCGGATCGTTCTCGGCGACGGCCTGCACCCATTCGGCGGCGGCCTCCTCGCCCTCGAGCACGCGAAGCGCCGTCACGAACGACTGGAAGCTCGCGTTGCCGGGGGCGAAGGCGACGCGGCCGCTCCACTCGGGCGCCGTCAGCGCATCGACCGTGTCGGGCACGGTCTCACTCGGCAGGTCCTCGCCGTCATAGGCGATGACGCGGGCACGGCCCGTGACGCCGATCCAGCTGTCGTCGTCGGACGTGAAACCGGCTGGGATGAGATCGGCGAGCTCTGCGGGCACGGGCGAGGTGAGCCCGGCGCTCGCGATGGAGCCGAGCGCACCGGCATCCTGCGAGAAGAACACGTCCGCTGGCGTCCGCGCTCCCTCCTCGAGGAGCAGTGCGTTGAGCTCGGGGCTCGTCGCGTAGCGCACGTCGACCTCGATGCCCGTGTCCTCGGTGAACTGCTCGATGAGCGGACCGATGAGCGCCTCGTTGCGACCGGCGTAGATCGTCAGGACCCCCTCGTCGGTCGATGATTCGGGCGTCGCCGTGCACCCCGCGAGGGTGAGCGCGAGGGCGAAGGACGCGCCGAGAGCGAGGGCAGGACGGGATGCGCGCATGGAGGTCGGTCTCCGGAAGTCGGGGTGGGCGCCGCGAACTGCGGCTTAGGTAAGCCTAACCTGATGAACCCGCACCGCAAAGTCGGAGGCGACTCGTTACGCCGCGGTCACGCCGAGGTCACGCGGGCACGCGGGTCACGCGGCCTCGAGCGTGTCCGCGTCGAGGATCGTGTAGCTGTACCCCTGCTCGGCGAGGAACCGTTGGCGGTTCTGCGCGAAGTCCTGGTCGACCGTGTCACGGGCGACGAGCGTGTAGAAGTTCGCCGAGAGCCCCGACTCCTTCGGCCGCAGCAGGCGTCCGAGGCGCTGCGCCTCCTCCTGCCTGGACCCGAATGAGCCCGACACCTGGATCGCAACGGTCGCCTCGGGCAGGTCGACCGAGAAGTTCGCGACCTTCGACACCACCAGCACGGGTGTCCTGCCGTCGCGGAACTCCTGGAACAGCCGCTCCCGCTCGTCGACGGGCGTGGCGCCGGTGAGCTGCGGCGCGCCGAGCGCCTCGGCGAGCTCGTCGATCTGGTCGAGGTATTGGCCGATCACGAGGATCCGCTCGCCCGCGTGCTTGGCCACGAGCTCGCGCACCACGCCGAGTTTCGCGGGAGCCGTGGCCGCGAGCCGGTAGCGCTCGTCGTCGGCGGATGCCGCATACGCGAGCCGCTCCGACTGCGGCAGGTCGATGCGCACTTCGTAGCAGGCGGCCGGGGAGATGAAGCCCTGCGCCTCGATCTCCTTCCACGGGGCATCGAACCGCTTCGGACCGATGAGCGAGAACACGTCGCCCTCGCGGCCGTCCTCGCGCACGAGCGTCGCGGTGAGGCCGAGGCGGCGCCGGGCCTGCAGCTCGGCGGTGAGCTTGAACACGGGTGCCGGCAGGAGGTGCACCTCGTCGTAGACCACGAGCCCCCAGTCGAGCGCATCGAGCAGGGCGAGATGCGCGTACTCGCCCTTCCGCTTGGCGGTGAGGATCTGGTAGGTCGCGATGGTGACGGGTTTGATCTCCTTGATCTGACCCGAGTACTCGCCGATCTCCTCGGCCGTGAGCGACGTGCGCTTCAGCAGCTCGTCGCGCCACTGCCGTGCCGAGACGGTGTTCGTCACGAGGATGAGCGTCGTCGTCTTGGCGGTCGCCATCGCGCCGGCGCCCACGAGCGTCTTGCCGGCGCCGCAGGGGAGCACGACGACGCCCGAGCCGCCGTCGAAGAAGTTGTCGACGGCCTTCTGCTGGTAGTCGCGCAGGTGCCAGTCGTCCTGGTTCAGGGCGATCTCGTGCGGTGTGCCCGGCGTGTACCCGGCGAGGTCCTCGGCGGGCCAGCCCAGCTTCACGAGCTCCTGCTTCAGCTGCCCCCGCGCCCACGGCTCCACGAGGAAGCTCTCGTCGTCGAGACGCTCGGTGAGCAGGGGTGCGATGCGCCGCGAACCCGAGACCTCCCTGAGCACGGGGATGTCGGTGGAATGCAGGCGGAGGGCGCCGTCCTCGGTGCGGTCCACCACGAGCCGGCCGTAGCGGCCGACCGTCTCCCGCATGTCCACGGCGACGGTCTGCGGCACCGGGAACTTCGCGTAGCGCTCGAGCGTGCCGAGCATGTCCTCGGCGTCGTGACCGGCGGCGCGCGCGTTCCAGAGTCCGAGGCGGGTGATCCGATACGTGTGCACGTGCTCGGGCGCTCGCTCGAGTTCGGCGAACACCGCGAGGTCGTGGCGCGCATCCTCCGCGAGCGGGTGCGCCACCTCGAGGAGCACGGTGCGGTCGCTCTGCACGATGAGGGGGCCGTCTGACATAGCGTTCGAGTCTACGCCCGCTTCATGGATGCACGGCCGACAGCCTCGAGGTCGAGGCGCGGGACCGCGTCAGACGTTCGTCGGTGCGGGCGACACCGCGGCGATGGCCGACAGGGGCAGGGTGCGCTCGATGTCGGCCTTGCGATCGCGGGCGCGGAGTCGGCCGTTCGCGACGCTCGCCGGCGCCAGGAGGTAGTCGGCCGTCTGGCCGCCCGGCATGCGCACGGTCACCGTGAGGGTCTCCTTCGAGCGCGCGGCGGCCTCGAGCTGGCGGGCGAGCCACGCCTGTTCGGTGGCGCCGTCCTCACCGGTCGCGAGCACGCGGTCGAGGAGCGCCGCGATCGGATCCGACTTCGGCTGCGGTGTCGGAGCCGCGGCGAGGCGGTGGCGGCGCAGGCGCACGATCTCGCCGTTCGAGTTCTCGGCGGCGACGGGGTACTTCGCATCGGAGAGCGCCCAGAAGACCACGTCGGCCGGGAAGCGCGACAGCAGGCGGTGCGGCCCTGACTGTCGCAGCCCGAGCGATGCGAGGGACTGGTCGACGGCGAGCGTGCGCACCAGTTGGTCGTCGTCGGACCGGATCGCCGAGCGCGCCGGCGCGTCGCGCTCGTCGGCGGCGGCCACGCGCACGCTGCCGAACCGGGTGGCCGCCTCGCCCACGAGGTACGCGAGCGGCTGGGGGATGCCCGTCAGCGACAACCCCTTCAGGAACGCCAGGATGGTCTCGGCCGTCTCGCCGGCGGCGAGTCCGCGGTTCACGGATGCCGCGCTCACGCGATACGTCGAGGCGAGGTCGCGCCCCTCGACGTCGGCGAACCCGCGTAGGCGCGCGTCGAGTTCGGGCTCCAGCGGACCGGGCGAGACCACGGAGAGGTCGTGCTGGAGGTAGACCTTGTCGACCTGTGCCGGGAAGTGCGCGGCGAGCATACGGGCGGCCCGGTCGGTGTCGCCCGCGAGCACCAGGCGACCCGACTCGACGGGCTCACCGGCGACCGCGAGACCGAGCGCCTCGGCGTCGTCGACGAGTCGGTCGAGCGCCTCGTCGATCCAGCGTCCGCCCGCGGGGTAGAACCAGCGCACGTCCTCGCGCAGGTCGGTCGCCGAGAGCGTCTCGCTGCGCCTCGCGACGAGGTCGCGCAGTGGCTCCGGGATGCGGTCGCGCCAGCACTCGGCGAGCCGTCGCCAACGCGCCGCGGCGCTCTGCTGCGTCCAGGCGGCCCCGAGGTCGGATTCGAGCCAGAACGCGCCGTCGCGCACCACGAGGCCCGCCTCGTCGGCGCGGTGGAAGAGCCGGGGGAGGGCGTCGAGCTCGATGCCGGCCGACTCGGCGAGCCGCTTCGAGTCGGGCAGCGCGAGGCCGCCCTTCGCGAGTTCGCGTGCCGGCTGGTTGCCGAGCTCGGCGAGGAGCTCGGAGGTCGCGGCGACCGTCGCGTAGGCGGTCTCGGCCGCGCGGCGTTCGACCAGCGTGCGGTCGACGTCGTCGACGGCGGCGAGCACGGCGGGCGCCGGTGCCGCGAGATCGGCGGCCGAGGGGAGGTCGCGACCGGTCTGCACCGCGAGGCGGGCCGTGACGGCCGTCGGCACGTGCACGTGCTCGGGGTCGGCGCCGGGCACGACCAGGAGGGTCGCGGCGAGTTCGGCGAGGAGGCCGGCCGCGGCATCCGACAGCCGTTCGGAACCACCCAGCCGCACGAGCTCGTCGCGTACGGCGTCGATGGTGGTGGTCCCGTGCTCGTCGGCGATGCCCGAGGCCGCGACGAGCACGGCGAGGTGCCGGCGATCGAGGCGGCTCAGGGCGTGGTCGATCGAGTCGGGCACGAGCAGCGCCTCAGCGAGGTCGAACAGGTCGCGTGCGCCCGAGGTCTCGAACTCGCGCGCCTGCAGTGCCGACGCGAGTTCCTGTCGCGGCAGCCCCCGAAGTCGTGCGGCGAGCTCGAGCATCGGCCCCCGTCAGCTCGATCCGGCCGTGGACTGGCGTCGTCGGCGAATGCCGTTCACGACCAGCAGTGCGATGAGGAGCAGGAAGGCGAGCGGCAGCCCGAACCAGGGCAGCATGATGACGAACGGCCAGACGCCCGTGCTGAATCCGTCGTCGGCGGCTGCGCCCGCGAGGGTGCCGAACATGACCGCCAGGAACGCGAGGATCGAGATCCCGACGAGGCCGACGAACATGTACGCCAGAATGCGCTCGGCGCGGTGCTCGGTGATGGGACCGGATTCGCTCACCTGTCAAGAATAGGGCAGCGGGCGGTCGGAGCGGTTGCGGCCTCCTAGACTGGAGCCTGCAACGCGACGCGATTCCGCGCGCCTTCCGACGCAAGCGAGGTTCCACGATGCCCACCGGCAAGGTCAAGTTCTACGACGAGGAGAAGGGATTCGGCTTCATCAGCTCCGATGACGGCCAGGAGGTCTTCCTCCACGCATCCGCTCTTCCCGCCGGCGCGACCGTGCGTGCGGGCACGCGACTGGAGTTCGGCGTCGCCCAGGGCAAGCGCGGCGCTCAGGCCCTCTCGGTGCGGGTACTCGATGCGCCCGTGAGCCTCGCCAAGATGAACCGCAAGCCCGCCGATGACATGGCGATCATCGTCGAGGACGTCGTGAAGGTGCTCGACGGCATCGGTGTCGACCTGCGCCGCGGCCGGTACCCCGAGAAGTCCAAGGCGCGCACGGTGGCAGCCGTGTTGCGCAAGGTGGCTGACGACCTCGATGCCTGAGCCGTTCGATCAGCCTGAGCAGCTCGAGCCGGCGGCCGAGCCGGCCGAGACGGTCGCCGAGCCCACCGAGACGGTGTCGACGGATGCCGCCGCGCCCGCGCCCGTGGCCGACGAGGTGCTGCTCGGCGCCGTCGACTTCGCTCGCCGAGCACTCCTCGAGGTCACGCGCCCCGAGACCGTGGGTTCCGTGGTCGGGCATGTCGTCGAGGGCGAACACGTGCTCACGCTGTTGTTCGCGTCCGACCTCTCGGGGTATCCGGGGTGGCACTGGAGCGTGACCATCGCACGCATCGAGGACGCCGAACCGACGGTGCTCGAGACCGAGCTCATGCCGGGCGACCGGGCGCTGCTCGCGCCCGAGTGGGTGCCATGGTCGGAGCGGCTCGCCGATTACCGCGCCGCACAGGAGGCGATCGCGGCGGCCGCAGCCGACGCCGCCGGCGAGACGGTCGTCGAGGAGGAGCTCGACGATGAGGCCGACGACTTCGATGACGACGACCTCGACGAGGACGAGGTCGACGACGAGGCCGAGCTCGACGCGGCGTTCGGGCGTGACGCCGGCGATGACGAGTTCGATGGCATCGACATCGACTCACTCGACGAGTCGGCCGAGGACGATGACACCGAGGACGACGACACCGACGACGACGACACCGACGACGACGGCTCCGACGTCGACGAGGACGGCGACGACTCCGACGCCGATCAGTCGGCCGTGTCGGGCTCCTGACGCAGGATCCGGCGACGGATCACCTGCACGATGGCCAGCCCGGCGGCTCCGATGCCGACGCCGATGGCGGCGGCCCAGACGAACCAGCCGAGCCCGGCATCGACGAGCTGCGGACGCATGATGATCGCGACGATGAGGGCCGCCAGCCACACCAGCGTTCCGGCGAACATCGCCTTGCGTGCGTCGGCCCGGGCCGGCGCCGGATCGGGGCGCCGCTCGGACTCGCTCAGCCAGAACCGCACGGGCGTCAGTCCATCCGCTCGAGCACGTAGTCGATGGACGCGGTGAGCGCACGCACGTCATCGGGCTCGATGGCCGTGAACGTGGCGATGCGCAGCTGGTTGCGTCCGAGCTTGCGATACGGCTCGGTGTCGACGACCCCGTTCTCACGCAGGATCGATGCGATGCGCGAGGCATCCGTCGACTCGTCGAAATCGATCGTCACGACCACCTGCGAACGGTCGGCGGGCTCGGCCACGAACGGGGTGGCGACCTCGGTGCGGGCAGCCCAGTCGTACAGCGCCGACGAGGACTCGCGCGTACGGGCGTCGGCCCAGCCGAGACCGCCCGACGTGTTCATCCACTCGACCTGGTTCTCCATGAGCAGCAGGGTCGCGAGCGCCGGGGTGTTCAGGGTCTGGTTCAGCCGCGAGTTGTCGATCGCGTTCTTCAGCGAGAGGAACTCGGGGATGTAGCGGTCACCGGCGGCGAGGCGCTCGACGCGCTCGATCGCGGCGGGGGAGAAGAGCGCGAACCAGATCCCGCCGTCGGAAGCGAAGTTCTTCTGCGGGGCGAAGTAGTACACGTCGAACTGCGCGGGGTCGATCTCGACCCCGCCCGCGGCGCTCGTCGCATCGATGACCGTGAGCGCGCCCTCGTCGCCGTCGACCCGGGTCACGGGCGCCATGACGCCCGTGGACGTCTCGTTCTGGGGCCACGCGTAGACGTCGACGCCCTCGACGGGCTCGGGGGCTGAGCGGGATCCGGGCTCCGCACGGCGCACATCGGGAGCCTCGAGCCACGGCGCACCGGCCTCGACGGCGAACTTCTGGCCGAACTCGCCGAACGAGCAGAGCTGCGCGCGGCGTTCGATGAGCCCGGATGCCGCGGCGTCCCAGAACGCGGTGGACCCGCCATTGCCGAGCACCACCTCATACCCGTCGGGCAATGCGAACAGGTCGGCGAGGCCCGTTCGCACCCGGCCGACGAGGTTCTTCACGGGCGCTTGGCGGTGCGAGGTGCCGAGGAGCTTCGGGCCCTCCGCCGCGAGGTGCGCGAACTGCTCGGGCCGGACCTTCGAGGGGCCGCAGCCGAATCGGCCGTCGGCGGGCAGGAGGTCGCTGGGGATCACGAGGCTCGGCATGCGTCGAGTCTATCGAGGCAGCACCGACCGCTAGGCTTGATGACGGTTGCGACAGGGAGGGCTCAGGTGACCGACCTCATCGACACGACGGAGATGTACCTCCGCACCATCCTCGATCTCGAAGAGGAGAACATCGTGCCGCTGCGTGCTCGCATCTCGGAGCGTCTCGGTCATTCCGGCCCCACGGTCTCGCAGACCGTTGCCCGCATGGAGCGCGACGGGCTCGTCGTGGTCTCGGGCGACCGCCACCTCGAACTCACCGCGTCCGGTCGCAGCAAGGCCGTGCACGTCATGCGCAAGCACCGGCTCGCGGAGCGACTGCTCGCCGACGTCATCGGGCTCGACTGGGAGTACGTGCACGACGAGGCATGCCGTTGGGAGCATGTGATGAGCGAGCAGGTCGAGCGCCGGCTCATCGAGATCCTCGGTCAGCCTCGCGAGTCCCCTTACGGCAACCCGATCCCGGGCCTCGAAGAGCTCGGCGTCCCCGCGGCCGACGCCTTCATGACCGGTGTGGTGCGCGTGCTCGACGCGCTCTCGACGGATGCGGCACCCGTCCACGGCATCGTGCGGCGGCTGGGTGAACCCGTGCAGTTCGATCCCGAACTGCTCGGGGAACTCAAGCGCGCGGGCGTGGTGCCCGGGGCGTCGGCGACCTTCAGCATCAGCGGCCGCTCCGTGCTCGTTCAGGTGGATGGCGTCGACGGTGCGCTCGAACTGCCGCGTGACGTGGCCGGTCACGTCTTCATCGGCCAGGAGGTACCCCCACTCGCGTCGGATTCGGGCGCTCCGTAATGAAAATGTGACATTTGGGCGAACGTCGCGTATCGTCGGTCGAGTCCGCCGGCAAGAAGCCGGTCGGCGGAACAGGATCGAGTTCGCCCCCCGGTGCCCACCGCTCGATTCAGAACCCGTGACGCGCCTCGTGCGCAGCAGGTGGGACGGCAGCGATGTCGTGGGGCGGAGGTACACGCTTTGGCTCGATTCCCCCGGCGGCGTCAGATCCGCACCATCGCTCGTGGGGCCGCATCGAGGGCGAACGCCGCCCCGAAGGCCCCGGCACTCCGCACCGAAGACCTCGCCACCACCGTGCGTACTGCGCCGCTCGCATCCACCCGCCGTCTTCGGCGCGGCGGCCTCGCGAACGTCGTCGTGATGACGGTGGCGGCCGGCATCGTGGGCACGCTCGCCATCCCGGCGTACGCGTTCGCGCCCGGCAGTGGCGGACTGCAGTTCGGCACCTCCGCCGAGACCGCGCTCACGAAGGCGCAGGCGCAGTCCGTCGACGTCACCGGCGACGTCATCGCAGCCCCGCTCACCAAGGACTCGTACGCGGCCGTCACCGGTGACGAGATCCGCGCTGCCGAGGAGGCCGCCGCCGCGGCTGAGGCCGCCCGTCAGGCCGCCGAGGCGCAGATGGCGTCGTACGCCGCGAGCTACTCGGGTCCCTCCGCGTCCGAGTTCGCCGCTGCGCCGGTCTACGGCTCCGCCGACCCCGCCAGCGTGTTCGCGGTCGCCCAGCAGTATCTCGGCGTGCCCTACGTGTACGGCGGCGCCACGCCCGCCGGCTTCGACTGCTCTGGGCTCGTGAAATACGTCTACGCGCAGTTCGGCATCAACCTGCCGCACTCCTCGTCGGCCCAAGGCGCCGCGGGTACCCAGATCAGCGAGTCCGAGGCCGTCCCCGGTGACCTCGTGGTCATGTCGGGACACATCGGGTTCTACGCCGGCAACGGCATGATCCTGCACGCGCCCTATGAGGGAACCGTGGTGCGCACCCAGCCGATCTGGACGAGCGACTACTGGATCGTCCGCATCTGAGACGTGAACATCGCGTAACGCGACATTCGAATGGCGTGCCGGAGGGTTCCGGTACGCCATTCGTGCTTTACCCTTGTACTCTGACGATCCGAGAGCCGGGTAGGGAAGCCGATGGCCGAGACGCGCAGCACCCATTCCACGGGTTTGCGCGCGCACTTCGACCAGCGGCGCAGTAGTCAGCCGAGCAACATCCGCGCGAACGCGCCGACGGGCACTGTCTTCATGACGGTGCCCGTTCTTCGTTCTCGGGGCGATTCGCACACGGCCCTGACGCCATCCCCCGCCCGCGCACATGAGCTCGCCTCGTCGATCCGTTCACGCGGCTGGAAGCCATCCAGCCCCGATCGAAAGGCACTCCATGCGCACCCTCGTGCTCAACGCGGGATATGAGCCGCTCGCCGTCGTCTCCTTCAAACGTGCCCTGCTCCTCGTCATGAACCAGAAGGCCACCGTGATCCTCCACGAGGAGGACAATCCCGTGTGTGCGGCGAGCGGTACGTGGCAGCGGCCGAGCGTCATCCTGCTCACGAGGTACGTGCGCACCCCTCGTGTACAACAGGTGCCCGTGAGCCGCCGAGGCGTGCTCCGTCGCGACGAGCACCGCTGCGCCTACTGCGGGCGTTCGGCGGCGACCATCGACCACGTGCTGCCGCGTTCGCGCGGCGGGCGCGACACCTGGGAGAACCTCGTCGCCTGCTGCCTGCGGTGCAACAACACCAAGGGCGACCACACTCCCGCGGAGATGGGCTGGGAGCTGAGATTCACCCCGCGGATGCCGCAGGGCCGCAATTGGGTCGTGCGCGGCTTCGAGCGTCCGCTGCCCCAGTGGGACGAGTTCCTCTCCACCGCGGCGTGAGTCCGGTGCGGCGGGTCTGAGTCATCGCGACCCGCCGTGTGGACAGTGGTGACAAGCCGAGTGGGCGTGCCCTATCGTGGTACGAGTCCGGAGCCACCCCGACCTCCGGATCACATGACGCCAACCCGTTCCGGTGCCGCCGCAGTGCGGTCTTCGACGGGATCCGGAGGTTCGAGCTGTTGCACGGTGACGAGTACGACGCCCACGAGCAGACCCGCTCTGGGCGGCGAGCCACCCATCGAGGTCGAGCCCGTCGAACCGCCCCAATCGTACGCACCACCTTCACTCCACGCATCGCGCCGGCCGCACGCAGCACGACCGCACGCAGCACGACCGCACGACCGCGTGCGCCGCGTCGCAACGGCCCGCTCCGAGTGTTCGCCACGGTGCTGGTGGTCCCGGCGATCTTCGGTACCGTGGCGCTGCCGGCGTACGCATTGATGCCGGGCAGCAGCGGGTTCGGTGCATCCGGAGCGTTCAGCCTCTCGGTCGCCGAGGCGCAGGCCGTCGACGTCTCGGAACTCGCGAGCGGCGCCACCGTCTCGAGCGACACGTACTCGATCACGACCAAGGCCGAGATCGACCGCGCCGCCCGCGACGCCGAGGCGGCCGAGCAGGCCGCCTGGGCGGCAGAGCTCGCGTCGCGGGCAGGCTCCGGCAGCTACGCCATCTACACGGTCAAGGCCGAGGGCGACGACTACCCGTGGTGGGATCAGGTGCCCGACGACTACGGCGGCGGGTTGTCGCCGCTGCGGTACTACTACCGCGAGTGCGTCGACTTCGTCGCCTGGCGGTTGAACCGCGACGCCGGGGTCACCAGCGCCCCGTGGAAGTGGACGTGGAGCAATCTCGCGTCGGGCAGCGCCTACGCGTGGGCCGATGCGTGGGCGTCGAAGGGGTGGCCGACCTCGAGCACGCCCGTCGTGGGTGCCGTCGCGTGGTTCCCGTACAACCACGTCGCGTATGTGCAGTCGATCAACGACGACGGCAGCGTGAACATCGAGGAGTACAACCAGAACTCCGACCATTCGTACCACCGTCGCACCATCGCCGCGGGTGACGCGCTCTATCTGTACCCGCCCGGCTGATCGGCGCTGCCGGCCGTTGTCGACACCGTGGCGAATCCGACGTGCTTTGTTGGACGACACAGCCAGTGAGGTCGTGGCGATCTCGCCGGTAACGTGAGATCTCATTCCACGAATAGACAGGTGAGCGCGATGACGCAGCCCTTGGACGAGGCGCGACTCGAGGAGATCGGGTTCGTCGACGAGCCCGCTCCGACGACCTCGGCGATCGTCATTCTCGGCTACAACTGACCCCGCCTACGGCACCCGGGCCAGGCACGCGGGTGCCGGGGTGCTGATGGTCTCGACCACCTGCACCGGCACGCCCTCCTCGAGCGCGACCACCGCGATCGAGTCGGAGGCCTGCTCGGCGACGAGGGCGAAGCGTTCGTCGTGCGTCACCTGCAGGTCGCGCGGATGCCGCCCGCCGGTCTTCACCGACGCGAGGTGCTCGAGCGAGCGCGTGTCGCGGTCGTACCCCAGCGCGACGAGCGCATCGGCATCGCGGTCGCCGATGAGCACCGTGCCCGCACGCGTGAGCCGGATCGCCGAAACGCCCATTCCACGAGCCGCAACGGTCGCGTCGACGGGTACCGACACGAGCTCGCGCCCCTCGACGAGGTCGATGACGCTCACCGTGCGATCGAGTTCGTTGGCGACGATGGCGACGTCGCCCGTGATGACGAGGTGACGCGGGCCCGCGCCGGCGTGCACCACGATGTCGTCGGCCTCTCCGTGCGGGAGACGCGCGGGGAGGTCATCGAGGCCCAGGACTCGGATCCGATCCGAGCCGAGGTCGGGCACGAGCAGCCGGTCGCGCGCGGCGTCGACCACGGCCTGATGCGGGTGCGGCGACGTCTGGCGCTCGGGGTTCGGCCCCGAGCCTTCGAATGGGATCGAGAAGACGGCCTCGGTCGCGACATCCGGAGCCACCGGGTGCGCCGTGAGCCGCCCGCCCGAGTAGTTCGCGGCGAAGAGCCAGGAGCCGGCCTCGTCGAACGCGACGAAGCACGGGTCGCCCGCGCCGGTCGCGCCCGTGGGGCCGAACGGGGTGAGTGCGTCGCCGTCGAGCGTCCAGGTCGACACGCGTCCCTCGGGGAGCTCGTGCGCGATGCCGAGCACACGCGTCGCCTCCGAGACGGCGAGGTACATGGGATTCGGGCCGACATCGACCGGCTCGCCGAGGGTGATCGAGCCGTCGAGGGCGACCTCCAGCGACCGGATGCCCCGCGCTGGCGACCCGAGCGCTCCGAGCGTCGAGGCGCCCACCCAGAACCTCGTGGTCTCCGTCGTCGCCATGATCCCCCGCTTCCCGGCCGTGGCAGGCGCCCGTGCGCCCGCGGTGCGTGCCGTTCAACACGCTATCGCGACCGGTAGAACGTGGGGGGCCCTTCTCTCGCACACCACCGTGCGGTACTGGCTCAAACGATATGGGCTGGGTACCAACGGACGGCCAGCGGCTCGCTCTTGGGATGTGAGCGCGTTCGTCGCTGGCATGCACCGAGTCGACCTCAGTGGCGGAGGTTCTCGACCGCATCGGGGTTTCGAAGTACAGCGGAAACTCCCGTCGGGCGGCCCTGATGGCGAAGGAGCTCGGCGTGGTGCTGCCAGTTGCGAGAACGGACGAATGGCTCGCTCGAATCTCCAAACCCATCCTCACCGATGATCAGGTTCAGGCGCGCTTCGCCCGTTCTTCGACGCCTCGCGACAACAAATCATTGAAGCGATGGATGACGACGCGTCTCGGAGTCCAGCACATCTGCACGATATGCGGGCTCGGCCCGGAGTGGAACGGGAAGCCGTCGACCCTCGAGCTCGACCACATCGACGGCGACCGGTTCAACAACGAATTGTCGAACCTTCGCCTGCTCTGCCCCAACTGCCACGCGCAGACCGAGACGAGCAATCGGAGGAAGTAGACTCTGACGGCGCCCTCGTAACTCAGGGGATAGAGTGCCGACCTCCTAAGTCGGAAGCGCAGGTTCGAATCCTGCCGGGGGCACCACGGCAGCGCGAACGGTCGAGGCAGGAGAGCGCATGAGCACCTCACCTCGACCGGATGTTCGCCAGTCGAAGACGCCTGGGGTGCTGAGCGTGGTGTTCGGCCTCGTCGCGCTCGCCGCCTTCGGCTGGCTCTGGGCGCTCTCGGCGACGCCGCTCGACCCGCCGAACTGGGTGCGTATCCTCGGCATCGCGTTCCTCCCCATCGGCATCATCGGGGGTGTCATCACCGGCATCTCCGGGCTCCGCGGCGCGGGTCGCGGCTGGGCGATCGCCGGCCTCGTCGTCGTTGGTCTGACGATCGTCGCGTTCATCGTGCTGATCACCGCCCTCGGCTGACCGAAGCGGGGTACCCGGGAAGGGGAAAGAGAGCCGCTCCTTCCCCGGTTGACGATCACGCGCGCCGGGAGTCTACTTCTCGTACAGCCCACGGTTCCATGATCAGATTGGGGGCGCGACGTGCCCGTGCAACGACTGCAGCACATTCCCGGCATCGGAGTCGACCTGATCGGCGACCGGGCCGACCGGGAGCGGGATGCGTCGATGCTGCGCCTCGAGAATCTCGACACCGACATCCGACCGCCCGCGATCGCGCTGGACCGCACACGGGCTGCGATCGACGACGATCGTGCGAACAGCTACCTCCCATTCCAAGGGGCCGTTTCGCTTCGGGAGGCGGTCGCCGCTCATGTGGGACGGCTCGCCGACCGAACCTTCGATCCCGTCCGGGAGTGCGTGATCACGGCCGGGGGGCTCAACGGCATCTTGAACACGCTCCTCGCGGTCGTGGAGCCCGGCGATGAGGTCGTGATGGTGGATCCCATTTACGCGGGCCTGGTCAACCGGGTGCGACTTGCGGGCGGAGTCCCGCGGTTCGTCCCGCTCACGCCGTCGCCGACGGGGTGGACCGTCGAACCGGAGCTCCTGGCGTCGGCCGTGACAGATCGGACGGCCGCGGTTCTGATGATGTCGCCGGCCATGCCGACCGGCTCGGTGCTCGGACGTTCCCACTGGGAGGCCCTGGCGCGTGCGCTCGACGGTCATCGCGCGTGGGTGATCTACGACGCCGCGATGGAGCGCCTGCGGTTCGACACGGCCGGGCGGGTGCACCCGGTACAGGTCGAAGGACTGCCCGAGCGAACCATCACGGTCGGTTCGGCCTCGAAGGAGCTCCGCATGATCGGATGGCGCGTCGGGTGGGTCGTCGGCCCGGCGGAGATCCTCGCGGATATCAACCTCGTCGGACTCACCAACGTCGTCTGCCAGGTCGGGATCGCACAGGAGGCCGTCGCGGCCGCCCTCGACGCACCTGACGCGGCGGACGACCTCACTCACGCCGTCGAGACGTGGCGAGGCCGGCGCGACCTCATCCTGGATCAGCTCGCAGGGCTCCCCGTCATCCCGCCCGATGGTGGGTGGTCGCTGCTCATCGACACCACGCTGCTCGGGATGAGCCCCGCCGAGGCGTCGGAACGTCTCTTCGAGCGGGGGAGGGTCGCGGCGACGCCGATGGACGGCTGGGGGCCGTCGGGCGCACGCTACCTGCGACTGGTCTTCGCGAACGAGTCGACCGACCGGCTGCACGATCTGCATTCACGGATCGAGGCCGCCTGGGGCTGAGCGGCCTCGAGCGGATGTCGCGACGGCTCAACGCCCGGCGAGCAGCCGTGAAATGACGACCGCTGCGGTCGCCAGCGCCGCGAGCCCGGCGGCCGCGAACGCGGCCGCGATCAGGCCCGCGCCGAGCTCCAGCACGCCGCCGAGCGTCGCCCCGATCGCGATGCCCGCGTTGAAGAACACGACCATCAGCGCGCTCGCCGTCGCGCGCAGCGCGGGCGAGGCGACGCCGAGCAGGCGCGACTGCAACATCGCCGGAAGGCCGCCGATCGCGAGCCCCCACGCGGCCACCGCCACCACCACGATCGTCGGGTGGTGCGGCGCGATCCCGAGGGCGGCGAGGGCCGCGGTGAACAGCGCCGACATGACGACGAGGGATGCCACGGGCCAGCGGTCCGTGGTGAGCGCGGCGATCACGAGGCCGGCGATGCCGGCGGCGCCGAAGGCGAGCAGGATCGGGCTGATCGACGAGGCTGGGAGGCCCGCGACATCCGTCACGTAGGGCGCGATGTAGGTGAAGAGCGTGAAGCTCGCGGCGGCGGTGAGGAGGCAGGCGATCGCGGCCGCCATCACCGGCGGGAGCGATCGGTCGCGTCTGCGCTCACCGCGGGCAGCGGGACCCGCGCCCGGCCACTTCGGGAGCCGGTGCTGGATCAGCACGGCGACGATGGCGAGCACGGCGGCGAGACCGCCGAACACCAGCCGCCAGTCCGCCACCTGGCCGACGAGCGTGCCGAGCGGGATGCCGAGGACCGTCGCGCCCGAGGCGCCGGCGCTGACCAAGGCCACCGTCCGCCCGGCGATGCTCTGATCGACGAGGGAGGTCGCGTAGACCATCACGATCGACCAGAAGGCGCCGTGCGCGATGGCGCCGACGACGCGCGCGCCGAGCGCCACCTCGAACGTGGGGGCGAGCGCGGTGACGACGTTCGCGGCGGCCATCACGACCAGCGCGGCCACGATGAACGTGCGACGATCGACTCCCGCGGCGAGTCGAACCACCGGCAGGCTCGACACGATGATCGTGGCCGACCACACCGACACGAGGAGCCCGACCTGCGCGGCCGGGATGTCGAACTCGGAACTCAGCGCGGGAAGGAGACCCGCGGGGATCATCTCCACGGTGACGTGGCGAACACCGCGAAGGCGAGCACGACGAGCGTGAGCCACGGCGTGCGGATCGCCGCGGGAGCGTTGAGGACGTCGGTTGTCGATGCCATACCGCGAGGCTAGACTTTCACATCAATGTGAAGGTCAAGTCTTGGAGGACGCATGCGAATCGGCGAGCTGTCCCGCCGCACCGGGGTTCCCACGCGCATGCTGCGCTACTACGAGGAGCAGGGGCTCCTGGCCTCCGAGCGCCGGCCCAACGGCTACCGCGAGTACCCCGAGTCCGTGGTCGCCGACGTCGAGCAGGTCCGCGGACTCATCTCCTCGGGGCTGCCGACCCGGCTCATCCGGCTGCTGCTCGGCATGGAGGGCGTCGAGGGCGAGGAGCTGGCCCGCACCTGCTCGCGGAACGTGGCCGAGACCCTCGCCGAGGAACTCGAGGTGCTCGAGGGCAAGATCGGGTGCCTCACCCGCAGTCGCGACACGGTGCGCGAGTTCCTCGCCCGCACCCGGCACGCGGAGGTGCTGGGCGACGCGCAGGTCGTGCTCGGCGACGCGCAGGTTGTGCTCGCCCGTCAGCCGGCGAGTTCCTCCTCGTAGGTCGAGATCGACTCGGGCGGCTCGGGAAGGATCACGAGCCCGGTCGTCGAGCCGGCCGCAAGCGCGAGTTCCTCGAGCCAGGTGCGGTTGAGCCGGGGCCGCCGATTGCCGTGGAAGATGAACTCGAGCGGCGTGTGCGGGCTGATCCAGACCGTGACCGTGCGAACGTCGTCACTCCAGGTGAACGGGAAGCTCTCCTGCCGGCGGAGCTTGTTCACCACGATCACCTGCAGGTGCGCGAGGGTGCGATCGTCGAATTCCACCGTTCGGTCGCGGTCGTAGACCAGTGTTCCCATGCCGTGCCGTTCCATTCCGTCGCGCCCGGTGGGATTCCGCTGGGGCGCGGGCCGGGTCGAGTCATCTTCACCGGGTGAACGGATTTGCGGGAGGGTCTTGACTTCGAGTGCGGCGATCTGGATGGCGGTACGCCGGTGCCGCGCCTCACGCGTCGCTGAGGTAGCGGAGCACCGCGAGGTTCGCCACGATCGTACCGGGGCTCACGGCGCGGAGACCCGACATGATGCGATGGTTCACGCGCCAGAACGCGGCGATCACGGCGAAGCTGATCGCGAATCCGAGCAGCTGCCACTCCAGTCCGCTCGCCAGGAGCGTGCCGATACTGCGCCACGCCGCCGGTCGCCGTTCGCCCGCGCTGTGCTCACGAGAGGGATGTGCCGGATGCCTCGAGCACGAGGCATCCGGCACGCAGCTCAATCCCAGTCCACCGCGTGCATCCACCCGGCGATGTAGGCGCGCTCGTTCGGGCCGAGCCGCACGCCAACCCGGGGCACGGGGGCGTCGTCGAGTTCGCACAACTCGAAGATGCGCCGTACCACCATGGCGCGCAACGGAGCGTGGAGGTTCTCGAGCACCTCGCGCTGCAGCGGGCGCTCGAGCATGGGCCACCAGATCCCGATGGGCGGGAGCCCGTGGCGGTGGCGGGGCCGGTCGTCGTGGGCCGGTTCGATGAGGGAGGTCATTGCGCCGGCTCCTCGCTCGTCTCGCCGGTCTCGGGGTCGCGGACGACCACGTGCTCGTCGGGGTCAGCGTCCTGTTCCGCCTGCTGGTGCTGCTCGGCGGCGTCGACCGCTTCGTCGAGTTCGTCCGCCGCGTTCGGATCAGTGGGGGTCGGATCGGTCATCGGTGCACTCCTCGGTTCGCGGCCGATCACGACGTCGGGACCGGCCCATCACAGACCGTACGCAGGGCGCGCGTCAAGCGGCAGGGGATTGACCCCTCATGGGTGGGGTGCTACCCCGGCCCCGTATGCCGGGAGCTCTCAGGCCAGCACGTCGGCGAGGTCGTAGGCGATCGGCCGATCGAGCTGCGTGAACGTGCACGAGCGCGGCTCCCGGTCGGGCCGCCAGCGCTCGAACTGCACCGTGTGACGGAACCGCAGGCCCTCGAGCTGGTCGTAGCGCACCTCCATCACGAGCTCGGGGCGCAGCCGTACGAACGACACATCCTTGCTCGATGCGAAGCGGCTGCGGTCGGTCTCGCCGCTCAGCGCCGCGCCGCTCTCGTCGCGCTCCACGTAAGGGCCGAGCTCGTCGATCAGCTCCTGCCGCCGGGCATCGCTGAACGCCGAGACGCCGCCGACGCTGCGCAGCTCGCCCGCATCGTCGTAGAGGCCGAGGAGGATGGATCCGACTCCGCGGCCCGAGGTGTGCACGCGGTACCCGATCGCGACGACGTCGGCCGTTCGCCGATGCTTCGCCTTGAGCATCACGCGCTTGCCGGGCGAGTACGGTGCCGCCAGCGGTTTCGCCACGACACCGTCGAGGCCTGCTCCCTCGAACTCGGTGAACCACCGGCGGGCCAGGTCGACGTCATCGGTGATGCGGGTGATGTGGATCGGGTGGCCGAGGCCCTCGACCAGGCGTTCGAGCGCCGCGCGTCGCACCGAGAACGGCTCGTCGAGCAGCGAGCGGTCTCCGAGCGCGAGCAGGTCGAAGGCCACGAACATCGCGGGCGTCTCCTGCGCGAGCCGGTCCACGCGGCTCGCCGCCGGGTGGATGCGTTGGCTGAGCGCCTCCCAGTCGAGCTTCGCGCCGCCCGATGCCTCGGTGCTCACCACGATCTCGCCGTCGAGCACGCACGGCTCCGGCAGGAGCCGGGCGAACGCGTCGACGAGTTCGGGGAAGTACCGGGTGAGCGGCTTCGAGCCGCGGCTGCCGATCTCGACGTCGTCGCCGTCGAACGCGACGATGCCGCGGAAGCCGTCCCACTTGGGTTCGTACACGAGCCCTCCGGGCACGGAGTCGGGGTCGGGCACGGCGGGCACGGCCTTGGCGAGCATGGGTGCGACGGTGGACTCTGGCGCCATGCGACCACGATAGGCCCCGGATGCCGCGTGCGGCGAGGCATCCGCTCGACGCGTGCCGCGGCTACAGCACGGTGCGCAGGCCCGCCGAGAGGGCGGTGTGGTGCTCGAACACCAGGTTCGTCTCGGTGAGCGCGACAGCCGGGTTCGCCGAGAGGTTCTTCAGCACGAACTGCCGCACATGCTCGCTGTCACGCACGCGCACGTGGATGAGGAAGTCCTCGGAGCCGCCGAGGAAGAAGAGCTGGGCGACCTCGGGCTGGGTGCGCAGTTCGTCGGAGATCTGCTCCATGAGGTGGCGGGCACCGGGCCGGATGCGCACGCTCACGAGCGCCTGCAGCGTGAAGCCGAGTGCGAGCGGGTTGATCTCGGCGGTGTACCGCGTGATGACGCCGCGCTCGCGGAGGGAGCGCACGCGCGCGAGGCAGGTCGAGGGGGAGACCCCGACGGCGCGGGCGAGGTCGACGTTGGGAATGCGGGCGTTCTCGTGCAGGAGCGCGATGATCTGCCGGTCGACGGCGTCGAGCGCCATCGGGCCGGAGGGTGCGACGGATGCCCCGCCGGATGCCGCGACGGATGCCCCACCGGATCCCGGCACGCGCCCGGCCTCGCTGATCTGCGGCAGATCGGTCATGGCGGCCCTCCGATTCGAACAACTGCGGCGTACTCCGTCAGTGTACCGAACGATGTTCGGCACCTCTTGGCGTCCGGCGAATAACCGGCGACCATGGAATCACACATTCACACAGCATTCGGAGTCACCATGCGCATCGGCGTGCCTGCAGAGATCAAGAACAACGAATTCCGCGTCGCGATGACGCCCGCGGGCGTGCACGCACTCGCGCAGCGCGGTCACGAGGTCGCCTTCCAGGCGGGCGCCGGCGTCGGCGCCGGATACCTCGACGCCGAGTACGCGGCAGCGGGAGCGAGGATCGTCGACACGGCCGCGGAGGCGTGGTCGGCCGAGCTCGTCCTGAAGGTCAAGGAGCCGATCGAGCGCGAGTACGGTTTCCTCCGCGAAGACCTCACGCTCTTCACCTACCTGCACCTCGCGGCCGACCTGCCGCTCACCCGGGCGCTGCTCGACTCGGGTGCCACGGCCATCGCCTACGAGACGGTGCAGCTGGCCGACCGCTCGCTGCCGCTGCTCACGCCCATGAGCGAGGTCGCCGGCCGGCTCGCGCCGCAGGTCGGCGCCGCCGAACTGCACGCATCCAAGGGCGGCCGGGGCGTGCTGCTCGCGGGCGTGCCCGGCACGAGCCCCGCGAAGGTCGTCGTCATCGGCGGCGGTGTTGCCGGCGAGCAGGCGGCCGCCACGGCGATGGGACTCGGCGCCGACGTGACGGTCATGGACATCTCACTGGCGAAGCTCCGCGAGATCGACGCGCGCTACGACCACCGCATCAAGACGCTCGCGTCATCGCCGTACGAGATCGCGCGCCAGCTGCGCGACGCCGACCTCGTCGTCGGGGCCGTGCTCGTGCCGGGCGCTGCCGCGCCCAAGGTCGTCACCGACGAGATGGTCTCGACGATGAAGCCGGGCGCCGTGCTCGTCGACATCGCGATCGATCAGGGCGGATGCTTCGAGGGCTCGCGCCCCACGACCCACGCCGAGCCGACGTTCCGGGTGCACGACGCGATCTACTACTGCGTCGCGAACATGCCGGGTGCGGTCCCCGCGACCTCCACCCCTGCGCTCACGAACGCGACGCTGCCGTACGCGTTGAAGATCGCCGACCTCGGCTGGGAGCAGGCGCTCGCCGCCGATCCCGCGCTCGCGCTCGGCCTCAACGTCACCGCCGGCCGGCTCGTCAACGAGGGCGTCGCCCGCGCCCACGGCATGGAGCTGCAGGCCTCGCGCTGACGCGCACCCCGGCCACGTCGACGGCCCGGACCTCGTCGGAGGTCCGGGCCGTCGTTCGTGCCGGTCGTCGTCTCAGGAGAGCGTGAGGAAGAGTTTCTCGAGCTCCTCGACCGTCATCCGGTTGTCGGAATCGTCGCCCGTGCCCGGCTCGGTGAGGCACTCGCGCATCGCGTTCGAGATGATCGCGAAGCCGGCCTTGTCGAGCGCGCTCGAGACGGCCGAGAGCTGCGTCACGACGGTGCGGCAGTCGCCACCCGACTCGACGGCGTCGATGACGGCGTTGAGCTGGCCGCGGGCACGCTTGAGGCGGTTGAGGATGCGTCGCTGCGCGTCATCCGTCGACGCGGAGGTCGTGGGGGTTTCGATGGTGGTCATGCTGCGCTCCCGAGGGTGATGGGCAGTCCGTCGCCGTGCCAGCGTGTGATGCCGCCGTCGATGTTCACGGCGTCGAAGCCCTCGGCCTCGAGGAACTGCGTCGCTCGGGCGCTGCGCCCTCCGGCGTGACACATCACGTAGACGGTGCGATCGCGCGGCACGTCGCCGACGCGCGCGGGCAGTGCCGCGAGCGGGATATGGTGGGCGCCGGGCACGCTCGCCTGCGCGAGCTCCTCCGGTTCGCGGACGTCGATGATGTAGGCGTCGCCGATGGCGTGGGCTTCGGTGGGGGAGATGGACTGCATACCCCAAGGGTATCAACATACCCCCGGGGTATCAATACTCCAGCGGATACGGCGATGCCTCCAAGTATTCGGCGCGAATCAACGTATGGTGTCCGTGTGTGGCGGCTCGATCGGAATCATGACGAGGGGGACATCCTCCAGTCCGAGTCGGATGCCGCAGCCCAACGATTCCTCCCCAAGCCCATGCGCACCGATATCACCAGCCCTGAGAGCCTGAGCCTCGGCGATCCCGAACTCGTCGCCGGCAACGTCGCCGAGCCCGCCTGGAGGCGCTGGCAGGGCGAACTCGCCGAGGTCGGCGGACGCTCCCCGCTCGTGCGATTCGCCGACACGCCGCGCACGCGGATCGAGCTCTCCACGACGCATCCCGGCGGACTCCCGCAGTTCATCACGGGCAAGTCGACGCTGCTCTCGAGCCTCATCCGCGACGAGCTCGCGCTCCGCAACGCCCGGCTCGCGGCCGCCGAGATCACGCAGAAGGGCATCGAGCTGCGCTCGGTGCGCGGCATCGAGTCGGTGCACCTGGCCATCGGCCTGGCCTCCTGGCGCAACGCCGGCGAGGAGTACCTGGCGCCGGTCCTGCTCCGGCCGCTCGCGATCCGCCGGTACGGCCGGGACTTCGAGCTGAAGCTCAAGGGGCAACCGTTCCTCAACCCCGCGCTCGCTCGCGAGCTGCGCGAGCAGTTCCGCATCACGCTCGACGCCGAGGCGTTCGTCGCGCTCGCCATCACGAACGGCATGTTCAAGCCGCAGCCCGTCATCGACCGGTTGCGAGGGCTCACGTCGCACCTGCCGTGGTTCCACGTGGCTCCGCGGCTGGTGGTCTCCTCGTTCGCCGAGGTCGGTCCTGCGATGGCGGCGGATGTCGCGGAGCTCGACCATCCCGTCATCGACGCGATCGCCGGCAACCCCGCGGCGCGCGCCGGGCTGGCCGAGCGACATGAGCCCGCGAAGGCCGTGCCGCAGGACGAGCGACCGCCCTCGACCGATACCCTCCTGCTCGATGCCGACCCCGAGCAGGAGCAGGTCATCGCCCAGATCGAGACCGGATCATCGCTCGTCGTGAAGACGCTTCCGGGCACCGGCGGCACGCAGACGATCGTCAACGCCATCGGCGCGCTCGTTGCCAGGGACAAGCGCGTTCTCGTCGTCGGTGCGCGGCGGTCGAGCCTCGACGGCATCGCCCACCGCCTCGCCCAGGTGGGTCTGGGCGGGTCGGCGGTGACGAACGAGACCCTGCGCCGCGACCTCATCCAGTCCATCTCGCGCAATGAGAAGGTCGAGCGACCCCGTGTGGCCGATGTCGACGACGCCCTCGTGAGGCTGCGCAAGGTGCTGCTCGACTACCGCTCGGCGCTGACTCGTCGCGACCCCGAGCTGCGGGTCTCCGTGCTCGACGCGCTCAGCGAGCTCGCGCGGCTCGCCCAGCTCCGCGACGCGCCGGCGACCACCGCCCGTCTCGACCGGGAGTCGCTCGTCGCGCTCGCCGAGGGCCGCGACGGCGTCGCACGCGACCTCGCCCGTGCGGCCGAGCTCGGCGAATTCCGCTACGGTCCCGGCGATTCGCCGTGGTACGGCGCGTCATTCACCTCCTCCGACGAGGCGATCCATGCCCACGAGCTCGCCAAGCGCCTCAGCCAGACCGAGTTGCCGCGGCTCCTCGACCGCGGCCGTGGCCTCATCGCGCAGACCCGGTTGCGGCCGTTCGAGTCCGTCGCCGAGCTCGGCGTGTTCCTGCGACTGCTCCTCGACGTGCGCGAGACGCTCGACCGCTTCCAGCCCTCGGTGTTCGATCGCCCGCTCGGTGAGCTCATCGCGGCGACCTCGTCGCGGCGCGACTCCCCGGGCATGTCGGGGGCGAGCCGTCGGCGGCTGCGGCGGCTCGCGCTCGAGTACGTGCGTCCGGGCGTGCACGTCACCGACCTCAATGCGGCGCTCCGTGGCATCCAGCAGCAGCGAACCCTCTGGCAGCGGTACTCCGAGGCGGGCGCCATTCCCGGGGTCCCGGTGGGCATCGACGACGTGTACGTCGCATACCGCACGGTCGCGACCGACCTCGCCGCACTCGACGCACCCCTCGGCGTGGTCGGCACGCCGCGCCAGCTCGCGGCGCGCCCCGTGCGCGACCTCGTGGCCGCCCTCGAGGGGCTCGCCGCCGAGTCCGAGGTGCTCATGAACCTGCAGGAGCGCACAGCGGTGCTCTCCCGCCTGCGAGACCTCGGACTCGACCCGCTGCTCGTCGACCTCGCCAAGCGGCACGTGCCCGAACGATTCGTGGCCGACGAGCTCGAGCTCGCGTGGTGGCAGTCGGTGCTCGAGCACATGCTCGCCCACGACACGGCACTCCTCGGCGCGAACACGACCGTGCTCGACCGCCTCGAGGCCGACTTCCGGCTCGTCGACGAGGCGCATGCGTCGGCCGCCGGCCCTCAGCTCGCCTGGCACCTCGCCGAGAACTGGAAGGTCGGCCTCGTCGATCACCCCGGCGAGGCGGAACGGCTGAAGCGGATGCTCCGGGCCGACCGGGTGCTCCCGGCAGCGCTCCACCACGACACGCCGCAGCTCTTCCGCGCGCTCGCGCCGGTGTGGCTCGCGTCGCCGTACCAGGTGCCCGAGATCGACGACGGCATCGTGTTCGACACGGTGTTCCTCGTCGACGCGGGAGCCACGACGTTCGCCGAGAACCTCGGTGCCATCCGTCGGGCCAGGCAGGTCGTCGCCTTCGGCGATCCCGTGACCCAGACCCCCACGCTGTTCGAGACCGGCATCGACGACGCCGACGCGGAACCCACCGGCCCGACCGAGCACGGCGTCGACGCGCTGCACGCCGACTCGGCGCTCGCGCGGCTCGGGGAACTGCTGCCGACCCTCACCCTCACCCGGAGCTACCGAGCCGGTGGCGAGGACCTCGCCGAGCTCGTCAATCGCCGCTTCTACGCGGGCCGCATCCAGTCACTGCCGTGGGCGGGCAGCTTCCTCGGGCACGGCAGCCTCGGCCTGCACTACGTGCGCGGCAACGGCCTGCCCGACGCGGTCACCGGCACCGTCGAATCGATCGACTCCGAGGTCGCCAAGGTCGTGGAGCTCGTCATGGAGCACGCGGTCAAGCGTCCGCGGGAGTCGCTGATGGTCATCACCGCCAGCGCCCGGCACGCTGCCCGTGTGCATCAGGCGGTGCTCGCGGCGTTCGCCAAGCGCACCGATCTCTCGGACTTCATCCTCAAGGACCGCGCCGAACCCTTCACCGTACTCACCCTCGAGCAGGCCGTCGCGCAGAGCCGCGACCGGGTCATCTTCTCGGTCGGCTACGGTCGCACGCCGCACGGGCGCCTGCTGTCGAACTTCGGCGCGCTCGGCGAGCCCGGAGGCGATCGCCTCCTCGCCGTCGGCATGACCCGGGCCAGACGGTCGATGGATATCGTGTCCGCCTTCCGGCCCGAGGACATCGACGAGGACCGCCAGTCGCACGGCGTCCTCGCGCTCGCCGCGATCCTCTCCCAGACGGAGGAACGCGCCGCCGAAGAGGGCGCACGTCCGTCGGGTGGCTCCATGCTCGACGACCTCGCCGCCCGACTGGCCCGACGGGGCATCCGGGTGAGCGTCGGCCACCGCGGCCGGCTCGCGCTCGCCGCGGCGAACGCCGGCAAGGCCGTGGTGGTCGAGACCGACGAGGCGTTCACCGGCCTGAGCCTGCGCGAATCCCTGCGCCTTCGGCCCGACGTGCTCCGTCGCCTCGGCTGGCACTACCTGCGCGTGCACAGCTTCGAGCTCTTCGGCAACCCCGACGCGGTCGCGGTGCGGGTCGCCACCCTGCTCGGCAAGCCCGAAGAGGCCCAGCCCCCCGACGGCGCGGCCGGCTGATGGCCGAGGAGCCCAGGCAACGGGTGGAGCGTGCCGGCGGCCGGTCGCGGCGCGCGCGCCTCACCCCGGTTCAGGGTACGGATGTCTCGCCCGAAGGGCCCACGCCGTCGACCGGTGATGCCGAGGAACCCGACACGAAGCGCAACGGGAAGTCCGCGTCATCCGACGACGAACGGATCACGCGGGAGCGTCCGCCGCACTGGTGAACGCTCGGCCCGACGTCGCCTCAGCCGGTCAGAGGTCGGTGTGGCGGCCTCCGATGGGTCCGGGCGCCGTTCCACCTTGCTCGGCGAGCAGGTCGCGGATCTGGGTGAGGAGCTCGGCCTCGGAGAGATGTTCCTCGGTCGGCTGGCCGGAGGCCGACTTGGCCTCCTGGCGCTCCCGATACCTGTTCATCGGCAGCACGAAGACGAGATAGACCACGAGCGCGACCGCGAGGAATGTGATCAGCGCGGCGAGGACCGCGCCGAATCGGAACTCGGCGTTCCCGACCGTCACGATCATGGCTTCGTTGAGGCTCTCGGCGTTGAAGAGCAGGCCGAGGAGCGGATTGACGAGGTTCTCCACGATCGCGTTGACGACCGCGGTGAACGCCGCACCGATGACGACCGCGACCGCGAGGTCGATGACGTTGCCCCGCGCGATGAATTCCTTGAACCCCTGGAGCATGGTTCCCCCTTCGTGCAGGCCGCCCCCGCGGCCGCTCTCAGCCCACGATAGCCGAGGAGCCCGCACCCGTCGACGGCGCCGCGGACGAGCCACCAGACGAGCCCGAGCCCGTGGATCCGACCGACGAGGAACCGCCCGACGAGGAACCGCCTGACGAGCCCGACCCGCCTGAGGAGGCCGACCCGCCCGACGAGGAACCGCCCGACGAGGCATCCGACCCGCTCGAACCGGCGGACTCGCCGCCGCTGCGCGAATCGGTGCGATAGAAGCCCGACCCGTTGAACGTCACGCCGATGGTGTTGAACAGCTTGCGGAGCCGGCCACCGCAGACCTCGCAGACCGTGAGTGCGTCGTCGGTGAAGGCCTGGTGGATGTCGAACGCGTTGTCGCATTCGGTGCAGCGGTAGGAGTAGGTGGGCATGTGACTCTTCCGGATCGGCGGTGCGCCGTCAGAACGCGATGATGCGCGTGGGGGTGACGACCCCGTTCACCGGCTGGTCGTGCACCTCGCGCGGCACCTGCTCGACGAACTCGCTGTCGAAGACGACGGCGTACACCGGAGGACATTTTTCCATCGAACCGAGGGTCTTGTCGAAAAAGCCCCGTCCCCAGCCGAGCCGCATGCCCGTGGCGTCGATCGCGGCGGCGGGGATGATGATGAGGTCGACGTCGTTGATCGCCATCGGGCCGAGCAGCTCGCCGCCCGGGTGGCTGGTGCCGAACAGCCCCAGCTCCTCGGTGTCGTCCTCGCCGACAGTCCAGTCGAGCAGGCCGTCTTCACGTGTGACGGGGAACAGCACGCGGATGCCCCGGGCCTCCGCCCACTCCACGAATGGTCGCGTGTTCGGCTCGGTCGGCATGGAGAGGAAGCACGAAACCGACTCCGCACCCGTGGAGCCCACGAGCTCCTCGAGCCGGGTCGTGAAGCCCTCGGTGGCCCGCTCGCGCTCGTGCGCGGGCATGTTGCGCCGACGTTCTCGGATCTCGGCACGGAGGATGCGCTTCTGGACATCCGGATCGGCGGGCATGCCAGTAATCCTAGGACGGTCCGTCCGCTGCCGGCGCACTGCGACCGGCCGTCACATCCGGATACGCTGAGACGCATGACTCATCGGATCACCAAGGCCGTCATCCCCGCGGCCGGGCTCGGCACCAGATTCCTGCCGGCGACGAAGGCGATGCCCAAGGAGATGCTCCCCGTCGTCGACAAGCCCGCGATCCAGTACGTCGTCGAGGAGGCGGTCAACGCGGGCCTGACGGACGTCCTCATGATCACCGGCCGCAACAAGAACGCCCTCGAGAACCACTTCGACCGCGTGGCCGAGCTGGAGGCCACGCTCGAGGCGAAGGGCGACACCGCCAAACTCGAGAAGGTCAACGAGTCCACCGAGATGGCCGACATGCACTACGTGCGCCAGGGCGACCCGCGCGGCCTCGGACACGCCGTGCTGCGTGCTCGTATGCACGTCGGCGACGCGCCGTTCGCGGTGCTGCTCGGCGACGACATCATCGACGCCCGCGACGTGCTCCTGACCCGCATGCTCGAGGAGCAGGAGCTGCGCGACGCGTCCATCGTCGCGCTCCTCGAGGTCGACCCCGACAGCATCCACCTCTACGGGGCCGCGGCGATCGAGGCCACCGACGAACCCGACGTGGTGCGCATCACGGGCCTCGTCGAGAAGCCCTCGAAAGACGTCGCCCCCTCGAACTACGCGGTGATCGGGCGCTACGTGCTCAAGCCCGAGGTCTTCGACATCCTCGAGCGTACCGAGCCCGGGAAGGGTGGCGAGATCCAGCTCACCGACGCGCTCATGGAGATGGCCGGCGACGTCGAGGGCACGGGCGGCGTCTTCGGGGTCGTGTTCCGCGGCCGCCGCTACGACACGGGCGACAAGCTCGACTACATCAAGGCCGTCATCCAACTCGCCGCCGACCGCGACGATCTCGGACCCGACCTGAAGCCCTGGCTCAAGCAGTACGTCGCCGGACTCGACCGGAGCTGAGATGGCGGCCGCCACGATCCCCACGCTGCGCGACGGGGACCTTACGCTCCGGCCGATCCGTGCGAGGGACGCGAAGGCCCTGGAGCGTGTGCTCCTCGACAACCGGGGCTGGCTGCGCCAGTGGGAGGCCACGTACCCGGGCGGCGGGTCGGTCATCGACACGCGCGCGAGCATCCGGAATCTCCTCGCCCACGCCCGCAGCGGGAATGCGCTGCCGTTCGTCATCGAGCTCGACGGCGAGCTCGTCGGCCAGTTGAACGTCTCGTCGATCGCGTTCGGGTCGCTCTCGTCGGCGACCATCGGGTACTGGGTCGCCCAGTCCGTCGCCGGCCGGGGCATCACGCCGACCGCCGTGGCACTCGCCACCGACTATTGCTTCTCGGTGCTCCGCCTGCACCGCATGGAGATCTGCATCCGGCCCGAGAACCACCCGTCGCTCCGTGTCGTGGAGAAGCTCGGCTTCCGCTACGAGGGGCTGCGGCGGCGGTTCATCCACATCAACGGCGACTGGCGCGACCACTTCGCGTTCGCCCTCGTCGCCGAGGAGGTGCCGCGCGGGGTGCTCGGCCGTTGGCGCGAGGGTCACGTGCCGGGCGACGCCGCGCGAGTGACTTCCGAGGACCGCGCGGCCGCCCAGCACCCCCTTCGCCTCACCGATCGCTGAACACGCGCGCTCGCAGCCGGGCGGAAGGCCCGGCGTAACCTAGCGTTGTGCCATGGACGTGATCGGTGGGGGAGTGCTCGTGGCGGCTGCCGCGGCGCTCTGGATCGCGTACCTCCTGCCGACGTGGTTGCGGAGGCATCAGTACCTCGCGACCGAGCGCAATGCCGTGCGGCTCCA
Source organism: Agromyces sp. NPDC052230 (assembly GCF_040679595.1). Taxonomy (NCBI): domain Bacteria; kingdom Bacillati; phylum Actinomycetota; class Actinomycetes; order Micrococcales; family Microbacteriaceae; genus Agromyces; species Agromyces sp. NPDC052230. The sequence goes on along the minus strand of NZ_JBFAVC010000003.1, from coordinate 1,364 downwards.
GCAGACGCTCCGCATCCTCGCCGAGACCGCCGAAACCCCGGAGCCGGTGCGCGTCGAGGCCACCGCGCGCGAGGTCGCCACCCAGCAGCGCATCCTGCACGAGCACGAGCAGGCCGCGCGACTCGCCGCCGAGGCGGCTGAGCAGCTCGCGATCGCCGAGCGCCGGGCGGCCGAAGAGGCTGCTCGGGTCGCACGTGAGCTCGCGACATCCGCTGCTCCCATCACCGAGCCCATCGCGGTTGCGGTGTCGGCGGATGCCGCGGACGCGGCCGTCTCATCGACGGACGCCGCGCGACTCGAGGCCGTGAAGGCGCGTCGCGCGCTGCGCCGCCGTCGCGCCCGGTTCTCACTCCTCTTGCTCGCGTCGCTCCTCACGGTCGTCGGCGGTCTCATCGCGGCGGCTTTCGGTGCGACGCTCCTCGTCGCGGGCGGCGGCGCGCTCGGCTTGGTCGTATCGTTCGCAGGACTGGCTCGCCTCGCCAAGGTGCGCGTGCCGTCGATCGTCGCGGCACCGGTCGCGACGCCCGACACCGTGCCGTTCGAGCCCATCGAGCTCGCCGAGCCCGAAGGCGAGGAGCAGGAGCACAGCTGGATGCCACAGCCGCTGCCGAGGCCGCTGCACCTTTCTCGCGGCACCATCGCGGCGATGGCCATGGCCTCCATCGAGGAAGCGGCGGAACTCAAGCGCGCGGCCTCCGACGCCGAGGTGGCGCGCCGTGCCGAGGAACTCGAGTCGCGTGTGCCCTCGATCGCCCCGGCCGCGGCCGCGGCCGCGGCCGCGGCGGCGCAGCGTGCCGAGGCATCCGGGGCCGCCGGTCGGTCCGTCGCGGCGACCGCGGGTGCGCCTTCGGAGCGCGCCGCTCGCGAACCGGCGAGCCCATACGCTCGCATGGGAATCGTCGAGGATGCGCAACCGGCGTTCAGCGATCTCGATGCCGTCCTGCGCAGGCGGAGGCAGGTCGGCTGAGCCCCCGGCGGTGGTCTGGATCACCTCCCGAGGAGTGATAGGCTCGATGTCGCTCGGGCCCATGGCGCAGTTGGTAGCGCGTCTCGTTCGCAATGAGAAGGTCGGGGGTTCGAATCCCCCTGGGTCCACGTTGTGATGAGTCGCGACATAGGTCTCACCTGAGTCGCGACATGTGTCATTGTCAGAGAGCCCTCGGCCAGCGGCCGGGGGCTTTCTGTGTGTTGCGCCAGTAGGTCTTGTCGGGGCGGATCTCGTTGGTGGCGATGACTTCGCCGGTGTCGAGGTGGATGACGGTGATGGTAGTGTCGTCGGCGAGAGCGATGACGCGTTTGCCGGCGTGTTCGGCTCCGATTCCGAGGTGGTGCATGCGGCCGGCGCGGCGGATGCTCATCTTGCC
>NZ_JBFAVC010000002.1:0-517480 GCF_040679595.1 Agromyces sp. NPDC052230 | reverse complement strand
ACGACGACCACGTTCAACGAATACAGCCAGCCGACGAAGGTCGACGACCGGGGCGACACCAGCACCGCCGCCGACGACCTGTGCACCACGACCACATACGCCCACGCCACCGACACAACCCTGGCAGTCAAACACCTGGTGGCCCTCCCGGCCGCCGTCGAGACGCTCTCTATCGCGTGCGACCAGCAAGCATCTCGGCCGGCCGATGTGGTGTCCGCGTCGAAGATCACGTACGACACCTCCGGCCGGCCGACGAAGACCGAGACCATCGACCCGCAAGATGGCGACGGGTACATCCAGACCGCGGCCGTCGCGTACGACACCCGCGGCCGGGTCACCACGACCACGGATGCCGCCGGGCAGGCCACCACCACCGGGTACACCCAGTCCGCAGGCGGCCTCGTTACGAAGACCACCACGACGAACCCGCTGACGCATGCCACGACGACCCAGTTCGACCCGATCCTCGGGGTCCCGGTCTCCTCGACCGACGCGAACGGACGCACCACGACCGGCGTGTATGACGCGCTCGGACGTCTCACATCGGTCATCTACCCACAGCACACCACCGCCCAGTTCCCGTCCGTGGTGTACGAGTACACCGTGCAGCCGAACGGGCTGAACGCGGTCGTCACGAAAACGCTGTCCGCGGATGGGAAACGCCAGCACGCGAGCGCCGTGCTCTACGACGCCCTGCTGCGACCGTTCCAGACTCAGCAGCAAGGACGCGGCACCGGGACATCCGATCAGGGACGGATGGTCGCGCACACCCGCTACGACTCCGCCGGCCGGATCATCGAACAGACCGAACCCTGGTGGGTGCAGGGTGCCGTGTCCGCGACCCCCGAGGTCAAGCCCGCGGACACGTCGGGGCACACCACGTTCGTGTACGACAACGCGGGACGTCAGACCGCGCAGATCTTCTGGGTCCACACCGACTCCAACCCCACCCACGAGATGTGGCGCACCACCACGGACTACAACGGGGCGACCACGCTGCAGATCCCGCCGATGGGCGGCACCCCGACCGCCACGACCGTCGACGCCCGGGGTCGCACCATCACGCTGACCCAATACCAGCGCGACCCCGACACGAACGCCGCTGCGACCACCCCAGCATTGGTGACCGCGCTCCCGAACCCCACGACCACGACCTACGCGTACGACCCCGCCGGCCGACTCACCGGCATGACCGACCCGAGCGCGAACTCGTGGTCGTACGCCTACGACTGGGCAGGCCGGCAGATCACCGCTTCCGACCCCGACGCCGGGACCTCGACCACGTCGTATGACGTGCTCGGCCGAGTAACGACTCGGACGAACGGGAACGGGCAGACCCTCGGCTACACGTACGACGCCCTCGGCCGCACCACCAGCGTCCGCGACGGGTCCCCGACCGGCACGGTGCGAGCGTCATGGGAATACGACACCGTCCTCAAGGGCGTCCTGACGTCGTCGACCCGGTACGTCGCCGGGCAGGCGTACGTCACCCGCACGGATGCCTGGGACACCGCGTACCGGCCAACCCAGACCAGCCTCGTGCTACCGAACGCGGGCGCGTTCACCAACCTTGCAACCCGCACGTTGAGCACCAAGGTCGAGTACACCGTCGACGGGCAGCCCGCGAAACTCACCTACCCCGCCATCAAGAACACGGCCGGCAAGACGATCCTCGGCGCCGAGACCGTCACCACCGTCTACGACGCCGCCTCGTCGATGCCGTCATGGATGAGCGGCGGCTTCGGATGGGGCGTCTATGTCGCCACGTCCCAATTCGCCGCCGACGGCCGCCCCCTGCTCACCGACCTCGGCAACACCTACGGCGCCGCCGTGTCGTACCGGTACGAAGACGGCACCAAGCGGCTGTCGGGGATCAGCCTGGACCGGGAACGCATCAACGGCACCGAACTCGACCTGCACTACACCTACGACCAAGCCGGGAACGTCACCAGCATCAAAGACACCCCAACCAGCCCACCACTGGCCGGTGCCGGGTTCCAAGACAACCAGTGCTTCAACTACGACGGCCACGCACGCCTGCAGACCGCATGGACGCCCGCCAACGCCGACTGCACCCAAGCCCCCACCGCTGGCGCGATGGGTGGCGCGGCACCGTACTGGACGAACTACACCTACGACGTCCTCGGCAACCGCACCAAACAGACCACCACAGCGGCAAGCGGCACTGCGACCACCACCACATATGCGCACGGCGACGGCGCGGCAGGCCCGCACGCGGTCACCAGCGCCACGGTGTCCGGCACGAGCACCACCTACGGCTACGACGCGGCCGGGAACCGGACCAGCGTCGCCACAGGCGGTACGACGACTGCCTCCACGTGGGACGCCGAGGGTGAACTCACTGGAACCGGCGGCGCCTCGTTCGTCTATGACGCCGACGGGAACCGCATCGTCCGCACCGACACGACCGGCACCACCGTCTACGCCAGCGGCCAAGAGATCCACATCACCTCAAACGGAACGGTAAAGGCGACCAGGTACTACTCGTTCGCCGGCAACACCGTCGCGGTGCGCACCGACCGCGGCCTCGGCAACGGTGTCACCTCACTCGTCGCCGACCACCACGGCACGCCAGTCGCAGCGATCCCGAACGGCGGCCACCCAGCCACGACCGCGATCAACAGGTTGTACACGGACCCATTCGGTGGCACCCGTGGCACCGCGAGCGCGTCGACAATCCCAGGCGATCGCCAGTTCCTCGGGAAGACCCGCGACGGGACCACTGGACTCACCCAAGTCGGTGCCCGCTACTACGACGAGAACATCGGCGGCTTCATCAGCGTCGACCCCATCCTCGACCTGAACGACCCACAACAGTGGAACGCGTACGCCTACGCGAAGAACAATCCGGTGACCCGCTCCGACCCAACCGGCCTCCTCGCCCTCGGCGCCACCGACTACGAGGACATCAACGGGAAATCCTTCAAGTCCAAGGCAAACGGAACCGTTCAGGCTTCACCGCCAAAGACGGTGGCCCCACCGGTCAGCTCGGCGAGCGTCGTCGCGTTGCCGGCGACGGCCGCGGGGGCGTCGCTGCTCGAAGCACTCTTCGGCGGGTTGACGTGGGGAGCAGTCGGTGCTGCCGGTGGCTCGGCCTTGTCGGTCGGGGGCGTACTGATGATGTGCGGCTCCTCCACCGACTCTTGCGCCGACGCGAATCACAAGCGCGAAGCGGCGGCACAGGTCGAGGTGTCCACACCCGCCGACCCCAACCCCTGCCCGCCGGACGACGCTACGTGCCTCTTCACCGGAGTTCCATCGAAGCCGAATGCAGGAAGAGACAGTTCAGACAAAGCGCAGTGGGATCTGGATTCTCTCTCACAGAGCGGGATGCGTGAAGCAAAGAACAATCTCACACGGGCGGGCTACGAGTATCAGAAACACATGAACAAGGGTGATCTGTCGGTCGTTCCCGGACGAGAACTGAACTCCACGGGGCAGAACCTCCTCGACGATATACTCACCAACCCCGCGACCGTGCGCTCGCAGGTGACGACGGGGAACTTCCCAGGCGGCCAGCGATACATCATGCCCGACCCAGCGGGCGGTCGTGGACTGGGTGCTACTTTTGATTCCAACGGTCTATTTCAGTACTTCGGGCGGTACTAGATGAAAGTCCAGCCTTGGGGGGCGGATGTCGACGACGCGTTCCTTGCGGATGTGCTCTCGCCCGCTCTTGGTGAACCCATTTCGGCCGTGTTCTACGAAGTCCCTGCAGGCGGTCATTGGCCGGATGGCCATCGAAGCTTGCGTGTCCATGAGGTCGACCAATCAGTCTGGATTCGATTGGGCTCCAATAGTTGGCTGGTCTTTTCCTGGGCGATGGATGGCTTGCGGGAAGGACTGGCCGTCGAGCTGACTGTCTCCGGGATGCCTGACTCGATCGCCAACGGGGACCTCTTGGATGTGAGTTCGATCCCCGATTGGATGAGCCAACTTGGAGGCTCGATTGTCGGAATCGCTGTAACTTGGCACGTTCCGAATGAAGGCTGCCCGGAGATGCCGTGGTCATTCCGCCTCGACCTTTCGAATGGATCGAGTGTCGTTATCGCGCTCGGAGAGGCTGACGGTTCGGCGTTCGCCTATTCTCCAGATAGTCTCCTTGTCTTCTTCGATTCTGAACTCGCTCGTGGTTATAGAATTCCTGCCAGCTCAACGTCGTCCTTCGGGTGAATCACTCGACCGCTCGGTGTGTTCCAGATGTCTTCCTGGGATGAAGTGGCGAGCGCCTCGGCGCAGGCGGTTTGCGGAGACCGGTCAGCCCGCCGCCCGGACGCCGAACTGAGATATCCCGGCGGCTCCGGAGGCGTGAGTAACGCGAGTGAATGTAGGGTTCCTCCTATGTCGAATACCGAGGCTGTGAATTGGGCTGGCTCGGCCGGTGATTTGATCCGCGCACGTTTATCCAATACTTTTGACCCGAGATGGCCCGAGGACGCCCGAGCTCATCGGGTAGCATCGAGATCCGACAGCAACCACCGCGGCAAGGAATTCCTGACCACGGCGAGATTATTCGAGAAGTCCCGGCTTGCGCCGAGATGGCCAGTCGAGGGCCTAGGAGTTCCATCGGTCACGGGTTCAAGTCCCGTCCGCCCTACAAATGACTTCTGATCAGGTTTTTTCCTGACCTCCGTTCTGTTGCTGTGGAGGCGGGCGAGAGGCTGCTGACGTCCCTCGAGTCTCTCGCCCCATCTGAGGGATCGAACACACTGCGCGCTTGGCCAGATACGATACGATACGACTCGAACAATTGCCCTCGAGCAGATAAGGCGTGAATGCCGTGACAAAGCAGGCTTCTCCGAACGACGCGGTCGTCGTCGCCTACAAGCGCACCGCATTCGGCCGTGCGCGAAAAGGCTCCTTGGCAGCTGAGCGCCCCGAGGACCTCGCATTGGCTGCCGTGAGGGGCGCGCTCGGCGACGTTCCCATGCTCGATCCCGCAACCCTCGAGGACTTCTACCTCGGCACGGCCGTGCCTGAGGGCGCCCAGGGTGACAACGCCGCCAGGCGCGTCGCGGTCTATGCGGGGCTGGATGGGTTGCCCGGCGCCACGGTCAACCGCTTCTGCGCCTCATCGATGCAGGCGGTCGCCGGGGCCGCGCGCGCCATCCGGGCGGGTGACGGCGACGCGTTCCTCGTCGGCGGCATGGAGTCGACGTCGAGTACCCCGCCGATTCCCACACACCTCTATCCGAGGTCGGATGTCCCAGCCGCCCGCGCCGACGAGATCTTCGCCGCGGCAGGGGAGTGGAGCGATCCCCGTGGCGACGGCCTCGCGCCCGACGTCTACATCGCGATGGGGAAGACCGCCGAGTTCGTCGCTCGCCTCACGGGTACCACACGCCGCGATCAGGACGAGTGGGCACTGCAGTCGCAGCGCCGCACCGCCGCCGCGCTCGACGCAGGCTTCTTCGAACGCGAGATCGCGCCCTACACCCGCGCCGACGGCAGCATCGTCGCGACGGATGACGGCCCCCGACCCAACACGACCCTCGAGGGACTGGCCGCACTGACCCCCGCCTTCCACGAGGCCGGCACCGTGACGGCCGGCAACGCGAGTCCACTCAACGACGGCGCCTCCGCGGCGGTGCTCATGAGCGCTGCCAGGGCAGCGGAACTCGGTCTCACGCCGCTCGCTCGGATTCTCGGCGCCGGCGCGACGGCGCTCTCGCCCGAGATCATGGGCCTGGGTCCCGTCGACGCGACCCGCAAGGTTCTCGGTCGACTGGGCCTGACCGTCGATGACCTCGACCTCATCGAGCTGAACGAGGCGTTCGCGGCCCAGGTGGTTCCGGTCGTACGCCAACTCGGCGCCGACCCCGATCGCGTCAACGTGCACGGCGGCGCGATCGCCATCGGGCATCCGTTCGGTGCGACCGGGGTCCGGCTCACCGGCACCCTGATCAATGCGCTGCAGGAGCGTGACGGCACGCTCGGCCTCGCCACCCTCTGCGTGGGTGGGGGACAGGGCATGGCACTCGTGCTGGAGCGGCTCCGCTGATGGGCATCGTCGATCCGTTCATCCAGGGGGTGCTCGAGAACGAACCCTCGTTCGCATGGTTCGGCTTCACGATCGAGGAGGCCACCGAAGGGCGGGCCGTCGTCTCACTCGTCGTGGGTCCCGGGCATGTCAACGCCAACGACATGGCACACGGGGCGATCGTCTTCGCCGTCGCCGACCAGGCGTTCGCAATGGCGGCGAACACGCTCATCCCGCACGCCGCCACGGGCGACGCTCAGATCCACTACCTGGCACCGAGCCGCCTCGGTCAGCGACTGGAGGCGGTGGCAGCGGCGAGTTGGGCCGACGACCGTCGCGCCGTCATCGACGTCACCGTCACCGCTGATGGAACCGTGGTCGCCAGCTACCGGGGGATGGCTCGCGCCACCAAGAGACCCTGATCTCGATCTGGGATGGCCTGCAGCCCGCGACATCCCACACGAAGTCAGCACCCACGAGAGCGGGGCCCGGGCAGAATCAACTTCGCCCGGGCCCCGCTCGTCGTTCAGGCCTGCGTGCGGCCCTTCACGAACTCGCTGTCGGGCAGCTCGGTGACCGGGAGCCCCGATGCGACGAGCGCTTGGCGCGCCTGCTTCATGAGGCGGTCGGGGATCCGCGGGGCCGGCGCACGGAGCGCCCCGCCATTGAAGCCCGCGAGCCACTCCTGGTACTTCCAGCCGGTGCGGTTGATGACCGTGGTCCCGACCGAGGAGCCCGTGAGGATCGCGACGTTCGCGGCACGGGCGGGAGCGACCTGCCACCACAGCTCCATGGCCTCCTCCCACTTGCCTTCGCGCGCGAGGTTGAAGGCTCGGGGGAAGTAGTCGCTCATCCAGTTGGTGTTGCTCGTGCCGGAGAAGTGGAAGTCGAGCACCGACATCAGCGGGATCGTCTCGGATTCGATCGGGCACGAGATGACCACTTCCTCTCGGAAGTGGTGGTACATCTCCATGACTCCGCCGATGGTCGGATACCCCTGCTCGGCCTTGATCGCGACGATGTTGGGGATCTCGTCGAGCACCCTGCGCACGAAGGGCACCGGCATGCCGGCAGGGTCGATGCGCTCGAAGCCCCATGCCGGGAGTCCGAAGAGCATGGCACCGAGGTCGGTCGAGTCGGCGAGCCGCTTGGTGTAGTCGAACACCTCATCATGGCTCGTCGGCCAGAAGGCCGTCGGGTACGAGATGAGCACGCTGTCGACGCCCTCCTTCTCCGCGAGCGACAGCGCGTGGATGTTCTCTTCGAGCGTGTTGAAGGCGGCATGGAAGAACAGCTGGAAGTCGGGGCCTGCGGCTTCTCGTGCGACGGCCGTCACCCGTGCGTTCTCTTCGGGCGTGATGTTGAGCTCGGTGATGAGGAGCGTGCCCGCGTATCCGAGCTCCTTGAGCTTCAAGATGTCGTGACGGATCGCATTCTCGTTGATCTTCGAGAAGTCGGGGGTGTACGAGGGCATCGTGACGGCGATGCAGCCGTTCCAGTTCTGCTTGGCCCACGCTCGGGCCTCGCTCTTCGTGTAGTCGACCATGTCTCTGCTTCCTTACTTGCGGGTGGTCACGATGCCGACGGGCAGCTCGGTGCCGAGCCCCTCGCTGCGGGCGCGGTCGTAGAGCATCTCGGCGACCACGACGTCCTGCAGCCCCGAGCCGGTGGACTTGTAGATTCGGATGCCGCGTGCTGCGTCGATCGGGCGATCCCCGGCAACCGCGCTCGACAGGGGGATCACCAGGGCGTCGACGTCGACCCCCGCGGCGCGTGCGGCGATGAGGTCGCCGCTGCCGTGCACGACCTCCTCGACGGTGTCGGCGACGACGACGGATGCTCGGGAGAAGAGGTCCGCGGGCAGTTCGCGTTGCGCGGGAGTCGTCGAGCCGATGGAGACGACGGTCGCGTCCTCGCCGACCCAATCCGCTTGCACGGTCGGGCTCTCGTCGCGCGAGCGGGCGGCGCACAGCACCAGGTCGGCGCCCCGCACCGCGACCTCGGCCGCGCTCACCGCACGCACGGGGGCGCCGAACCTGCCATCGAACTCTGCAGCGAAGGCCTCGCGGTTCCGCTCCGTCGGGCTGTAGACGCGCACCTCAGCGAATTCGAGCACCTGCGCGAATGCGGTGAGGTGGGAACGCGCCTCGAAGCCGGAGCCGATTACGCCAACGGTGAGCGGATGCCGCGGCGTGAGTGCCTCGGCGCCCACAGCGGTGGTTGCGGCGGTGCGAAGCCCCGTCACTCGGTTGCCGTCGACCAGTGCGACAAGGTCGGCGGTGTCCTTGTCGAACAGCGAGATGAGATAGCTCACCCGCAGCCCGTCGGCGAAGGACCCGTTGATCGACTTCGCACCGAAGAGCCTGCCGCTCGCGGGGACCGAGGGCATGATGCGCATCCACTCGCGGCCGCTGTCGGCGAAGATGCGGCCGGGAGTGCGCTTCTCGTCAGTGGCGGTCGCGTACGCGTCGCGGATCGCCACGATCGCGCGGCCCCAGTCGGACAGCCGCTCGACGTCGTCGTCGGTGAGGAACAGGGGAAGGCGGTCGGGCAGTTCGCCGTCGGCGCTCATGGATCACTCCTTCGGGATCAGCGTTTCGAGCCCCAGTGGCGACCCTTGCGGCATCCATCAAGCAATACGAAACGCATCGTATGTAATGCGACTATACTCGGTCACACCACATCGTCTCAACGAGAGAGAGCATCATGGCGATCGCCACCGTCAATCCGACCACCGGAAAGACCGAGATCATCATCGAGCCGCACAGCCCGGCTGAAGTGGCCGAGCGGATCGCGGAGTCGGCGGACGCCGCTCGTACGTTGCGCGGCACCTCGTTCGCGCAGCGGGCCGAGTGGATGCGAGCCGCGGCCGCCATCCTGGAGGACCAGGCCGAGGGCCTCGGCGAACTCGTCACCGTGGAGATGGGCAAGCCCATCGCGCAGTCGGTCGCCGAGGTGCACAAGTGCGTGAAGGCGATGCGGTTCTACGCCGACAACGCCGAAGCCTTCCTCGCCGACCAGCCGCTCGACGATCCGTCGAAGGTGGGCGCATCGAAGGCGTGGACCCGCTACGAGCCGCTCGGCGTGGTGCTGGCCGTGATGCCGTGGAACTACCCGCTCTGGCAGGTCATCCGGTTCGCCGCACCGGCCCTGATGGCCGGCAATGCCGGCCTGCTCAAGCACGCCTCGAACGTGCCGCAGTCAGCGCTCATGCTGGACACGCTGTTCGAGCGCGCGGGCTTCCCGAAGGGATCGTTCCGCAGCCTTCTGATCGGCGGGAGAGAGGTGGCCGCGGTCATCGCCGACCCGCGGGTCATGGCAGTCACCCTGACGGGATCGGAGCCGGCCGGCCGGTCGGTCGCCGCGGCCGCGGGCGACCACGTCAAGAAGGCCGTGCTCGAGCTCGGCGGATCGGACCCCTTCATCGTGCTCGCGAGCGCCGACGTGAAGGCCGCGGCCGAGACCGCGGTGCGCGCCCGCATCAACAACAACGGCCAGTCCTGCATCGCCGGCAAGCGCTTCATCGTGCACGCCGATGTCTACGACGAGTTCGCCGCCGAGTTCACCGCACGCATGGCTGCGCTGAAGGTCGGCGACCCACTGCTTCCCGAGACAGAGGTCGGGCCCGTCGCCACCGAAGCCGGTCGCCAAGACCTCGTCGACCTCGTCGACGACGCGCGGGCGAAGGGGGCCACGATCCTCACCGGGGGCAGCGCACCCGACCTTCCGGGATGGTTCTATGCGCCGACAGTGATCGCCGATCTGCCGGATGACGCGCGGCTCGTGCAGGAGGAGGCGTTCGGCCCCGTTGCATCCCTCTATCGCGCGATCGACAACGACGACGCGCTGCGGATCGCAAACCAGACGACCTTCGGCCTCTCGAGCGCGGTGTGGACGAACGACTCCGATGAGGAGGCTCGGTTCCTCGCCGAACTCGACGCTGGAGCCGTGTTCATCAACGGGATGACGGTGTCGTACCAGGACTTGCCCTTCGGCGGGATCAAGCGCTCGGGCTTCGGCCGAGAGCTCGCCGCCGTCGGCATCCGGGAGTTCTGCAACTTGAAGACCGTCTGGAGGGCGTGAGCGTCCTCCAGCCTGCGCGTATGCGTTCGCGATAGCGTGAGGCCGTGGTCAACGCGGACTATAACCTGCTGCGGCCCCTCCGGGCATTGCTCGAGGAGCGCAGTGTCACGCGCGCGGCCGCACGACTGCGCATCTCGCAACCGTCGATGTCGATCGCGCTCGCGCGACTTCGCGCGCACTACGAGGACCCTCTGCTCGTACGACATGGCAATCGACATGAGCTGACGCCGCTGGGGGAGCGGCTGCTCGCCGCGCTCCCGCAGGTCATCGCCGAGACCGAGCAGGTGTTCCGGCTGAAGTCGCGATTCGACCCGGTGACGAGCACGCGCACGTTCTCGATCGCCGGCGTGGACTACATGATCGTGCGGATCGCCCCGGCGCTGACCAGGATCGTGGAGCGCGAGGCGCCGAATGTGCGGTTCGAGTTTCCAGCGGCCGACGGACGTCTCGTGTCAGGGGTCCCCGACTCGCTGCGCACGATCGACGGCGCGATCCTTCCGCACGGGTACGTCACGGACCAGCCACATCTGGATTTCGAGCCGGAGGCCTGGGTCTGCCTCGTCGATGCGGCAGCCGGAGTCGGCGAGCAACCCTCCGCCGACGAACTGCTCACGCGGCCCTGGGTGCAGACGCTTCCCGCCCGCGAGGGAGTGACCCCGGTGGCCCAGCAACTCAAGTTCCGCGGGATCGACGTCTCGGTCGTGGCCGCGACGCCGCACTTCTTCGTCGTGCCGTCGCTCATCGTCGGAACCGATCGAGTTGCCCTCGTGCCCGAGGGTTTCGCGCGCATGGCTGTGCGCTCGGAGCCGCGGCTGCGCCTGGTCGTGCCACCGCTGGATCTCGACCCAGTTCGCGATGCGTTCTGGTGGCACTCTGACCGCGAGCACGACGCGGAGCACGTCTGGCTGCGAGGAGTCGTTGCCCGCGTGCGCGACGAGGTCATTCGAAAACCTAATCACGGAGATAGCCAAGTCAACGTTTCTTGATGGCGCTCTAACGTCCAGAGTGGATTGCATCGATACGAACTGTCGCGTAACATCCGATACGGAACGTATTGCACACAAAGGAGTGCTTGTGAGAACCGACGTCGATGTCGTCGTCATCGGAGGTGGCCCGGTCGGAACGACCGCGCTCGCGCTGCTCGGCCAGGTCGGGCTGACCGCGATCGGCCTCGAGAAGGACCGGGAGATGTGGCCCACCGCGCGTGCGGTCCACTTCGATGGTGAGACGATGCGCACCCTGCAGCGACTCGGCGTCGCCGAGGAGTTCGCGGCCGTCACGATCCCGATGAAGGACGTCCAGATCATCAACGAGGCCGGTGAGGTGCTGGTCCACGCCCCGACCGACCGACTCGGCGACCAGGCGTGGAACGACCACATCAGCTTCCACCAGCCCGACGTCGAGGCGCTCATCCGTGCCGTCGTCGACCGCACGCCCGGAGTCGAGCTCCGGTGCGGCGTCACGGCCACGAAGGTCGAGAACGTCGACGGCGGCGTCGAGGTCACAGCCACCGACGATGCCGGCCGTCAGCAGGTCGTCCGGGCTCGCTGGGCGATCGCCGCCGACGGCGCGCGGTCCGGTGTCCGGCAGGCGCTCGGCATCGAGAGCGAGAAGTTCGGCGAGGACGAGCAGTGGCTCGTCGTGGACGGCCAGCTCACCAACGCTCCCGGCTACGACGCCGACATGATCCAGTTCGGGCGGTATACGCGTCCGGCGCTCTGGCTCCGGCTCCCGGGAACCCGGGTCCGGATGGAGTTCATGCTCATGCCCGACGACGACCCGCAGGAGATCGTCACGCCGGCCGCCGTCGAACGGATCAGTCATGGTGCCCTGCCGGTGGGGAAGTTCCAGCCCGATCGCCAAGCGGTCTACACGTTCCGTGGGCGTATCGCGGATCGGTGGCGAGCGGACGCCATCTTCCTCGCCGGGGACGCCGCCCACCAAGCGCCGCCGCTGTTCGGGCAGGGCCTCTGCGCCGGCATCCGCGACGTGCAGAACCTCGTATGGAAGCTCGACCTCGTGGCGCGAGGAATCGCGGGCGAGGAGTTGCTCGAGACCTACGAGAGCGAGCGCAAGCCGCACGCCACCTTCTGGGTGAAGACCGCAGCCGACCAGGCCGTGATGATCCAGACCACCGATCCCGAGGTGGCCGCGGGTCGTGACGCCTTCATCAGGTCGCACCCCGAGGCGAGCGCCGTGCCGACCTCCCCGGGCCTCGGCGCCGGCCTGCACGAGGGTGACCGCGACGACCGCGCCGGCAAGCTCAGCGTGCAGCCGATCCTCCAGGACGGCACCCGTCTCGACGACATGGTCGGCACGCACTTCGTCGTCGCCGCCGACCGGGCACTGTACAGTGCCCTTCCCGCCGGACTCAAGGCGGCCCTCGACGAGGACGGTGACACCGTGACCCTGCTCGACCCGCTCAAGGTGGGCGACATCCTCGCCGCCGCCGGCGCGAGGGCCGTCGTCATCCGCCCGGACCGGTACATCCTCGGGGTCGGCGACACCGCCGACGACCTCGAGCGTCTCATCCGCCGGATCCCGGCGATCGCGCACGCCGCGACCGTCACCCATTGAAGCTTCCACCGAAGGAGCACGTCATGTCATTCAGCCCGATCACCCACATCCGCCACTTCGATATCGCGGTGCCCGACTTCGACCAGCAGATCGAGTTCTACAAGAACCACTGGGGACTCACCGTGCAGCACGACGACGGCGACGTCGTCTACTTCGCCGCCGAGGGCTCGCCCGAACAGTACGTGACCCGCGTGCGACGCTCGACCGACAAGCGGCTCGACCTGGTGGCCTTCGGCGCCGCCGATCGCGCGGCGGTCGACACGCTCGCGCAGAACCTGACCGCATCGGGCGTGAAGCTCGTCTTCGAGCCGACCGATCTCAAAACCCTCGGCGGCGGATACGGATTCCGATTCTTCGACCTCGAGGGACGCACGGTCGAGGTCTCGACCGATGTCGAGGTGCGCGAGCACCGCAAGATCGAGGAGCGCGAGGCCATCCCGGTGCGCCTCTCGCACGTCGTGCTGAACTCGAGCCAACCCGAGAACATGCGGGCCTGGTACGAGAAGCACCTCGGCTTCCGCCTCTCGGATACACTCAACCACCCGCACGCCGGCGACCTCTTCTACTTCATGCGGTGCAGCTCGCAGCACCACTCCATGGCCATCGCCCGCGGCCCGCACGCCTCGCTGCAGCACGCGTCGTTCGAGTTGCGCGGCCTCGACGAGTACATGCGAGGGAGCGGCCGCATGATGCGCGCCGGATACCGGAAGATCTGGGGCCCCGGTCGCCACGCCGCTGGTGACAACACCTTCACCTACTTCATCGACCCCAACGGGAACACGATGGAGATGACCACCGAGCTCGAGATGATCGACGAGGACACCTGGCACCCGCACATCTTCGACGTGCAGGAACCTGAGACCTCCGACCAGTGGGGCACCGGCGGCGACATGGACGAGTTCATCACCAAGGAGATGTTCAACGACTCCGACAACCACCACCTCTTCGTCGCGCCGCCGGTGTGAGCCATGACCCCCGACTCCAGCGCGCCCGCCGGGCCCACACCGTTCGCCCTGGGGACGTTCGTCGCCGACGGCGAGGAGTTCCCCGGCCTGGTCGTCGACGACCGCGTCATCGACGTCCGGGTGATCCTGCCCGCCGTGCGGCGCACTGGTGACCTGTTCGCCGAATGGGATGCGAACCTCGACGCGTTGCAGGCGGAGACCGGCCGCGCCGGCATCCCGCTCGAGTCCCTTCGGGTGCTTCCGCCGGTGCAACCGGCCGGTCCGATCCTCGCCGCGGGCGTGAACTACCGGGCGCACATCATCGAGATGAGCGTCGCGCACAGGCTCGGGAAGGCGGGAGCCTCAGATGAGCAACTGAGAGCCGACGCGGCCGCCGAGCTCGACGCCCGGGTCCGCTCCGGCGACCCCTACATCTGGACCGGCATCCCGTCGGCGGTGAGCGGCGCCTACGACGACGTGCGGCTGCCCGACTTCGGGGACCACGTCGACTGGGAGGCGGAGCTCGGCGTCGTGATCGGACGCCCCGCGTGGCGGGTGCCGGTCGAGGACGCGCTCGACCACGTGGCCGGGTACGTGATCGTGAACGACATCACGGCGCGTTCGCTCGTGCCGCGCGACGACATCGCGAAGATCGGCACGGACTGGTTCCGGGCGAAGAACCAGCCCACCTTCTTCCCGGTCGGCCCCATGCTCGTGCCGGCGCGGTTCGTTCCAGACCCATCGGCGCTGCGCATCCAGCTTCGCCTCAATGGCACGGTGATGCAGGATTGCTCCACGCGTGACATGGCGTTCGACGTGCGGGCGCTCATCGCCTACGCCTCGTCGGTCGCCGAGCTGCGGCCGGGGGACCTGCTCATCACGGGCTCGCCTGCGGGGAACGGCTCGCATTGGAAGCGATTCCTCGTGGCTGGCGATGTGATGGAGGTCTCGATCACCGGCCTCGGCACCCAGCGCACCGCCGTGCGCGGCCCGAGCGGTGTGCCGGCTCCCTGGCATGCATCGCGAGCGGTGGGGGCGACCGGATGACCCTGCACCTGTCGTACTTCGTTCCGCCACCACCGCACGTGGAGGCGCGCGAGCGAGGGCTGCTCGACGGGATCGAGGTGATCGAGTCGCGTGCGGCCGGGAGCCCGGCGCAGTTGGCGGGGCTGCTGGCCGGGGAGCTCGACGTGGTCGTCACCGCGATCGACAACCTCTTCGAGTGGACCCGGGACGGCGCCGACGTGCGCCTCGTGGCGCAGGTCGAGCGCACGACGCCGCTCGGCGTCTTCGCCGGATCCGGAGTCGAATCGCTCCGCGATCTCCACGGGCGGCGCTTCGCCGTGGACGCCGTCGCGAATGGGTTCGCGCTCGTCGCACGGTACCTGCTCCGGCAGGCGAAGGCCGACGTCGACTACCTCGAGGTCGGCGGCGTCGAGCAACGGTACGACGCACTGCTCGCAGGCGCCGTCGACGCCACGCTGCTCGGGCCGCCGTTCGACGGGCACGCGCGTGCGTCGGGCCAACGGGAGCTCGCGAGCGTGCAGCAGATGTTCCCGGCGTTCCCGGGTCAAGGGCTCGTCGTCCGCGGTGACCTGGTGGGAGACGAGGAGCTCTCGCGTTACCTCTCGGCACTGTGGCAGTCCGGGCTGGTCGAGGTCGAACCCGACGGCCTCGACACGCTGACCGGCATCCGCGACGAACTCGGGCTGTTGCCCGAAGGCGCCGATCTGCGCGCACTGCTGATGCGGCCCCTCAGATGAGCGGCCGCCCATGAACACGAAACGTGGGGCTGACGCCCCGGAGAGTCAGGAGAGACACATGGAAGCGAACGAACTGGGACAACGGATGGACGTGAACGTGCGGGAGGTGCTCTCGAGCCCGCTCACGATCAACAAGCTCGTCCTCAAGAATCGGATCATCCTGGGTCCGATGGCCGTGCTGCGCCCCACCGACGATGGCCGGCCGAGCGAGCAGTCCATCGCCTTCCTGAAGCGCCGCGCGAAGGGCGGGGCGTCACTCGTCATGGTGGGCGGGACGGTCGCGACGGAACGGGCCTGGAACGAATCTCCGTTCTTCCCCAACATCCGTTTCGACAAGGACGAGATCGTCCCCGACCTCGCCCGGCTCGTCGACGCCGTGCATGACGGCGGCGCCGCAGTCTTCGCCCAGCTCTTCCCGAGCTTCGGCCGGATGGGCGTGCCCCGCAACGGCAAGTTCCCCTCGGCGGCGAGCCCCACGCCGGTCGTGATGGGTGCCGTCGGGCTCCCCGACCACGTGTACATCCCCGGCGGCCGCGTCATCCCGGGGCCGCGGGAGACGACCGTCGAGGAGATCAAGGCCCTCGAGGCCGATCTCGTCGCCTCGGCTCGCCGTGCGAAGGCTGCCGGCTTCGACGGCGTCGAGGTGGCCGCGCACATGTGCTACTTCTACTCTTCATTCCTCTCGCCGCACGCGAACACCCGAACCGACGAGTACGGCGGCACCGCCGAGAACCGCGCGCGGGCCCTGCGGGATGCGGTGGCCGCAGTGCGAGCGGAGGTCGGCCCCGACTACCCGGTGGGCATCCGGATGAGCGTCAACGACCACCTGCCCGGCGGCCAGGACGAGCACGGCTTCGCCGAGGTCGCGTCGCACATCGTGAAGGCTGGTGTGGACTTCATCTCGCTCTCGGAGGGCAACTACGAGTCGATGGGCGAGAACGTGCCGTCGGCCTCGGGGAACATGATCGCGCACGGCGAGCCCCAAGCCTTCCGTGCCGCGGTCGGCGACATCCCGCTCTTCCTGTCGAGCACGCCCGACCCGAGGCAGGCTGCCGAGGCGATCGCCACGGGCATCGCCGATGCGTCGATGCTGGCGCGTCAGCTGCTGGCCGACCCGGACTATCCCAACAAGGTCATCGAAGGACGCGAGCGCGACATCGTCTGGTGCGATCATGCGAACTCCTGCCTGCGTCGGCTGATGACGAACGTGCCGGTCGCCTGCCACAAGAACCCCGAGATGGGCCATGAGGACCCGGGAGCCAAGCGCTCGACCCTCGCGCAGAACCTGTTCGTGTGGGCGGCCGGCAACCCGTTGCTCATGAGCATCGCCGACACGGCTGCGCGGGCGGGGAAGCGGAAGCACTGAGGTCGGCTCCGGTGGGCGACGTCGCGTACAAGCTGACGATCCTGCTCTCGCGTCGCGCGGACCTGGAGCACGAGGACTTCGTCGAGCGGTGGCTCGAGGTCGAACGACGAGACCCGGTGGTGGCACCGGGTCTCGCGCGCTACGTCGCGCACCGCCCGATTGCGGCGTCATCGCCGATCGTGGGTGCACCCGCCGCACCCTATGATGCGGCGATCGAGACCTGGTGGCGGCGCAAGAACGACGCCGCCGACTGGGTCGCGTCGCGGGAGTTCGAGCACGTCTGGCTTTCCGAACGGCTCCCGCTGCTTGCTGGCCGCCCGGCCGCGGTCGGCGGCGAGCCTCAGGTCGTGTGGGAGCGGGAACCCCCGGCCGGGACATCCCCGGTCACGGTCCTCGTACTGCCGGTTGCGCTGCGCCGACTCCGCTTCCAGGACTTCGTCGACCACTGGACCGGTGCCCACGCGGAGCTCGCCCTCAGCGGCCCGCATACGACGAAGCGGCTGGTGCGCATCGAGGACACGCCTGCGCCGACCGCGCCGCCGTCGTGGTTCGAGCGCACGCGATACGACGGCGTTGGCGCGCTCACCTTCACGTCGGCGGCGGCGCTCGCCGAGGAGTTCGCCGACGACCACTACGCGCGCCATGTGGCCCCTGATGAACGGCGCTTCACGGATGTCGGAACGTCTCGAGCCCTGCTGTTGACCGAGGCACACGCCTACTGACTCCGACCGGGAAACGACCAACGCCGAACGCGCCGGGATCGCTCCCGGCGCGTTCGTCGTTGACGGTGCTCCGAATCAGAACCGGTCGCGCACGTGCCGTTCACGGCCGTACAGTGCGACCACGCCCAGGATGATGAGGCCGTAGACGATGCGGCTCTGGGATTCCGTGAGGCCCTGGCTGACGATGATCGTCGACAGCACCGTGAGGATGACGGCGCCGAGCGCGGTGCGCGTGAAGCTGCCGTTGATCGAACCGAAGGTGGTGCCTCCGACCAGCACAGCGGCGAGCCCCGAGAACAGGTACGGCTCGCCGATGGACTGCGACCACCCCGAGCCGAAGGCGGCGATCAACATGCCCGCGACGCCGGCGAGCGCGCCGGAGAGTGCGAAGACGCTCGCCCACACGGCGGTGGCGTTGATCCGCGTGAGTTCGGCGGCACGCGGGTTGATCCCGGTTGCGTAGAGCTTCCGCCCGGCCGACGTCTTGGCCAGGACGACCCAGATCAGCACGCCGAGCACGATGACGATCGGGATGACGGGCGGAACCGGCAGGCCGAACGTCGTTCCCGAGAGCTGCGCGAGCGACTTGAGCTCTTGCGGAGGCTGCCCGTTGTAGTCGCCGTTCGCGAGGAACATCGAACCGCCGGCGAGCATCACGCCGACGCCCAGCGTCACCACGAGGGGCTGCACCCGGAACCGGTGGCACAGCCAACCGACGCCGGCGCCCACGCCTCCGCAGACGAGCAGCACCACGAGCAGGGCGATCGGCACGGGCCAGCCGAGCCGGCTGGTCGCGTTGGATGCGATCATCGCGCCGAAGGTGACGTAGCCGATGATCGCGAGATCGAGTCCGCCGAGGATGACGACGAGGGTCTGCCCCATCGCGGCGAGTGCAAGCAGCGATGCGAGGACGAGCACCGCGATGGCCGCCTGGGGCCTGGCGATGAACGCCGGGACGAGCGCCACCAGCACCGCCGAGAGTGCGATGAGCACGATGAGCTGGATGAACGGCGTTCGGAGCGCCCAGTTCCGGAACCGGAGCCATCCAGCGGGGGACGGCATCGGCGCGGTGAGCGATTGGGTCACCGCGGCGGTCGTCGGCTCGGTCATGCGCGGCTCCTTGTCAGGCGGGGGCTGAGCAGCGTGGCGCCCAACACGACGCCGACGACGAGCACGAGCCCGTAGGCGAACTGCACCAGGCTCGGCTGGACGCCGATGGCGGTGAGCAACTGCTGCAGCAGGTAGATGACGACTGCTCCGAAGAACGTGCCGAGCAGGCCGCCCTTCCCTCCGCCGAGGGCGGTGCCGCCCAGCACTGCCGCGGCGAGCCCGAGAAGCGCATACATGGTTGCCAGGGACGACTGCGACGACTGGAGCAGCGCCGAAAGCGCGATTCCCGCGACACCGGCGAAGATCCCGCCGATCGTATAGGCGAGTATCCGGACCGCAGTGACATTCACGCCGGAGCCGAACGCGGAGACATCGCTCTCACCCGTGGCGAGCAGGTTGCGGACGTAGGTCGTGCGGCGCAACAGGAACCAGGCGAGCGCCACGACCCCGATGGTGATGGCCGCACCGGGCATCCAGCCGTATGACTGCGCGAGCCCGTCGGACCAGTTCGGCGGTGCCGAGACCGGAGCCCTCGAGATCGTGGTCGCGAGCCCGATGAGGATGAAGAGCACTCCGGTCGACGCGACGACCGGGTGGAGTCTGG
Source organism: Agromyces sp. NPDC052230 (assembly GCF_040679595.1). Lineage (NCBI taxonomy): Bacteria > Bacillati > Actinomycetota > Actinomycetes > Micrococcales > Microbacteriaceae > Agromyces > Agromyces sp. NPDC052230. Next base: position 498,310 of record NZ_JBFAVC010000002.1, on the reverse strand, counting down.
CGACCGTGACGAGGAGCCCCGTCACCGTTCCGATCGCGCCGGCGACGATGAGGAGGATCGGGATGGCGGAGTACCAGTCGCCCAGACCAGACGGAAGCAACACGGCGACGAAGAGGCAGTTGATGAAGGTCGCCAGCGGGCCGACGGAGATGTCGATCCCTCCCGAGAGGATCGAGGGCGTCGACGCGAAGCCGACGAGCACGAATGGGGCGAGCGTCGCGAGCGTCGCCGGAAGTCGGTCGGGGGCGAGGAAGCTCGGGCTGACCAGGAGGTTGATGGCGAGCAGGACGAGGGCGAGGAGGCTCGCGAACGCCCACGCGTGCCGTTGGAGGAATCGGAGGATCCGGGTCATGCTGCACTCCTGATCTGCTGGCCGAAGTAGGCGGCGACGAGGGCCTCGGTGCTGAGTCCCGCTCGCGGGATCTCCGCGAAGACCTCCTGGTCGCGGAAGACGAGCACGCGATCCACCAACTCGACGAGTTCATCGACCTCGCTCGAGAGCATCACGACGCTCATCCCGTCGGCGCAGAGGCGCTCGAGCGTCGCGTAGATCTCGCGCTTCGTCATGATGTCGACGCCGCGGGTGGGATCGTTCAGCAGGAGGACCTTGGGATCGGTAGCGAGCCAGCGAGCGAAGATCACCTTCTGCTGGCTGCCACCGGACAGACTCGAGATCGGGTCGTTCTGGTTCCCGAGCCGGATGCTGAGCGACTGTACGAACTCGCCGAATCGTTCGGTCATCCGCTTCACGCTGAGCAGGAGCCCGCGACGGTCCTGATGGAAGGTCGGAATGGCGAAGTTCTCCCGGATCGACATCTGCTCGAAGAGGGACTCGCCGCGCCGCTCCCGCGGTAGGTACGCCACGCCGAGCTTCGCACCGTCGACGGACTTGAGGTCGATTCCCGGATCGACCACGCGCGTGACCGTGCCGGCGCCGTGGGTGAGACCGGACAGGCGCTTGATGAACGCATCCTGTCCGTGGCCTTCCAGACCGGCGAGACCAACGAGCTCACCGGCACGAAGTTCGAAGTGGATCGGTGCCGCATCCGGGGCGAGCGTGACGGCGTCGGCACGCAGGGTGACGTCGCCGAGCGTTCGGCCGTGGTCCTCGCGCTCGAAGTGCCCGGAGGTTCCGGTCATGTCGGCGATGAGCCGCGTGATCGAGAGCTCCTCGCGGCTGAACGTCGAGACGGTGCGCCCGGAACGGAGCACGGTCACGTGGTCGGAGATCTCCTCCACCTCGTCCATGCGGTGCGAGATGAACAGGATGCTCACGCCCTCTCCTGCCAATCGTCGCATCTCGGCGAAGAGGCGATCCCGGGTCTGGACATCGAGCGCCGCCGTGGACTCGTCGAGGATGAGGACCCGCGGATTCCGCACGAGCGCGCGGACGATGCAAACGGCCTGGCGCTCGGAGAGCGAGAGCTGGCCGGCCGGTGCGTCGACATCGATGCCATCGACGAGTCGGCCGAGGGTCTCCTTCGCGATCGCGCGCTGCTGGGCGCGACTGAGTCGACGGACGAAGACGCCGTCGGTGCCGAGCCAGATGTTGTCGAGGACCGACTGGCTGGCCGCGGTGAGCACCTCCTGGAAGACCACCGCGATACGCCGGCGGTTCGCCTGACGAGGGTTCGCGAGGTCGACGGGCCGACCATCCAGCAGGAAGACGCCGTCGTCGGGCTGGTGCACGCCGCCGATGATCTTGACGAGCGTGCTCTTGCCGGAGCCGTTCTCGCCGAGCAGCGTGTGGATCTCCCCGGGCTGTACGCGGAGCTGCGCATCGACGAGCGCCCGGGTGGCCCCGAATCGCTTGCTCACTCCGGACAGCCTGAGGCCGTCGGGGGCATCCGTCATCTTCGTCACTCCTCATCGAGTTCTGCGATTTCACTCGCACTTCCGATCCTAAACTAGACGAACCGTATCGAATGTGTCTAGTCTGTATCTTGCGCACAGCGCCAACCCTGCAATCTCGCCAACCCTGCAATCTCAATGAGGAGCTGCAACACCATGTCGAAAAACACACGCTTCCGCCGGCTCGGCGTCGCGGCATCCGCCCTCGTGGCGGTGGGGGCCCTCGGCCTCGCCGGATGCGCGACGGCCGGCAGCCCATCGGGCGATACGTCGGCCGGAGCCGGGGAGCCCGCCGCTGACGGCTGCGGGTCCGTGCCCCAGATCGGCGCGAACGACCCCAACGAGCTGCTCGCCGGATTCTCCCCGGAGATCCAGGACAGCTACAACGCGTACCCCTTCGAGATCAAGGAATCCGCGTGGGCCGGATGGAAGTCGGAGAAGGCCGACGGCTTCACCGCTGCCATCGTCGGGCAGGCCCCGGCGGCCCCGTTCATCGCGGTCTACCAGGAGACGCTCACCGCGTCACTCGAGGCGGCCGGCGTCGACATCGTGCTGGATGTCGCACCGAACGACCCGACGGATGTCCCCGGGCAGATGCAGATGTTCGGCCAGGCGCTCTCGCTCAAGCCCGACATCATCTTCTACAACCCCGCGGCACCCGAGCCCTCGGTCGACCTGGTCGCGCAGGCGCATGACGCGGGGATCCCGGTCGTCGCCGTCGTGGTTCCGATCGACAGCGAGCATGCGATCAACACCACCTACAACGCCAACCTCCAGGCGATGAGGTCCGCCGCCGGAATCATGGACGCCATCGGCGGAAGCGGTCGCGTCCTCGAGGTCGACGGCGTGCCCGGCATCCCGAACCAGCTCTTCTGGGAGGACGGGACGGCGAAGGCGCTCGAGCTCTGCCCGGACGTCACGATCGCCGGCGAGGTGCAGGGGCTCTTCCAGCCGCCGCTCGCGCAGCAGGCCGTCGTCCAGTTCCTCGCCACGAACCCGGCCGGCGTCGACGCCGTGCTGCAGGCGGGCACCATGGGCTGGGCGATCCGCGACGCGTTCGTGCAGGCCGGTCAGCCCGTCCCGCCGATCAGCGACATCGGCGGCTCGCAGGGCATGGCCGCATTCGCAGGCGCGAACGAGGACTACCCGTACTTCGGCTCGGCGACGCCGCCGATCGCCATGGCTCAGGCTGCCGTGCAGATCGGACTCAAGACGCTGGCCGGCGCCGGCCCGAAGGTGAATCAGGTGGTCTGGGAGCCGTATCCCGTCGATGCGTCGAACCTCACCGACATCGTGGACGCGTCATGGTCAGAGGCGGATGGAACCGACCTCGCTCCCGAGGGCGTGTACTACACCGACGAGCAGCTCGCGGAGTTCTTCGCGAACCCGGAGCTCGGGCCGCAGTCGGCCGAGTAACCTTGAAGGGGCGGGTCGTCGATGATCCGCCCCTTCGCCGGCTCCGGTTGGAGAACTCATGACGACGCTTCTGGACACTCGCGTAGTGCCGCTCTCGGAGCGCCCAGAGTACTGGTCGGCGGGGATCGCCGAGCACTTCTTCCCCATCAGCTTCGGCACCATCGGTGCCGGCCCCTTCGAGGGACGGCTCACCGGGGGACAGGTCGGTCCGATCACGGTGCGGTCGATGCGGGGGGTTCCCCATCGCGTCATGCGCACGACGGCCGCGGTGGCGGCCGGGGATCCTGAGAGCATCCTGTTGTACCTGGTGCGCGAGGGGTCCTGCCGCATCGAGCAGGATGATCGTTCCACCGTGCTGAGAGCCGGCGACATCGGATGGCAGGACACCTCGCGGCCCTCGGCATTCCAGGCCGATACAGGCTTCGAGCTGCTGGCCCTCGCACTGCCGAAGTGGTTCCTCGGAGCTCGGGCTGACGTCTACGCCCGGCGTGCGGCGATGAGGGTCGCCGGCGGGGGAGCGCCGTTCGCGCACCTGGCCGGGCCGTTCGTGGCCGGCCTGGCCCGCGCGGCGGACGCCGGGGGACTCAGCGGGGTCGAGGGTGACACCGCCGCCGAGATGCTCCTCACCATGCTGCGCGCGTTCGAGGGCGACGAGGCGACCCCACCGGCATCCCGTTCCACCGCGCTGCTGGCGCAGATGCGCCGGTACCTGCTCGAGAACCTCGATGACCCCGACCTCGGCCCGGGGGAGCTCGCGCGGGCCCACTTCGTGTCCACCCGCTACGTGCACAAGCTGTTCACGGCGTCGGGCACGAGCGTCGCGTCCTGGATCCGCGAGCAGCGCATGGAGCGCGCCCGCCAGGAGCTGGAGACCTCGCTCGAGGCCTCGGTCGCGGCCGTCGCCCTGCGATCGGGCTACCGCGACCCCGCCAGTTTCAGCCGCGCCTTCCGCGAGGCGTACGGGATGTCGCCACGCGACGTGCGGAGGAGCCTTGCGGCCTGAGCGCCCCGTGCCATGTGCGTGAAGAGGCCCTCGTCCGGGACATCCCGGACGAGGGCCTCTTGTCGACCTTCCGCGCTACGCCAGCGGGTAGCCCTCGCTGCGGAGCCGCGAACCCCAGATGCCCGACTTGCCGGGTGCGATGATCCCGTTCGGGTCCAGCGTGTCCTTGATCGTCTCGTTGAACCGGCGCTGGGCGTGGTCGTTGAAGCCGAACTGGTCGGCCGCCAGGTCCATGAACGACAGGTGCGCACGGTACTCGCCGTAGCCGAGCTTCCCGGCCTTGGCCACCATCCGCTTCGCCGCGTCGTACGCCTTCTCGACCTGCTCCGGGTTCTTCGTGTCGAAGGGGATCACGTTGATGAACGTGGTCGACCGGGCGTTGATCGGGAGCATCCCGCCGAGGTAGTCGAGGCCGGCCTCGGCGCACATCTCCGTCATCAGCTTCTGCGCTGCCAGCGTGTGCTTCGCCGTGAGCGGGACCACCGGCGAGAAGTCGACGTGACCGCCCTCGTCACCGCCCGACCACCCGGCCATCTTGTAGAGATCGAGGCTCGGAACGCCGATCTGCACGCGCTCGTGCGGGTTCGGGAGGGTCTCCCAGGCATCCGCGCCGTGCTTCTCGCCGACGAGGTCGACGCTCGGGATCTGCAGGAAGCGAGCGCGGAGCTTCTCGTAGTTGTGGTCGACGACGGCCTCGTCGCCGTACAGGGCGAAGCGCATCATCCAGCGGCCGAGGCCGAGCTCCGTGGCGATCTTGTCGATGATCTCCTCGGGCATCGGCCCGGTGCCGTCGTACCACTCCGCACGCGAGGTGAGCATCGAGGCCATGATCAGCGTGTTCGACAGCTGGGGGCGCATGTCGATGGTGCCGGCGAGCATGAGCTCGCGCAGCGCGTCGACGACGGCGGGCATCTGCGAGTCATCCCATACGCGCAGCCAGAGCGGCATGTAGACCTCGGGCTTCGGCATGAGCCAGTAGCCCATCTTGGTGACGATGCCGAAGTTGGACTGCATGAACATCTCGGTCGAGGTCGGCCCGAGTCCGCGCTTGTACAGCGGCCACGTCGGGTTGTCGTCCATGCCGCCCGATCCAGTGCGCATGAGGTCGCCGTTCGGCAGCACGACCTCGAAGCCGCAGTGCGAGGCCTGGTCGATCGAGTACGGCATGTAGGTGAGGCCGTGCTCGAGCGTGTTCGAGATCACGCCGCCCCAGCCGATGTCGACGATCGAGGCGACGAGGTCGTGACCGCCGGCTTCGATGGCGTCGTGCAGGTCGAACCAGCTCACGCCAGGCTCGACCATGGCGTAGCCGAGCTCCTCGTTGATCTCGAGGACTCGGTTCATCTCCTTGAACGAGAGCATGACGGTTCCGCGCACCTGCGGCGCAGCGCCGCCGTAGCCGTTGTTCTTGCCGCGACCGATCGGCCAGAGCGGGATGCGGTGCTCGTTCGCCAGGCGCACGATCGCCTGGACGTCGTCAACGGAGGTGGGGCTCACCACCGCCGAAGGGAGGTTCATCGCCGCGCCGGGGACCTGGTACGGGTCCTGGAACTCGGCCAGCGTCTCGGCATCGGTCGCGACCTTCTCGTTGCCGATGGCCGCGGCGAACGCCGCGAGCGCGACGTCCAGGTCGGCCTCGGTCACTCCTGGCGGGGTCGGCCGAGTGGTCTGGGTGGTGTCTGACATGGCTCCTCATCTCTCCTTCGAGCTGATTGCGGGGTTACTCCGTATCCCCGTGATACGCGATCGGTTGTGTGCGGTGCTCGAAGGGTGCAGTCGGTGCACAGATCTGTGCGCTGCGTGCACGAAGGCCAACGGATGCCGCCGCGCCGCGGTTCCATGGCCGGCGGAGACGATTCGACGACGAAATGGAGCGTGGAGATGACTGGACGACTCGATGGGAAGGTCGTGCTGCTGACGGGGATCGGCAGCGGCATGGGGAGGACGACGGCGCTGCTCTTCGCACGCGAGGGCGCGACCGTGGTCGGCTGCGACCTCAACGCGGAGACGGCGGCGGAGACCGAGCGAATGTCGGTCGACGAGGGTCACCCCATCGAGGCTGTCGCCCCGGTCGACCTCAGCAGCCGGGCGGACGTGGAGCGCTGGGTCGAGGACGCGGTCGCGCGGCACGGACGGATCGACGTGCTCTACAACAACGCCAGTCTGCCTCGGTTCGCCCCTTTCGCCGACATGCGCGACGAGGACTACGTCTTCACGATGAACAACGAGCTGGACCTGGTGTGGCGAGCCTGCCAGGTGGCGTGGCCCCATCTTGCGCAGTCGCACGGGGCGATCGTCAACATCGGTTCGGGCGCGGGACTGCTCGGCGCTCGGGCACTGCCGCAGGCCGCCCACGCTGCGGCGAAGGGCGCGGTGATCGCGCTGACCCGGCAGCTGGCGGCCGAGGGGATCGCGGTCGGCATCCGGGTCAACAGCGTGAGCCCGGGTGTCATGGCGACACCCCCGATCGTCGCCATGTACGCCGAGCTCGGCGAACGCGCTCCTGTCGCGCCGATCGTCGAGCGGACGATCACCGGGGCGCCCGGCGACCCGATGGCGGTGTCGTATGCCGGCTTGTACCTCGCGTCCGACGAGGCGGCGTGGGTGACGGGAGCCAACCTCGTCGTGGACGGCGGCGCGAGCGCCATCATGTGACCGGCGGGACCCACGATTGGGTTGCGGCGGCGCCCGGGATTCGATACTGTTCGTATCGTATACTTTAGATCGGACGCGGCACCTGCCTCGTCCACAGGAGGAGCCACCAATGAAGCTGGGACGTGTTGCCGTCGCTGGGCCCGACGGCGAGGAGATCCGAGTCGTCGCCGTCGAACCGGAGAACGATCGGGTCATCGACCTCAAGCGGGCCTACGCGCTCGCACTGCAGCGGGGCGGCGCGACGGTGGACGGGTCTCGTCAGCTCGCCCACGCGACCTTCCGGGATATGACGCAGGCGGTCTCGACCGGTGACTTCTTCCTCGACGCCGCGGACCGCGCGCTCGTGGCGGCCGACGACGCTTCGTCGTCGCTCGCCGAAGCGGACTTCCGGGCGGCCATCAAGCCGCCCGTCATCCGCGACAGCCTCACCTTCAACGGGCACATCAAGAACTTTTTCGGCGAGGTCATGAAGACGACGCCCGCCCGAGCCGTCTACGAGCGGCCCGGGTTCTTCAAGGGGTCGACGGCGACCATCTACGGCACGAACGAGACCATCCCGTATCCGAGCATCACCGAGCAGCTCGACTACGAACTCGAGATCGGCTACATCATCGGAAAGCCCGGCCGCAACGTCACCCCCGAGGACGCATTCGGCCACGTGTTCGGCATCACCATCTTCAACGACTGGAGCCTCCGCGACGTGCAGGTGCTCGAGAGCCCCATCGGCATGGGCGCGCAGCACTCGAAGGACTTCGCGTACGGCATCGGGCCGTGGATCGTCACGCTCGATGAGATCCAGTCGGTGATCGGCCTCACCGGCCAGGTGCGCGTCAACGGCGAGGTCTGGTCGGACACGAAGGTCGACGACTTCATCTGGACCCCCGAGGAGACGGTGTCGTACGTCTCCCAGTTCGATGGGCTGCAGCCCGGCGACCTCATCGGCTCGGGAACCATGGCGTTCGGCGCCGGCGCGGAGCTGCGGAAGTTCCTGCAGCCCGGCGACGTGCTCGAGCTCGAACTCGAGAAGGTCGGCGTGCTGCGCTCGCCCGTCGCCACCGAGAAGGAGACCCCCACCTGGTGGCCCACCCCTCGCCCGTTCCCGTTCGAGGAAGCGGCCTGATCATGACGAACGGACCGCAGATCCGCCGCGTCGTCACAGGTCATGACGACCTCGGCCGCGCGATCATCCTCACCGACGACGTCGCGCCCAACACCTTCGCCTCGCCCACCATCCCGGGCTTCGGCGCATCCGTTCCATGGCTGAGCTCGAACCCGATCGACCACGTCACCGACCACGACCCGGTCGGGCCGGGTTCGCCCGTGCCGACCTTCCCCGCCGCCGGCGAGACGGTGTTCCGCATCGCGGAGTTCCCACCCGACGCGGTCTACCCGAAGGACGCCCAGGACACGATCTTCGACGAGATCGACAGCAAGGCCGAGGCCGCCGACGGTGCCAGGCACTCCGGCGGCAAGCACTTCTGGTTCCACCGAACCGACTCCCTCGACTACGCGATCGTGCTCGAGGGCGAGATCACCCTGCTCGTCGACGAGGGTGAAGCAACGCTCAAGGCCGGTGACGTCGCCATCCAGCGCGCGACGAGTCACGCCTGGTCGAACCGCACCGACCGCATTGCCCGGGTCGCGTTCGTCCTCATCGGAACTGAGCCGATCTCTGCCGACCGTATCGCGGCGAAGCGGCGGGAGCTCTCCGTGGGTGCGGAGCAGCCATGATCGTCGATCCGGATGCCGCTGACGGCGACATCCTCTGGATGCTCGAACCCGAGGGGCAGGCGACGACGAACGTCGCGAGGTTCGCGAAGTTCGTTCACAGCCGGGGCGTTCACGTCGGGGACGAGTACGACGCGCTGTGGCAGTGGTCGGTCGACGAGCCCGAACAGTTCTGGTCGAACTGGGTGGAGTTCGTCGGGGTGCGGCTTGGCGGCGAACCCGGTCCGGTGCGCACCGGCGATCCGATGCCGGACACCCGCTGGTTCCCCGGACGCACCGTCAACTACGCGCGCCACCTGCTCGAGGGCCACGACGGCCTCGCGCTGATCGCGATCGCCGAGCACGGCGCGCGCACGGAGGTCACGTTCGAGGAACTCCGTGAACAAGTAGCCGCGTTCGCGGCGCATCTCAGATCGATCGGCGTGGGTGTCGGCGACCGTGTCGTCGCCATCCTGCCGAACGTCGCCGAGGCCGTCGTCGCGCTGCTCGCCACCGCATCGATCGGCGCGGTCTGGTCGGTGTGCGCGCCGGAGTTCGGCCCTGGCGCGATCGTCTCCCGTTTCCGCCAGCTCGACCCGAAGGTGGTCATCGCCGCCCCGGGGTACCGTCTCGCCGGTCGCGACCGCGACCGCCGCGACGAGCTGGCGGAGGTCTTGCAGTCGCTCCCAACGGTGCAGGCGGTCGTGTGGGTCACCGCACACACCGATGCCGCTCCGATCCCGCTCGCCGTTCCGTCGGTCGATTGGGCGACCGTGACGGCGACCCCGGCCGAGCTGGACATCGCGGACGTGGAGTTCAGTCATCCGCTCTGGGTGCTGTTCTCCTCTGGCACCACCGGCATCCCCAAGGGCATCGTGCACGGGCACGGTGGCGCCCTGCTCGAGGAGTTGAAACTCTGCAGCATCCACGACGACATCCGCCCGGGCGATCGCGTCCTCACCGTAGCGTCGACGAGCTGGGTCGTCTGGAACGGGCTCGTGGCCGCGCTGGGACTGGGCGCGACCGCGGTGCTCGTCGACGGCAACCCGGCCTTCCCGTCGCTCGACCGGGTCTGGCAGATTGCCTCGGACGAACGGGTCGCCGTGCTCGGCGTCGGCGCCGGGTTCATACACGGATGCTCCAAAGCGGGGCTCGAACCTGGGCGCGACCATGATCTCTCCGGGTTGCGGGTCATCACCGTCACCGGCTCGCCGCTCTCGAGCGACGGCTTCAGGTGGGTCTACCGCTGCGTCGGCGACGTGTGGCTCACCTCGCAGAGCGGCGGCACCGACATCGCATCCATCTTCGTCGGCGGCGTTCCGACGCTCCCGGTTCGCGCCGGATGCATCCAGGCGCCGGCGCTCGGGGTGCGCGTCGAGTCGTGGGACGAGCAGGGGAGCCCGACGCTCGGCCGCGGTGAACTCATCGTGGCCGATCCGATGCCATCGATGCCGCTCCGCTTCTGGGGCGACGACGACCGATCCCGCTACCGGGCGAGCTATTTCGAGACGTTCCCAGGGGTCTGGCGTCACGGTGACTTCATCGAGTTCTTGCCGGAAGGCATCCTGATTCACGGGCGGTCGGACTCGACGCTCAACCGCAATGGAATCCGTCTCGGGTCAGCCGACCTCTACGCGGCCGTGGAGGCGCTTCCCGAGGTCGGCGAGGCGATGGTCGTGGGCGCGGAGCTCGGAACCGAGTACTACATGCCCCTCTTCGTGAAGCTCGCCGAGGGCGTCGACGAGGAGCATGCCAAGGCGGCCATCGAGCAGTCGATCCGCGCGAACCTCTCCGCCCGCTACCTGCCCGACGAGATCGTCGTGATGCGGGGCATCCCACACACGAAGACGGGGAAGAAGCTCGAGGTTCCGGTCAAGCGACTCGTCCAGGGCGTTCCGTTGGACGAAGTCGCCGACCTGGGTGCCGTCGACGATCCGGCGCTCCTCGAGGAGTACGCGAGCTTCGCGGCGATCAGAGTCGGCCATCTCGTCGGCAAGCCGGTTCTCGCCGATGAACACGCCATCGTGAACGTTTCGTATCACACCAACGAAGCCCTAGAGTCGAGCCGTGGCGATTCGTAGCGAGCACAGCAGGCAGGCGATCCTTCAGGCGACCATGAAGTTGCTCGACGATCGCGAAGCCGGTTCCATGTCCGTGCAGCAACTCTCGATCGAGCGCATCGCGCGCGAAGCCGGCGTCAGCAAGACGACGATCTATCGCTGGTGGCCGAGCAAGGCCGCAGTGATCATCGATACGTTTCTCGAGAACCACATACTCGCGACTCCGGTGCGCCAAGATCTTCCCGCGATCGAGGCGCTACGCGAGCACGTCATCGCCCTCACCGCGCTGTACGCCGGGCACGAGGGTCGTCTGATGGCACAGCTCATCGCCGAGAGCCAATATGACCCCGCGACGCTCGACGAATTCAAGAAGCACTTCTGGAGACCGCGGCGGGACGCCGTGAACGTCCTGATCGAGCGCGCCATCGCAGAGGGGTCCATCCGCGGCGATCGTGAATCAGACGAGATCGCGGAGCGGATTTACGCCCCCGTCTACTTCAAGCTGCTCTTTCAGGAGGGATCGTTCGACGCCGTTGCGGCGAGCAAGGACTTCGACCTTGCGCTCGAGGGCTTCGCGGCACGATAGCCGCCGCTGCGAGAGGGCCGTCCACCAATCCGACCGTCCAGATCTCCGATCGCAGCGATTTGAGACGCACACGTTTATCCAGCACTCTTGACCCGAGATGCCCCGAGAACGGCCGAGCACATCGGGTAGCATCAAGAATCGACAGCGACGATCACGGCAAGGAATTCCTGATCACGTCGAGATTGTTCGAGGTATCCCGGCCCATCCCGAGATGGCGCCTCCAGGCCGTGGAGATCCATCGGTCACGGGTTTAAGTCCCGTCCGGCCCTACAATGACCAACTGATCAGGCATTTCTCTGAGAGTGCTTGCTGTCGTGCTGGCACTACGAGGGGCGCTCGAGCGCACTCGACCCGCCGCGTTTGATCCCGTGCAGAAGACCCGTGCTAGTGGGTAACGGCCAGGCGCTTGGGCAGACCATCGTCCTTCGGGTGTCGCCACAGCCAGAGTTCGCCGACGACGACGTGCATCGAAAGCCTGAGCCAGAACGCCATCGCGAAGCTCTGATCGATCGGCAGGACGCTTTCCGCCAAGGAGTCCGACCCAAACCCGGATCGTCCCGACGCCGAGCCCGACAGCGAAAGCGCGAATCATCCAGCGTCGGTGCACCCGCGCGTTGTCTTTTCGGACCGCGAGGTAGAAGGCGCCGGGCAGGACGTGCAGGTACGCGAGCCACGGGTATGCCACATACCGCTGCTCGAAGCTGCGGTCCTCCAGACACGTTTGCGTCACGATGAGCGATATGTCGGTAAGAGCCCTGATCGTCGCAAACACCAGGACGATTGCGATGAGGAGGAGAGTCGATGTCCATATGGCGGCGCCCGAAGTACGGGTCATGATCACTCGGCAGGCGGGATGTTGACGTTATGCCGGAAGAGGTTCTCGGGGTCGTACTGCGCCTTCACCCGCCGCAACTTCTCAATGGTGGGGTGGTCGAACACCCGACTCGTCACCCCCGAGTCGGACTCTCCCGAAGAGTTGCCGTAGACGCCGCTGACATAGGGCGCGACAACCGCGGCATGCTCCCGTGCCGCCGTAATGCGTGCCTCATCTTCAGCCGGATCAGTCCACGCGAAGCCGGTGTTGAAGTCGAACTGGGTGTCACGGTGGCTGAACGCGGTTGCCTCATCGACGATGTCACGAATCGCCCCACCGTACGCCTGCATGCCTGCCGCCGGCGCGCCGGGCACACGCGAGGCCTCCAGGACGGCGGCGATCGCGTCATCGGAGAGGTCCCGGATGAACTGGTTCTTCGTGTATCGGCGCTTGGCATGGCCTCCGATCACATCAAGCCGGGTCTGCAGTGCGAGGTAGGTCATCTCCTCGTGCCGTTGTGCGGTTGCGCGCCCGAGCCTCGAGATGCTGTGCGCCAGCTCGGCGGCGTCGGCGGGCTCGCCAATCCATACGAACCCGACGGTTACCCCGTCGGTCGAGAGGTCGGCGGTGAACGTTGCACGGCGGGGTGCGTCCACGCTCAGGTCCCTCCACCGTCGCAGCACCGCGTCCGCCGCCTCGAACCCGAAGTCCGCCTCGACGATCAGGGTCTGCGGTGCGACCGGGTGCAGGTTGAACTCGAACTCAGTGACGACGCCGAAATTGCCGCCGCCACCCTTCAGCGCCCAGAACAATTCGGGATGGGTCTCGGCGGTCGCCCTGATGATCTCGCCGTCGGCGGTCACGAGTTCGTATGACCTCACGTTGTCGCACGTCAGCCCGAACTGCCGAGCCAGCCATCCCATTCCGCCACCAAGGGTGAGGCCGCCGACGCCGGTGTGCGAGACGTTGCCCGCCGTGGTCGCGAAACCGTGCACCTGGGCGGCTCGATCGAGCGTACCCAGCAGCGCACCGCCCTGTACGAACGCACGTCGCCGCAGCGGGTCGACGGTTACCCGATCCAGTTCGCGGAGGTCGATCATCAGTCCGTTCTCGGGCACCGCGTAGCCGACCACGTTGTGGCCGCCGCCGCGGATCCCGACCGTGAGCTCCGAGTCGCGCGCGAGGCGCACGGCCGTCTGAACATCGGCTACCGAGCGTGCTTGCATAACCATGAGCGGACGGTGATCGATCATGTCGTTCCAAACAGTGCGCGCCTCGTCGTAGCCCGGGTCGCCGCGGCGGAGAACGGCTGGGACGGCTGGGACGGGCACGACAGCATGTGGGTTGCGCCTGGCGGTGTGCTCCACCAGAGCGTCCATCACATCCGGCCACAGTTCGAACGGGATGGCGTGGCCGACGCGGGGCAGCACCATCAGTCGAGCGCCAGGGACTGCATCAGCCAGGGCGATGCCGTGCTCGAGCGGGAAGACGGGATCGAGGTCGCCGTGGATCACCAAAGCTGGGGCGACGATGTCGCGCAGATTTTCACGACGGATTCCGTCGATCTCCATGACGAAATGGTTTGTCAACGCCGTGAGCGGATTCGGTGTGCGCGCGACGTCCTGGATGGCCAGTTCCCGTGCTGCGGCCTCGTCGAAGTACGGCGAGGTGCCGGTGTAACGACGGCCCAGGTCGACGAGGAACTCTACGATCGCCCCGGTGTCATGTGCAGCGGAGGGTGTCGGTGCAGCTGAAAGGAAGCCTTCGGTCATCGGCGGCAGTTCGGGATCACCCGTGGTGGTGCCGGCGAACGTGACCGTGGCGACACGATCCGGATGTTCTACGGCAAGAGTTGCGACGATTGCGCCCGCCATCGACCTGCCGACGAGATGGGCGTCCGCGATGCCCAGATCGTCGAGGATGCCCAGCGCGTCGTCCGCCAGGTCGTGGAGCGAGTATCCGGGTCGGCCGACTGGGAAGGCGGTGGATTCGCCGGTGTCGCGGTGGTCATAGCGGATCACGTAGCGCCCGCGTGCTGCGAGGCCGTGACAGAACTCGGCCTGCCAGTAGATCATCGATGCTCCCGCGCCATGGATCAGCAGCACGGCGGGGTCGTCGGGGGAGCCGAACGTCTCGACGCAGAGGTCCACGTCGTTCGTGCGGATCATTCGCGTGTTCATCGCGTTTCCCTTCCTGTGACCGAGGTCACGACTTGGGGGCGGGGTGGATCGAGGGCAGGCCCGGGTCGTCGGGAGGCCAGAAGGGAACCGGCGAGGATCATCGGCATGCCCAGCGCGATGCCCGGACTGAGGGGTTCACCGAGGATTGCGACGCCGAGGAGGATCGCGACCGCGGGGTTGAGGTACGTGATCAGCGTTGAGCGGGCCGGCCCCACCTCGGCGACCAGGTCGAAGAAGAGCGCGAAGCCGAGCGCCGAGCAGATCACGCCGAGCACGATCATCGCAACCACCGATTGGACCTCGAACCGGACCGGGAGATTGCCGGGGACGAACGGTGCGTACACGGCCGCCGCGAGCAGCAGTGACGCGGCGACCACCGTGATCCGGGGCACTCCACTCAGGTAGCGGGACATGATCATGGGGCCGATTGCGTACCCCAGTGCGGTGAGCGCAAGGGCGCCGAGCGCCCACGGGCTCGTCACGGCGAGGTCGAAACCCGTGAGCACCGCCACCCCCAGAAATCCGACACCGAGGCCGAGTGCACGGACTGGCGTGATCCGGTCCCGCTGGGTTCCTGCCGCAATGGCGGTGGTAAGGATCGGCACCACGGCGATGAACAGTGCGGCCGTCGAACTGCTGACCAGCGTCTCGGCATGGCCGAGCAGTAGCCACGGGCCGCTGATCTCGACCAGGGTGAACGCAAGCACGGCAGGCCAACGCGAGATCACAGCGCGCAACGGGCTCCGCCCGAGGGCGAACGGGGCCAGCACCAGTGCTCCCGTCAGCGTGCGGCCGAATGCGATGAGCATCGGATCGAAGTCGACGAGAGCGATCTTGATCAGTAGGTAGGGCATGCCCCAGATGGCACCGAGCGCCAGCAGTATCAGCCAGCCGCGTCGTGACATCTCACGCCGCCTTGACGAGCACGTAGGTGAGCCAGGCCTCTGCGGCGGAGTCGATGTGCAAGGACCGGGTCTCGATGAGGAAACCCGCGCCCAGAAGGACGGGAAGCAGTTCGGATTCACGCCAGAGGGCCGTGTACCACGGTCCGTCATGTTCGATGTCCTTGCCCTCACGCATCGAGATAAGGGCCACTCCGGAGGGTAGGAGCGAATGGTGAATGCGACGAAGCACCCTGGGCAGTGAATCGTGCGGAATATGGATCAGCACGCACAGCGCGACCACTGCAGCGTACGGACCACCGAGCGGATCGGTCATCACGTTCAGCGCATCGACGGCCCGTCCGCGCTCAGCTTGGATTCGCCGGAACGCCGCGGTCGCGTCGGTGCGGCGTACCCGGCGCCCCAGTACGTCCTCGAGGTAGTCCGCATCACATCCCGTTCCCGATCCGACCTCGAGCATGCTGCCCGGAGGTGCGATCCGATCGAGCCGGCGCATTGCGAGCGCCCACTCGGGACTGGGCTCAGACCCGATGAGCAGCGCATAGTTGCGTGCATACTGCTCGTATGCGGCGATCGTAGCCCGGTTGAGCTCGACCGCTTCGAGCTCCGAGCGAGGCGTAGCAGCGGTGATGTTCGACATACCTGGAGCCTCGCCGTAAGACACGGCGAGTTGAATAGGGATTGTGCCTTAGTCGTCGACAGGCTGTGCGGTGGGCGCGTCGATGATCGCCTCACGGTATGCAAGCGCCACGGCCGCGCCTCGAGCGGGGACATCCAGCTTCCGGAGGATGTTCGAGACGTGCACGCTTGCGGTCTTGGTGGAAATGAAGAGCTGCGATGCGATCTCCTTATTGCTGAGCCCCTCGGCGACGAGCGTCAGCACCTCGATCTCACGGGCAGTGAGGCCATGCGGCGCAACGCCGGGGATGCGGCGATCGTCGCGGATCCTCCCGAGCTTCGGCCCGAGGGCCGCTCGGCGAAGCTCGAGCGCGCGAACGGGCACACGCCCGGCCACGAGCGCGTCGTATTCGGTGAGCGCGCGATCGGTGAGTTGCGTGTTCATCGCCGCGAGGTTCACCTCTGCCTCGGCGAGCAGCAGTTCCGCCCGCCCGTTCGGCGCGGGATCCAGCGCCATAGCCTCACGGATTGTGTCGAGTGCGCTGTCCAGTTGGCCGTGCGCGAGCTGCGCGTCGGCGAGGCGGGATGAGACGGCGGCACCTGAGTACTCGATAAGCCCCAGCTCCCGTAGCCGCGGTGTGGCGCGCCGGCCGAGCCGGATGGCATGGAGGTACGCGCCGTCGCGAACGGCGATGGTGACGGCGCACATCCATCCGAGCGCCTCGACCCAGCCGAGTCCACGCGCGGCCGCCTCAGCGATGACCTCTTCCAGCGCCGCGGCGCCGGCGCCGGCGGAGCCGATGAGCGTATCCGTCGCACGCGACTCGAGCCGGGCCGGGAGATCGTTCAATGTGCTCGCCAAGACACGCAGTTCTGTTGCGGTTTGGGCTGCAGCGTCGGCATCGCCGGCACCAAGTTGCGCACGCGCCAACTGTCCGAGGATGCCGGCTCGGCCGACGGACTCGACGTCGTCGATGCTGCTCGCTTCGGCGAGGTCGTCGATGTGACCCGGCAGCATGAGTTGCTGCCTGAGACTCGCGCGTTGTACGAGCATGCGTGCGCGCTGCGGGCCGGAAACGTCGTTGCGATCGAGCAGTTCGAGCGCCGCCTCGGCGAGAGCCAGGCCTCGCTCCGATTGAGCAGCCCAGCATGCCGCATCGACGGCCGCCTCCAGCACCTCACTGCGATCAGCGTGGATCGAGGCGGTCGGATCGGGTACGCGGTCCCATACGGAGAGCACTTGCTCAGTCATCCTGAGCTCTTCGACGAATGCCCCGGCTGCGTGCGCACGGCGGGCGACGTTCCAACTGCTGCAAAGCGCCCGCTCATGGTCCAGCGCACCTTTCCAGTGCAGCGCGATCCGGCCATCGCGGCCGCGTTCGGGATCCCAGTCCGGGTTCGACTCCATCGCCACGGCGTAGGCGCGGTGCAGTGACGCGCGCTCACCGGGCAGCAGTTCACCATCACGGACGGCTTCGCGGAGCAACTCGTGCCTGAATCGATATGCGCGCTCGTCAGCGGTGAGGATGCCCCGCTCGACGGCGGCGCGGATCCGGCGGGCTACCTCAGTGGCATCAATGCCAGCGACCGCCGCGAGCAGGTCGGCGTCAACGGAGGTTCCACCTACTGCGGCAGCGTGCACGAGCTCCTGAGTGGGATACGGCATCTGGCGTACGTCCGCGATGATGAATTCACGCAGATCTCCGGACACCGCCTCAGACATCGCACCCTCGGAGCTGATCAGCATTTCAGAGAAGAGCGGGATCCCACCGGAACGCTCGTGCACCGCTCGAAGCACGCCCGGCGAGGGGCGGGCGCCGAGTATCGCCTCCAGTTGCTCGCCGGTCTGATCCATCGTGAATGGCGGGACGCGGATGCCCGAGGCGTATCCAAGCCGAGCCAATGCGACACGCCATCCCGTCATCTCTGAACTCGAGCCGGTATCGCGGAGCGTAATCACGAGAACTGCACCCGAGCCCTCGAGGTTCGACGCGAGAAAGAGCAGCAGATCTCGGGTGGCAGGGTCCGACCAATGCATGTCCTCGACGAGGAGCACGACCGGCTGCTCCACCGCGAGCGCATCGACCAACGACAGCACAGCCTCGAACAGCTGAACACGGGATGGCTCGCGCTCAATCCCTTCGAAGAGCGTGGGGGCCAGCAGCGAGAGGGCCGCCGCCGTCGCTGGATCCAGCAGCGCCCTCACGTGCTCCACCCCGCGCTGTCGCACGATGTCGCGAAGGATCCCGACGACGGGCGCATATGTAAGACCCCCCTCGCTCTGTTCTATGCAGCGCCCACGGGCAACCATCGACGCGGCTCGGGCGCGCTCGGCGAATTCCTGCAGCAAGCGGGTCTTCCCCACGCCTGCGTCGCCGCTGAGGATCAGCACCCGGGCCTGACCGCGTCGGGCACCCTGCAACGCATCGTCGAGGAGTTCGAGTTCCATCGCCCGCCCGACGAGATGCGCGTTGATCCGTCTGACCACGGAGTCAGCATGACACGGGCTGGCACGAGGCGAAATCGGGCGAAATGCTTATGAGATCCCTGAGCCCACATCCTGGCGCGGTCCTGTGGTTCGCCGCGAGCGTGGAGATGGCCGCTGCGATCGCCGATCACTGCGTCCGATGGTGACAGTGGGCGATCGCGATCGCGATCCCGATCAACACCAACCCGAACAGTAGAACGATCGGACCAATGGTGGCCCACGTGTGAGCTCTTCGCTCAATGTCGTTCGAGAGCTCTTCAACGCTCGATTCGGACTGGCGGAGGGGCAGCCGGTCCTTCAAGAGCATGTCGCCCGAAAATGACCCCGCTACTCATCCGCGTAGTGCACCTCGGGCCAGCGGGCAAGGCCTCGACGCCGCGACGGCGGCACGCCTACGGTCGGATCATCGAGTGAACGGAGCCACCATGTCAGATCCTGAGATGACCCCGTCGCGGACGACTGACGACGCAGGGGGGAAGCGCGATGACAGTCGGACGTTGAGCGACAACGTCACCCTTCCCGCGGAGACCCATATCGAAGACGAGACCGTCGCGATCGATACTGCGTCAGGTGGGACCCAGAGCCCGGGGGACGACGATGAGTGACCGCGCAGATCGGCCCGACCGGAGCGGTGAGATCGTGAACCCGGAGGATCTGCCAGCGCAGATCGAGGTGACTGAGCAGGCTGGTGTCACCCGCATCGACATCGCAGAGGATGCGACCACTCGCCCTGGCGATCCTGGCTCGCCTGAGGACGAGCATGCTCGTGAGATGTCGTCACCGACCGAGCGGCTGGCGCCCGCACTCGACATCGACGCCCGGCTCACCGAGATCGAGCGCCGCGTGAACCTGCTCGTCAACGTCACGCCACTCAACGCGGCGGAGGCGTGGGCCGACTTCGAACGCAGTGACTTCGGCACGGCCCCCACGCTGCGGCTGCGGCCGTTGGACTTCGACCCGGACCTGGCGCAGCGTGACCTGTACGACCTCGAGGTCGAGAACGTGGACGACCCGGCGCTGCACACGCTCTTCCGGGCGAAGAGGGACGAGATCGCGCGGGAGATCACCGCGTTGGAGGACCGCGACACGTCACGGTTCCTCTACGGGTCACTCCAGCTCTACGGAACGGTGGCCCCTCCGCTGGCGGCGGCGGCGGAGGAGTTGCTCGAGACCATCCCCCCGCAGGCGCCCAGCAGCCAGACCGTCACGGCCGGGGCGTTCGCCGAGGCGGCCCGTGCGGAGTTCGAGCGCTACCGCGCCGTGTACCCGGACTTCCCGGTCCGCGTCGAGGTACGGGACGACATCTCCGAGCTGATGGTGTCGTTCGGCCGCCTGCTCATCCCGGAGTCCGCCGCCTTCCGGGCCGACCGGGTCGAGCCGTTGCTGCACCACGAGGTCGGCACCCACGTGGTCACCTACCAGAATGGTGCCCGGCAGCCACTGACGCTGCTGACCATCGGTCTGCCCGGTTACGACGAGACCCAGGAGGGCCTCGCCGTGCTCGCCGAGTACCTGACCGGCGGGTTGGACCCGCGGCGGCTGCGCGTGCTCGCGGCGCGAGTGGTCGCGGTCGGCAAGATGCTCGACGGCGCCGGCTTCCTGGACATCTTCGAGTCGCTGCGCGCCGACCACCGCATACCGGCACGGACCGCGTGGTCCATCGCCATCCGGGTCGTCGTCGGGGGCGGTTGGGTGAAGGACGCGATCTACCTGCGCGGGATCACGCGCATCCTCGACGCCCTCGCCGAGGGCAGCCGCCTCGACGTCCTGCTCGTCGGCAAGCTCGCGTTGGACCACATCCCCCTGGTGCAGGACCTGCTCGACCGCGAGGTGCTCCACGCGCCGTGGGTTCGCCCGCGCTGGCTGGACGTGCCCGGTGCACAAGAGCGTCTGGAGAGGCTGCGCGCGGGCGCGACGGTCACCGACCTCTACGAAGGAGACGTGGCGGCATGAGGCTCGCATTTCTCGTCAACGACGTCGACACCGAGGTGGACGAGTACGCGACCACCCGACTCGCCAGGGCCGCAGCCAGGGGCGGGCACGAGACCTGGTATGTCGGCGTCGGGGACCTCGAGCACGGCAGCAGCGATGGGACGTTCGCGGCCATGGCTCGCGCCGCGAGGTGGAAGCGCGACGACACCCTCGCGAGCTTCATGGAGGGGATCAAGGCGCGCGATCCCGAGCGGATCGTCATGGACGACCTGGATGCGCTCGTCCTGCGCAACGAGTCGATCGACGACCTGCAGGAGCGCCCGTGGGCAAGCCCGATGGGCGTGGTGTTCGGACAGATGCTCGCGGACCGAGGGGTGACGGTGGTCAACGACCCGAACACCCTCCATCGAGCGACCAGCAAGCTCTACCTGGAGGAGTTTCCCGAGAAGGTTCGACCACGGTCGCTGGTGACACGGAATCCGGAGTCGATCGAGCGGTTCGTCGAGGAAGTCGGCCACTGCGTCCTGAAACCGCTGTACGGGGCCAAGGGCCGCAACGTCTTCATGATCGAAGGCCCGGGAGAGACCAACCTCGCGCAGATGACGGAGGCGGTCCTGCAGGACGGTTACGCCATCATCCAGGAGTTCATCGACGGAGCCAGGGAGGGCGATGCCCGGATCTTCCTGCTGGAGGGCCGCATCCTCGAGCGCGACGGCAGGCCGGCCGCCTTCCGACGCGTGCCCACCGGCAACGACCCGCGCGCCAACATCAGCACCGGCGGTCGGTCGGTGCCCCTCGAGGTCGGTGCAGCCGAGCTCGGCATCGTCGAGGCGATGGGCGACAAGCTCGTCGCCGATGGCATGTTCCTCGTGGGCATCGACGTGATCGGCAGCCAGGTGGTGGAGATCAACGCGGAGAGTCCCGGCGGGTTCCAGAGCGTCGAGAGGCTCTACGACATCGACATCGCCGAGACCGTCATCGAAGCCCTGGAGCGCCGCGCGAGCCCGAGGTCCTGAACCGTACCGCCGGTCATCCGACGACGGGGGGCCCGCCGCCTACAACCCTACGAAGCGCTGTTGAGCTGCCGGGCTGCCATGATCTCCGCGGCGATGCTGCGGACGGACTTGGCGTCGTCGACCCCGACGACCGCTGTCGTGTGGCTCTCGTGGGTGCCGACGGCGACGACGGTTCCGTCGATCGGCTGGGTCCAGCGACCCCCTGGGAACGCGACACCCCACGCCGTGAGCGTCGAGCCATGGATCCGGCTGGAGTAGCTCGCGGCGAACCGGTACTCGCCGGGATCCGGACCGCCGAGCAGGTCGTGGATAATCGAGCGTGCTGCATGCGCACCCTGAGCGGCCGCATCCTCCCAGTGATCGACCCGCACCGACGCGCCGCCGGCGCGGACGGCTGCGACGCCGCCGGCGGCGTACACATCGCGCTGCCCGGATCGCAGCCGACCGTCGACGGCGATGCTTCCCTC
Source organism: Agromyces sp. NPDC052230 (assembly GCF_040679595.1). Classification (NCBI taxonomy): domain Bacteria; kingdom Bacillati; phylum Actinomycetota; class Actinomycetes; order Micrococcales; family Microbacteriaceae; genus Agromyces; species Agromyces sp. NPDC052230. The sequence goes on along the minus strand of NZ_JBFAVC010000002.1, from coordinate 476,615 downwards.
GCGTGATCCGACGAGAACGGGTCGACGGGCGACGGTGCCGTGGGCGACGAGCGCCGCGTGTGCTTCGAGGCGTTCCCCGTCCTCCAGTTCGATGACCACGGACTCGGACCCGGCGATGACGTGGCTCACGGGATGGCCGAAGCGTGTGCGGAGACGAGCGTCGTGTACGTCGAGGAGGGCCGACGCCACGACCGGGCCGAGTTCGCGACGCAGGGGGATCGGCGAGCGGGACACGAGGGTCACGTCGGCTCCCGCTTCCGTGAGCAACGACGCAGTCTCGGAGCCGACGAGGCCGGCGCCGAGGATCACGACCCGGCCACCGCTCGACGGCAGCAGGTGGCGCACCCGCTCGGCGTCCTGGATCGAGTGGAGAGGCGTGAGCCGCTCGACCGCGCCGACGCGATCCATGTCGGCCTCTGTCGAGTAGTGCCGGGGGGTGCTCCCCGAGGCGAGCAGCACGGCCGCCGGCCTGATGTGACCCCCGGAACGGAATCGCACGGTTCCGTCATCCTCGATCGCGGATACCTCCTCGCGCACCAGCTCGGCGCCCGCCGGCGCCTCGCGGGTGATCTGCTCGGGCGTCAGCAACCCGGTCAGCACGCCCTTGTTCACGAGCGTCCGGTTCATCGGCCCCTGCGGGTCGGCGATCGTCACCGGCCCCGGCCAGCCGGAACGCGCCAGCGTGTCTGCCGCGGACCAGCCCGCGGCGCCGGCCCCGACGATGAGGACGTGATGCGACTTCATGCGAACCTCCAGATGCGGAATACCCCACAGGGATATATGGTTGGCACCATACTAATACCCCACCCCCGTATCGAAAGGATGAAGCGATGAGCGTGTTCGAGTACCAGGTGACCGGAATGACGTGCGGGCACTGCGAGCTGTCCGTGCGCGAGGAAGTTTCCGAACTACCCGGTGTGCAGACGGTGGACGTGTCGGCCGTGACCGGCCGTCTCGTCATCAGCTCCGAGGTGGAGCTCGACGATCGCGCGGTCCTTGCGGCCGTCGAGGAGGCCGGCTATGTCGCGCAGCGCCGGTGAGATGAGTACCCCGCTCCGTCTTGGTCTGTTCGGAGCGGGTCTTGTCGCGGTGTTCGGCGTGGCCGTGGCGGTTGGTCCGATCGTGGTGTCGCCGAGCGCCGTCAGCGCCTGGGCCGAGCAGAGCGAGCAGGGCGACCACGAGGGAGGGGAGCACGAGATGACTGGCGAGAAGCCCACCCCGGCCGAAGTGCCTGGGTTGTCGATCGAGGCGGACGGATACCGATTCGCCGATCTCACCGCGCCGGCAGGAACGGATGAGCCGGGCGAGCTGCGATTCCGGATCCTCGGCACCGACGGGGAGCCGGTGACCGAGTTCGACGTCACGCACGAGAAGCAGCTGCACCTGATCGCGGTGCGCGCCGACGGCAGCTCCTTCCGGCACGTGCACCCGGAACTGGACCCGGACGGCACCTGGAGCATCCCCTGGACGTGGTCGGCGGCGGGCGCCCACCGGCTCTTCGCGGACTTCCGTCCCACCGGTCACGACCGAACCGTGACGCTCACCAACACCGCCCAGGTGAACGGGCACGTACATGCGGGGGAGGTGGCGGCATCCGGCGACCGCGTCGCAGAGGCCGGACCGTTCACGGTCGAGCTCGCGGGCGACCTCGACGCGGGCACGGAGACGGAACTCGTCTTCACGGTGCGCCGTGACGGCGAGCCGGTCACGGACATCCAGCCCTATCTGGGCGCGGCAGGCCACCTGGTCATGCTGCGAGCCGGTGACCTCGGCTACCTGCACGTGCACCCGCTCGACGAGGCCGAGAAGTCCGGCGCGACCGATCTCGGACCCGACATCCGCTTCGGCGCGGCCCCGCCGACGGCGGGCGGGTACTTCCTCTACCTCGACTTCCAGGTTGACGGACAGGTCTACACCGCGTCCTTCGCTGTCGACGCCGCCACGTCTTCAGAACCCACGTCGGGGTCGCACTCCGATACCGGCGCGCACGGCGGCGAGCACTGACATCCGACAACGAAGAAAGGAACGTCCGATGAATGCGAGAACCACGCAGGATCCACCGCCAACCGGTGTCATCGAGCTCGAGATCGGCGGGATGACCTGCGCCTCCTGTGCGATGCGGATCGAGCGCAAGCTGAACAAGCTGGACGGCGTCACCGCGACGGTCAACTACGCCACGGAGAAGGCCCGCGTCGAGCTGCCGGCCGGGGTGAGCACGGCCGAGGTGATCGCGGAGGTCGAGAAGACCGGCTACACGGCGGAGCTGCCTGCACTGACGAACGCCGAACCCACCTCCGCCGCCGACCGGGCAGAGGATGGGGAGTTGCGGTCGCTCCGGCAGCGGCTGACCGGTTCAGTCGTGCTGTCGGTCCCGGTCATCCTGATGGCGATGATCCCGATCCTGCAGTTCCCGTACTGGCAGTGGCTGTCACTCGTCCTGGCCGCACCGGTGATCGTGTGGGCGGCGTGGCCGTTCCACCGTGCCGCCTGGGTGAACCTGCGCCACGGAGCCGCCACGATGGACACCCTCGTCTCGGTCGGCACCTCGGCCGCCCTGTTGTGGTCGGTCTACGCACTGTTCCTCGGAACAGCCGGACTGCCGGGCATGACGCACCCGTTCGAGCTGACCGTCGCGCCCTCGGATGGTGCAGCCAACATCTACCTGGAGGTCGCCGCCGGAGTGACCATGTTCGTCCTCGCCGGCCGCTACTTCGAGAAGCGATCCAAGCGCGCCGCCGGAGCCGCACTGCGGGCCCTGCTCGAGCTCGGCGCCAAGGACGTCGCGGTGCTCACGGACGGGCGCGAGCAGCGGATTCCCATCGACCGGCTCACCGCCGGCGACGAGTTCGTCGTGCGCCCGGGCGAGAAGATCGCTACCGACGGCGTGATCGTCGATGGCCGCAGCGCCATCGACCAGTCCATGCTGACCGGCGAATCCGTGCCCGTCGAAGTGGCGGTCGGTGACGCGGTCGTCGGCGCCACCGTCAACGCGGGTGGCCGGCTCGTGGTGCGCGCCACCCGTGTCGGGTCCGAGACGCAGCTCGCGCAGATGGCCAAGCTCGTCGAAGACGCCCAGTCGGGCAAGGCGCAGGTGCAACGTCTCGCCGACCGGATCTCCGGTGTGTTCGTGCCGGTCGTCCTCGCGATCACCATCGCCACGCTCGGCGTATGGATCGGCGCGGGGTTCCCGGTGGCCGCTGCGTTCACGGCCGCCGTCGCGGTGCTGATCATCGCATGCCCGTGCGCACTCGGCCTTGCCACGCCGACCGCGCTCCTGGTCGGAACCGGTCGCGGCGCGCAGCTCGGCATCCTGATCAAGGGCCCCGAGGTGCTGGAGTCGACCCGCAAGGTCGACACCGTGGTGCTCGACAAGACCGGCACCGTGACCACCGGTCGGATGACGCTGCTCGCCGTGCACACGGCCGCGGGGGAGTCCGAGACGGACGTGCTCCGGATCGCGGGCGCGCTCGAGGATGCCTCGGAGCATCCGATCGCCCGGGCCATCGCCGTCGGTGCGACCGCCCGCGTCGGCGATCTCCCCGCGCTGGAATCGTTCGAGAACGACGAGGGGCGCGGCGTGCACGGCATCGTCGACGGGCACCTCGCCGTCGTCGGCAGGGAATCGCTGCTCGGCGACTGGGCCATTCCGGTGCCCGACGATCTGCGCGCCGCGAAGCTGGCCGCGGAAGCCGCCGGCCAGACCGCGGTAGTCGTCGCGTGGGACGGCGCAGCCCGCGGCGTGCTCGTCGTCGCCGACCGGGTCAAGGACTCCAGCCGCGAGGCGATCGCGGAGCTTCGCCGGCTCGGCCTCACTCCCGTGCTGCTGACCGGAGACAACGCCACCGTCGCCCGCCACGTCGCCGACGAGGTCGGCATCGACGAGGTCATCGCCGACGTCCTGCCCGCGGAGAAGGTCCGCATCGTCCGCGAACTGCAGGGGAAGGGCAAGGTCGTCGCAATGGTCGGCGACGGCGTGAACGATGCCGCGGCCCTCGCCCAGGCCGATCTCGGCCTGGCCATGGGCACCGGTACGGATGTCGCGATCGAAGCGGCCGACATCACCCTCGTCCGTGGCGACCTCCGAGCGGTGGCCGACGCCATCCGGCTTTCGCGCAGGACCCTCGGGACCATCAAGGTCAACCTGTTCTGGGCGTTCGCCTACAACGTGGCCGCAATCCCGCTGGCCGCATTCGGTCTGCTGAATCCCATGCTCGCCGGCGCAGCGATGGTGTTCTCCAGCGTCTTCGTCGTCAGCAACAGCCTCCGCCTGCGCACCTTCCGCTCGCGGACAGCCGGCGCCAGCGGCGCCAACCCCACCGCGACCGCATCGGCGCGGGAACTCGAACACGCGTGATGCACGCGAACGGAAAGGACACCCTCATGAATGCACACTCCTCCACCCCCGGCCACGGCCACGCCCACGGCCACAGCCACGCCGCGAAGCCCGCCGACGCGACCGACCTGCTCCGCGGACCCGACGAGCTCGCCGAATGCCGGGTGATGCCCGGCAGTGTGGTGGTCAAGGCCGACGCCGAGGAGGCCGGTCTCTACCGGGACCACGACGGAGAGCGCTACTGGTTCTGCTGCGCCGCCTGCGGCCCGCTCTTCGACGCCGACCCGGAGAAGTACGCCGCAGCCTGATCGCTCGCGCTGAAGGGGTCGACGGACATGCCGTCGACCCCTTCGACGTGCTTGTGAAGGCCGGCCCGCATTGTGTGCGAGCCGCACCACCCCATACGGTCGTCTCGTGCCGACCGGGACCCGACGAAGCGTGACCGCCGCCCTTGCCCTGCTGTTGCTGCTCTCGGGCTGCGCGAGCAGCACGGAGGGTCAAGAGGCAGATGCCGCCCTGTTGGGCTGCGACGAGCTCGCGCCCTCCGACGACCTCGTCGCCGCCGCACTCACCGACGTCGCCGGCGTGGAGCCCAGCCCTATACCGGCGATGCCCCCGCTGGAGTTCGACCCGTTCCTGATGCTCCTGCCGGCCGCCGGCGGACTCCGCTGTTCATGGAACGCCGGCGCACCCGCCGTCGACTTCACGAGCGATTGGGGCTACCTCTCGATCGAGGCGCTTCCGCACGACGGTGATGCCGTGAATGTGCGAGACGCCGACGGCGAGCCGATCGCCTCGTCGACGTCGATCGGGGGCTACGACGCGGTGGCGGCATGCCGGGCCTGGGCATTCGAGTGCGTGGTCGCCGCTTCGGTCGAGGGCGTGTGGATGCAGGTGAGGCTGCAGTGGCCCGCGTTCAACAGTGTGTCGCGATTCGCAGCGGTCGACGACGAGCTCGTGCTCGACCGGCTCGCCGCGGTCGCCGAACCAGCCTTCGCGTCGGTCGCGGAGGCCGGTCCTGAACAACTCGACTGGCCGGTGGTCACCGGCCAAGCCGATTGCGACGGTACTGCACCGACTGCACCACCCGGCGCCATGCCCGAAGACGTGCTGCCCGAGTTCTCACGGTTGATCGTCGAGCGCGCGGGAGTGGTCGCGTGCGCGCTCGAAGGCGGACGGCTCTACATCGTTCCCGGAGCCGGCGACCTGATGGAGAGGATGCTCCGCGAGCCCGATTTCGACGGGGCGTTCGAGCCGCTCGACGACCGCACAGGCTATCCGGCGCTCGGCCGGGTGTCAGTCCCGGGCGCCATGATCGTCGTCTTGACAATCGGGGAAGACGCGTATGTCATCGAAGCCGGCGACGCCGCGGCATCCGCGCGCGACATCCTCACCGCTCGCGTCGCCGACTACACCGGTCCGCAGCGCGACGAGTCACTGCATGCCCCGAACATCGCCACCGCGGAGGCCGAAGGGTTCGCGCTGGTCGAGGGCACCGCGGCGGAGCTCGGGCTCACGATCGCCACGACCTATCCACCCGAACGCCGTCGGTGCGAGCATCCCGACGGCTTTCCCGGCGTCGTGTCGGAGGTCGCGGTGACCACCGCTGCCTCGTCGACGCCCGACGAAGAGCTCTTCGAGATCGTCGACCGGTACTGGTCGTCGCGTGCGCTCACGGTGTATCGCCCCGACAACGGCATCGCCGCCGAGGGTGCTGCCGGTGGTCTCATCAGCACGGTGTACCTGACCGCGTCGGAGTTCGGCGGCGGACCGAGCATCCGCGTGCAGATACCCTGTGCACTCGAGTAGCTGAGCGGCCGCTCTGGTCGTCGGACCTGATTGCGGCGGATCATGCCCGCGGATTACACTCCGAGCCAAGCGAGACTTCCTCACGCCTGACTCAGTGCCGCCGCCCCCGGCTCGGCGCCGACAGCTGATGCAACGTCGGGCGCCGGCCGTTCGGCGGCCTCAGATCGTGAGGACCGGTTCGCAAGGAGGCCTCAGCATGGGCGGACACGACGATCGTCTCCTTCTCGGACGTGCGCACGAGCAGACCATGCTGGACGACCTCCTGGCCGAAGCACGAGGCGGCCACGGGGCGGTTCTGGTGATCCGTGGTGAAGCCGGGGTGGGCAAGACGAGCCTCCTGCGCCATTGCGCGGACCACGCCACCGGCCTCCAGCTTCGCCGCATTGCCGGAGTGCAGTCGGAGATGCAGCTGCCGTTCGCGTCCTTGCACCAGCTCTGCCGGCCGTTCCTCGATCGAGTGGGCTCGATTCCTGCACCTCAGGAGGTGGCGCTGAGCGTCGCGCTGGGGCTGATCGACGGGGAGACTCCCGACCCGTTCCTCGTCTCGCTCGCCGCGCTGAGTCTCCTCTCGGAGGCAGCCGCGCAGCAGCCGATGCTCTGCCTCATTGATGATGCGCAGTGGGTCGACAGCGCCTCAACGCAGGCCCTCGCCTTCGTCGCGAGACGCCTGCTCGGGGATTCGATCGCCATGGTGTTCGCCGTGCGCGAGCCGGCCTCGAATCGCGGACTCGACGGCCTGCCGGAACTGCGACTGGAGGGTCTCGCGGAGGACGACGCTCACGCTCTCCTCCGGACGGTCATCCCGGGTCGACTCGAATCCCGCGTGCGTGATCGCCTGCTCACGGAGACCCGGGGCAATCCGCTCGCCTTGCTGGAGCTGCCGCAGCGGCTGACCTCGACGCAACTCCCGGGTGCCTTCGTGCTGCGTGACGATCGGGGTCTTCCCGAGCGCATCGAGGATGCCTTCCTCGCTCGCCTGGAGGGACTCTCCCGAGAGGCGCGGCTCCTGCTCCTCCTCGCCGCCGCCGAGCCGGGCGACGATCCGTTACTGCTCTGGCGCGCGGCAGATCGTCTCGGCATCGATGCCTCGGCGGCAGACGCGACGGAAGGCGAAGGCTTGCTCACCGTCGACAGCGGTGTGCGGTTCCGGCACCCGCTCGTGCGCTCCGCGGTCTACCGAGCAGCATCGCCGCACCATCGGCGCGCCGTACACCTTGCCCTCGCAGAGTCGATCGACCCGAGGGCCGAGCCCGACCGACGTGCATGGCATCTCGCGGCAGCAACCGTCGGACCAGACGAGACCGTGGCCATGGAGTTGGAGCGATCAGCGGGGCGAGCGCGTGCCCGAGGTGGTCTCTCGGCAGCAGCTGCGTTCCTCAAGCGCTCGGCCGAATTGACGAGCGATTCCACCGCGCGCGCAGAACGCGCCCTCGCGGCAGCGCAGGCAAGCCTTCACGCAGGTGAATTCGAGTCGGCACTGCACGTGCTTCATACGGCCGATGAATCCACGTTCGACGAGTTGCACCACGCTCGGGCCGACCTGATGCGTGCTCAGATCGCGTCCGCGTCGGGATCACTCGACGAGGCGCCTGCCCTCCTGCTCGCGGCGGCGGAGCGGCTGGAGCCGCTCGACCGGGTTCTTGCTCGCGAGTCCTATCTCGACGCATGGGGGGCGGCGCTCTTCGCGGGCGACCGGGCCGGTGCCGACATGCGCGAGGTCTCCCGCGTCGTGCGCAGCCGGCGAGCCTTCGGCGTCGATCAGCACGGTACCGATCTCCTCCTGCATGGGATGTCCGTGCTGATGACCGACGGTCGCGAGGCGGCGGCACCGATCCTGCGCCGCGCGCTCAGCGAGTTTCTCGCGGAGGACCTTCCGATCGACCGAGGAATGCAATGGAGCGTGATCGCCTCATGTGCCGCGCTCGAGCTCTGGGACTTCGAGACCCGGAACAGGAGCACGACGAGGCAGTTGCAACTGGCGCGAGAGGCGGGAGCGCTGACGCCTCTCGCGTTCGGACTCAACGGTTCTGCGATCACGATGGCAATGACGGGCGAGTTCGAAGCCGCCCTCCGTCTGTGTGCTGAAGCAGCCGCGGTGAATCAGGCGATCGGCAGTCGAGTTCCTCCATTCGGAGGGATGTTGCTGGCGGCTCTTCGTGGTCGTGATTCCGAGGGCTTCGCACTGCTCGAGGAGGCCAGGCGAAACGCGGGCGCGAGCGGGTCGGGATTCGGACTCCAGTGGGCGCAATGGACCGGCGCGATGTTCCTGAACGGCCTGAGGAGGTACGACGAGGCGCTGGATGCCGCTGAACGAGCGTGGGATGCATGGCCCGACTGGTTCGTCTCCATCTTCGCGTCGGCTGAACACATCGAGGCAGCCGCGCGGCTCGGCCAACCGCACCGGGCTGCGGAATCGCTCGAGCGCGTCACGGCGAGCGCGAGCGTGGGCGCCACCGAGTGGGCGGTCGGCATCTCGGAGCGGTCGACCGCCCTGCTCAGCGAGGTCGCCGACGCCGAACCGCACTACGTCAAGGCAATCCAGTGCCTCAGTGCCACGCGACTGCGTCCAGAGGTGGCACGTACGCATCTGGTGTACGGCGAATGGCTTCGACGCGAGGGTCGGCGGGTCGACGCCCGCGAGCAACTGCGGACCGCGCACTCGATGTTCACGGACATGGGTGCTGAAGGGTTCGCGGAACGCGCTCGGCATGAGCTGGTCGCGACCGGGGCGACGGTGCGCAAGCGTTCTCAGGCGCAACACGAAGAGCTCACGCCCCAGGAAGCGCATGTGGCCCGACTGGCAGCTGACGGGAGGACGAACGCCGAGATCGGTGCCACGCTCTATCTGAGTCCCCGCACTGTCGAGTGGCATCTCAAGAAGGTCTTCCTCAAGCTTCAGATCAACTCCCGCAGAGCTCTGCGAACCTCACTCCCCACCTACGAACCGGTCGCCGGCTAGCCTCGTCGAGGTCTGCTCGGCGCGCGTCGCTCGCCGGGAGCTCGTGGCTCCCGGCGAGCAGGTCCGCGGGCATGGCGCCTTCTAGCCGCCGGCCACGGACAGCACCACCTTGCCGGGCCCGCTCCGCAGGGCGCCGGGCCCATAGGCCTCTGCACCCCTGGCGAGCGGCAGGACGTCCGAGACGATCGACCGGACGAGCCCGGCGTCCATCAGCCTGCCGATCTCCACCAGCTGCCGGACATCCGGCCGGACGACGAACCAGATCGCCCGGCGCCCGTCGCCATCGTCGCGGTCGGGTGGACGCGGGACAGCGATCGACACGAGCCGCCCACCCGGGCCGATCACATCCCATGATCGCGACCACGTGTCACCTCCGACCGTGTCCAGGACGAGATCCACGTCCGCTACGACGTCCTCGAAGCGCGTCCCGCGGTAGTCGATCACCTCGTCGGCGCCGAGTCCGCTCACGAACGCACGATCGCGCTCAGAGCTCGTCGCCACGACGAGGGCGCCCCGCCAGCGGGCGAACTGGACCGCGAACGTCCCAACGCCCCCGGCACCGCCGTGGACGAGCACTCGCTGACCGGGTTGCAGGTCCCCCTGATCGAAGAGCGCCTGCCACGCGGTCAGGGCAGACAGCGGGACCGCCGCCGCTTCCGCGAACGTCAGCGACTCGGGCTTCGGGGCGAGTTCGCCGGCGTCGGCCCGCACGGCGACGTATTCCGCGTCAGCTCCGTCACGATGGGCGTCGAGGTACCCGAAGACCTCGTCCCCGACCTCGAGGCCCGTCGCCTCCGGGCCGACCGCCTCGATGACGCCCGCGACCTCCCGTCCAGGAACGATCGGCAGTACGCGGGGCTCGGCGTCCTGGTCGAGCCACACCCCTGGCCAGTCCAGCTCGGCCGGGCTCACGCCGCTGGCGTGAACTCGGACCAGGACATCCCGTGGCCCGAGGTCGGGCGAGGGGGCCTCCTCGAAGGCGAGTCGTGCCGGCGCGCCCTGTGCGTAGGCTCGGAGTGCGAACATCAGCGCAACGACCTGAAGGCAGCCCGCACCTCGGCCGTGAAGAGCTCGGGCTCCTCCCAGGCCGCGAAGTGACCACCGCGCTCGACCTCGTTGAAATAGGTGGTCGTCGGGTAGACGGTCTCGACCCAGGTGCGCGGGGACGGGAAGAGCTCGCCCGGGAAGGTCGAGAATGCGACCGGGACCTGCACCGGCGGCGGGGTGTGGCCGTGGGACGCGGCCAGGAACCGGCCGAACTCCCAGTACCAGCGGGCGGCCGACGCACCCGTGCCCGTCAACCAGTACAACGTGATGTTGTCCAGGATCTGATCCCGGGTGAGGTTGCCGACGGGGTCGCCGTCGACGAACGCGCGGGTGATCTTGAGGTAGCTGTCGGTGTCATGGTCGAGCATCCAAGCGGCGAGGCCGATCGGCGAGTCGAGCAGCGAGTAGCCGATGGTCTGCGGCCTGGTGGACTGCTCGAGGAAGTAGCCGAAGCCGTCGGTGGTGAACGTGTCGAGGGCGGCGTGCGCGGCACGCTCCGACTCCGACTCCGCCGGGAGGATGTCCTTGACGCCGATCGCGAGGGCGAGCAGGTTCATGTGGATGCCGACCAGTCCGTCGGGGCCCTGGCGGCCCATCGCATCGGTGACCGCGGCGCCGACGTCGCCGCCCTGGGCGACGTAGCGCGTGTATCCGAGGCGTGCCATCAGCTTTCCCCAGGCGCTTGCGATGGGGCCGTTCTCCCAGCCGAGCTCGGTCGGTTCGCTGGAGAAGCCGTAGCCGGGCAGGGACGGCAGCACGACGTGGAATGCGTCCTCGGCGGAGCCGCCGTGCGCGGTCGGGTCGGTCAGCGGGCCGATGGTGTCCAGCATCTCGATGACCGAACCCGGCCAGCCGTGCGTCAGGATCAGCGGCATCGCGTTCTCATGCGGCGACCGCACGTGGATGAAGTGGATCTCGACCCCGTCGATCTCGGTCGTGAACTGCGGCAGCGCGTTCAACCGTTGTTCGACGCTGCGCCAGTCGTACTCGTCGGACCAGTACCGCGCAAGCGCCTGCAGCGTCGCGAGCTGCACCCCCTGCGAGCGGTCCTGGACGAGTTCCCGGCTCGGGAATCGCGTCGCCGCGATTCGCCGGCGCGCGTCGTCGATCTGCTCCTGCGAGAACTCGACCGCGAACGGCCGGATGGCGGTGGTGCTGTCGATGATGGTGCTCATGATGATTTCCTTTCGATGACCTCGTGGGTCTGGTGACAGCATCGAGCCTGCCCGTGGCATCCGTTCGTCGCGCCCGTCGTCATCACTGGTCGGGGCTACTGGTGCCCCCGGGTTGTGCGCGTCTCGGATGGCGCCGGCCGAGCGATCGATGGTTGGCAAGCGGCGGTCAGTCGGCGGCGGTCGTCGCCGGCAGCTCGATCTCGACCCGGGCACCGCCCTGCGAGCGGTTGGCGGCGGTCGCATCGCCACCGTGTGCTCGGGCGATGCCGCGTGCGATCGCCAGTCCGAGTCCGGCACCGCCGGTGAGGTCGACACGGTGTGGTGAGCGAGCCGCAGACCCGCGCCATCCGGCCTCGAATGCGTGCATCGCTTCGCCCGGCGCGAAGCCCGGACCATCGTCCTCGACGGCGACTCGTACCCGATCGCCGTCGCCGCGGACCGTCACGAGGACGTGCCCGCCGGGGGAGACGTGCTGCAAGGCGTTGGCCAGCAGGTTCGCGATGGCCCGAGTGAGCTGGCCGGCATCGGCATCGACGACGCCCGGTTCGGCCGCAGTGACATCGAGTCGGATACCCGCCGCGTCGGCGAGCGTTCGCAGGTCGGCTGCGGCGTCGCTGGCGACGTCGGCCAAGGAGACGCGTTCGCGCCGCGGCGCAAGCGTGCCCGCCTCGATCTGAGAGACTGCGAAGAGGTCGGAGACGAGCGCGTCGACCCGCTCGACCTGCGCCGTGATCTGAGCGAGGTAGCGGTCGGGCTCGGGCGCGAGGCCGTCCTGCAGGGCTTCGGCCTGCGCGCGGATGCCGGCCAGCGGCACGCGGAGGTCGTGCGCGATCCGCGTCACGAGGTCGTTCCGCGCGCGCTCCTGTCGTGTGATCGCGTCTCGGGCGGCGCGCAGCCGGGCGTCGGATGCCGCGAGCTGGTCGAGCACGTCGCGGAACTCCTTGACGGGGAGCGGCCGTTTCTGCACCGGCACGTCGTGCCCGAGGTCCTCCGCTGCGGCCGTGAGTGCCCGCGCCGATCGTGAGATCAGCGATCCGAGGATCGACGCCGTGATCACAGCGACCGTGCCGCTGGTCACGGTGATCGCGATCGTGACGCGCGCGTCGTGCTCGGAGAGGTACATCGCCTGCGCGGCGACGAGGACGCCGCCGACGACCGCGGCGACCGCGGCGACCACCATCGTGATCAGGTGCACGACGATCGGCGCTCGGGAGATCGATCTCAGCACCATCCATGCCGTCGCACCGACGGCGGCGGCGATGGCGGCCGACAGGGCGATGACGAGGATGAGGTCGGCGCCCGTCATGGTGCCTCCTCGGGATCGTCGAACCGGTACCCGTACCCCCACACGGTCACGAGCAGGCGCGGATGTGCGGCATCCGCCTCGACCTTCTCGCGGAGACGTCGCACGTGCACGGTGACGGTCGAGAGATCTCCGTGGCTCCAACCCCACACGGCGCGGAGGAGTTCCTCGCGCGAGAACACGCGCCCGGGCCGTCGCGCCAAGTACGCGAGCAGGTCGAACTCGCGTGCCGTCAGCGACACGGGCGTTCCCGCGTGATCGACCGTGCGTGCGGTCGTGTCGATCCGCAGCCCGGCGCGCTCGATCAGCGCGGCGACCGACCCCGGCGGCGCCGTGCCCGCTGCCTCGACCGCGAGCGACCGGCGCAGCACCGTGCCCACCCGGAGGGTCAGCTCCCGCGGCGAGAACGGCTTGGCGAGGTAGTCGTCGACGCCGGCCTCGAGCCCGGCGATCCGGTCGACCTCGCCGCCGAGCGCGGTGAGCATGATCACGGGCACCTGCGAGACGGCACGGATGCGTCGGCACACCTCGATCCCGTCGACACCCGGCAGCATGCGGTCGAGCACCACCAGGTCGGGACGATCTCGGTCGACCGCGTCGAGCGCTGTGAACGCGTCGGCGGCCTCGTGCACGCGAAAGCCCGCCTGCTCGAGGTAGCTGCGGCACACCTCGAGCACCGTGGGGTCGTCGTCGACGAGCAGCACCAGCCGCCCGTCGAGGAGCGGGTCCGCGTCAGCCGCCACCGATCACCTCCTCGAGGTCTGCGATCGGATCGTACAGCCCCGCGTCGAGGATCCACGTCTGCAGCTGCTTGTCGAAGCCGGTGATCACGATGATCCCGACCGCGATGAAGACCACTCCGATCGCCCGGCGGAACCAGCCGTCGGGATTCGCGAGCCAACGCAGGCGGCGCACCAGCCGCCGTCCGAGCAGCGCGATGAGCAGCAGCATGCCGGCCAGGCCGATCGCATAGGTGATGACGTACGCGACCCCTTCGGCGAACGACACCGGCAGCACCGCCGCGACGATGAGCGCGTAGGTCGGGCTGCAGCTCGAGAACACCGGACCGAGGGCCGCGCCGGTGAGGACGTCGCCGCCCACGCTCTGGCGCCGCACGGACCGATCGAGCATCGCGCCGCTGCGCGCGCCAAAGCCGAGCGCACTCGACACGCGGTCCCACAGCCGCGGGAACAGCAGGTCGACGCCAAGCAGGATCACGATGCCGCCGGAGATCACTTGCCACACGTGCGGCGGGATGCCGAGCAGCGCGGTCGTCGCCTTGAGCAGCAACGTGAATGCCACCACGGATGCCGCGAGCGAGCCGGCGATGATGTACGGGCGCCACTTCGCGCGACGCTCGTCGCCGTCCCGAACGATCGCCCCGCCGACGACCACCGGCAGCAGCGGCAGCACGCACGGCGCGGCGACGGTGAGGACACCCGCCGCGAACGCGAGGGTGAGCGAGGCGGTCACGGGATCGCGGCGACGAGCGACTCGACCGACGGGTCGTCGTAGAGGACGACGCTCGTGATCATCTCGCCCGCGTCGTCGACGAACACGATCGTCGTCTGCAAGGTCACGCCGTACCGCTGGCGCAGGTCCGTGCGCGAGTCGTAGTCCACCTTGAACACCGTGAGCCCGGCCGGCGCGCCCTCCGCGCGGAGGTCTTCGTCGAGGGCACGGCACTTCGGGCACCAGCTCGCGTGGAAGAACAGCGCCTTCGGGCCGGCCGTCGCCTCGATCACGCCGTCCTCGTAGTCGAGGTACCCGCCCCCGGCGTTTTCGCCGTCAGCGTCGGCGGCTTCATCATCGGTGGATGCCTCGGGCGTTTCGGTCTCGTCGACCATCGCATCGTGGGTGGACGCGTCGGCCTCTGCGGTCGCGGCGGGGTCGGCGCTCGTGCCGGAGGCATCCGTCGTCGCACAGCCAGCGAGGGCGAGGGCGCCGACGAGCAGCGCAATCACGCCCACGGGTCGTGCCGGTCGGTGTGCTCGTGCGTGCATCGTGGTCCTCGTTCCCGGGTTCAGTCGTGCAACGGGATCACCGGGCAGGTGAACGACGCGACGATCCCCACGTCCACCACGGCGCCGGCGTTCATCGCCGTCATCAGCTCGGCAGCGGAGTCGAGCACGCCGTTGCCGTCCGCATCGCCGGCATCGACCGCGGCGGCGTATCCCGAGGGGAAGTCGAGTGCGTGCACCATCCAGCGCCCACCGTTGTAGTCGGCGTCGCCGGGCGCAGCCGTCGCCACGTTGCGTTGCACTCCGCCGAAGTCGTAGATCACGTCGAAGGAGTGCTCGGGCGCGTCGGTACCGGACAGGTCGTTGGGAGTGGCCGCCGTGCGGTAGAGCACGCCATCGACATAGAAGGCGGGCCCACTGACGCCGCCGGCTCCGACGGCCTGTGCCGATACCGGCGCGAGGACCAGGGCCGCCGCGGCGACCGCCGTGAGCGTGATCTGAGAGATTCCAGCATGCATGAGAGGTTCCTTCCACCGGCCGGAGGCCGGCCGACTCACCGGCCAGGGCCGGGCAGGCCGTGTTCAGCCTGCCTCACCAGTCCATCGCCGGAACGACGCCGACTCCATGGCGATGTCCTTACGGAGTGATGACGGATCGACGCCCACGGGAACACCCTGCTCCGACCGGATTTCATCCAGTCGTCGACCCGGTGTTGTCGGAAGCGTCGCCCGTTCTCACCACGGCCTCGTGGATCGGTAGTCCGGCTTCGCGGTCTACTTCCTCACGGAACAGATCTCGCCGACAGTGCGATCGAGTCGCGGTCACGCCGGGTTCAGGAAACGGCTGACTGCGGCCTCCACCGCGACGGGGAACCGTTGCAGCTGGTCGAGATCGACCCACTCGTCGACAGCATGCAGACCCCCGCCGGCGGGACCGCAGACCACGGTCGGCACGCCCGCCGCTTGCCACAGGGCGGACTCCACCCAGTACGGCGCGCCGACCACCTTCGGCTCGTGCGACCCGGCGGTCGCGAGCGCGTCGGCGAGAAGGCCACTGTACTCGGCTGCCGTGCCGGAGTCATCGACCTGCCACGCTGCACGAGCGGTCGAGCGTCGAACGGATGTCTCGAGCCCCGAGGTACTGGCAGCAATCGGGTCGACGATCTCGCGTACCTCGTCGAGCACCACCGCCATCGACTCGCCGGGCAACGTTCGGCGCTCCACGACGACGTCGGCACGGGACGCGACGGTGAACGGGGCCGTGCCGGCCCGAACCACGGTCGCCATCATCGACCCATGGCCGAGGAGCGGATGCCCCCGACGTCGGCCGATCGCCCGATCAGCCGTCGCGATGCCGACGAGGAGTTCGCCGAGCGGGGCGATCGTGTCGACGCCTTCGGCCGGTTGCGAGGAATGGGCTGCCTTGCCCCTGAGGCTCACATCAACGACCGCGAATCCGCGGTGTGCTCCCGCGAGGTCGAGCCAGGTCGGCTCCGCAATGAAGCAGAGGTCCATTGCGACGTCGCGTCCGGTGAGATCCTGCAGGACGGACTCGGCGCCGACACTTCCGTCCTCCTCGTCGGCGACCAGCGCCACCACGATCATGCCCGGCACGTCCGCGGCGGCAAGTCGCTCCGCCGCCACGACGAGCCCCGCCACCCCGCCCTTCATGTCGCTGGCGCCGCGGCCGTACAGCCGGTCAGACGTGAGGCGCGCAGTGAAAGGGTCAGTCATTCCCTCGACTCCGACGGTGTCGAGGTGCCCGTTCAGCACCACGGTACGACCCGGGCGGGAGCCGACCCGAACGGCGATCACGCTGACCCGCGAAGGATCGGATACCGCCGTGATCAACCGAACGACGAATCCTGCGGCATCCAGTCGGTCACCCAGATACGCGGCGATACGAGCCTCTCCTGCACTACCGGGAACGAGACCCGGGTTCACCGAATCGATGCCGATCAGCTTCTCGGTGAGCTCAACGGTCGAAGCAGCGAGGTGGTCGGTCGGCATTCGAGCACGATACCCGACGCCTCGTCGACACAGCATGATGGGCGACGGCCCGAGAGCCGTCGCCCATCGTCGCGTCAGTCGCGCGCCGCGTCGAGCTTCGCGTCGGCCTTGACGAGCTGGCCGGCCGCGAGCCCCGAGAGGATCGCGCCCACGTCGAGGCCGGTGAGCGACTTCACGACCTCGGTGCCCTCGCCGAGCACCTGCCCGACGGTCTTCGTCACGGCGCTCGCGCCGTCGGTCGAGACCACCGTGAGGGTCTTGATGTTCGAGATCGGCTCTGCCGCGGCCCGCACGATCTCGGGCAGGCGCGAGATGATCTCCTGGGCGAGGGCGGCCTCGCCGTACTTCTTCAGCGCCTCGGCCTTCGCGTCGGTCGCGGCGGCGTCCGCGAGGCCCTGGGCCTGCACGGCCGCAGCGCGCGCCTCGCCGTCGGCACGGATACCGGCGGCGAGCGCCACCTGGCGGTCGCGTTCGGCCTCACCCGAGAAGCGCACGGATGTCGCGGCGGCCTCGGCGTCTTGCACGGCGGCCACCTTGTTCGCCTCGGCGATCTTCGTGCGCTTGAAGGCCTCGGCCTCGGTCGACGCGTTCGCCGCGTCCCGCTTGGCGGTGGCGCGCTGCACCTCGGCGTACGCCTCGGCCTCTGCGGGCTTGCGGATCTCGATGTCGAGGCGCTCCTGCGTCACGAGCGCCTGCTCCGAGAGGGCGTCGCGCTCCTGCACGGCCACGAGCTTGTCCTGCTCGGCCTTCGCGAGCTGGCCGGCGGCCTCCGCCTCGGCGTTGGCCCGGTCGGTCTCGGCCTTGATGATCGCCTGCTTGAGGCTCAGCGCCTTCTGACGCTCGGCGATCTGCTCCGCCGCCTCGATACGTGCGAACTCACTCGCCCGTGCGGCCTCGGCCTCGCTGACCTCGGCGACCTGTCGGGCGCGCGCCGCCTCGGCACGACCGAGGTTCGCCAGGTAATCGCTGCCCGGCGTCGAGATGTCGGAGATGTTGAGCAGGTCGACCTGGAGACCCTGCTCGACGAGGTCGGTCTTCGTCTCGGCGACGACCCGGTCGGAGAGCCCCTTGCGGTCGGAGATGATCTGCTCGATCGTCATGTCGCCGATGATCGAGCGCAGGGACCCCTCGAGCGACTCCTTGATGATCTCGGTGAGGGCGCCCTGCTGCGAGAGGAATCGCTGCGCGGCACGCCGCACGCCCTCCTCGGTGCCGCTCACCTTGAAGTTGATCGACGCCTTGATCGCGATCTTGATGCGGTTCTTGTCGACGCCCTCGACGGTGATGCCGATCTGGCGCTGCTCGAGCGAGATCGGGAAGCCCTGCTGCAGGATCGGCCACACGAAGGTGCGACCGCCGATCACGACGCGCTGGCCGATCGGGGCCTCGCCGGGCGTGGGTCGGCCGGCGCCGCGGCCGACGATGACGAGTGCCTCGTTGGGCGGCACGCGGCGGATGCGGCGCGCGATGAACACGAGCAGCGCGAGGAGCGCCACGGCGATCGCGAGGACGGCGATCACCTGGATGAGTTCGGGGGAGAGCATGGGGTCCTTTCAGGGCATTCGGCGGAGGGGTGGGGCGGGGGAGGTGCGGGTCGTGCAGGTACTCGGCGATGCGCCAGTGCGTGTGGCCGCGCGAATCAGGCCGCGGTGACCTTGACGCGCGTGCCGACGTGCTCGACGACGCGGACGCGCGACCCCTCGGCGATGGGGGCGTCGGAGTAGGCGAGCCGTCGTTCGATCTCGGCGGGGCCGTCGAGGCTGACCTCACCGCCCGCGGGGGAGACATCCGACCTCGCGACCCCGGTGAGCCCGACCGCCGACTGCGGCACCCCGTCGGAACTGCGGCTGAGGTTGCGCACCATGAGTACGCTGAGCACGTACGCGACGACGGCGAGCACGAGCGAGAGCACGTAGGCCCAGATGAGGTCGAGCCCGCTGCTGACGGTGAGTGCTCCGGATGCGCCGAACACGACCAGTCCGACTGACAACGCCGTGCCCGAAATGGCCCCGTCGCCGACCTCGAAGTGGTCGAAGATGTCACCGAGGATGAGCGAGATGAGGAGCAGCACGAGGCCGACCCCTCCGACGATGAGGAACGGAAGGAGCACTGACGGCCTCTCTGCGCGGGAGCCCGCGGCGGGCGCGGCTGGACCCCACCTTATCGGCGCGCGGGGAGCGGACGCATCCGTTCTCCCCACTGCGTTCACGCGAGTCAGGAGACGGCCGGATGCCCCAGCGCAATCGCGTCGACGGCCGCATCACCGCGGATGCGCCGCATCCGCTCGACCACCTCGTCGGCGACGGCCGGCGTCAGCTGCCGGCACACGATGCTCTGCGGGCCGATGGCCTCGAGGCCGCCCGCGCGGATGCGGATGACCTCCCAGCCGACCTCGCGGAGCGCGTCGTCTTTGTCGAGGTCGGATGCCTCCTTCAACCCCAGGTGGGCCCGTCGAGATCGACCGGGGTCGTCGTACTCGACGGCGATGCGCAGCGGCGGCACGATGACGTCGGGCCAGACTTCGCGGCGTCCATAGAAGGTTCGGGCGATGTGGATGGCGTTCACCCGATGATTGAGGCGGATGCGTTCGCCGAGCAGGGTCTTCAGTCGCTGCTCGGTCTGCGAGGTACGGGTTCTGAGCGAGGGGTTCATGAACGGCACGCCCGCCTCGCGCAGGGCCGCGGGTGCGACCGCGCTCTGGCGGCACTTCGCGCAACCAGTGCCCGTGAGCACCTCGCGCACCGTTGCGGCGTACCGATCGTGGCCGCGAGGGCACTGCCACTCGTAGGCCGCGCCGACGCGCGTCTCGCGAGCGAGTGCGCGACGCTGCGGCGGGGCGACCTTGCGCAGCAGCTCAGCGCGTGAACGATGCGTCTCGTCGACCAGCATGCAGAGCGGGCAGACGCGACGCAGGGCCACCACGCCCGCCTCATCGGCGTCGGCGCCGTGCCCACAGCGGAAGCTCACCGCGACCATCGTCGCGCCTCGGTTGGGTCCATGCCTCCATGGTGACCGGAGCCGCCGACACTGTCAGCGGCGGCGGCAAGAATGGATGCGTGCGGATCGTCGTCGGGCAGGGTGAGGCGGGCCTGGTCCGACTCGTCGACCCGGCCCATCCGGGCGAGGCGCTCGCGCAGGTCGCCGCCGACGAACTGCCCGAGGTCGTGCGCGCGCTCGAGACCTCCCATCCGCGGTGGGTGTGGCTCGATGCCCGGCTGTGGTACCCACGGTTGCTGCAGGCGGGCGTGCGCGTGCAGCGCTGCCGAGACCTCCGGCTCGCGGCCGCCATCCTCGACCGGTCGGCGGCCACGGCCACGGCCCGCGAGGCGGGCCGCCATGCGCGGCCGGAATGGATGCCGCCGGGTCCAGCCGAGGCGCAGCCCACCGCGAGCCCGGCCACGGCCACGGGGTCGGCCCACAGCACGCTGTTCGACCTCGACGAGTTCGAACCGATGGACGCCTCAACCCGCGACCCGGCGCGATCAACCGGCGCCGTCGACACCGAGGCGATGCTCGCCGAACTCGCCCGCCAGGACGCACTCGTCGCCGAGAGCACGGATCCCGGCGCGCTGCGGCTCCTCCTCGCCGCCGAATCCGCAGGAGCGCTCATCGCGGCTGAGATGCAGGCGGCCGGCGTCCCGTGGCATCGGTCGGTGCACGAGCAGGTGCTCACCGCCGAACTCGGAGCACGACCCACGCCCGGTCGCAAACCCGAACGCATGGAGGCGCTCGCGGTGCAGGTGCGCGAGGCGCTCGGCGTGGCATCCGTCAACCTCGACTCGCAGGTCGACCTGCTGCGGGCGCTCCGCCGGGCCGGCATCCAAGTCGACTCGACCGCGAAGTGGGAGCTGCGCGAGCACGAACACCCCGCGATCGAACCGCTCCTAGAATACAAGAAGCTCGCCAGGCTGCTCAGCGCGAACGGGTGGGCCTGGCTCGACGAGTGGGTCGTCGACGGGCGGTTCCGACCCGAGTACGTCCCGGGCGGCACTGCCACCGGACGCTGGGCCACCTCGGGCGGCGGCGCCCTGCAACTGCCGAAGAACGTGCGCAGCGCGGTCGCGGCCGACCCCGGGTGGACGCTCGTCGTCGCCGACGCGGCACAGCTCGAGCCTCGCGTTCTCGCCGGCATGGCCCGCGACGAGGCGATCGCCGGGGCCAGCCGGGGTCGCGACTTCTACCGCGGTCTCGTCGACGCGGGCGTCGTCGCGACGCGCGAGGAGGCGAAGTACGCCATCCTCGGCGCCATGTACGGCGCGACCACGGGGGAGAGCGGACGCCTCGTGCCCCGTCTCGCCCGCGCGTACCCGAGAGCCATGGCGCTCGTCGATCGCGCAGCGCGCGAGGGCGAGCGGGGCGGCACCGTGACGACGCTCCTCGGCCGTTCGTCACCGCTCCCCACGGCCGAGTGGCGTGCCGTGCAGGCGCGCGCCAGCGAGCCCGACGCGACGGCGTCCGACGAGCGCCGTGCCCGATCGACCGCCCGCGACTGGGGCCGCTTCACCCGCAACTTCGTCGTGCAGGGGAGTGCCGCGGAGTGGTCGCTGTGCTGGATGGCCGGCCTGCGTGGTCGGCTCGAGCAGCTGGCCGCACGCGTCTTCGACGAGACACCTTCGGCTGCGGCTTCCGGCCCCGTCTTCGCCCGCGCGCCGCACCTCGTGTACTTCCTGCACGACGAGATCATCGTGCACTCGCCACGCGAGGTCGCCGACGAGGTGGCCGCCGCCGTCGAGGAGGCCGCGCGCGAAGCGGGCACGCTGCTCTTCGGCGACTTCCCGGTCGAATTCCCGCTGGATCTCGCGATCGTCGACAGCTACGCCCTGGCCGACGCCTGAGCGGCGTCGCCCGTGTCGACGTCGGCGCCGACCGCCGTCGCGCTGCCCGGGCGCCGGCCGCGCCGTGGGCGCTCGGAGCGAGGTGCGAACGGGCGCCGCTCCGCACGACCGACCGAGTCGAGCCACGAGAGCGCGGCCTCGGCACGGGCGACGTCGGCTGCCGCCGCGAGACGACCGAGCGCGGCCTCACCGACGTCGGCGTCGACCCCCGGCCCGTTGCGCTCGGTCGGTGGGGGTGGCATGCCGGCGGCGACGGATGCCTCGTCACGTCGCGTCACCCACCGCGCACGCTCGGCCGCCACGACGGCGGCGGCATTCCAATCGGGGAGCGACTGCGCGATGAGGACGCGATCGACGGTCTCGTCCCACGAGTCGGCGCCCGCGGCATCCGCGCCCTCGAGCCACGCCGCCGCCGCCGCGCGCCCGGCCGCCGTGAGCCGGTGCAGCGGAAGCCCGTCGTCGGTCGAGCCCGCCGGCTCGACGAGCCCCTGCTTCGTGAGCCGCTCGAGCGTGGCGTAGGTCTGACCGACGTTGATCGCGCGCCGGCCGCCGGTGCGATCGGCGAGGCCCCCGTGCAACTGGAACCCGTAGGCGGGACCCGCGGTCAGCAGTGCGAGCAGTGCGTCGCGCACGGCCATGCGACCTCCGACCCGAAGGGGAACGATTCACCGAGTATATGGTTTTCGGCGCCTCGCCGCGATCACCGCAGCGTCCCCCGAAGGGGCATGTGCGCCTTGTCTCCCGTGCGAATCCGAGGCATACTCGTGCATGACGGCTCGCCGTCCACAATCGAACACCCGCTTTTCCGGTGGTTCCGAGGTCGTAGGGGAAGACGCACCTCGAGAACGGAGAACGGAGATGGCGGAGAAGATCACGCGGGCTGCGCGCGCCGCGCGAGGCGTGCTGTTCGTGCACTCCTCGCCGAAGGCGATGTGCCCGCATGTGGAGTGGGCGGCAGGCCGTGCGCTCGGCAGCGCTGTGAACTTCGACTGGGCCGAACAACCCGTGTATCGCGGCCTCATGCGTGCCGAGTTCTACTGGGAGGGCCCGCCCGGCACCGGCGCGAAGCTCGCGTCCGCGCTGCGTGGCTGGGAGCAGCTCCGATACGAGGTGAGCGAGGACCCTGCGCCGGGCTCTGACGGCGCTCGGTGGATGCACACTCCCGAGCTCGGGGTCTTCTTCGCACAGACCGATTCCGCCGGCAACATGGTCGTGCCCGAGGATCGCATCCGGTACGCCATGGAGCTCGCCGGCCACGACGCGGTCGAGCTGCACCGTGAGCTTCGCCTCGCGCTCGGGCAGGCGTGGGACGACGAGCTCGAACCGTTCCGCCACGCGAGTGACTTCGCTCCGGTCGTCTGGTTGCACCAGGTGGGCTGAGCGAACCCGCCGCCCGCGGTGGCGCGACGCGTGGTCGGATGATCCTTCCCGGCGACGCACGACCGAAACCGCGGGCCGCGCATGAGAAGACCCCGGCACCCTCTGAGGGACCGGGGTCTTCTCGCGTGCTGCTGGCGCGTGGGCTCAGGCGGTTCGGAACGCCGCCACGGCGTTGTGCCCGCCGAAGCCGAACGAGTTCGAGATCGCGATGAGGTCGCCGTCGCCCAGCGCACGCGGGGAGGTGACGACATCGAGTGGGATCTCGGGGTCCTGCTCCGTGAGGTTGATGGTCGGCGGAGCGGTGCGCTCGTGCAGCGCCAACGCCGTGAATACGGCCTCGATCGCGCCGGCGCCACCGAGCAGGTGACCGGTCGACGCCTTCGTGGCGGTGACCGCGATGCCGTCGAGCGCGTCGCCGAACACGCGTCGCAGCGCGTTGTACTCGGCGATGTCGCCGACCGGCGTGCTCGTGGCGTGCGCGTTGACGTGCGCCACGTCGGTGAGCGCCGCACCGGCGCCCTCGATGGCCTGCTTCATGGCTCGCGCCGCCGCCGATCCCTCGGGGTCTGGGGCGGTGATGTGGTAGGCGTCGCTCGTGATCGCACCGCCGAGCAGCTCGGCGTAGATGCGGGCGCCGCGCGCCTTCGCGTGCTCCTCGGTCTCGACGACGAGCGCCGCGGCGCCCTCGCCGAGCACGAACCCGTCGCGGGCGACATCGTACGGCCGGGATGCGATCGCGGGGTCGTCGTTGCGACGCGAGAGGGCCTGCATGGCGGCGAAGGCCGCGATGGGCAGCGGATGGATCGCGGCCTCCGAGCCGCCCGCGATGACGACATCGGCGAATCCCTGCTGCAGGTGGTCGTAGGCGTTGACGAGGGCCTCGGTACTCGAGGCGCACGCGGAGACGACGGTGCGGATGCCGGCACGGGCGTGCAGGTCCATGCCGATCGCCGCGCCCGGCCCGTTGGGCATGAGCATCGGTACGGTCATGGGCAGCACGCGACGGGGGCCGCGCTCGCGCAACGTGTCCCATGCGTCGAGGAGGGTCCAGACGCCGCCGATGCCGGTCGACCAGTCGACGGCCAGGCGCTCGGGGTCGACCTCGGGGGCGCCGGCGTCGGCCCAGGCCTCGCGTCCGGCGATGAGCGCGAACTGGCTGGACGGGTCGAGGCGCTTCAGCTCGTGGCGCTCCAGGATGTCGGCCGTCGCCACCTTGGCGGTGGCGGCGAACCTCACGGGGAGCTCGAGCTCCGTGGCCCACTCCTGTTCGAGGTGGCGGGCGCCGGACTCACCGGCGAGCAGCGCGTTCCAGCTGTCGCGGGCGGTTCCACCGAGCGGCGAGGTCGCGCCGATCCCGGTGATCACGATCTTCTTGGTCATTCGAGAGCACTCCGTCGGAGGGGAAGGTCATGCGGAAGGCGGGCCGCACGCACGTCGTGCGACCCGCCCGAGCAGCGACTAGGCCTGGGCCTTGACGATGAAGTCGACGGCGTCGCCGACGGTCTTGAGGTTCTTGACCTCTTCGTCGGGAATCTTGACGTCGAACTTCTCCTCGGCGTTGACGACGATCGTCATCATCGAGATGGAGTCGATGTCGAGGTCATCGGTGAACGACTTGTCCAGCTCAACCGTGTCGGTCGCAATGCCGGTCTCGTCGTTGATGAGCTCGGCCAGGCCGGCAAGCACTTCTTCGGTGGACAATGCCATTGTTCTTCTCCTTGGGGGGTGACTCGTTTGACCGAGACACAGTCTAGATGGACGTTCGTCGGCGGTTCAGGGCAGAACCACCACTTGGGCGCCGAACACGAGTCCGGCCCCGAAGCCGATCTGGAGGGCGAGGCCCCCCGAGAGCTCCGGATGCTCCTGCAGCAACCGGTGGGTCGCGAGAGGAATCGAGGCGGCCGAGGTGTTGCCGGTCGTCGCGATGTCACGGGCGATCACGACGGACTCGGGCAGCTTCAACTGCTTCGCGAACTCGTCGATGATGCGCATGTTGGCCTGGTGGGGGATGAACGCGGCAAGGTCGGCGCTGGTGACGCCCGCGGCATCCAGTGCCTGCTTCGCGACCTTGGCCATGTCCCACACGGCCCAGCGGAAGACGGTCTGGCCCTCCTGGCGGAGGGTCGGCCATTCCGACCGGCCCTCGCGGAAGTCGGTGAGGGTGCTGTTCATGCCGACGGCGTCGGCCTTCGAGCCGTCTGAGCCCCAGATCGTGCGGGCGATGCCCGGGAAGTCGCTCGGACCGATGACCACGGCACCGGCGCCATCGCCGAGGAGGAACGAGATCGAGCGATCGGTGGGGTCGACCACGTTCGAGAGCTTCTCGGCGCCGATCACGAGTGCGTAGTGAGCGACACCCGTGCGGATGAGCGCGTCGGCCTGGGCGATGGCGTAGGCGTAGCCTGCGCAGGCGGCGTTGGCGTCGTAGGCGGCGGCCGGGTTCGAACCGACACGGTCGGCGACCACGGCGGCCATCGAGGGCGTCTGCTGCACGTTCGAGATGGTCGCGACGATGACGAGGTCGATGAGCTCGGGTGCGACGCCCGACTTCTCGATGGCCTCACGCGCGGCATCGGTGGCGAGGTCGACCGCCTCGACGTCGGCTCCGGCACGCGTGCGCGTGATGATGCCCGTGCGCTGCTGGATCCACTCGTCCGACGAGTTGATGGGTCCGACGAGGTCGTCGTTCGGAACGGCGTTCTCGCCGCGCGCAGCGCCGATCGCGTAGATGCGGGTGTAGGCCGGGCCGTGCGACTGCTGCAGGGTGGGTTTCGTCATGCTCTCGTGTGTGCCTCTCGTCGTGCCCGGAATCAGGCGGCCTGCTCGATGAGTTCGATGGCGGCCGGCAGGTCGTCGGGGCTCTTCACGGCGACGGTCGGCACGCCCTTGAGTGCGCGCTTGGCGAGGCCGACGAGGGCGCCCGCCGGCGCCACCTCGATGAGACCGGTGATGCCGGCGTCGGCGAACGATTCCATGCAGCGGTCCCAGCGCACGGGCGACGAGACCTGCCCGACGAGCAGGTCGACGAATGCGGTGCCGGATGTCACGCGGCTGCCGTCGTGGTTCGTCCAGAGCGTCACGCCGGGGTCGGAGACGTCGTGGTTCTCGGCGGCCACCGCCGCGAGGCGCTCGACCGCGGGACGCATGTACCGGGTGTGGAATGCGCCCGCCACCTGCAGCGGGATGACCCGCGCTCCTGCGGGGGGCTCCGCCTTCAATGTCTCGAGCGCGTCGATCGCTCCTGCGACCACGATCTGGCCGCCGCCGTTGACGTTCGCGGGCTCGAGCCCGAGCTCGTCGAGCCTGGCGAGGAGGGCCTGTTCGTCGGCGCCGATGACGGCGCTCATGCCGGTCGTCGCGAGCGCAGCGGCATCCGCCATCGCTCGGCCGCGCTCGGCGACGAAGTGCATCGCGTCTGCCTCGCGCAGCACGCCGGCACCGACGGCTGCGGTGATCTCGCCGACGGAGTGGCCCGCAATGCCGCCGACACGTTCGGCACGGCCGCCGTCGAGGAGGGCGTCGAGGGCCAGCAGACCGGCCGCGACGATGAGCGGCTGGGCGATGGCGGTATCGCGGATGGTGTCGGCGTCACTGACGGTTCCGTGGGTCGCGAGGTCGACGCCCGCGGCCTCGGAGAGCCCGTCGAGCCGCTCGGCGTAGGCCGGGTCGGCGAGCCAGGGGGCGAGGAATCCGGGGGTCTGCGAGCCCTGTCCAGGGCAGACGACGACGATCACCCTCCCTATCCTGCCAATCCTCTTGTGGGCGAGTGTGTGTCGATGCGACAAGCTCTCGCGGAAAGCCTTGTGCGTGGCCGACATGACGCGCACGCACCGCGGGTCATGACGGGCGCCGGCGCGGCTGGTGCTCGTGGTCGCTCATCGACCCGATGATGAGCGCGGACTGCAGGATGAGCGCCTCGCGCGCCCCAGTGGCGTCCCACCCGATCACGTCGGACACGCGCTTCAGCCGGTACCGCACCGTGTTGGGGTGCACGAAGAGCTCGCGGGCGGTCGCCTCGAGTGACCGCCCGTTGTCGAGGTAGCTCCAGAGCGTGGTGAGCAGCTCGGTCGAGTGCGCCTGCAGCGGGCGGTAGATGCGATGCACGAGCGTCGCACGTGCCAGCGGATCGCCGGCCAGCGCACGCTCGGGGAGGAGGTCGTCTGCGTGCACCGGACGTGGCGCGTGCCGCCAGGAGCGCGCCACCGCGAAGCCCGCGAGTGCCGCCTTGGCGCTCTTCGACGCGTCGACGAGGTTCGGCACCTCGTGGCCGAGCACGAGATGGCCGGGGCCGAAGTGCGGTTCGAGCTGGGTGGCGATCTCGAGGAACGTGAGCGCGGGCGCCGCACCCGTCGACTCCTCGGCCTCGGGGTCGAGCGGGTCGGAACGGCCGATCACGAGGACGAGGCGGTTTCCCTGCACGCCGATGAGCACGTCGGCGTGCATGTGGCGCGCCGCACGTCGCACGTGGTCGACGTCGAGCTGCTTCGGCGCCGTGCCGACGAGCACCGCCACCTCGCCATGACCGTGCCAGCCGAGTGCCGCGATGCGGCTCGGCAGTTCGTCGTCGTACTCGCCCGAGAGGATGGAGTCGACGACGAGGGCCTCGAGGCGCGCGTCCCAGAGGCCGCGCGCCTCGGCGGCCCGTGCGTAGACGTCGGCCGCGGCGAACGCGATCTCACGCGAGTAGAGCAGGATCGCCTCGCGCAACGGCTCCCCGCCGTCCTTCACGACCCGATCCTCCACGACCTCGACCGTGACGCGGATGAGCTGCAGCGTCTGCTGCAGGCTCACCGAACGGAGGAGCTCCCGCGGAGCCGCGCCGAACACATCGGCCGCGATCCACGGCGTCGACTGCGGGTCCTCGAACCACGCGATGAACGACGAGATGCCCGCCTGTGCGACGAGTCCCACCGCAGAACGTCGGCTCGGCGGCATGTCGCCGTACCACGGCAGCGTGTCCTCGAGGCGCTTCAGCGTCTGGGTCGAGAGTTCACCCGCGATGGTCCGCAACCATGCCAGTGTCTCCGCTTTCGTCCTCGCCTTCGCCACCTCGTTCGCCTGCTAGCTCTCGCCGCCGGCCGTCCCGGTGGTGCCGGCGTTCACGTCGTGCAGTCGGTACTTCTCGATGGCCCGGGCCGGAAGCGACCGATCGACCTCGCCGCGCTCGGCGAGGAGCTCGAGCGCACGCACGACGATCGACGGGCCGTCGATCTTGAAGAACCGACGAGCGGCCGGGCGGGTGTCCGAGAAGCCGAACCCGTCGGCGCCGAGCGTCGCGAAGTCACCGGGCACGTAGGCGCGGACCTGGTCGGCCACGGCGTGCATGAAGTCCGACACCGCCACGACCGGACCCTGCGCGCCAGTGAGCTTCTGCGTGAGGTACGGCGTGCGACGTTCACCGTCGGGGTGAAGGAAGTTGTGCTCGTCGGCGGCGAGGCCGTCGCGGCGGAGCTCGGTCCAGCTGGTGACCGACCACACATCGGCGGCAACGCCCCAGTCGACCTCGAGGAGGTGCTTGGCTTCGAGGGCCCACGGCACGGCGACACCCGACGCGAGCAGCTGCGTCTTGGGGCCCTGCACCTGCGCATCGGCGATGCGGTGGATGCCGCGCACGATGCCCTCGACGTCGACGCCCTCGGGCTCGGCGGGCTGCACGATCGGCTCGTTGTACACCGTGAGGTAGTACATGACGTTGGGCTCGGGGTGCGAGCCGCCGTACATCCGGTCGAGTCCCGACCGCACGATGTGGCCGATCTCGTAGCCGTAGGCCGGGTCGTACGAGACCACGGCCGGGTTCGTCGCGGCCAGCAGCAGCGAGTGGCCGTCGGCGTGCTGGAGGCCCTCGCCGGTCAGCGTCGTGCGGCCCGCGGTGGCGCCGATCATGAAGCCGCGCGCCATCTGGTCGCCCGCCGCCCAGATCGCGTCGCCCGTGCGCTGGAACCCGAACATCGAGTAGAAGACGTAGATCGGGATCAGTGGTTCGCCCTGTGTGGCGTACGACGTGCCGACGGCCGTGAACGCCGAGACCGCGCCGGCCTCGTTGATGCCGACGTGCAACATCTGGCCCTGCGCGCTCTCCTTGTAGGCGAGCAGGAGTTCGCGGTCGACCGAGGTGTAGTGCTGGCCGTTCGGGTTGTAGATCTTGGCGTTCGGGAAGAACGCGTCCATGCCGAACGTGCGCGCCTCATCGGGGATGATCGGCACGATGCGGTGGCCGAAGTCCTTCGACCGCATCAGGTCTTTCAGCAGCCGGACGAACGCCATGGTGGTGGCGATCTCCTGTGTTCCCGAGCCCTTCTTGGCGATCGCGTAGGCCGAGTCGTCGGGAAGGGTGATCGCCGTGTGCGTCGTGCGACGCTCGGGCAGGTAGCCGCCGAGGGCGCGACGACGCTCGTGCATGTACTGGATCGCCTCGTCCTGGTCGCCGGGGTGGTAGTACGGCGGCAGGTACGGGTTCTCCTCGAGCTGCGCATCGGTGATGGGGATGCGCATGGTGTCGCGGAACGTCTTCAGGTTGTCGAGCGTCATCTTCTTCATCTGGTGGGTCGCGTTGCGACCCTCGAAGCTCGGTCCGAGGCCGTAGCCCTTGATCGTCTTCGCCAGGATGACCGTCGGCTGGCCCTTGTGCTCCACGGCCGCCTTGAAGGCCGCGTAGACCTTGCGGTAGTCGTGGCCGCCGCGCTTGAGGCCCCACACCTGGTCGTCGGTGAGGTCCTTCACGAGCTCGAGCGCGCGCGGGTCGCGGCCGAAGAAGTTCTCGCGCACGTAGGCACCCGACTCGGCCTTGTAGGTCTGGTAGTCGCCGTCGGGCGTGACGTTCATGAGGTTGCGGAGCGCACCGTCGGCGTCGCGGGCGAGCAGGTCGTCCCACTCCCGGCCCCAGACCACCTTGATGACGTTCCAGCCGGCGCCGCGGAAGAAGCTCTCGAGCTCCTGGATGATCTTGCCGTTGCCGCGAACCGGTCCGTCGAGGCGCTGGAGGTTGCAGTTGATCACGAACGTGAGGTTGTCGAGGCCCTCGTTCGCGGCGACCTGCAGCTGGCCGCGGCTCTCGACCTCGTCCATCTCGCCGTCGCCGAGGAACGCCCACACATGCTGGCCGGAGGCATCCTTGATACCGCGGTTGGTGATGTACTTGTTGAGCTGAGCCTGCCAGATCGCGTTGATCGGGCCGAGGCCCATCGAGACCGTCGGGAACTCCCAGAAGTCGGGCATCAGCCGCGGGTGCGGGTATGACGAGAGGCCGTTGGGGGCGTGCGACTTCTCCTGGCGGAACCCGTCGAGCTGATCGGTGTCGAGTCGGCCCTCGAGGAACGCGCGGGCGTACATGCCGGGGGAGGCGTGGCCCTGGAAGAAGATCTGGTCGCCGCCGCCGGGGTGGTCCTGACCGCGGAAGAAATGGTTGAAGCCGACCTCGTAGAGCGAAGCGGATGACGCGTAGGTCGAGATGTGGCCGCCCACCGCGACGCCGGGCCGCTGCGAGCGGTGCACGGTGACCGCCGCGTTCCAGCGGATCCAGGCGCGGAACCGGCGCTCGATCTCCTCGTCGCCGGGGAACTCGGGCTCGTTCTCGGGAGCGATGGTGTTGAGGTAGTCCGTGGTCGGCACCATCGGCACACCGAGGTGCAGCTCCTTCGAGCGCTTCAGCAGGCTGAGCATGATCTCGCGGCCGCGTTGGTGCCCCTTCTCGGAGACGAGAGCGTCAAGGGATTCGGCCCATTCGGATGTCTCCTCGGGATCGGAGTCCATCGATGCGACCGAGTAGGGGTCCTGGTCGTTGACAGTCACACTCGACCTCTCTCTTCAGCAGATCATGCCTGCGGGTGTGGGGCGTGCGCACGACGGAGAGACCGGATCACGGCCGCGTGGCACCACGCCATCCTAGTGATTCTATGCCTCGTATGCGGGGGCTAGGCTGGGTGCCCGTCATGCCGCGCGAACACTGGAAGCGAGACCTCCGATGATCCTGCAACCCGGCAGCCGGGCTCCTGAATTCGCCCTGCTCAACCAGTTCGGGCAGACCGTCCGGCTCGAGACGCTGCTGGCCGACGGGCCGGTCACCCTCGTCTTCTTCCCGCTCGCCTTCTCGGGCATCTGCCAGGGCGAGCTCTGCGAGCTGCGCGACAACTTCTCGATGTTCGATGCCGGGGGCACGCAGCTCGTCGCGGCCTCCGTGGATTCCAAGCACACGCTTCGAGCGTGGAGCGAGGCGCAGTCGTACGACTTCCCGCTCCTCGCGGACTTCTGGCCGCACGGCCAGGTCGCCACGGCGTACGGCGCGTTCGACGACGCGAACGGCGTCGCCCAACGGGCGACGTTCGTCATCGGAACCGACGGGGTCATTCGTGCGAGCTTCGTCACGCCGCGCGGCCAGGCCCGCTCCCTGGACCAGTACCGCGAGGCCTTGGCCGGCGTCTCCGCCTGAGCGGCTGCCGAGGCCATCCGCGACCTGCGAGCCGGGATACCATGGGCGTGCGCCGTGCATCGCGCGGGGGCCTTTAGCTCAGTTGGTAGAGCGCCACGTTTACACCGTGGATGTCGTCGGTTCGAGCCCGGCAGGGCCCACCCCGGGTCAGGTGGTCGCGGGTCGTCGCGGGATCGCGATCATGGCGATGATCGCGGCGATGACGGCGGCGATGGCGGCGAACAGGAATGCCTGCTGGAAGCCGGTGTCGCCTCCGCCTGCGACCAGGCTGAGCGCGGCGATGCTGGACACGGTCGCGACGCCGATGGAGGCCCCGAACTCGTGGAAGGTGCTCAGCAGGCCCGACGCGATCCCGGCTTCCTCGGGTCCGATCTGACCCAGAGCCGTGGCGGAGGCCACCACGAACAGCGCACCGATCCCGAAGGCGCCGAAGCCGACCCCGATCGTGGTCGCCAGCGTGGTCGCCCAGAGAGCGGGAATGAGAAGTCCGATGGCCGCCACGACCATGCCGGAGACCGCCAGAGC
The DNA here is from genome assembly GCF_040679595.1 of Agromyces sp. NPDC052230. Classification (NCBI taxonomy): domain Bacteria; kingdom Bacillati; phylum Actinomycetota; class Actinomycetes; order Micrococcales; family Microbacteriaceae; genus Agromyces; species Agromyces sp. NPDC052230. Next base: position 444,854 of record NZ_JBFAVC010000002.1, on the reverse strand, counting down.
GCGCGCCCCGAGGCGCCCGATGAAGCGGCCGCCGAGGTTCGCCCCCGTCATGGTGGCCAGCGCGATCGGCAGGAACAGCAGCCCGGTCACCAGGGGCCCGTGTCCAGCGGACTGCTGGAAGAAGAACGTGCCCAGGAAGAACACCGCGACCATCAGTGCAGTCGCGATCAAGATCACGAACACCCCGGCCGCCACGGGCCGGCGTCGCAGCAGGCCCAGGTCCATCAACGGCGAGGCGGCGGCCTGCTGTCGCCAGCCGAACAGCAGGTAGAGCACCACCGCGGCCCCGGCGGCGATCAGCGTCTGCGGACTGGTCCAGCCGGTCTCGCCGGCAGTGGTCAGGGAGAAGATCGCCGCACCCGTCGCCGCCGTGACCAGCAGAGCGCCGAGGACATCGAGCGTAGGCCGCGAACCGGCTGTCGGTGGCAGGGAAGGGAGCACCCGAACCAGCCCGAACAGGACGATGAGACCGACGGGGATGTTGATGAAGAACACCCAGGGCCATCCCGGTCCCGCGGTGAGGAGTCCGCCGAGCAGCACACCGACCGCGGCGCCGCCACCGCCGAGGGCCGACCAGATGCCAAGGGCGCGGTTGCGCTCGTCCCCGGTGAACAGGCGCACCACCACCGACAGGGCTGCCGGTGAGAGCATCGCGGCACCGAGCCCCTGGGCGACTCGTCCGGCGAGGAGCACGGTGCCGCTGTCAGCCAGTCCGGCTGCCAGGGATCCGGCCGTGAAGGTGAACAGTCCGGCGTAGACGATCGGCTTCGAGCCGAACAGGTCCGCGCTGCGCCCACCCAACAGCATCAGGCCGCCGAAGGTCAGCGTGTAGGCAGCCATCACCCAGGTCACCGCCTCGCGCGACAGGCTCAGGTCCACGCCGATCTGCGGCAGCGCGATCGCCACGACCGTGACGTCGAGAATCAGCATGAACTGCGCGGTGCCCAGCAAGCCGAGGGCCAGCCAGCGCTTCACGTGCATTCCGACGCCATCGGGCGCGTGCTTCGTGGTACTCACGTGCAATCTCCTTCTGCCCGAGGAGCCGATGGGGGCAACCTCGGGTCTATCTCGATCAACCATGTACGAGTTCTCAACCGCTAGACTATCTCGTACATTCCCGTACGAGTTGCGAGGCCGCGAGAGATGTCGACGAAGAAGGTTGCGTTGCCCGGGGATGCGGGAGGCACCCATACCGGAGCGAGCCGGCCGCTCAATCAACGAGCCGATGCCCAACGCAATCGGGTGAAGATCCTCGCGGCCACGTCGACGGCACTGCACAAGGACCCGGATGCCTCCGTGGCCGCGATCGCGGCTGAGGCGGGAGTCGGCCGCATGACGCTCTACGGGCACTTCACGAGCCGAGCAGAACTGATCGAGGCCGCACTCGTCGAGAGTCTGGAACGAGGCGAGCAGGTGCTCTCGGAGGTTTCGATCGACGGCAATGCCGCCGACGCATTCAGTCGCCTGGTCCGTTCGAGCTGGTCACTGCTCGATCGGTCGCGCGGCCTGCTGGCGGCAGCGCAGCGCGAACTGCCCGCGGCCCGCATCCGGGATCTGCACGAGGCTTCCGAAGCGAGAATGCGGAGCCTTCTGGAGCGAGGTCAACGCGAGGGAGCCTTCCGCTCGGACCTGCCCATCAGCTGGCTGCTCGCAACCACGCACGTCGTGATGAATGGTGCCGCGGAGGAGATTTCGGCGGGCCGGCTTCGGTTGGGCGATGCCCCCGGGTTCATCGACGCCACCTTGCGAGCGGCGTTCGCTGCCGGCACGGCGCCCGTCGCCGAGCGTCACCGTTGACGTTGCGGTCGTCGCCCACGCCCGCCTCGCCCACGGAGGCCTGCAGGAGGTCGACGGACGGTCGAGCCCCGAGGGTCAGGCCGCGTTCACCCGCACCAGCCGGATGCGCCAACGATCGGGCCCCTGCGTCAGGTAGTCCACGTCGAACTCGTTCGGACGTCGCTGCGCGAGCTGCGTGAGCAGCGGCACCGGGTCGTGCGTCGCGGACAGCACGATGCCGCTGCCAGGGCGAACGCCGTCGAGCGCGCCGAAGATCGCGGCGTGCCGCACGGCATGCGGGATCGTCTGCACGTCGAGCTCGGGGAGGGTCTCGTCGTGCTCGCCGCACGCGCATGCATGCGTCGGAGCAGCGCCCTCGGTCGCGTCGTCGAGCGTGCGGTGGATCTGGATGTCTGCCATGCCGAGAATTTTACTACAATGAATACCGTGGAAAATCAGACGGGTCGTCCGGACACGATGGTCCCGCCTCGGCGTTCGTCGAGCGGTCGTGCGCATTCGGCATCACGTGAGCGGCTGCTGCGCCTGCTCGAGGCGCAGCGGGTCCCGACCTCGCTGGCCGCGATCGTGCTGGCCACGGGCCTGCATGAGAACACGGTGCGGGGTCATCTCGAGAGCCTGCAACGCGACGGGTTCGTCACCCGGCGCCGGGCGGAGGCATCCGGTCGCGGTCGTCCCGCCTGGCTGTGGCAGGCCGTGCGGCGTGACCCGTCGACGCCGTACGCACCGCTCGCCGGCGTGCTCGCGGCGACCCTCATGCGCACGAGTGCCGACCCCGTGGGGGACGCCCGCGAGGCCGGGCGGCAGTGGGGGCGTGAGCTGATCGCGGCTGAGGCTGACGCCGACGGCAACCACGGAGTGACGGATGCCGCGACCGCGCGCACCAGGCTCGTCGAACTCATGCGCGAGCAGGGCTTCGCCCCCGATCCCCTCGCCGACCACGAGACCGTGCTGCTCAGGCGTTGCCCGCTGATCGAGGCGGCCTCGCGCCACCCCGAGGTGATCTGCGCCGTGCACCTCGGCATGGTCGACGGCGCCCTGGAGTCGCTCGGAGTCCGAGACGCCGACCCCACCCTCGTTCCGTTCACCGGTCCTGGCGAATGCACCCTGCGGGTGCCGGCCCCGCGATGAGCGCGACCCTCCCGACCGTCCGAGCGGGTGACCCCCGCGTCGACACACCTGACAACCCCGCCGGTCGTCGCGCCGTTGGACGCCCCCGCCGCCCGGTGCCACTGCGGGCGATCTGGATGCTTCCCGCGGCCATCGGTCTGCTCGCCGGGCTCGACGCCGCGTTGCTCCTGCTCGGCCTTCCGGCCCCGATCACGTCGGAGCGGCTGTCGCAGGTGCACGGGGTGGTGCTGGTGCTGGGATTCGTCGGCACGCTCGTCGCGCTCGAGCGCGCCACGGCGCTCGGACGATGGATCGGCTTCGCCGCGCCCGCCCTGCTCGGCGCGGGCGCCGTGCTCCTCGTTGTCGACGTCGTACCACTCATCGCGGGAAAGGCCGTGCTCGTGGCGGGCACCGCCGCCTTCACGCTCGTCTACGTGCCGCTGTGGCGCCGGCAGCGCGACGCCGCGCTGCTCACGCAACTGCTGGCCGCCGCGCTCGGGTGCGCCGCATCGATCCTCTGGCTCGGCGACGTCGCCGTCGACCGGCTGTTCCCGTGGCTCATCGCCTTCGTGGTGCTCACGATCGCTGCCGAGCGGGTGGAGCTCGCGCGTATCACCATGGGCCCGCATGCCGGGGGAGGCCTGCTCCTTGCCGCCTGGTCGTCGACCGCGGCCCTCGTCGTCTCGCTCGTCGCCGCCGACGTCGGTGCGATGCTGCTCGGCGCGACGCTCGCGGTGCTCACCGTCTGGCTCGTGCGGCACGACGTGGCCAGGCGCACGATCAATGCGCGCGGGGTCACCCGGTTCATGGCCGCCTGCATGCTCGGCGGCTACGCGTGGCTCGCCGTGGCGGCGGGCATCCTGCTCTTCGGCCACCCCGACACCCGGCCGGCGTACGACGCCGTGCTGCACGCGGTGTTCCTGGGGTTCACCATGTCGATGATCATGGCGCACTCGACGACCATCCTCCCGGCCGTGCTGCGCCGCCCACTGCCGTACCGGTCGGTGTTCTGGGTGCCCGTGGTGCTGCTGCACGCGGGGCTCGTGGTGCGGATCGCCCTCGGCGACGGGCTCGGCGGCGCGCCCGCGTGGCAGTGGGGCGGCGTGCTGAACATCGTCGCGCTGGTGCTGTTCCTCGTGCTCGCGGTCGGCAGTTCCATCGTCGGCGAGCCTGCCCGCCGTGAGCGGACGCCCCGTGGCGCCACAGCCCCCGGGAGCGTGACCTCGTGAATGCGCCGGCTCGCACGCGCGGCTTCCAGCCCCTGCGCGACCTGCCGACCGTGCTGTGGCTCGTGCTCCTCGTCGTCGTCGTGTTCGCGCACCGCGACCTGCCCGCGCCGCGGTGGCTCATGTTGCACCTGCTGCTGCTCGGTGCCGTGACCCACGCCATCCTCGTGTGGAGCCAGTACTTCTCGTTCGCACTCCTGCGCACGAAGCAGGGCGCTGCCGACCGCACGCGCCAGTCGTGGCGGCTCGCGATGTCCAACGTCGGAGCCCTGCTCGTGCTCGTGGGGGTGCCGTGGGGCGTCTGGGGGCTCACGCTGGCGGGCGCCGCCGTACTGGTGACCGCCGTGGTGTGGCACGCTGCGAGTCTCGTGGCGCGGTTGCGCAGCGCCCTGCCGGGGCGATTCGGCGGCACCGTGCGGTACTACGTCGCCGCGGCGTCGTTCCTCGTGGTCGGGGCGGGTCTCGGCACGTGGCTCGCGCGCGGGCTCGGAGCGGCCGAAGCCGAGGGCGTGGTGCTCTCGCACGCGCTCATCAACCTGCTCGGCTGGGTGGGGCTCACGGTCGCGGGAACGCTTGTGACGCTGTGGCCCACCATGCTCCGAACGCGCGCCGACGGGGGAGCGGGCCCGGCTGCAGCACGTGCGTTGCCGGTGCTCGCCGGTTCGGCAGCCGTCGCGGCGGTCGGTGCTGCCGCCGGGCTGGAGCTCGTCGTCGCGCTCGGCCTGCTCGGCTATGTCACGGGGCTCGGACTCATCGCCGTCGGGATGGTGCGCGCGGCGCGCTCGGCGCCGCCGCGGAGTTTCGCGGCAGGCTCGGTCGGTGCCGGTGTGCTGTGGTGGGCGGGATCGCTCCTCGTGCTCGCCGTCGTGGCACTCGGATCGTGGTCGACGGGCGGCGGCTTCGAGCCGGTGCAGGACGCCGTCGACGCCGTCGTGCCGTTCATCGCCGCCGGCTTTGCGGCGCAGGTGCTCATCGGGGCGCTCAGCTACCTCGTACCCGTGGTGCTCGGCGGCGGTCCGACGCCGGTGCGGACCGGCACGCGGATGTTCGACCGGGGCGCGGCGATGCGGATCGCCGGGGCGAACGTGGCGCTCATCGTGTGCGCACTCCCCGTGAGCAGCCTCATGCGCGTGGTGGCGTCGGTGCTCTACGTCGTCGCGACCGCCTCATTCCTGCCCCTCCTGTTCGCCGCGATGCGCGCGCAGCGCCGGGCCAAGGCGGCGACCTCGGGCGCTCCCGGCGTGCCGATGGGGGAGGATCGGCCGCGCGGCCCCATCACGCCCGAGGGCGATCGTCCGGCCGGGCAGCGGGCGGGCCAGGCGATGGCCGGGCTCATCACGGTCGTGCTCGCGGTCGTCGTGGCAGCGGCGGCGCAGCCGCAGGCGCTCGGGCTCGCGACCGGAGGTGGTGCAGGTGGCGCGGGCGCGCCCGCCGCGGCCGCCGGTGACTCGGCGCCCGTGCAGACCGTCGAGGTGGTCGCCCAGGGGATGCGGTTCACGCCCGACGAGATCGAGGTGCCCGTCGGCACGCGACTCGTGATCGAACTCAGGAACGCCGACGACGAGCAACTGCACGACCTCGTGCTCGCAACAGGCGTTCGCGCGCCTCGCCTCGCACCCGGCGAATCGGCGACGGTCGACGCCGGAGTCGTCACCGGTGACATCGAGGGCTGGTGCGGGGTCGTCGGCCACCGAGAGATGGGCATGACGCTCGCGATCGTCGCGACCGGGGCTCCGTCGGAGGGGCACGACCACGAGGCATCCGCCGACCGCGAATCGGATGTCGCGGCCGACGCGACGTACGACCCCACCGCCGAACCCGGCGACGGGTTCACGCCGCGCGACGCCGAACTCGAACCGCTGCCGGCATCCACCGGGCCGGTGACGCATCGCGAGACCTTCACGGTGACCGAGCAGGTCGCCGAGGTGGCGCCCGGCGTACGTCAGTCGCTGTGGACCTTCAACGGCACGGCCCCGGGGCCGACGCTGCACGGCCGGGTCGGCGACCGGTTCGAGATCACGCTCGTCAACGACGGCAGCATCGGGCACTCGATCGACTTCCATGCGGGTGCGCTCGCGCCCGACGCGCCGATGCGCACGATCCGGCCGGGAGAGCGGCTCAGCTTCTCGTTCACGGCCGAGCGGGCGGGCATCTGGATGTACCACTGCTCGACGATGCCGATGAGCGCGCACATCGCCAACGGCATGTTCGGAGCCGTGGTCATCGAGCCCGAGGGCCTGCCCGAGGTCGACCGCACCTACCTGTTCGCGCAGTCCGAGTCCTACCTCGGGCCGCAGGACGGCGAGGTCGACGTCGAGCAACTCGCCACGGGCGTGCCCGACCTCGTGGTGTTCAACGGCTACGCCGATCAGTACGCGCACGCGCCGCTCAGCGCGCGCGTGGGCGAGCGGGTGCGGGTGTGGGTGCTCGACGCCGGACCTGCGCGGGCGACGAGCTTCCACGTCGTCGGCGCCCAGTTCGACACGACGTGGTCGGAGGGCGCCTACCTGCTCGACGATCGAGACGGCGGCAGCGGCGGCGCGCAGGTGCTCCCGCTCCAGCCCGCGCAGGGCGGGTTCGTCGAGCTCGAGTTTCCCGAGGCGGGTCACTACCCGTTCGTCTCGCACGTGATGACCGACGCCGAGCGTGGTGCTCGGGGGATCTTCCAGGTGACCGGATGACGCGCCGCTCGCCTCGCGACCGCCGATTCAGTTCCCGTCGTGGACCGTCACGGCGTAGCCGTCGGGGTCGAGAAAGCTGAAGGTCGCTCCGAACGGCCCGTCGGCGATGAAATCGGGTCCGGTCACGGTCATCGTGGTCACCTAGTTCTCTCGGTCGATCGGAATGTAAGGTCGCTGACATCGCCATGTCAGGATGCTGACATTCAGAGAATATGTCAGGCTACTGACATGCGACCGACCATGGACGATCTCGGAGAGGTCATCGGCTACGTCCTGAAGCGCACCCAATCCGCATTGCGCGCACGGATCGACGAGGCGCTGCGGCCGCTCGGGCTGACCACGCCGCAGTACGCGTGCCTCGAGCTGTTGCAGCGCACGCCGGGGATCTCGGCCTCCGAGCTCGCGCGGGGCGCATTCGTGACCCGTCAGACCATGAACGCCGTGCTGGTGGGCCTCCAGGACCGGGGGCTCGTCATTCGAGCCGACGAGGCTCCAACGGGTCGTGCCCGTCCGGTGCGGCTCACCGAGTCGGCCGTGGCGCTGCTCGCCGAGGCTTCCGGTCGGGTCGCCGCGATCAACGAGCTGATGATCGCCGGGCTCACCGACGCCGAACGGCTCGACCTCCTCGACTACCTGGGCCGGTGCATCACCGAGCTCGAAGGGCGAAACGATCCGTCGGGACTCACGTGACGGGGCCCGGAGCCGCGCGGTACCGCCGCGCTAGGCTGGGACGGTGCCAGTCGTACTCGCCGAGGTCCTGACCACGATCGATCGCCTCTGGCCGATCGAGGGTGCCGAGCCCTGGGATGCGCCCGGCCTGGTGACCGGAGATCCCGATGCCCCGGTCGAACGCGTACGCTTCGCCGTCGATGCGGTGGGCAGCACCGTCGACGAGGCCATCGAGACCCGCGCCGACCTGCTCATCGCCCACCATCCGCTGCTCCTGCGCGGCGTCACCACCATCGCGGAGGACCGCTACAAGGGCGCCCTCCTCGCCCGGCTCATCCGGGCGAACTGCGCGCTTCTCGCGGCCCATACCAACGCGGACGTTGTCGAGCGCGGCACGTCGGCGGTGCTCGCCGAGCGTCTCGGCCTGGTCGACGTGCGACCCATCGTGCCGGGCGCCGACCCGGCACTCGGCCTTGGCCGTGTCGGCCGACTCGCCGAGCCCACCTCGCTCGGCCGACTCGCTCGGCGCCTCGCCGAGATCCTCCCGGCCACCGCGACGGGCGTGCGCGCCTCCGGCGACTTCGACGATCTGGTGCAGACCGTGGCGCTGTGCGGCGGCGCCGGGGACTCCCTGCTCGGCGACCCCGCTGTTCGGGCCGCCGACGTCTACATCACCGCCGACCTCCGCCACCACCCGGCATCCGAGGCCCGCGAGCAGGCCCTGCTCGGCGGCGGGCCCGCGCTCATCGACGTGTCGCACTGGGCGAGCGAATGGCTCTGGCTCGATGCGGCCGCGGCCGAGCTGCGCGCCGCGCATCCCGAGCTCGACGTGCAGGTGAGCGAGCTCCGCACCGACCCCTGGGACTTCCAGGTCGTGCAATGATGACCTCTTCCCCATCCGACCCCACGAGGAGCACCACGTGAAGGCAACCCCCGCCGACCAGCAGGAACTGCTCAGGCTGCAGGCCCTCGACACCCGCCTGCAGCAGCTTGCTCATCGGCTCGGTTCCCTTCCACAGACGGCCGAACTCGCTGAGCTCGCGAAGCGCGACACCGCCGTTCGCGGCACGCGCGCCGAGGCCGTCGGCACCCTCGAAACGGCTCGCGGCGAGCTGTCACGACTCGAGTCCGACGTTGCGATCGTCGAGGCCCGCATCGCCCGCGACGGCGACCGGCTGCAGCACACGTCCTCGGTGAAGGACGTGACCGCCCTCGAGTCCGAACTCGCCTCGCTCGCCAAGCGGCGCTCCGATCTCGAAGACCAGGAGCTCACCGTCATGCAGCGCGTCGAGGACGCCGAGGGCCAGCTCGCCGGCATCGACGGAGAGCGCGCCTCCATCGCCGCAGCCATCGAGAAGCTCGAGGCCGACCGCGACGAGGCCGCCGCCGGCCTGGCCGCCGAGCGCGACGCCGCCGAACGGGACCGCGTGGTCGTCTCGGGCGGAGTGCCCGACGAGCTGCTCGCGTTCTACGAGCAGCGGCGAGCGCGCGGCGCCGGCATCGGCGCGGCACTGCTGCGTCAGCGCACGTGCCAGGGGTGCAACATGACTCTGACGGGATCCGATCTCGACACCGTGCGCCGGGCTGCGGCCGACGACGTGCTGCTCTGCCCCGACTGCGACCGCATCCTCGTGCGCACGGAGGAATCCGGCATCTGATGGTGCGCTCGCTCAGTGGCGCATCAGCTGATCGGAGCCCGCCACGCGACCTTCGAGTGGGTGCCGCGCCTCGAGATCTCGCGCGCCGACGCCCTCGCGAACCGCGCGATGGACCGGAAGGCCAGTCTCGGCCGGTAATCTGGAAGAGCGAGTGGGTCGGCAAGACGGTCGCGTCATCCGGTCGCCGCGTCTTCGGGCGCGGTGGCGGATGCCGAGGAACGTCCGGGCTCCACAGGGCAGGACGGTGGGTAACTCCCACCCGGGGCAACCCGCGAGACAGTGCCACAGAAAGCAGACCGCCCTGGGCGTAAGCCCGGGGTAAGGGTGAAACGGTGGGGTAAGAGCCCACCAGCGGCCGCGGTGACGCGGTCGGCTCGGTAAACCTCGTCCGGAGCAAGGCCAGACAGGGAACCATGGGGCGGCCCGCCCCGTTCCCGGGTAGGCCGCTGGAGGGTCACGGCAACGTGGCCCCGAGAGAGATGGCCGTCCAGCCGGTGTCGCGCAAGCGCCCGGTCAACAGAACCCGGCGTATCAGCCGGCCCATTCGCACCCTGAGGCGTGGCGCCGCCTCACCGCGTCGCGAGCGACGCCGCCCCCAGAATCCCCGCGTTGTTGCGGTGCACCGCCGGCACGATCGGCGTCTGCAGGTCGAGCAGCGGCAGGAACTGCTCGTGGTGCTTCGACACCCCTCCGCCCACGACGAACAGGTCGGGGGAGAACAGCGACTCGAGGTGCGAGTAGTAGCGCTGCAGGCGCTTCGTCCACTGCTCCCAACTCAGCGACTCGCGTTCCATGGCGGAGTAGGCGGCACGACGCTCGGCGTCGTGGCCGTCGAGCTCGAGGTGTCCGAGCTCGGTGTTCGGCACGAGCACGCCGTCGTTGATGAGCGCCGACCCGATGCCCGTGCCGAGGGTGGTGAGGATGACGACCCCATCGACCCCGGTGATGGCGCCGTAGCGGAGTTCGGCGATGCCCGCGGCATCCGCGTCGTTGATGAAGTGGATCTCGCGCCCGAGCGACTTTTCGAACAGTTCCTCGGCGGGCAGTCCGATCCACTCCTCGGAGATGTTCGCCGCCGAGAGCGTGCGGCCGTGTTTGACGATCGCCGGAAAGCAGAGCCCGAGCGGCAGCTTCGTGCCGTCGGCCTCCTCGGCGATGCCCGCGAGGAGTTCTTCGGTGGCGCTCAGGATGTCGCGGGGCCGGCCGCCCTCGGGCGTGCGCACCTTGAACCGCTCCGTGACGAGCCGACCGGTGCCGAGGTCGACGACCGCTCCTTTAATGCCCGTGCCGCCGATGTCGATGCCGATCGCGTGCTCAGTCGCCATGGCGCCACACTATCGCGGGGCTCCTTGCGGGCCCCTCAGGGAAGCGTCAGGATGTCGGCGCCGCGCTCGGTGACGACGAGGGTGTGTTCGAACTGGGCCGTGAGCGAGCGGTCGCGCGTCACGACCGTCCAATCGTCGTCCCACATGTCCCAGGTGATGGCGCCGAGCGTCAGCATCGGCTCGATCGTGAACACCATGCCCGGCTCCATGACGGTGTCGAACTCGGGTGCGTCGTAGTGAGGGATGACGAGCCCCGTGTGGAACGCCCGGCCCACCCCGTGACCGGTGTAGTCGCGCACCACGCCGTAGCCGAACCGCTTGGCGTACGCCTCGATGGCGCGCCCGATCACGTTCACCTGGCGACCCGGTGCGACGGAGCGGATGCCGCGCGCGAGCGCCTCACGTGTGCGCTCGACGAGCAGCGCCGCGTCGTCGCGGGCCTCGCCGACGAGGAACGTGTGGTTGAGGTCGCCGTGGTAGCCGTCGAGATAGGCGGTGACGTCGAGGTTGACGAGGTCGCCGTCGTCGAGCACCGTGTCATCGGGGATGCCGTGGCAGATGACCTCGTTGACCGAGGTGCACGACGACTTCGGGTAGCCGCGGTAGCCGAGCGTCGACGGGTAGGCGCCGTGCGCCACCACGTACTCGTGCACGATGCGGTCGAGCTCGTCGGTCGTGACGCCGGGCCGGATGGCGGATGCCGCGGCCTCGATCGCGCCCGCTGCGATGCGCCCCGCGGCGCGGATCCGCTCGACCTCGTCGGGCGTGTACCGGTCGCCTCCGGTGTTCGGCGTGGGCGCGGCCCGCCAGACGTACTCGGGACGCGCGATGCCCGATGGCACCTCACGGGTCGGCGACAGGCGGCCGGGGATCAGGTGGCCGTCGGGGTCCTTGGGCATAGGATCAGCCTATGGCCGAGGACGTCGAACACCTGTTCTGGTACAACATGAAGACCGGTGGGGTCGAGCAGGGCTTCCAGTCGCCGGCGGTCGAACGGGTGGGGCCGTTCGAGACCCGCGAGGAGGCGGAGCGAGCCCTCGAGATCCTGCGCGCGAACAGCGCGAAGTGGGCCGAGGAGGAGGCCGCCGAAGACTAGATGGGCCCGGTGGTCGAGGAGCGCCCGACGGGGTCGGACGCTCCTCGAGACCGTTACTCGTAGCTGTGCTCGGCGTCGGGGTAGCTGCCCGACTCCACGTCCTCGCGCCACGACCGGGCCGCCTCGCCGAGCACGCCGGCCAGGTTCGCGTACTGCTTCACGAACTTCGGCACGCGGCCGATGGTCAGTCCCGCCCAGTCGGTCCACACGAGCAGTTGTCCGTCGGTGTGGGGGCCGGCGCCCACGCTGATGGTGGGGATCTCGAGGAGCTCGGTCACCTGCCGCGCGGCATCCGCCGGCACCATCTCGAGCACGACGGCGAACGCGCCCGCCTCCTGCACCGCCTTCCCGTCGGCGAGCAGCTGCTGCACGCCCTCGCCCCGGCCCTGGATGACGTGGCCGCCCAGCCCGTGCTCGCTCTGCGGCGTGTACCCGATGTGACCCATGACGGGGATGCCGGCGCCGACGATGCGACGGATCTGCTTGGCGCTGCGTTCCCCGCCTTCGAGCTTCACCGCGTGCGCTCCGGTCTCCTTCATGAAGCGCACCGCGGTCTTGAGCGCGTCCTCGGGGCCGTTCTCGTAGGAGCCGAACGGCATGTCGGCCACGACGAACGCGCGCCGCACCGCGCCGGCGACCGCTCGGGTGAGCGGAATGAGGTCGTCGATGGTCACGGGGAGGGTGGTCTCGTAGCCGAGCACGTTGTTGCCTGCCGAGTCGCCCACGAGCAGGAAGTCGATGCCGGCCTCGTCGAAGATTCGGGCGGTCAGCATGTCGTAGCTCGTGAGCCCCGTGATCTTGATGCCCTCGCGCTTCGCGTTCTGGAAGTGCCGCGTGCGAACGCGTTTCGGCCCACCGGTCGCCGCGGCGCCGCCGTACGGGTTCGTCTCGGGGAGGGAGGAGCTCGCGGATGCTGGGTCGTTCACAGGCTGCTCTGGCATGCCGCCAGTCTGGCACAACGGGACATCCGTCCCGGCGCTGCGGGGGTCGTCGAGCGGCTACCCTGAGAGGTGCGAGAGAGGGTGTGGATGGATAAGCAGCGCGACTTCGTTCTCCGGACCATCGAGGAACGTGGAGTCAAGTTCGTCAGGCTCTGGTTCACCGATGTCGTCGGCACGCTGAAGTCGGTCGCGATCGCGCCGGCCGAGGTCGAGGGGGCGTTCACCGAGGGCATCGGGTTCGACGGCTCGGCCATCGAGGGGCTCAGCCGCACGTACGAATCCGACCTCCTGGCCTTCCCCGACCCGACGACGTTCCAGACCCTGCCGTGGCGCGGCGACGTCGACCCCACGGGGCGCATGTTCTGCGACATCACCACACCCGACGGAGAGCCGGCCGTCGCCGACCCCCGCAATGTGCTCAAGCGCACGCTCGCCCGCGCGGCCGACCGGGGCTTCACGTTCTACACGCACCCCGAGATCGAGTTCTACCTCCTGAAGGCGTCGAAGTACGGGCCCGAGGGCCCGCAGCCCGTCGACTCGGCGGGTTACTTCGACAACGTGCCCGGCGGCACCGCCCACGACTTCCGTCGACGCTCGGTTCGCATGCTCGAGGACCTCGGCATCTCGGTGGAGTTCAGCCACCACGAGGCGGGCCCCGGTCAGAACGAGATCGACCTCCGCTACGCCGACGCCCTGACGACGGCCGACAACATCATGACGTTCCGCACGGTCGTGAAGGAGGTCGCCATCGAGCAGGGCGTCTACGCGACGTTCATGCCGAAGCCGTTCTCCGACAAGCCTGGCTCCGGCATGCACACGCACCTCTCGCTCTTCGAGGGCGACGCGAACGCGTTCTACGAGGCGGGCGCGCAGTACCAGCTGTCGAAGATCGGTCGCCAGTTCATCGCCGGTCTCCTGCGGCACGCCAACGAGATCTCGGCGGTCACCAACCAGTTCGTCAACTCGTACAAGCGCCTCTGGGGTGGCGACGAGGCGCCGAGCTTCATCTGCTGGGGCCACAACAATCGATCCGCGCTCGTGCGCGTGCCGCTCTACAAGCCGAACAAGGGCCAGAGCGCGCGTGTCGAGTACCGCGCCATCGACTCCGCGGCGAACCCCTATCTTGCATTCTCGCTGCTCCTCGCGGCGGGCATGAAGGGCATCGAGGAGGGTTACGAGCTGCCGTCCGAGGCCGAGGACGACGTGTGGGCGCTCACCGACAGCGAGCGGCGCGCGCTCGGCTACCACCCGTTGCCCGCGAGCCTCGACCACGCCATCGAGTACATGGAGGAGTCCGAGCTCATCGCCGAGACCCTCGGCGAGCAGGTCTTCAACTACGTCCTCGCGAACAAGCGCGCCGAGTGGCGCGACTATCGTTCGCAGGTCACGCCGTTCGAGTTGCAGCGCAACCTCGAGATCCTCTGACGCGAGACGGATGTCACGACAGGCGCCCACCCTCGGCCGACTCGCTCGAGCGGGTTTCGACGATCTCGGTCGGGCCGCCGCCTCGCTCGAGGAACTCGCCTCCGCCACCGGCGTCGACGAGGAGCGCCTGCTCGCCGCGCTCACGCACGCGGGCGACCCCGACGAGGCCCTCGCGGCCCTCCGTCGCCTCGAGGAACGGGCGCCGCAGGAGCTGATCGCGGTGCTGCGGCTCGACGCTTCGGCCGAACACCTGGCACGGCTCCTCGGGGCGTCGCGCGGGTTCGCGGACTTCCTGCTGCGGCATCCGGCCGAGCTCGCCGTGTTGCAGCAGGTGCCGACGCGGCCGCTCGCAGCGGATGACGCGCGGGCCGTGATGTCGGCCGCGGTCGACGAGATCGACGTGCCGCAGGCCCAGTTCCCCGATGCCGCGGCGTCGGCCGTGCGGGTGCGGTACCGACGGCTCCTCGCGGGCATCGCCGTGTTCGACCTCACCCGTCCGAGCACGATCGAGGCCGTCGACACGATCGCGGCGGGGCTTGCCGACCTCGCCGGGGCCGCGCTCGACGCGGCCCTCGCAGCCGCCCGCCGCGTGGTCTCCCGTGCCGAGGGCGATCCGGCGGCGCCCGGTCGATATCCCGCCCCCGAGGTGGAGGCGACGCGCCTCGCGATCATCGGCATGGGCAAGGCGGGCGCCCGCGAACTCAATTACGTGAGCGACGTCGACGTCATCTTCGTGGCCGAGTCCGCCGATGAAGAGGTCGTGTCGACGGCGCGCGCGCTCGACATCGCGACGCGCCTCGCGATGGTCGTGATGCGGATGATCGCCGAGCACGGCATCGAACCGCCGCTCTGGGAGGTGGACCCGAACCTCAGGCCCGAGGGCAAGGACGGCGCACTCGTGCGCACGCTCGACTCGCACCTGCAGTACTACGATCGCTGGGCGAAGAGCTGGGAGTTCCAGGCCCTGCTCAAGGCGCGGCCGCTCGCGGGCGACCTCGAGCTCGGCGGCCGCTACGCCGCGGGCGTCGCGCCCAAGGTATGGGCGAGTTCGGCTCGCGAGGGGTTCGTGGAGTCGGTGCAGCGCATGCGCGAACGCGTCACCGAGCACATCCCGGCCGACGAGGTCGACGTCCAGGTGAAGCTCGGCCCGGGGGGCCTGCGCGACATCGAGTTCACCGTGCAGCTGCTCCAGCTCGTGCACGGGGCCACCGATCCCGACATCCGCCAGCCCGGCACCCTGCCCGCCCTCGCGGCGCTCGCGGAGCGGGGATACGTGGGTCGCGAGGAGGCATCCGAGTTCTCGCGCGACTACCGGGTGCTCCGGGTGCTCGAGCACCGGCTGCAGCTGGAACGGCTGCGTCGCACGCATCTCATGCCACGCGAAGCGGCGCGACTGCGCATCCTGGCCCGCTCCTCGGGTCTCGCACGCAACGCCGAAGACCTGACGGCCGTGTGGCAGGCCACCCGGCAACGGGTGCGCGGGCTGCACGAGCGGCTGTTCTACCGACCACTCCTCTCGGCCGTGGCGGCGCTGCCGGCCGGCGAGCTCGAGCTCACGAGCGCCCAGGCCGAGGCGCGGCTCGCGGCGATCGGCTTCCGCGACCCGAAGGGCGCCCTCGCCCACATCGGCGCGCTCACGGCGGGCGTCTCGCGACGCGCCGCCATCCAGCGGCACCTCATCCCCGTGCTCATCTCATGGTTCTCCGAGGGCGCCGATCCCGATTACGGACTGCTCGCCTTCCGTCGGCTGAGCGACACGCTCGGCACCACGCACTGGTACCTGCGGCTGCTTCGCGACTCGTCCGATGCCGCGTTGCGCCTCACGCGCGTGCTGTCGGGGTCGCGGTTCGCGGGAGAGCTGCTCGAACGCATCCCCGAGGCCGTCGCGTGGCTCGAGGACGTCGACGAGCTGCGTCCGCGGCCGCTCGCGGCGCTCGAGGACGAGAAGCGCGCCGTGCTCGCGCGGCACGGCGACGCGGATGCCGCGGCCAAGGTGTTCCGCGCCATCCGCCGCCGTGAGGTGCTGCGTCTCGCGCTCTCGGCGATCCTCGACGTGTGCACGGTGGAGGAGCTCGGCCGCGGTCTCTCCGACGTCACGGAGAGCCATATCGCCGCGCTCGTCGAGGCGATCCGTGGTAGCGAGCCCGACGGGCTGGAGTTCGCCGTCATCGGCATGGGCCGCTTCGGTGGCCGCGAGCTCGGCATCGGCTCCGACGCCGACATCGTCTACGTCTTCCGGCCGACGGATGCCTCGGCCGAGGTCGCGCAGGCGCTGGCGCTGCGCATCGTGTCGGAGCTCGTGCGCCTGAGCGAGGACGCGCGCCTGCCCTTCGAGCTCGACGCCGACCTCCGGCCCGAGGGACGCAACGGCGTCGTCGCCCGTTCCCTCGACGCGTACCGTGCGTACTACGCGCGTTGGTCGCTCACGTGGGAGGCGCAGGCGCTGCTGCGCGCCCGCGGGGTCGCCGGCGACGCCGCACTCATCCGTGACTTCACCGAACTCGCCGACAGCGTGCGGTATCCCACCGAGATCTCCGAGCACGACATCCGCGAGGTCAAGCGCATCAAGGCGCGCGTCGAGAACGAGCGCCTGCCCCAGGGAGCCGACCCGACCAGGCACCTGAAGCTCGGGCGCGGTTCGCTGTCGGATGTCGAGTGGTTCGTGCAGCTCGCACAGCTCGAGCACGGCGCCGCCGAGCCGTCGCTTCGAACGACCTCGACGCTCGAGGCCCTCGAGGCGGCCGTCGAGCACGGCTACGTCACCTCGGCCGACGCGGGCGTGCTGCGCGCCGCGTGGGTGTTCGCCTCCCGCGCCCGGTCGGCGCTCACGCTGTGGCTCGACCGCACCACCGACGTGCTGCCCGTCGAACGCTCGCAGCTCGAGGGCGTCGCACGCATCATGGGCTACCCGCACGGGTCGGCGAGCCGGC
Source organism: Agromyces sp. NPDC052230 (assembly GCF_040679595.1). Lineage (NCBI taxonomy): Bacteria > Bacillati > Actinomycetota > Actinomycetes > Micrococcales > Microbacteriaceae > Agromyces > Agromyces sp. NPDC052230. The sequence continues at coordinate 427,999 of NZ_JBFAVC010000002.1, read as the reverse complement.
TCGAGAGCGACTACCTCCAGGTCACGCGGCGAGCGCGAGCGGTGTTCGAGCGCGGCTTCTACGGCGTCGAGCCTCGCCGCGAGCCGACCACGCACTGAGACGAACGACGGCCCCGCACCGAGGTGCGGGGCCGTCGCTCCGGGGGAGCGGGGGTCTCAGACGCCGAAGTACAGCTCGAACTCGAACGGGTGCGGGCGCTGCGCGAGCGGCTTGATCTCCTTCTCGCGCTTGTAGTCGATCCAGGTCTCGATGAGCTCGCGCGTGAACACGCCGCCCTCGAGGAGGAACTCGTGGTCGGCCTCGAGCGCGTCGAGCACGGCGTCGAGCGTGCCGGGCACCTGCGGGATCGCCTTGGCCTCCTCGGGCGGCAGCTCGTAGAGGTCCTTGTCGACCGGCTCGTGCGGCTCGATGCGGTTGCGGATGCCGTCGATGCCGGCCATGAGCTGCGCGGCGAAGGCGAGGTACGGGTTGCCCGAGGCATCCGGAGCACGGAACTCGATGCGCTTGGCCTTCGGGTTGGTACCTGTGATCGGGATGCGGATGGCTGCGGAGCGGTTGCCGGCCGAGTAGACGAGGTTCACCGGAGCCTCGAAGCCCGGCACGAGACGGTGGAACGAGTTCACGGTCGGGTTCGTGAACGCGAGCACCGCGGGCGCGTGCTTGAGCAGGCCGCCGATGTACCAGCGTGCAACGTCGGACAGGCCGCCGTAGCCGGCCTCGTCGTAGAACAGGGGCTTGCCCTCGTTCCAGAGCGACTGGTGGGTGTGCATGCCCGAGCCGTTGTCGCCGAAGAGCGGCTTCGGCATGAACGTCGCCGTCTTGCCCCACTCGTTGGCGGTGTTCTTGACGAGGTACTTGAACTTCAGGATGTCGTCGGCCGCGTGCACCATCGTGTCGAACTTGTAGTTGATCTCGCCCTGACCGGCGGTGCCGACCTCGTGGTGCGAGCGCTCGACCTCGAGGCCGGCCTCGATGAGCTTGAGCACGATGTCGTCGCGGAGGTCGGCGTGCTGGTCGACCGGCGAGACGGGGAAGTAGCCACCCTTGAACGGGGTCTTGTTGGCGAGGTTGCCGCCCTCTTCGATGCGGCCCGAGTTCCAGGCGCCTTCGCTGGAGTCGACCGAGTACGAGCTCGAGTGCTGGTTCACCTCGTAGCGCACGTCGTCGAAGATGTAGAACTCCGCCTCGGGAGCGAAGAACGCCGTGTCGGCGATGCCCGTGGAGGCGAGGTACTTCTCGGCCTTCTTCGCGACCTGACGCGGGTCCTTGGCGTAGATCTCGCCGTTGCGCGGGTTGTAGATGTCGAACACCATGACGAGCGTGCGCTCGGCGCGGAACGGGTCGACGTAGGCCGTGGAGACATCCGGGATCAGCTGCATGTCGGACTCGTGGATCGACGCGAACCCGCGGATCGAGGAGCCGTCGAACAGCTGCCCGACGGTGAAGAACTCCTCGTCGACAGTCGACGCCGGGATGTTGAAGTGCTGCTGCACACCCGGGAGGTCGGTGAAGCGGATGTCGAGGAACTTGACATCCGTCTCCTTGATGAAACTGAGCACTTCAGACGAATCACTGAACATGTGACGAACACTCCAAGGGGGCGGGTGGGGACCGGACGGACTTGCACAGCCGTAAGCGACGGTATCGGGACGCGATTTCCCGACCGTGACGCGGATGTTTCCGCCATGTTACGCACTGGAAGGGTCGATAGAATCGACGCGTGCCAGCAACCCAGTCTCGAACCTCCGGCGAACTCGAACCCGGTCGATGGCCGGGGGAGCGGCTGGGGCTTCCCGAGACGGGTCCGAATTCGATCGGCCGCCTGGGTCGCCGCCTCGCGGCACTCGCGGTCGACTGGGCGTCGGCGATGATCATCGCCCTGGTCTTCCTGCCCTACGACTCGATGCTCTACTCGTGGCTCACGCTCGGCATCTTCGCCGTGCTGCAGGTGCTCTTCATCCCCACGATCGGCGGCAGTGTCGGCCACCGCCTCGTCGGGCTCCGGGTCGTGCCGGTCTCGGGCGGCTGGGTCGGTTTCTGGCGCCCCATCGTGCGCACGGCGCTGCTCGCGATCGTGGTGCCGGCCGCCATCTGGGACTCCGACCAGCGCGGCTTCCACGACAAGCTGGCGGGCACGGTGCTCATCCGGGCCTGAACGACGAAGCGGCATCCGCCGATCGACGGATGCCGCTGCTGTCGTGAACCGGCGAGCCAGGTCAGCGCATCTTGCCGCGCTGGGGCCGCACCTTCATGGGGTCGATGCCCTTGGGGATGGGCAGCTGGGTCTGCAGGGAGTTCAGACGGTTGGCGACCGCGAGCACCTCGGGCTTGGTGAGCGTGCGCTTCGACTTGCGCAGCGTCGCCGGGAGGCGGTGCAGCTCGATCGAGCCCTCCTCGTGGCCCACCGAGATGAGCCTGATCGGCACGTTGGGGAGCACGCGAGCGACCTTGCGCTTCTCGTCGTCGAGCATGCGCTTCGTGCGGCTGGTGGGGCCCTCGCTGATGAGCGCGACGCCGCCGCGACCGACCGCACGGTACACGGCGTCCTGCGTCTTGCCGTTCACGGCCACCGGCATCTCGTTGCCCGTCCAACCGCCGCGCAGACCGCTGCGGAGCACCGCACCGACCGCACCGGGCTGGCCCTCGATCTGCGAGTACGCGGCCCGCTCGGCCCGGCGACCCAGGATGACGAGGGCGAGCAGGATGCCCGCGAGCGCGCCCGCCACGATCCACAGCGCGATCGTGAAGCCGTTGCCCTCGCCGAGCCACAGCGCGAGCACGAGGCCCACGAGCACGGGTGCGAGGAAGCTGAGGAGCATGAGCCACTGTGCGCTCGAGTCGTAGCGGCGGGTCATCTGGAAGACCTGCCACATCTGCTTCATGCGGCCGGGCTCTTTGCGGGGCTTGGGGGCGGATCCCGCGTCCTTGGTGCGTGCCATGGTGACTAGGATACCGGCGTGCGGACGCCGCCTCCGACCGAGTTCTCGGTGGGCGGAGACGGCAGCCCGATGCCTCAGCCGACCGCCTGCGCGAAGCCGAGCGACGCGTCGGCGAGGTGCGCGAGCGAGGGCGGCAACTCGCGCCCCTTCGCCTGCATCGACTGTGCCCAGAGGCGACCGGCGCGGTACGACGAGCGCACCAGCGGCCCCGCCAGCACGCCGAGGAAGCCGAGCTGTTCGGCCTCCTCCTTGAGCTCCACGAACTCCTCGGGGCGCACCCAGCGATCGACCGGCAGGTGACGCGGGCTCGGCCGCAGGTACTGCGTGATCGTGATGATGTCGGTGCCCGCGTCGCGCAGGTCGCGGAGCGCCTGCGAGACCTCGGTGCGCTCCTCGCCCATGCCGAGGATCAGGTTCGACTTGGTGATCAGGCCCGCATCGCGGCCCTGCGTGATGACGTCGAGCGAGCGCTCGTACCGGAACGCCGGCCGGATGCGCTTGAAGATGCGCGGCACCGTCTCGACGTTGTGCGCGAACACCTCTGGCCGGGCTGCGAACACCTCGCCGAGGAGCTCGGGGTTGCCCGAGAAGTCGGGCACGAGGATCTCCACGCCCGTGCCGGGGGACTGGCGGTGGATCTCCCGGATCGTCTCCGCATACAGCCACGCGCCCTCGTCGGGCAGGTCGTCGCGGGCGACGCCCGTCACGGTCGAGTATCGAAGCTGCATCCGCACCACCGACTCCGCGACGCGTCGCGGCTCGTCGACGTCGTAGTCGGCCGGCTTGCCGGTGTCGATCTGGCAGAAGTCGCAGCGCCTCGTGCACTGCGAGCCGCCGATGAGGAAGGTGGCCTCCCGGTCCTCCCAGCACTCGTAGATATTGGGGCAGCCGGCCTCCTGGCACACCGTGTGGAGCTCCTCGCTCTTCACGAGGTGCTGGAGCTGGCGGTATTCGGGCCCCATCTTCGCGCGGGTCTTGATCCACTCGGGCTTGCGCTCGATCGGCGTCTGGGCGTTGCGAACCTCGAGGCGCAGCATCCGGCGCCCCTCGGGTGGGGTGCTCATGCCGCGACCGCCGCCTCGGCCTCGGCGAGGAACCGCTGCCTGATCGGTTCGACGAGCTGCTCGGGCGTCACCTCGCGACCGAGCTCACGCGAAATGGTCGTGACCCCGGCGTCGCGGATGCCGCAGGCGACGATGCGGTCGTACGGCTCGAGCGAGTTGCTGCAATTGAGTGCGAACCCGTGCATCGTGACGCCGTCGGCGACCCGGATGCCGATCGCGGCGATCTTGTTCTCGAGGCCGGGCTCGCCGACCCAGACCCCAGAGCGACCCTCGACGCGACGGCCGTCGACGCCGAGGTCGGCGAGGACGTCGATGAGCATGCCCTCGAGTCGCCGCACGTAGCCCACCACGTCGATCGGCTCCGCGAGCCGGAGGATCGGGTAGCCCACGAGCTGGCCGGGTCCGTGCCAGGTGATCTTGCCGCCGCGGTCGACGTCGATGACGGGGGTTCCGTCGGTCGGCCGTTCGTCGGGCGCGGTGCGCTTGCCGGCGGTGTAGACGGAAGGGTGTTCCAGAAGGATGACGGTGTCGGGGCGTTCGCCCGCGACGACCGCGCGATGGACGGCGCGCTGAAGGTCGAGACCCTCGATGTACGGCACGGAGTTGGCGCTTAGCCCCGCGACGACGAAGTCGAGCATGCCGACCAGTCTAAGCGGGTCGTGCGGGGTGCGACTCCTCCTCCACATGCCGGGGCGGTGGGTCGCCGTCGTGCGGCGACGCGGCGGCGGCCCCTGCGTGCCATCCGGTGCCCGAGGATCTCGGCATGAGCCGTGTTCGCCGTCACCCGCACGTCGCCTCCGCGCAAGCCGGGCACACGGGCGCGCTGCCGCCGCTGGCAGGCGGCCTCGCCGGATACCGGCTGCTCCGCAGGATCGCGTCGGGGGAGCGGGCCGATGTCTACCTCGCAACCGCGGATGCTGCGGCCACCGCCGACATCGAATCGGCCGGTGATGGGCCCACGGATGTCGCGACCGCCCTCGTGGCGGTGCGGGTGTATCCGGCGCACGTGCCCGACGACACCGTCGCGACCGAGATCGAGGCCATGTCGACCGACTCCAGCGGAAGCCTGCCGGCACTGTACGACGTGGCGGGCCTCGAGGACGGGCGGTGCTGCCTGGCCGTCGAGCGCATCCCGGGGCCGTCGATCGCCCGGCTGCTCACCGAGCGCAGCCTCACCGTCGGCGAGGCGGTCACGATCCTCGCGCCGATCACGGTGGCTGCCGCCGAGCTTGCGGCACGCGGTCTCGTGCACACGCGACTCTCCGCCGCCGATCTGCTGCTCGACGAGGCCGGGCGCCCACGGCTCATCGGGCTCGGCGCGCTGCGTCGTCTCCCGGGGCCAGAGCAGGCCGCCGAGCGAACGGCGCTCCTCCGTGCCGGACATGTGGCACTGGCCGAGCTGCTCGAGGAGGTCTCGTTAGCCGTGCGGCCGGCAGGCGCGCTCGACGCGGCGATCGAGCTCGTGCGAAGCCGTCTCGAGGCCCGGCCCTTCCTGCGCTGCGAAGCCGAGCTCGAACGGCTCCTGTTCCAGGCGGCGGCGCCCGAGCCCATCGCTGGCGCCGAGGTTCGGGTGCGCCAGACACGGGTTCCGGCCCGCATCACGGCCCCCATCTGGCCGGCGGACGCCGACGACGCGGCGCACGGGCCGCTGCCCGACGCTCCCGTTCAACCCATGGGCGGCCTCCGCCGCCTGCTCGGGCTGGCGCAGCTGCCCGATGATCTCGACGCGCGCGTGGCCGCCACGGTGGAGGGGCTTTCGGCCGCACGTCTGCGCGAACAGCTCCGCACGGTGCTGCGAGCACGCAGTGGCGCCCTCACCGTCGGCGGCCTCGTGGGCGGAGGAGCGCTCGTGCTGTTGCTCACCCTTGTGCCACCGGCGACCGCCGACGCCGGGAGACCGAGTCCGAGTGCGGACGCGACACCCGTCACCGTCGATCCCGATGGTTCGGTTCCTTCGCAGGCCGCTGGCCCGGCGCCGGAGGCGTCGGCTCAGCCGACGTCGCCGGACCACGGAACTGTCAGCGGGCCCGGCGAAGTCTCGGGCGACGACCCGGTTGCGGCCGCGCGGTGGCTGCTCGGTCGTCGTTCGGAGTGCTTCGCCACCCTCGACCTCGCGTGCCTCGACGAGGTGCTGCAACACGGATCGGCCATCGAGACCGAAGATCGCGCCGTACTGCTCGCGGCGCGCGACGGCAACTCCTCGCCCCTGGTGGCGTTCGATACGTCGGACGCGGTCGTCACCGTCGAGATGGGCGACGCCGTGCTGATCGCGATCAGGCGCGCCGGCCCCGAACGCGAACCGGCCTCGCTCCTCGTGGTGAGGGGCGAGGCCGGGTGGCGTCTGCGGGAGATCTTCGACTAGATGCCGAGCTCCGACTCGAAGTCGCCCTCCTCGAGGCGCTCCTTGACCGCGGTCAGGAAGCGGGCGGCGTCGGCGCCGTCGATGATGCGGTGGTCGTACGACAGCGCGAGGTAGAGCATCGAGCGGATGGCGATCGCGTCGGAGCCGTCCTGGCTCACGACCACCGGGCGCTTCACGACGATCCCCGTGCCGAGGATCGCCGACTGCGGCAGGAACACGACCGGCGTGTCGAACAGCGCGCCACGCGAACCGGTGTTGGTCAGCGTGAAGGTGCCGCCCGAGAGCTCGTCGGGCTTCAGCTGGTTGTTCCGCGTGCGGTCGGCGAGGTCGGCGATCTGCGCCGCCAGGCCCGCGATGTCGAGGTCGCCCGCGTTGCGGATCACCGGGGTGAGGAGGCCCCGCTCGGTGTCGACCGCGATGCTCATGTTCTCGGTCGGGGGGTAGACGATGCTGTCCCCGTCGACGGTCGAGTTGATGATCGGGTAGGCGCGAAGCGCCTCGGCCGTGGCCAACGCGAAGAACGGCAGGAACGAGAGCTTGTTGCCGGTCTTCTCCAGGAAGGCGCCCTTCACGCGATCGCGCAACTGCGCGACGCGCGTGACGTCGACCTCGATGACCGTGGTGAGCTGGGCGGTCGAGGTCATCGAGACCACCGCGCGCTCGGCGACGACCTTGCGCAGGCGCGTCATCGGCACGGTCGTACCGCGCAGCGGCGACGTCTCGAGCGGTGTCCGCGTCGGGGCAGCCGCCGACGCCGCAGGAGCGGCGTTCGCCGAGATGATGTCCTGCTTGCGGATGCGACCGCCCACACCGGTGCCGGTGATGCTGGCCAGGTCGACGCCCTGTTCGTTCGCGAGCTTGCGCACGATGGGTGTGACGTAGCCGCTCGGGCCCGCGTGCGCGCCCGAGGGCGCGGCGGGTGCTGCGGCCGGCGCGGCGGGTGCTGCGGCCGGCGCAGCGGGTGCGGCCGGGGGAGCGGCGGGTGCCGCCTCAGGGGCAGGAGCCGGCGCGGCGGCCGCGGCCGGGGGAGCAGGCGCCGCCTCAGGGGCGGGAGCCGGTGGGGCCGGCGCGGCCTCGGCCGCGGATGCAGCTGCAGGAGCCGCCTCCGCGGCAGGTGCGGGCGCCGCCTCGGGCGCCGGCGCTGCAGGAGCCGCCTCGGCCGCGGGCGCTGCAGGAGCAGCCTCCGGCGCGGGAGCCGCAGGAGCAGCTTCGGGCGCCGGCGCTGCAGGAGCAGCCTCCGGCGCGGGAGCCGCAGGTGCCGCCTCCGGAGCAGGAGCTGCAGGAGCAGCCTCGGGCGCGGGAGCCGCAGGAGCCGCCTCCGGCGCAGGCGCTGCCGGTGCCGCCTCCGGTGCGGGTGCTGCCGGTGCCGCCTCCGGTGCGGGTGCTGCCGGTGCAGCCTCCGGCGCAGGCGCTGCGGGAGCAGCCTCAGCCGGTGCCGCCTCAGCCGCAGGCGCCGCCTCAGCTGGCGCAGCGGCCGCCGAGCCGTCGCCGATGGTCACCAGGGCCGTACCGACCTCGACGGTCTCGTCCTCCTGGACGAGGATCGCCTCGATGACCCCGGCGATCGGCGATGGGATCTCGGTGTCGACCTTGTCGGTCGAGACCTCGAGCAGCGGCTCGTCGACCTCCACACGGTCGCCGACGTTCTTCAGCCATCGGGTGACCGTGCCCTCCGTGACACTCTCGCCGAGTGCCGGGAGGCTGACGGATTCGCTCATGCGCTTGTCTCCTTCACAGCGTGTGGACGCTTTCTAGCTTATTGCAGTCGAATTTCAGGACGCCGGGTCAGCTCACATGGAGCGGCTTGCCGGCGAGCTTGAGGAAGGCCTCGCCCAGGGCCTCGCTCTGGGTCGGGTGGGCGTGGATGAACGGCGCGATGTCCTCGGGGTACGCCTCCCAGTTCACGGCGAGCTGGGCTTCGCCGATGAGCTCGCCGACCCGGGCGCCGATCATGTGCACGCCGACGATGGGGCCGTCGTTCACGCGGACGACCTTGATGGAACCGCTCGTCTCGAGGATGTGGCTCTTGCCGTTGCCGGCGAGGTTGTACTCGTACGACGAGACCTGGTCGGCGCCGAACTTCTCCGCTGCCCGCGCCTGGGTGTAGCCGATCGAGGCGACCTCGGGCTCGCAGTAGGTGACCTTCGGGATGTTGACGTCCTCGACGACGATCGGGTTCAGGCCCGCGATCTCCTCGGCGACGAAGATGCCCTGCGCGAATCCGCGGTGGGCGAGCTGCAGGCCGGGCACGATGTCGCCGACGGCGTAGACGCCCGGCACGTTGGTCGCCAGGCGGTCGTCGGTGATGACGAAGCCGCGGTCGATCGTGATGCCGACCTCCTCGTAGCCGAGGCCTTCCGTGACCGGACCACGGCCGACGGCGACGAGCAGCAGCTCGGCCTCGACGGTGTCGCCGTTCTCGAGGGTCACGACGACGCCGTCGTCGTTCTGGGTGACGCCCTGGAAGCGCACGCCGAGCTTGTACTCGATGCCGCGCTTGCGGAAGGCGCGCTCGAGCTGCTTGGAGACCGACTCCTCCTCGTTGGGCACGAGGTGGGGGAGTGCCTCGATGATCGTGACGTCGGCGCCGAACGACTTCCACACGCTCGCGAACTCGACGCCGATGACACCGCCACCGAGGACGGCGACCTTCTTCGGCACGAAGTCGAGCTCGAGCGCCTGCTCGCTCGTGATCACGCGGCCGCCGATCTCGAGGCCCGGAAGCGAGCGCGAGTACGACCCGGTGGCGAGGATGACGTTCTTGCCCACGATGCGGTCGTCGCCGACCTGCACCGCATTCGACGCGACGAGTCGGCCCTCACCCCGGATGACGGTGATGCCCTTGGCCTTGACGAGCCCCTCGAGACCCTTGAACTTGCTCGCCACGATGCTCTCGCGGTACTGGGTCACGGCGGCGATGTCGATGCCCTCGAACACCGAGCGCACGCCGAACCGCGACGACTCCCGGGTGTTGTCGGCGATCTCGGCGGCGTGCAGGAGCGCTTTCGTGGGGATGCAGCCTCGATGCAGACACGTGCCGCCCAGTTTGTCCTTCTCGACCAGGCCGACGGTGAAGCCCAGCTGCACGGCACGCAGCGCTGCCGCGTACCCTCCGCTGCCGCCACCGAGGATGACAATGTCAAAGTTCTGCTCGGACAACCGCAATCTCCCTTGCGCACCAGATCTGCGACACGGTCCACCCCCATTCGATGCAGGGGGCGGGGTGTACGGGCGAGGATGTCGCCCATACGACCTTACTACCCAGCCGAGAGGTCCTCGCCCAGCCGGATGAGGGCTCGAACGGTCACTCCGGTGCCCCCTGAACCGGTGAATCCCCATGCCCCGCCGGAGTTGAATGCGGGGCCCGCGATGTCCAGGTGAGCCCACGGGATCCGGTCGCCCGAATCGGGCCGTTTCCCGATGAACTCGCGGAGGAACACGCCCGCGAGGAGCATGCCGGGCACCGTCGTGCCGAGCTTCGTATTCGTGAGATCCGCGACATCCGACTTGAGCAGGGCCCTGAGATCGCCGGGCAGCGGCATGGGCCACACCGACTCGCCGACGGCGTCGGCCGCGGCGCGGGCGCGTGCCACCAGGGCGTCGTCGCCCATGAGGCCCGACACGCGGTGGCCGAGCGCGACGACCTGCGCGCCGGTGAGGGTGGCGACGTCGACGATCGCGTCGGGCTGCTCGGCACTCGCGGCAGCGAGCCCGTCGGCCATCACGAGACGCCCCTCGGCGTCGGTGTTGAGCACCTCGACGGTGGTGCCGCCGTGCACCCGCAGGACGTCGTTCGGCCGCAGGGCCGTGCCCGACGGCAGGTTCTCGGCCAGGCACAGCCAGCCGGTGACCCGGATCGGCACGGCGAGTTCGGCGAGGGCGACCATCGCCGCGAGCACGACGGCGGCCCCGGCCATGTCCATCTTCATGCCGACCATCGAGGCCATGGGCTTCAGCGAGAGCCCGCCGGAGTCGAACGTGATGCCCTTGCCGACGAGGGCGAGGTGCACGGATGCCCCGTCGGGGGCGTACTCGAGGCGTACGAGCCTGGGCCCGCGGCTCGAACCGCGGCCGACGGCGAGGATGCCTTCGAAGCCGTCGGCTTCGAGGGCACCCTCATCCCAGACTCGCGCCGAGATGCCCCCTGCTTCCGCCGCCTCGACCGCGAGTTCCGCGAGTCGCTCAGGAGAGAGGTCACCGGGCGGCGTGTTCACGAGGTCCTTGGTACGGGCGACGGCGGTCACGACGGAACGCACCCGCTCGAGCCGAACGTCCGTGAGCTCGGTGTGCAACGTCACGCGGCCGACGGGCGCCTTCGCCTCGGCGCGGTATTCGTTGAACGCGTAGGCGCCGAGGCCGGCACCCTCGAGCAGGGCCTCCGCGGAGTCGACGTCCTCGACGGGGATGGCGATGGCCACCGCACCGGTCCCCGAGAGCTGGCGCACGGCGCTGCCGGCGGCGAGTCGGAGGCCCGCGGCATCCGCTCGCTCACCGAGGCCCGCGACCGCCACGACCGCCGGACCACCGCCCTGCGCGGGGATGCGTGTCAGCTCGTCGGCCGCGCCGGTCGCGCCCAGACTCGAGAGGAGCGGAGTCACCCACTCGTACTCCGGCGGCGCGAGGAGTTGCACGCCGGAGTCCGCGGGCCGGGCGGCGAGCAGCACCACGTCGGCGTCGGAGTCGCTGACAGGGCCGGGGGAGCAGGAGAATTCGGGCACGGTCATGCAGCCGATCGTACGTGTTCGCTCCGAGCGTCACGCCGCCGGGGCGCCGACGGCCGAGGGGTGACGGCCCGTCAGTAGTCTGGATGCATGCGCGATCCCCGCTCTCTGTACGAGTTGAACCCGGACGTCGTGGTGCCGCCCGGGCTGCCGCTCGTCGCGGGTCTCACCGGGTTCGCCGACGCGGGTGCCGCCGTGGCGCAGACGACCGAGTACCTCCTCGACACGCTCGAGAGCACGGTGGTCGCGACGTTCGACGCCGATGAGCTGCTCGACTACCGCGCACGCCGGCCGATCATCCTGTTCGCGGCCGACCACCTGACCGACTACCGCCCACCGCGCCTCAGCCTCGATCTGGCGCGTGACGAGCTCGGACAGCAATTCCTCCTCTTCACGGGTTACGAGCCCGACTTCCAATGGGAGCGGTTCGGCTCCGCCGTGCTCGGGCTCATCGACGAACTCCAGGTTTCGTCGACGACGTGGATCAACTCGATCCCGATGCCGGTGCCGCACACACGGCCCATCGGAATGACGGTGAGCGGCAACCGCGCCGACCTCATCGAAGCCATGTCGGTCTGGCGGCCGACCACGCAGGTGCCGTCCAACGCCCTCCACCTCGTCGAGTACCGCCTGCAGAAGCGGGAACACCCGACCACAGGATTCGTTCTGCTGATCCCGCACTACCTCTCCGATACGGAATATCCGCTCGCGGCGGTCGCGGCGCTCGAAGCGGTCAGCGCCTCGACCGGGCGCATCTTCCCCACCGACGCGCTGCGTGCCCAGGGACGCGAGTTCGTGGCACGTATCGACGAGCAGGTCGCCGAGAACAGCGAGCTCGCCAAGCTCGTCGGAACGCTCGAGGAACGCCACGACTCCTATATGGAGGGCACGACGCTGCGGTCTCCGCTGACGGATGAGGCCGGTCAACCACCCTCGGCCGACGAGATCGCCGCCGAGCTCGAGAAGTTCCTGGCCTTCCGACGCACGCGAGATGACGAGTCGCCGCTCGGCGGCTGAACGAAGCCACTGCAGCGGGCGTGCGGCCCGGCCGATCCGCCGAAAATGGCGGCTCAGCGGGAATTCCGATGGGGCTGGTTTCGTTCTCCTCAAGTGGGATGACCGGCGGTTCAGCACGTCGCTGGAGCAGCGGCACAGTCGGTGAATGTATAATGGGGGCAGGACCCGTTCTGGTCCGCTGGCACGATGTGTTCGCGCCGAACAAGCGGACTTGACATGGGTCCTCATAGTGTCCGAAAACGACCGGACCGAATGCACGAGCCGCGCGTCCGAGAGGGCACACGCCGCGCGACGGTAGGAGAGGTTCAACGAATGGCAACGACGAAGGCTGCGACGTCGGCGAAGAGCGAGGCGGAGAAGCCCGCTGCAACGCGCGCGACGGCCGCGAAGTCGAGCGCCGCGAAGACGGCCGCGAAGGCCACCGCCGGGTCGGCGGCGAAGACGAAGACGCCGACGAAGAGCGGCACCAAGACAGCGGCGCCGAAGGGCGCTGCACCTGCGGGCAAGGCCCCGCGCACCAGCACCGCGAAGTCGACGGCGAAGCCGCGCGGCAAGGCGAAGGCCGGCAGCGCCGGCGACGACGAGGACGAGATCGAGCCTGAGGAACTCGAGGACGTCGAGGTCGATACCGAGATCGAGGTCGAGGCCGTCGAAGTGGTCGAGGCCGTCGACGCGGATGCGGTCGACGCCGACGCGACGGAGACGCCAGACGCGGCATCCGTCGCCGACACCGACGAGGACACCGACGAGGAGTCGAAGCCGGCGGTCGCCGTGGAGCCGCATCCGACGGGTGCGCTCGTGCTGCGCGCCGTCGACGACGAAGACGAAGTTCCCGTGTACTCGTCCGCCATCACCGGCGCGACCGCCGACCCGGTGAAGGACTACCTGAAGCAGATCGGAAAGGTCGCGCTCCTCAACGCGGCCGAAGAGGTCGAACTCGCGATGCGCATCGAAGCGGGCCTCTTCGCCGAGGAGAAGCTGTCGCACATGTCGGATGCCGAGAAGCGCTCGCAGCTCGGTCGCGAACTCCAGTGGGTCGCGAAAGACGGCCAGCGGGCCAAGAGCCACCTGCTCGGCGCGAACCTGCGCCTCGTCGTCTCGCTCGCGAAGCGCTACACCGGTCGTGGCATGCAGTTCCTCGACCTCATCCAGGAGGGCAACCTGGGTCTCATCCGTGCGGTCGAGAAGTTCGACTACACCAAGGGCTTCAAGTTCTCGACCTACGCGACCTGGTGGATCCGCCAGGCGATCACCCGAGCGATGGCCGATCAGGCCCGCACCATCCGTATCCCGGTGCACATGGTCGAGGTCATCAACAAGCTCGCCCGGGTGCAGCGTCAGATGCTCCAGGACCTGGGCCGCGAGCCCACGCCCGAGGAGCTGTCGAAGGAACTCGACATGACCCCCGAGAAGGTCATCGAGGTGCAGAAGTACGGCCGTGAGCCCATCTCGCTGCACACGCCCCTCGGCGAAGACGGCGACAGCGAGTTCGGAGACCTCATCGAGGACACCGAGGCCGTCGTGCCGGCCGACGCGGTGGGCTTCACGATGCTGCAGAAGCAGCTCGAGTCGCTCCTCGACTCGCTGAGCGAACGCGAGGCGGGCGTCATCCGCATGCGCTTCGGCCTCGGCGACGGCATGCCGAAGACGCTCGACCAGATCGGCGACACGTTCGGCGTCACACGTGAACGCATCCGCCAGATCGAGTCGAAGACCATGGCGAAGCTCCGCCACCCGTCACGCTCCCAGTCGCTCCGCGACTACCTCGAGTAGGCCACCGGTGCGTTATGCGCCGGCGATCCTCGTCGGCAGGCTCGTCCGATTCGCCGCCCGGCTGCGCAAGCCCGGCGGCGGATCGGCGATCCCCGGCCTGATCGTCAACCGGATCGCACCGAGCTACCTGAAGCGGACGCTCTCGGGGTTCCCGGAGGGCCTCGTGGTGGTGTCGGGCTCCAGCGGCAAGTCGACCACGACGAAGATGCTCGTCGCGATCCTGCGCGCTCACGGCGTCGACGTGTTCACGAACCCGTCGACCGCGAACATCAGCCAAGGGCTCACCTCCGCCCTCCTCGAGCGTGCCGACTGGCGGGGCCGCGTGCCCGGCGATATGGCCGTACTCGAGATGGATGAGGGTCATGGCGCCCTCGTCATGCAGGGGGTCGACGCCCGCGCGGTGGCGCTCACCAACGTGATGGTCGACCAGATCGACCGATTCCACGATTCCGACATGGTGGCGGGCATGCTCGCGAGGATCGCGGCACGTGCGGGCGAGGTCATCATCGTGAACGCCGACGACGCCTATCTCGAGCGCATCGCCGCTCACGTGTCGCCGGATGTCGCAGTGCACCGCTTCGGGGTCTCGCAGACGGTCGTCGACGCCGCGCCACGTGGGCTCGGCCACACCGAGACGAGCGCGACCCGGCTGGCACCCGGCGACGGCGTCGTCGTCGAGTCCGTGCAGGGCCGCGGGGCTCTCGTCAACGACGGCCACTCGTTCGTCACGATCGAACTTCCCGCGCGTGGCGTGCACTACGCTGTCGACGCAGCCGCTGCCTACGCCACGGCGAAGGCGGTGCTCGGCGAACGGTTCTCCGCTGAGACGACCGCTCGAGCGCTGAGCGAGATCCCGCCGGTGTTCGGCCGGGGCGAACGGGTGCGGGTTCGCGGCAAAGAGGTCGAGTTCGTGCTCGTGCAGAACCCCACGAGCTACCAGCTCAACGTCGACAGCATCGAGCCCGGTACCGAGCAGATCCTCTTCGCGATGGGATCCGATGTGCGCGACCCCTCCTATTTCTGGCCGACGGATGCCTCGTCGCTTCGCCGTGTGGCGATCGTCAGCGGCTCGAAGTCGGCCGAGGCCGCGCTCATGCTCGCCTACGACGGCGTGCAGATCGATCGCGTCGAATCCGACCTGGCACGCGCGCTCGATGACTTCCTCGCCCTGCCCGCCCCGGCGACGGGCGTGAAGACCATCGTGTTCACGGCCGACTCGATGCGACGCACTCGGGCCCACCTCGGACTGTCGGGAGCGGAATGACCCTCACGATCGTGGCACTGCTGCCCGCGCACCAGAACACCAACGGCGACGCCGAGAATGCGGCCGTGCTGCGGCGCCGAGCCGAATGGGCCGAACTCGACGCACGTGTCATCGCCGTCGACGCGCGTGAGCAGTTGCCCGAACGCGCGGATGCCATCGTGCTCGGTTCGGGCAGCGACTCGTCGATCGAGCGGAGCCGCGCCGTGCTGCTGTCCATGCATGACGAGCTGCGCACCTGGGGCACCGAGGGCGTCCCGATCCTGGCGGTGGGCACCGGGTGGGAGCTCCTCAGTTGGGGCATCGAGCGCCCCGACGGCTCGAGCGTCGAGGGACTCGGCATCCTGCCCGGCCGGGCAGTTCCTGCCGCCTCCCGCGTGACCGGCGATCTCGTGGTCGCCTCGCCGCGGTTCGGAACGCTCGTCGGATTCGAGAACCACGCCCGCGACTACATCGGCGCCGAAGGCTCGCCGCTCGGACGAGTCCGGTCGGGCGCAGGCAATGGCCGAGGCTCTGGCCAGGAGGGCGTCGTGATGGGTTCCGTCATGGGCACCCACCTGCACGGCCCGGTGCTCGCGAAGAACCCGGCGTTCGCCGACCACCTCCTCGGCATCGCGGCCGAGCGCGCGGGGCTCGCGTACGACCCCGGCCCGCACGCCGCCGCGGTGGACGCGTACGCGACCGCCGCCAGGGAGGCGCAGCTCGGCGCCGTGCGCGCGGCGGCGCCGCTCACGCATGCGTAGTCGCGGCATCCGGAATCGGAACCGAAACGAATGAACGCCCCGGCGGAAGCCGGGGCGTTCACTCATGAAGCAGTGTGGGTCAGTCGCGACCATCGGACAACAGGCGGCTCGACTCGTCGTGCCAGCTGTGCGCGATCTGTGCGAGCTTCTCCTGGTGCTTCCGCCCGTGATGGGCGCAGAAGAGGAGCTCGCCGTTCGCGACGACGACTCGGATGTATGCCTGCGCGCCGCACGCGTCGCAGCGGTCGAGGGCGGTGAGCTCATACGGGGTGTCGAGTTCATCGACCGCACCGGTGGTCTCGGTGTACTGGGTCATGGCTCCTCCTCCTGCTCGACCTCGTGTTCCGTTCCTCAATGAAAGCATGCGAACCGGGGTGATCCCCCCGTTGAGGCTGGCATTTCGCTGTGCGCGTAGCGCCTCACGCACCGTGTCGTCCGGCGTCAGTAGGCTTGATCGACGTGAGCTCCGACTATTCCGCCCGCCATCTCTCCGTCCTCGAGGGCCTCGAGGCGGTGCGCAAGCGACCCGGCATGTACATCGGTTCGACCGACTCCCGGGGCCTCATGCACTGCCTGTGGGAGATCATCGACAACTCGGTCGACGAGGCGCTCGCGGGCCACGGCAACGAGATCGGCGTGATCCTCCACCCCGACGGCAGCGTCGAGGTACGCGACCGCGCGCGCGGCATTCCCGTCGACGCCGAGCCCAAGACCGGCCTCTCCGGCGTCGAGGTCGTCTTCACCAAGCTGCACGCGGGCGGCAAGTTCGGCTCGGGCTCCTACGCCGCCTCCGGCGGACTGCACGGTGTCGGGGCATCCGTCGTCAACGCCCTCTCCGAACGCCTCGACGTCGAGGTCGATCGCGACGGTCGCACGTGGGCCATGTCGTTCCACCGCGGCGAACCCGGTCTCTTCGAGGACTCCGGCGAGCCCACGCCCGACGCGCCGTTCACGCCGTTCGAGGAGCACAGCGAGCTGCAGGTCGTCGGCAAGGTCGCGAAGGGCGTCACGGGCACGCGCATCCGCTACTGGGCCGACCGGCAGATCTTCACGAAGGGCGCCGAGTTCCAGACCGACGAGTTGCTCGCCCGCGCGCGTCAGACCGCGTTCCTCGTGCCGGGCCTCACGATCGACGTCACCGACGAGCGGGGCGCCGAACCGCACACGACCTCGTTCGAGTTCGAGGGCGGCATCTCGGAGTTCGTCGAGCACCTGGCGACGGATGCCCCCCTCACCGACGTGTGGCGCCTCACGGGCACCGGCGGCTTCACCGAGACCGTGCCGGTGCTCACCGATGGGGGCGCGATGGTGCCGACCGAGCTGCAGCGGGAATGCCAGGTCGACATCGCGGTGCGCTGGGGCACCGGCTACGACACGGTCGTGAAGTCGTTCGTGAACATCATCGCCACGCCCAAGGGCGGCACCCACCACACGGGCTTCGAGCAGGCACTGCTGAAGTTCCTTCGGCAGCAGGTGGAGCAGAACGCGCGGCGCCTGAAGGCCGGGGCTGCGTTCAACGGAGGTGGCAAGCTCGAGAAGGACGACGTGCTTGCCGGGCTCACCGCGGTGGTCACCGTGCGCCTGCCCGAACCGCAGTTCGAGGGCCAGACCAAGGAGGTCCTCGGCACGCCCGCGGCACGCGCCATCGTCGCCAACGTGCTCACGAAGGAGCTCGGGGCCCGGTTCTCATCGCCGAAGCGCGACGACAAGGCGCAGTCGGCGCTGCTCCTCGACAAGGTCGTGGCCGAGATGAAGTCCCGCATCTCGGCGCGGGCCCACAAAGAGACGCAGCGACGCAAGAACGCCCTCGAGAGCTCGTCGCTGCCGGCGAAGCTCGTCGATTGCCGGTCGACGGATGTCGCGCACAGCGAGCTGTTCATCGTCGAGGGCGACTCGGCGCTCGGCACCGCGAAGCTCGCCCGCGACAGCGAACACCAGGCGCTGCTGCCGATCCGCGGCAAGATCCTCAACGTGCAGAAGGCGAGCGTCTCCGACATGCTCGGCAACGCGGAGTGCGCGTCGATCATCCAGGTCATCGGAGCGGGCTCGGGTCGCAGCTTCGACCTGCCGGCTGCGCGGTACGGCAAGGTCATCATCATGAGCGATGCCGACGTCGACGGCGCCCACATCCGCACGCTGCTGCTCACCCTGTTCTTCCGCTACATGCGGCCGATGATCGAGGAGGGCCGTGTCTTCGCCGCCGTGCCACCGCTCCACCGGGTCGTGGTGATGAACGCCGGCTCGAAGCCGAACGACACGATCTACACGTATTCCGAGCCCGAACTGCAGGGCGTGCTCGCGACCCTGAAGAAGCAGGGCAAGCGCTACCAGGATCCGATCCAGCGGTACAAGGGTCTCGGCGAGATGGACGCCGACCAGCTCGCGACGACGACCATGGACAAGCGCAAGCGCACGTTGCGCCGCGTCGGCATCGGCGATGCCGAGAATGCCGGCCGCGTCTTCGAGCTGCTGATGGGCAACGACGTCGCGCCGCGCAAGGAGTTCATCATCGACAGCTCCGATGCGCTGGAGCGCGACCGCATCGACGCCTGATCAGCCGGCCGACGGCCGAATGTTCTGGTTGAGGTGGAAGACGTTCGCGGGATCGTACGCGTCCTTGACCGCGGTGAGCCGGGTGAGCTTCTCCCTCGAGTAGGCCCGGCGGATGCCCCGTTCGCCGTCATCGCCGAGCACGTTGACGTATGCCCCGCTCGCGAAGCGGTCCATCGTGCCGGCGTAGCGTCGAGCGGCGTCCATGCGGGCGTCGTCTTCGGCCGCATCCTGCCAGCGGGAGGCCGCAACGAACTCGAACGCGGTGTCGCGACGCGAGAACGCGGTCTCCTCGTCGGGCACGTCGGCGATGGCGCCGCCGTACGCCTGCAGGCTGACGTTCGGCAGCATTTCGCCGTCACGCGACAGGAGCGCCTCGATGACGCCGTCGTCGAGCGCGTCGAAGTAGTGGCCCTTCCAGTAGCGTCGCCAGGCGTGCTCCTCCTCGTCGTCCTCGCGCGTCTGGAGCTGCAGGTACGGCATCGGTCGAATCATCCGCTCTGTGGGCTCTGCGACGTCGGCAAGGGCGCGCGCGAGGTCCGCGGTCACGGCGGCTCCGTCGTCGGGGTCGCCAACCCAGACGAGCCCCAGTGCGACGACGCCGTCCGCGATGGTGGCGTTCCACGTGGCCTGCCGCGGTGCCTCCACGGCCAGGTCGCGCCATCGGCGCATCGGTTCACGGGCGTCGGGCACGGGATAGTGGAACTCCGCCGCGATGGCGTCACCCGGCTCGGGATGCAGCGCGAACTCGAACTCGGTGACGACGCCGAAGTTGCCGCCGCCACCGCGCAGCGCCCAGAACAGGTCGGGGTGCTCGTCGGTGCTCGCACGCACGGTCTCGCCGTCGGCGGTGACCACCTCGAACCCGGTCACGTTGTCGCAGGAGAGGCCGTGCTGCCGCGCCAGCCAGCCCATCCCGCCGCCGAGCGTGAGACCGCCGACCCCCGTGTGCGAGACGTTGCCGGCCGTGGTGGCGAGGGCATGCGCCTGGGCCGCCACGTCGAGCGCGCCGAGGAGCGCACCGCCCTGGACCCGCGCGCGCCGCTCCACCGGATCGACCACCGCCCGCCCCATCGGCCGCAGGTCGAGCATCAGGCCGTCGTCGGGCACGGCGTGGCCGACGATGCCGTGTCCGCCGCAGCGCACGCCCACGTCGAGGTCGTGTTCGCGGGCGAACCGCACGGCCGCGGCGACGTCGCCCGCGTCGGCGCACTGCACGATGTACCGCGGCCGGCGATCGATCATCGCGTTCCACACCGCTCGCGCGACCTCGTACTCGGTGTCCCCGGGCGCCAGTACCCGCCCCGAGAGCTGAGCCTGCAGGTCCGCTCGCGTCATGGGTCACCTCTCACGGTTCCGGCCGACAGCTGCGCTCGTGGCACCCCGTCGACGATCACCGCCGAATATGCCGCTCGATCGGCGCCGCGTCAAGTGCACCCGCCAAGGGAGTGGCGGCGCGGAGTGACCGAGGACGGCCCCACTCAGCCGATGCGCGTGCCGATGGCGGCGACGACCGCATCGAGTGCCTGTCCCGACGCGTCGCGCTTGGCCCCGCCGTCGGGCAGCTGACGAGCGGATCCGTCGAGGCCGACCGCGAGGGCGGGGGAGCGGCCGACCCAGGCGAGGTGCAGCGCGTCCTCGCCCTTCAGGAAGCGCTGCGCGCGCACACCGCCCGTCGCCCGACCCTTCGCGGGAAACTCCGAGAACGCACTCACCTTCGCGCTGCCCGGGTCGGTGCCGAGGAGCGTCTCGCTGCTCGCCGCGATCGTGACGACCACGACGTCGGCCGCGGCATCCGCCGGCACGCTCGTGAAGTGGATCGCATGAGCGCCGCTCGCGAGGTTGATGCCCGCCATGCCGGCGGCCGGGCAGCCCTGCGGGCGCACCGAAGCGGCCGGGAACCGCAGCAACTGCGCATCGGATGCCACGAACACGAGCTCGTCGCTCTCGTCGCCCTGCACCGCGCCGACGACCTCGTCGCCGGCCTTCAGGCCGATCACCTCGAACTCGGGCTTGTTGGGGTAGGCGCCGGTCGACACGCGCTTGACCACGCCGAGCTTGGTGCCGAGCGCGATCGGGCGGTCGGCGTCGAGCGAGACGATGGCCAGCACCCTCTCGTCTCGGTTCGGCAGGGCGAGGTAGTCGGACACGCGAACACCGGCGCCCAGCTGCACCGACGTCGGCGGCAGCATCGGCAGGTCGACGGGCGTGAAGCGGATGAGTCGACCGAGGCTCGTGACGGCGCCGATCTCGGCTCGGCTCGTGGTGTCGAGTACCGAACGGATGGCGTCGTGCTTGCTGCGCCGAGCGGGCGGCGTGATGGTGACCGGTCCTTCGGCACCCTCG
Source organism: Agromyces sp. NPDC052230 (assembly GCF_040679595.1). Classification (NCBI taxonomy): domain Bacteria; kingdom Bacillati; phylum Actinomycetota; class Actinomycetes; order Micrococcales; family Microbacteriaceae; genus Agromyces; species Agromyces sp. NPDC052230. Next base: position 407,223 of record NZ_JBFAVC010000002.1, on the reverse strand, counting down.
GGCAGGTCGACCCGGGCGATCCGGCCGGTGGCGCTGAGGAACACCCGGCACGGGACATCCATCACCTCGAGGTTGACGGGCGCATGCTTCGCCGTCGCGCGGGCGATGCTCGGGCGAGCGTCGGTGAGCAGGGTGCGGCGGGGCGTGCCGTAACGGTCGGCCACCTCCTCGAGTTCGTCGGAGACGAGCGCCTCGATGCGGTGGCGACGCGCGAGGATCTCCTCGAGTTCGGCGATCTCGGTGCGGAGCCGGTCGCGCTCGGCTTCGAGCTCGATGCGCGAGAACTTCGTGAGGCGGCGGAGACGCAGTTCGAGGATGTATTCGGCCTGCAGCTGACTGAGGTCGAAGACGTCCATCAGGCGAGTGCGCGCCTGGTCGGCCTCGTCACTCGTGCGGATCACCTGGATGACCTCGTCGATATCGAGGATCGCGATGAGCAGGCCCTCGACGAGGTGCAGACGCTCCTTCCGCCGCGCGAGCCGGAACTGCGATCGTCTCGTGACGACCGAGATGCGGTGCGCGACGTAGACCTGCAGGAGCTCGCGCAGCCCGAGGGTCTGGGGTCCGCCGTCGACGAGCGCGACGTTGTTGATGTTGAAGGAGTCTTCGAGGGGCGTCAGCCGATACAGCTGCTCGAGCACCGCCTCGGGGCTGAAGCCCGTCTTGATGCCGATGACGAGGCGCAGGCCCTTGGTGCGGTCGGTGAGGTCGGTGACGTCGGAGATGCCGCTGATCTTCTTGGCGTTCACGCCGTCTTTGATCTTCTCGATGACCTTCTCGGGTCCGACCAGGTACGGCAGCTCGGTCACCACCAGGCCCACCTTGCGCGCCGTGATGTTCTCGATCGACACCTTTGCGCGCGTCTTGAAGCTGCCGCGACCGGTGGCGTAGGCGTCCTTGATGCCGGCGAGCCCGACGATGGTGCCGCCCGAGGGCAGGTCGGGCCCGGGGACGAACTCCATGAGCTCGTCGAGCGTCGCGTCAGGATTCGCGATCAGGTGCCGGGCCGCGCCCACGACCTCGATGAGGTTGTGGGGGACCATGTTCGTGGCCATGCCCACGGCGATGCCGCTCGCACCGTTGACGAGCAGGTTCGGGTAGGCGGCGGGCATCACCTCGGGCTGCTGGGCCGAGTTGTCGTAGTTCGGCACGAAGTCCACGACGTCCTCGTCGAGGCCCTCGGTCATCGCGAGCGCCGGCGCGGCCAGCCTCGCCTCGGTGTAGCGCGGCGCTGCGGGACCATCGTCGAGCGAACCGAAGTTGCCGTGACCGTCGATGAGCGGCACGCGCAGCGTGAACGGTTGCGCCATGCGCACGAGCGCGTCGTAGATGGCCGTGTCGCCGTGGGGGTGGTACTTGCCCATGACGTCGCCGACGACACGTGACGACTTCACGTGGCCGCGGTCGGGCCGCAGGCCCATCTCGGACATGCCGAACAGGATGCGCCGCTGTACGGGCTTCAGGCCGTCGCGCGCGTCGGGCAGCGCCCGCGAGTAGATGACCGAGTAGGCGTATTCGAGGAACGAGCCCTGCATCTCGGTGGCGACGTCGACGTCTTCGATGCGTTCGGCGATCGGCTCGTCTGCGGGCGGGTTCTTGGCTCGGGTCATCCGTCGTCTCTGGGTGAGGTGCTCGGCACGAGGGGAATGGGCCGCGCCCGGCCTGTGCCAGACTGGGCGCGATGCCTGCAATGCTACCGGTGCCCGCCGTCAGTGCCCCGAGGCTTGCCGGGGTGCTCGGCAGTTCGCTCGCCAGCCTCGACGCGCAGGCCAACCCGTTCGAATTGCCCGAGGCATCCGCCGCGGTGATCGTGCTCGTCGACGGGCTCGGCGCGGCCAACATCCAGGCCCGCGCGGGCCACGCTCGGTTCCTGGCCGGGCGGATGTCGCGACGCGACGTGATCCGCACCGTGCTGCCCTCGACGACCGCGGCGGGCATCGCCAGCTTCACCACCGGACGGATGCCGGGCGAGCACGGCCTCGTCGGATACCGCGTGCTCGATCGAGCCAACGATCGCGTCGTGAACCAGCTCACCGGCTGGGACGAGCGGATGTCGCCCGAGACCTGGCAGCGCGTACCGACGCTCTTCGAGACGGCCAGGGAGGCCGGTATCCCGAGTTACGCCGTGGGGTCGGGCAAGCACATCGGGTCGGGCTTCTCGCGCGCCGTGCTGCGCGGCACCGAGTACCGGGCGGCGTCGACGATCGCCGAACGGTTCGCCGCGGCGCGCGAGGTGGTGCGGAACGAGTCCCGAGCCCTCGTGTACGTCTACGTGTCGGAGCTCGACCGCATCGCGCATGCGCACGGCTGGGAGTCCGATCGCTGGCTCGCCGGGCTCGAGCTACTCGACGCCGAGCTGGCGTCGTTCGAACGCGACCTGCCCCGGGGGGTCGGGCTGCTGGTCACAGCCGATCACGGCGTCATCGACGTACCCGCGCACCGGCACGTGTTCATCGACGCTCGGCCGGAGTTGCTCGAGGGCGTCCGGCACGTCGCCGGCGAGCCGCGGTTCCTCTCGTTCTCGCTCGAACCCGGGCTCGATGCGGCCGCGCCCGCGGCGCTCCTCGAGGGCTGGAAGGCCGCAGAGGGCCACCGCGCCTGGGTGCTCGGGCGTGACGAGGCCATCGAGGCCGGCGTGTTCGGCCCGGTCGCCGATGAGGTGCGCGACCGCATCGGCGACATCCTCATCGCCGCACGCTCGGGCGTCGCCTACTACGACCGCCGGGAGGCGAATCGCCAGGGGGAGTCGATGGTGGGCCAGCACGGCTCGCTCACCGACGAGGAGACCCGCGTGCCGCTCATCCGCGGGGGAGCGTACACGCGGGCGTGACGCATCCCGCCGCGCAATCCTGCTCAGGCGCTCGTGCTCGTGCGACGACCGGGCCCGCCACACCGGCGGCCCGGTTCAGGACGGGTACTGACCCCGCTTGACCTGCGGCTTCGGCAGGCGCAGGGGACGCAGCTGGAGCGCGCGCATCGCCGCGTACCAACGCACCCGTTCGGCGTTGCTCTCGCCGAACTTGGCCTTCAGCTTGCGCGTGAGGAGGAAGCCGAGGATGACGACGTCGATCACCGCGACGAGGAAGAACGCCCAGAGCGCGACGATGCCGATGGCCTGCACCTCGGCACTCGGCACGAACGTGAGCAGGATGATCAGGAACATGAACGGGATGAGGATCTCGCCGATGCTGAAGCGCGCGTCGACGTAGTCGCGCACGTACTTCTTCTGCGGGCCGCGGTCGCGGGTGGGCAGGTACTTGTCCTCGCCCATCGCCATGCCGACGCGCGCACGTTCGCGCGCCGCGGCCTGCTTGGCACGTGCCTGCCTCGCCGCTTCCTTGCGGTCGTTCGGCACGAGCGGCCGTTTGCGGGCGGCCTCGCGCTCCGCGCGGCTCGGCGTCGGAGCGCCTTTGCCGGTCTTCGCGGCGGCGGATGCCTCGTTGTCGGCGCCGGCCTCGGGCGCAGGGGTGTTGGTGGGGTGCTTTGCCACGGGAGTCCTCGAATCGGTTGCCCTTAAGATTACCGGCATGACCAAGACCGAACCCACCGGATCCGCCATCGCCGACGCCCACGAAGCCACCGATGCCATCCGTACCGCCGTCGACGCCGGATTCCCCGCCACCGTCGCCGATCTCGCCCGCCTCGTGCGCATCCCATCCGTCTCTTGGCCCGCATTCGACGACGCCCACGTGGCCGCGAGCGCCGAGGCCGTCGCCGAGCTGCTGCGCGCCACGGGCGTGTTCGAGGTGGTCGACGTGCGGCGGGCGCCGGTCGCCGATGGTTCCGAGCTCGGCCAGCCCGCCGTCGTCGCGAGCCGTCCCGCCCGCAACGGGCGGCCGACGGTGCTGCTCTATGCACACCACGACGTGCAACCGCCCGGAAAGGACGAAGACTGGGAGACGCCGCCGTTCGAGCCGACCCAGCGCGGCGATCGCCTGCACGGACGCGGCGCGGCCGACGACAAGGCCGGCATCATGGCGCACGTCGGGGCCATCCGTGCCTTCGCCGAGGTCGCCGGCGATTTCGACCTCGGCCTGGCGATGTTCATCGAGGGGGAGGAGGAATGGGCGTCGCGGTCGTTCGCGAACTTCCTGCACGAGAACCGCGACCTGCTCGCCGCGGATGCGATCATCGTCGCCGACTCCGGCAACTGGGATCTCGAGACCCCGGCGATCACCGTCGCCCTGCGCGGCGCCGTGGCGTTCAACCTGCGCATCGACACGCTGGCGCACGCGTCGCACTCGGGCATGTACGGCGGCGCTGCGCCCGACGCCATGATGGCGGCCATCCGCATGCTCGACTCGATGTGGCACGACGACGGCTCCGTCGCGGTCGAGGGGCTGCGAAGCGCCGACCTGGAGACCCCGCCCTACGACGAGGCGCAACTCCGTGCCGAGGCCGGGCTGCTCGAGGGCGTCACGCCGATCGGCAACGGCACCCTCCTCTCGCGCATCTGGGCCCAGCCCTCGATCACCGTGACCGGCGTCGACGCACCGGATGTCGCGAATGCGTCGAACACCCTCGTGCCGGGCGTGCGGGTGCGGGTGAGTGCCCGCATCGCGCCCGGGCAGGACGCCGGCGAGGCATTCGCCGCCATCCGCGCCCACCTCGAGGCGCACGCACCGTTCGGCGCGCACCTCACCTTCGAGGACATCGACCGGGGTCAGCCCTTCCTCGTCGACACGAGCGGCTGGGCGGTGACCGAGACCCGTGCGGCCATGGCCGAGGCATGGGGGAAGGAGCCCGTCGAGATCGGCGTGGGCGGCTCGATCCCGTTCATCGCCGAGCTCGTCGACGAGTTCCCCGAGGCGCAGATCCTCGTGACCGGCGTCGAGGATCCCGACTCCCGCGCGCACAGCCCCAACGAGTCGCTCCATCTCGGCGTGTTCAAGCGCGCGCTGCTCGCGGAGGCGCTGTTCTTCGCGCGACTCGAGGTTCGCACGGGTTCTTGAGCGCGTATGGGGACGACACCCATGTACGGCGGTTACCATGGAACGAGACATCCGCGTTCCCTGACGCACCGAGGAGAGACATGAGCGACACGATCACCGACACGATGCACGGCGTGAAGCTGAGCGACACCGCCGCAGGCAAGGTCCGCAGCCTCCTCGAGCAGGAGGGCCGCGACGACCTGCGCCTGAGGGTTGCGGTGCAGCCCGGCGGATGCTCCGGGCTGATCTATCAGCTCTACTTCGACGAGCGGCTCCTCGACGGCGACGCCGTCGTCGACTTCTCGGGTGTCGAGGTCGTCGTCGACAAGATGAGCGTGCCATACCTCGATGGCGCCTCGATCGATTTCGAGGACACGATCCAGAAGCAGGGCTTCACGATCGACAACCCCAACGCGCAGGGCAGCTGCGCCTGTGGGGACTCGTTCCACTGATCCGGGGCTGAAAACCACTCCCGAAGGGGGGCCGCGCGAGCGGCCCCCCTTCGGCATTTCGGCCGATTGCGGCTCGAATTCGGCTCTCGGCGGGCCGGACACCGTCCTCCGGTGCACACCCGAACGGTCGAGTCGGAGTAGGCTAGGGACCGATCACCGCGCTTCACTGTGAAGCGCCTTCGAGTCTCCCGAAAGGTCACCGGTGCGCCACAATCGCCGTCTCCGATGGGCTGCTATTCCGATTGCAGCGTCGCTCAGCCTCGTCCTCGCCGGATGTACGCAGGCCCAGCTGAACGGATTCCTTCCGGGGTTCGAGGAGGGAGCCGGTCCGGTCACCAACCACACCGAGCGCATCTCGGGTCTCTGGGTGACATCGTGGATCGTGCTGCTGGTCGTCGGTCTCCTCACGTGGGGCCTCACCATCTGGGCCGTGATCGCCTACCGCCGGCGCAAGGGGCAGACCGGTCTTCCGGTGCAGTTGCGCTACAACATGCCGATCGAGGTGTTCTACACCATCGTCCCGCTGATCTTCGTGCTCGGGTTCTTCGCGTTCACGGCGCGTGACCAGGCGGCGATCGAACAGCGGTTCGCCGACGACGAGGTCGACGTCCGCATCGAGGCGATCGGCAAGCAGTGGGCCTGGGACTTCAACTACATCGACGAAGACGTCTACTCGCCCGGCATCCAGGGCCAGCTCGACGAAGAAGGTCCCGCAGGCTCGGTCGTGCAGTCCGAACTGCCCAAGCTCGTCCTGCCCGTCGGGCAGAACGTCGAGATCAAGCTCGAGGCGCGCGACGTCATCCATTCGTTCTGGGTCCACGACTTCCTCTACAAGAAGGACATGATTCCGGGTCAGACGAACTACATGTCGTTCGTTCCCGAGCGCGAGGGCACGTACGCCGGCAAGTGCGCCGAGCTCTGCGGCGAGTACCACTCGCTCATGCTCTTCAACGTCGAGGTCGTCTCCGAGGAGGAGTACGACGCGTACATCGAGTCGCTTCGCGACCTCGGCCAGGAGGGCCAGCTCTCCACCGATTACGACCGCCGCCAGAACCAGCCCGGCACGGGCGAGCCCGAATTGAAAGAGGAGCAGGAAGCCGAATGAGCACCACGACCGCACCGGCTCGACCGCAGTCGAGCAGCCTGCCGTTCGGTACCTCGAAGGTCGAGCGCAAGGGCAACACCCTCGTCAGGTGGATCACCACGACCGACCACAAGGTGATCGGGTACCTCTACCTGATCACCTCGTTCATCTACTTCTGCATCGGTGGCGTGATGGCGCTGATCATCCGCGCCCAGCTGTTCGAGCCCGGACTCGAGATCGTCCAGACGCGCGAGCAGTACAACCAGCTGTTCACGATGCACGGCACGATCATGCTGCTGATGTTCGCGACGCCGCTGTTCGCGGGCTTCGCGAACGTGCTGATGCCGCTGCAGATCGGCGCGCCCGATGTCGCGTTCCCGCGCCTGAACGCGCTGGCGTACTGGTTCTTCAACTTCGGTTCGCTCATCGCCGTCGCGGGCTTCTTCACGCCGCAGGGCGCTGCCTCGTTCGGCTGGTTCGCGTATCAACCACTCGCATCGACGACGTTCTCACCAGGCATCGGCGGCAATCTCTGGATGGTCGGCCTCGGCTTGTCGGGTTTCGGCACGATCCTCGGTGGCGTGAACTTCATCACGACGATCATCACGATGCGCGCGCCCGGCATGACCATGTTCCGCATGCCGATCTTCACGTGGAACACGCTCGTCACGTCGATCCTGATCCTGATGGTGTTCCCGGTCCTCGCGGCCGCGATCCTCGCCGCGGCTGCCGACCGCATCCTCGGCGCCCACATCTACGATCCGGCCAACGGCGGTGTGATCCTCTGGCAGCACCTCTTCTGGTTCTTCGGCCACCCCGAGGTGTACATCATCGCGCTGCCGTTCTTCGGCATCGTCTCGGAGGTGTTCCCGGTCTTCAGCCGGAAGCCGATCTTCGGGTACAAGACGCTGATCTACGCGACCATTGCGATCGCGGCCCTGTCCACCACCGTCTGGGCGCACCACATGTACGTCACGGGCTCGGTGCTGCTGCCGTTCTTCGCGCTGATGACGATGCTCATCGCGGTGCCCACGGGTGTGAAGATCTTCAACTGGGTCGGCACGATGTGGCGCGGTTCGATCACGTTCGAGACGCCGCTCGTCTGGGCCATCGGCTTCCTCATCACGTTCGTGTTCGGCGGCCTGACCGGCGTCATCCTGGCGTCGCCGCCGCTCGACTTCCACGTCTCCGACACGTACTTCGTCGTCGCGCACTTCCACTACGTGGTGTTCGGCACGGTCGTGTTCGCGATGTTCTCGGGCTTCTACTTCTGGTGGCCGAAGTGGACCGGCAAGATGCTCAACGAGAGCCTCGGCAAGTGGCACTTCTGGTTGCTGTTCATCGGCTTCCACACGACGTTCCTGGTCCAGCACTGGCTGGGCGTGGTGGCCATGCCGCGCCGGTACTACTCGTACCTGCCCGAAGACAACGTCACGTGGATGAACCAGCTCTCGACGGTCGGCGCAGCCATCCTCGCGGTCTCGATGGTGCCGTTCTTCCTGAACGTCTACATCACGGCTCGTCGCGCCCCGAAGGTCACGGTGAACGACCCGTGGGGTTACGGCCGTTCGCTCGAGTGGGCGACGAGCTGCCCGCCGCCGCGCCACAACTTCACCTCGATCCCGCGTATCCGCTCGGAGTCCCCGGCGTTCGACCTCAACCACCCCGAGGCGGGCATACCGGTGGGCATCGGCCCGGCCAAGGATGCGCCAGACGCACCGGTGTACGACGCAGCGACGGAGGAAGTCAAGTAGATGCGCGCCAATGTCATTCTCTTCTGGACTCTGTTCGTCTTCTTCGCGCTGGCCGCGATCGTCTACGCGTACTGGACCTGGATCGACGAGCTGCAGCCAGGTATCGAGCCTGCCGGCACCGTAGCGCTCACGCTCACCGCGGTGCTGGGGGCGTTCATCGCCTTCTACCTCGGCCGGGTGCACAAGGCACAGGGTGACGAGCTGCCCGAGGATCGCCTCGACGCGAACATCGACGACGGCGACCCCGAGCTCGGGTTCTTCAGCCCGTGGAGCTGGTGGCCGATCACGCTCGCAGCCGCTGCGGCGCTCGGTTTTCTCTCGCTCGCCGTCGGCTGGTGGATGTTCCCCATCGCCTTCGTGCTCTTCCTCGTGGCCATCGTCGGTTGGGTGTACGAGTACTACCGCGGCAACTTCGCTCGCTGACATCCGCAGATCTGAATCGGACCGCCCCGGCACCATCGCCGGGGCGTTCCGCGTTTGTCAAGTGAACCAGTCGATCACCTACGCGTCGCCGCGACGACCCACCATCTCGGTCCGGCTCGCAGCCGGTGGAGCTCGAACCCCGCCAGCTCGAGGACACCGTACATCGCGGTGGGGGAGTGGATGTAGCCGCGATAGTCGCGGCCGCGGAACCGCATCCACGCGTTGCCCAGGCGGACGGCAACGCGTGTGAACCACGTGCGTGGTGGGTGGCTGAACACGATGGCTCGACGCGCGTGGGTCGCCGCGGCTCCGAGGAGCCGCTCCGAGTCCGGGTAGCAGCAGACGACCCGGTGGAGTACCACGTAATCGGCGGCGGCGACTCGCCCACCATCGGCCGCCAGGTCGATGCCGATGAGGCGCGTCGCCCGAGAGGCGAGGCCGCGCTCCTCCAGCAGGCTGCGCGCCTCCGACTCGTAGGCGGAGGACAGCTCGAGGTTGGTCGCCTCCCGTGCTCCACGTGCGAGCAGCTCGATCTGGATCTCACCCACGCCGCCCCCGATCTCCAGAACGGTGCGGTCTTCGAGGCCCATCGAGGCGAGGCGGTCGACGATGGGAAGTTCGACGGTCGTCAACCCGTGCCGTCGGTACCGCTGCGCCATACCGTGAGCGAAGCGTGCGTCGAACACGTTCTCGTATCGAGCCGATCCCGAGCTGCAGCAATCGGACATGGGCCCAGTATGCACCCGCTTCAGCCGCACGGCGACGCCAGTTCGAACGCGAGGACGTCCACGGCGACCGTCACCTCGAGGCTACCGACGGTGGAGCCGTCGGCGAGGGATGCAGCGTGGTGGGCCGAGGGCCCCATTCCCGCGAGCAACACGCGAGTGGCGGAATCGGCCTCGATGGCGTACTGCACCCGGGTGGCGCTATGCCGCAGAAGGCCGACCGCCGCGAACTGCTCCGTCACCGTCTCGGCCTTCTGCGGGGGAATGCCGAGCAGCGAGCCGAGTTCGAGCAGCTCGCGCAGGTGGTCTGCGCGGGGCACGACCACCACGAGCCGACCACCGGGGCGCAGGATTCGGGCGAACTCGCTCGGATTGCGGGGCGCGAACACGTTCACGACCACATCGGCGACATCGGAGCGGAGGGGCAGCGGACGCCAGATGTCGAGGACGACGCCGGTGGCGCCGGGAACCACTCGGAGCGCCGACCGCACCGCGTGGGGCGAGCGGTCGGCGAGGAGGAACTCCGCACCCGGCCGTGCGTCACCGATCCGCGCGGAGTAGTACCCGGTGCCGCAGCCCAGGTCCGCGACGCGCAGACGCTCTCCCACATCCGCCGACGTCGCTGTGCGTGCCAACTCCTCGGCGATCGGCAGGTACGCGCCGCGGCCGAGGAACGCCGCACGCGCGGCGAGCATCTCGTGGTCGTCGCCGACCGTGCGCGGTGCCTTCGGATCCAGCAGAGTGAGGTACCCGTGCTTGGAGCGGTCGAAGCGATGACCACGTTCGCATCCGAAGACACACTCGTCGATCGGGGAGAGGTCGGAGAAGCAGTTCGGGCACCGGAACCACGTCGAGTCAATCGACATGGTGCCCGGTGCCCGAAATCGCGGTCGGCTGGCTCAGTGCTGCGTGGTGGTCGCCTCAACGGCCGCGTGGGGCGTGTGGTGCGCCGCCTCGAGCTCGCCGCGGGTGACCGGCGCGATGCGGTCCTCGAAGAACCACCGCGACAGTCCGGCCCGCACGCGCTGACCGCCCGTGATCTTGCCGCGCGCGTTCGGCCGCAGCATGAGCGGCTCGTACGACTCGAAGCTCACGAGACGCCAGCGCTCGTACTCGTCGAGGGGCTGGTGCACCTCGATGAACTCGCCGCCAGGCAGCTTCACGATGCGGCCCGACTCGTAGCCGTGCAGCACGACCTCGCGATCCTTCTTCTGCAGCGCGATGCACACGCGCTTGGTGATGAAGTACGCGATGAACGGCCCGATGATCACCACGGCCTGGAGTGCGTGGATGACGCCCTCCATGGTCAGCAGGAAGTGCGTTGCGAGGATGTCGGAGCTCGCCGCAGCCCAGAGGCCTGCGTAGAACGTGACGCCGGCGGCGCCGATCGCCGTGCGGGTGGGCGCGTTGCGCGGACGGTCGGCGATGTGGTGCTCGCGGTGGTCTCCCTTGATCCACGCCTCGAGGAAGGGGTAGATCAGCACGGTGACGATGAAGCCACCGAGCACGATGAGGGGCACGAGGATGTTGAACGACCACGTGCGGTCGAACAAGACGAACTCCCAACCCGGCGGGATCAGACGCAGGGCACCGTCGGCGAAGCCGATGTACCAGTCGGGCTGCGTGCCGGCGGAGACCGGCGACGGGTCGTATGGGCCGTAGTTCCAGATCGGGTTGATGGTGAACAGCGCCGCGATGAGCGAGATCACGCCCCAGATGATGAACATGAAGCCGCCGGCCTTGGCCGCGTAGATCGGCAGGATGGGCGGGCCCACGGAGTTGGTCGGCTCTCGTCCGGGGCCGGCGAACTGCGTGTGCTTGTGGATGAACACGTATCCGACGTGCACCGCGATGAGGGCGACGATGAGCGCAGGCAGCAGCAGGATATGCAGCGCGTAGAGGCGTCCGACGATGTCGGTACCCGGGAACTCGCCGCCGAAGAGCAGGAACGAGGTCCACGTGCCGATCACGGGCATGCCCTTGATCATGCCGTCGATGATCCGCAGGCCGTTGCCCGAAAGCAGGTCGTCGGGGAGCGAGTAGCCGGTGAAGCCCTCACCCATCGCGAGGATGAAGAGGATGAAGCCGAACACCCAGTTGATCTCGCGCGGCTTGCGGAACGCGCCGGTGAAGAACACGCGCAGCATGTGCAGGCCGATCGCAGCCACGAACAGCAGCGCCGCCCAGTGATGCATCTGGCGCACGAAGAGCCCGCCACGGATGTCGAACGAGATGTCGAGGGTCGACGCCATCGCCACCGACATCTCGACGCCCTTGAGCGGCACGTAGGAGCCGTCGTACTCCACTTCGGCCATGGAGGCCTGGAAGAAGAACGTCAGGAACGTGCCCGAGACGAGCACGACGATGAAGCTGAAGAGGGCGACCTCGCCGAGGAGGAACGACCAGTGGTCGGGGAAGGCCTTCCGGCCGAGGCCCTTGATCGCGACGGCGATGCCGGTCCGATCGTTGACGTACTCCGATGCCGCCGCCGTGAAGGAGCGCTTCTCAGGCGCGGTTGATCGGGTCGATGCGGTGCTCAATTGCGCTCCCAGAAGCTCGGGCCAACGGGTTCGGTGAAGTCGCTCTGTGCGATGAGGTAGCCCTCATCGTCGACGGCGATCGGAAGCTGCGGCAGCGGGCGCTTGGCCGGGCCGAAGATGACCTCGCAGTGGTTCGTCACGTCGAACTGCGACTGGTGGCAGGGGCAGAGCAGGTGGTGCGTCTGCTGCTCGTAGAGGGCCACGGGGCATCCGACGTGCGTGCAGATCTTGGAGTACGCGACGATGCCCTGGTACGACCAGTCGGCTCGCTCGGGGGACTCCTTGAGGTCGCCGGGCTCGAGTCGCATGAGCAGCACGGCGGCCTTGGCCTTCTCCTCGAGCTTGCCGTGCTCGAGGTCGTTGAGTCCCTCGGGGATCACGTGGAAGGCGCTGCCGAGCGTGACGTCGGCAGCCTTGATCGGCACGCCCGACGGGTCGAGGGCCAGGCGCGTGCCCTCCTTCCACATGGTGTGGTTCAGCAGCGCGACCGGGTCCTGGTCTTGCGGGGCGAGGCCGCGGAACAACACGACGGCCGGCAGCGGGAATACGATGAGGGCACCGATGAGGCTGTTGCGGATGACCGTGCGACGGCTGAAGCCGGACTCCTCGTCGGCCTGGCGGAAGACCTCCACTGCGCCCTGCTGGGTCGCGGCCGAGGAAGAGATGGGGTGGCGGGTGTCGATCGACTCGGCCGAGGTCATCAGCGACTTGCCCCAGTGAACCGCACCGAAGCCGAGGCCGAGGAGCGCGAGTGTGACGCCGATTCCGATGAACATGTTGTTCAGGCGCACGGCGCCGACGTCGTTCGACTCGATGGGGAACAGCATGTACGCCGCGATCGCCCAGACGCTGCCGAGGATGGAGATGTAGAACAGCGTGAACACCGTGCGCTGTGCGCGTCCCTCGCGCTTGGGGTCCTCGTCGGTGACACGGGGACGGTGCGGCTCGAAGCCGGGGTTCGCGAACGCATCGTGGGGGATGACTGCCGTTCCGGTGGAACCGGCGAACTCCTGCTCGGCGTGCGACGAGTCGGCAGCGACGAGCTCAACGCCGCTGTGGTCGTCCTGGGCCATGGTTCTCCTTCTTCAACTGCTTCGATGCTGTGCGTGCGCTAGTTGGACTTCGCCGTGATCCACACGGTGATCGCGACGATCGCGCCGAGACCGAAGATCCAGATGAACAGGCCCTCAGCGACCGGACCGAGCGAGCCGAGCTCGAAACCGCCGGGGGAGCGGTTGTCTTGGACGTACTTGAGGTACGTGATGATGTCGCGCTTGTCTTCGGGCGAGATGTTCAGGTCGTTGAACACCGGCATGTTCTGGGGGCCCGTGACCATGGCCTCGTAGATGTGCACGCCCGAGACATCCGTCAGCGCGGGGGCGAACTTGCCCTCGGTGAGCGCACCGCCGGCGCCCGCCACGTTGTGGCACATCGCGCAGTTGATGCGGAACAGCTCGGCGCCGTTGGCCGCATCGCCGCCGCCGTTGACGAGGCTGTCGGCGGGGATGTCGGGGCCGGGGCCGAGCGACGCCACGTAATAGGCGAGCTGCTTGACCTGCTCATCGGTGAACTGCGGCGGCTTGACCTGCGCCTGCGGGCCCTGCATCTGCATCGGCATGCGGCCCGTGCCGACCTGGAAGTCGACGGATGCCGCGCCGACGCCGATGAGGCTCGGGCCCTCGGAGGACCCCTGCGCATCGAGGCCGTGGCAGGTTGCGCAGTTCGCCTGGAAGAGCTTCTTGCCCTCCTCGATCGTCTCCTGCGAGTTGGGCTCAGCCTCGGCCTGTGCCACCGAGCCGGTGCTCAGCGCCGCATATGCCCCACCGGTGAAGACCAGGCCGAGCGCCAGCAGTGCGATGGTGGCGATCGGACTCCGGCGGCCGGTGCGCTTCGAGCGGTTCATCGATTTCTTCCTGTTCACGGTCATGCTGTTCGTGGCGCTCCTGCTGCGGACTTATTTGAGGACGTAGATGACGAGGAACAGGCCGATCCAGACGACGTCGACGAAGTGCCAGTAGTACGACACCACGATGGCGCTCGTGGCCTCGCGGTGGCCGAAGTTCTTGACCGCGAACACGCGGCCGATGACGAGGAGGAACGCGATCAGACCACCCGTGACGTGCAGGCCGTGGAAGCCGGTGGTGAGGTAGAACGCGGAGCCGTAGGCGTTCGAGTCGATCGCGATGCCCTCGGAGACGAGGGTGGCGTACTCCCAGATCTGACCCGCGACGAAGATGGCGCCCATGGCGTAGGTGAGGAAGAACCACTCGACCATGCCCCACTGCGTCGGCTTCCAGCCGGTGGAGTAGGGCTGCAGGCGCTCAGCCGCGAACACGCCGAACTGGCACGTGAACGACGACAGCACGAGGATGATCGTGTTCGTCAGCGAGAACGGGAAGTTCAGGCGATTCGCCTCGAACTCCCACAGCTCGGGCGACATCGACCGCAGCGTGAAGTAGATCGCGAACAGACCAGCGAAGAACATGACCTCGCTGCCGAGCCAGACGATCGTGCCCACCGCGACGGTGTTCGGTCGTTTGATCACGGGCGCGCTCGCCTGATAAGTGATTGAGGTGCTCGTCACGCACACCATTATGGCTGAAATCGCGCCTGAGTTTTCGTCAGGCCGGACACCTGTGTCCGTACCCGCGTCGACGTGTCCCGAGATTCCGGAGTGCCGGAGCCGGGAATCCGCCCAGAATCGGGGCCGTAGGATCATTCCATGCCCACCCGACAGCATTGGCCGACGATCATTTCCGCGCTCCTGGAGGGCGAGGACCTCAGCGTGTCGGATGCGGCGTGGTGCATGGAACAGGTCATGACCGGCACGGTCACCCCCGCGCAGTTGGCCGGGTTCCTCATCGCACTCAGCGTGAAGGGCGAGACGGTCGACGAGATCGTCGGCTTCCGCGATGCCGTGCTCGAGCACGCGGTTCCGCTCCCCGTCGACCCGATGGCGCTCGACATCGTGGGCACGGGCGGCGACCGGTTCGGCACGGTCAACGTGTCGACCATGGCCTCGGTCGTGGCTGCGGCATCCGGAGTCCCCGTGATCAAGCACGGCAACCGGGCCGCGAGCTCGTCGTCGGGCTCGTCCGACGTGCTGGCCGCACTCGGGCTCGACCTCGCGCTGCCCGCCGAGCGGGTGGCCGAGGTGCTCGGCGAGGCCGGCATCACCTTCGCCTTCGCCGGCGCATTCCATCCGGGCTTCCGCCACGCGGGGCCGGTGCGATCCGAGCTCGGCGTGCCGACGGTGTTCAACTTCCTCGGGCCGTTGTGCAACCCGGCACGACCCGAGGCGTCGGCGGTCGGCGTGGCGAACCTCGACCGCGTGCCCCTCATCGTCGGCGTCTTCCAGACCCGCGGGGCCACGGCGCTCGTCTTCCGCGGCGACGACGGCCTCGACGAACTCACGACCACGGGCCACAGCCACATCTGGGAGGTCTCGCGCGGCATGGTCAAGGAGCACGACCTCGACCCGCGCGAACTCGGCATCAAGCGCACGACCATCGAGGAGCTCGTGGGCGGCGACGCCGCGCACAACGCGGCGATCGTGCACCGTGTGCTCGGGGGCGAACGCGGCCCCGTGCGCGACATCGTCGTGCTCAATGCGGCCGCCGGACTCGCGGCGTTCGAGCTCGCGAAGGACCCCACGCAGTTCCAGCGCGCCGTGCTCGACCGGTTCCACGACAAGCTCGCCGTGGCCGAGGAGGCCATCGACAGCGGCGCCGCCGAGCGCAAGCTCGAGGAGTGGATCACCGCCACCCGGCGGTGAGCGCGCCTCCATCTGGTCGCGAACAGACGAGAGGCCCCGCGGATGTCGCGGGGCCTCTCGTGTCCGTCGTGGGGCGTCAGCCGTGCGACACGTCGTCGTCGACCCAGTCGAACGTCTTCGTGACGGCCTTCTTCCACAGGCGCATCTGACGGTCGCGCTCCGCGGGATCCATCTTGGGCTCCCACCGCGAGTCCTCCTGCCAGTTGGCGCGAAGCTCGTCGAGGTCCGACCAGAATCCGACCGCGAGGCCCGCGGCGTAGGCGGCACCGAGGGCCGTGGTCTCCGCGACGACCGGACGCACCACGGGCACGCCCAGGATGTCGGCCTGGAACTGCATGAGCGTGTTGTTCGCGATCATGCCACCGTCGACCTTCAGCTCGGTGAGGTCGACACCCGAGTCGGCATTGACCGCGTCGAGCACCTCTCGGGTCTGGAAGGCGGTCGCCTCGAGCACCGCCCGAGCGATGTGGCCCTTGTGCACGTACCGGGTGAGGCCGACGAGCGCGCCACGGGCATCGGGTCGCCAGTACGGCGCGAACAGCCCCGAGAACGCCGGCACGAAGTAGGCGCCGCCGTTGTCGTCGACGGTCTTCGCCAGTTCCTCGATCTCGGCTGCGCTCGAGATGAGCCCGAGGTTGTCGCGCACCCACTGCACGAGCGAGCCCGTGACTGCGATGGCGCCCTCGAGTGCGTAGTGGGGCTTGTCATCGCCGAGCTTGTAGCCGAGCGTTGTGAGGAGCCCGTTCTTGGAATGCACGATCTCCTCACCGGTGTTGAAGATGAGGAAGTTGCCCGTGCCGTAGGTGTTCTTCGACTCGCCGGGATCGAACGCGGCCTGCCCGAACGTGGCAGCCTGCTGGTCGCCCAGGATGCCCGCGACCGGCACCTCGCGCAGCAGGCTCGAGGGTTCGACGGTGCCGTAGACCTCCGACGACGCCTTGATCGCCGGCATCATCGAGCGCGGCACGCCGAAGGCGGCGAGGATGTCGTCGCGCCACTCGAGGGAGGCGAGGTCCATGAACATCGTGCGGCTCGCGTTCGTGACATCCGTCGCATGCACGCCGCCCTCGGTGCCGCCCGTGAGGTTCCAGAGGACCCAGCAGTCGGTGGTGCCGAACAGCAGATCGCCTGCCTCGGCCCTTTCGCGCGCGCCCTCGACGTTCTCGAGGATCCACACGATCTTCGTGCCCGAGAAGTACGTGGCGAGCGGGAGGCCGACGTCCTGCTTGAAGCGCTCGACGCCGCCGTCGGCCGCGAGGCGATCGACGATCGGCTGGGTGCGGGTGTCCTGCCAGACGATGGCGTTGTACACGGGCTCGCCGGTGTTCTTGTCCCACACCACGGCGGTCTCGCGCTGGTTGGTGATGCCCACTGCGGCGATGTCGTGGCGCGTGAGGTCGGCCTTGCCGAGGGCCTGGCCGATCACCTCGCGGGTGTTGCGCCAGATCTCCATCGGGTCGTGTTCGACCCATCCGGCCTTGGGGAAGATCTGCTCGTGCTCGAGCTGTCCGGTCGAGACGATGGAGCCCCGCTTGTCGAAGATGATCGCGCGCGACGACGTCGTGCCCTGGTCGATCGCCAGGATGTAGTCAGCCATGACTTCCTCTCAGATGGTTCGGATGCCTCGCCGGCGTCGGCGAGGCAGGGTGTGCCTGCGGAAACGCAGCGGGGCCGGTCCTCGTGGACCGGCCCCGCCGGGTTCACCCGAGCAGCGGCAGGAGTGGGATGGCGGCCCAGCCGGCGAGCAGACCGCCGACGATGGGGCCGACGACGGGGATCCACGAGTACGACCAGTCGGACGAGCCCTTGCCGCGGATGGGAAGGATCGCATGCGCGATGCGGGGTCCGAGGTCACGTGCCGGGTTGATCGCATACCCGGTGGGACCACCGAGGGACGCGCCGATGCCGACCACGAGCAGGGCGACGGGCAGTGCGCCGAGCGACGCGAGGCCCGAGGCATCCCCCTGGCGGCCGAAGCCGATGACCACGAAGACGAGCACGAACGTGCCGATGATCTCGGTGATGAGGTTCCACGGCACGGAGCGGATCGCGGGACCGGTGGAGAACACGCCGAGCTTGGGCGCGGGCTCGGGCTCGTCATCGAAGTGCTGCTTGTAGCCGAGCCAGACGATGACGGCACCGAGGATGCCGCCGATCAGCTGCGCGCCGATGAAGGCGAGCACCGACAGCACCTCGACCGGCACCGTGGTGCCGAACGACGGGTTGCCGAACTCGGTGGCGCCGTTCGCGACGAGGCCGAGCGTGACCGCCGGGTTGATGTGCGCGCCTGAGGCATAGGCGACGATGACACCGGCGAAGACCGCGAAGCCCCAGCCGAAGTTCACCATGAGGAACCCTCCGCCGAAGCCCTTCGTCTTCGCGAGGGCGACGTTGGCGACGACCCCGCAACCGAGGAGCACCAGCATCGCGGTTCCGACCAGTTCGGAGAGGAACAGCACACCGAGATCGTCCACGTTGACCTTCCATCCTTTTTCGCTTGGCCCACCGGGCTTCGCCGAGGGGCGGAACACAGCCCACCATACTCAGGGAGCGTTCAGGTGGGAATGGTTCCTCCGATTTCCGCGGAGGCCCTTCCGGCCGCCTGCGGCGCGGGCGTAGGTTGACGGGGGAGTGCTGCGTCGACGTCGATGCACGGCCGCTCGACGTGCGGCAGCAATGGGGAAAGGGATACCCGTGAAGAAGATCATCAATGATCCGAAGCGCGTCGTCGACGAGTCGGTCGCCGGCTTCGGACTCGCCCACGCCGACATCGTGCGCGTCGCGATGGACCCGATCCATGTCATCCGCGCCGACGCGCCCGTCGGCGGCAAGGTCGGCATCGTGAGCGGCGGCGGAAGCGGTCATGAGCCGCTGCACGCCGGGTACGTCGGGTTCGGCATGCTCGACGCTGCGGTACCCGGCGCGGTCTTCACGTCGCCGACGCCCGACCCGATCCTCGCCGCGACGAAGGCCGTCGACGGCGGTGCGGGGGTCCTCCATATCGTGAAGAACTACACGGGCGACGTGCTCAACTTCGAGACGGCCGCCGACCTCGCCTCGGCCGAGGACATCACCGTGCGTGCGGTCGTGATCGACGACGACGTCGCCGTGAAGGACTCGCTCTACACCGCGGGTCGTCGCGGCGTCGGCGGCACAGTGCTCGTCGAGAAGATCGCCGGTGCGGCGGCCCAGCGCGGCGACTCGCTCGACCAGGTCGCCGAGATCGCCGAGCGGGTGAACGCGAACGTGCGATCGATGGGGCTCGCCCTCACGCCGTGCATCGTGCCGCACGCCGGCGAACCGAGCTTCACGCTCGCCGAAGACGAGATCGAGGTCGGCATCGGCATCCACGGCGAGCCGGGCCGCGAGCGCATCAATCTGGAGTCCGCCGACCAGCTCGTGGACCGGCTCATCGAACCCGTGCTCGACGACCTCGGCGCCGCCGACGGCGACCGCGTGCTGCTGTTCGTGAACGGCATGGGCGGTACGCCGCTCATCGAGCTCTACGTCGCCTACCGCCGCGCCGACGAGGTGCTGCAGGGCCGCAACGTCACGGTCACCCGTTCGCTCGTGGGCAACTACATCACCTCGCTCGAGATGCAGGGGATGTCGATCACGGTGCTACGACTCGATGACGAGATGATCGAACTGTGGGATGCCCCGGTGCAGACGGCGGCACTCCGGTGGGGACGATAGGGGAGCACTGTGGCGTTGGACATCACCTGGGCGGTCGACTGGGTCAGGCGGAGCGCGGACGTCATCGCCGAGCACCGCATCGAGCTGATCACGCTCGACCGCGAGATCGGCGACGGCGACCACGGCGAGAACATGGATCGCGGATTCCAGGCAGTGTTGCCGAAGCTCGACGACCTCCCTGCGGGGTCGACGCCCGGTGATGTCCTGAAGCTGGTCGCGACGACGCTCATCTCCACGGTCGGCGGCGCGGCCGGTCCGCTGTACGGCACGGCCTACCTCAAGGGCGCTGTCGCCGCCGGCTCGGCGACCTCGCTCGACGGCCCGGCGATCGCGGCCGTGCTCACCGCCGCGCGCGACGGCATCGTGCTGCGCGGCAAGGCGGAGTCGGGCGACAAGACCATGGTCGACGCCTGGACACCGGCGGTCGATGCCGCAGAGGCGGCCGCGTCGAACGGGTCGGATGTCGCGGGCGTGCTCGAGGCGGCAGCGGATGCCGCGGCGGCGGGTTCGGATGCGACCATCCCGCTCGTCGCCCGCAAGGGACGGGCGAGCTACCTCGGAGAACGGTCGGCGGGACACCGCGATCCGGGTGCCCAGTCGACGGCCCTGCTGCTTCGCGCGGCCGCCGAAGCGGCATCCGGCGCCGCGGGAGCCTGAGGTGGCGGTATCCGGCAGAGTCGGCGTGGTCTTCGTCTCGCACTCGGCACGCATCGCCGAGGGGCTGGTCGAGCTCGCCAGGCAGATGGCGCCCACCGCGACCCTCGTGGGCGCGGGTGGCACCGACGACGGGCGTATCGGCACCAGCTTCGACCTCGTCAGCGCCGGCATCGCCGAAGCGGATGCGGGCGCCGGGGTGATCGTGCTGTGCGACCTCGGCTCGGCGATCCTCACGGCCGAGACGGCTCTCGACTTCCTCGACGACGAGCAGCGCGACCGGGTGCGCATCGTCGATGCCCCCCTCGTGGAGGGCGGTGTCGCCGCCGCGGTGGCCGCCGAGGCAGGTGACGACCTCGACCGGGTGGTCGCCGCCGCGGAGAGCGCACGGGGCCATGCCGGTGTCACGGATGCCGGTGGGGACCACGGTGTCGCGGCATCCGGTGCGGAGGCAACTGCTGCCGTGGTCTCCGGCGCCGAGCCGGCCGCGGCTGCTCATCACCGACGGATCACCCTCGTCAACGCCGACGGCCTGCACGCCCGCCCGGCCGCCGAGCTCGTGAAGCTCGCGAGCACGTTCTCGCAGAAGGTCACCGTGAACGGCACCGACGCGAAGAGCCTGCTCGGCATCATGTCGCTCGGGCTCACGAAGGGTGCGACGGTCGACATCGCGACCGACGACCCCGACGGCCGAGCGGCCGTCGACGCGATCGCCGCCCTGGCGGAGTCGGGGTTCGGCGAGCACTAGCCCCCGGCCCGCAGGCTCGGCGTCACTTCCCGCCTGAGACGCGGATGTCGGCGCCCGACGTGTACGAGGCATCCGCCGAGAAGAGGTACGCAACTGCACCGGCGATCTCATGCACCTCGCCCGGTCGTCGCATGGGGATGCGCGGGGCGCGTTCCTCGGGCGCGTTCGGCCGTCCCGCGGCGGCATGGATCTCGGTGCGCGTCCGATCGCGGTAGGTCAAGACGAGGTCGTGCCCGTCGGCGGCAAGTCGCTCGGCGATCGCTGCGCCGATGCCGCGGCTCCCGCCCGTGATGATCGTGACCGGGCGGGACGCGTCGTTCGGCTCCATGATGGCAGCCTATGCCGCGGACTCGGCGCTCTGGCGCGGCCGGGGGAGCGGGCGTACCATCAGGGCCATGGCACGCGAAGAGGCGAGCCCGCCTGAGGGCAACACGTTCACACGATTCTTCGATCGCGTCGACCGGGCCCTGATGCCCGCGTTCGGGCCACCGCCGATCGTCGACGACCGCGACGAAGACACCACGCCGCTCGATGAGCGAGCATGCCCGATCTGCGGGCATCCCATGTTCGAGCACGTCGTCGATCACTCGACGCCGAGCACGGTGCTCATCTGCCCGACCGATCAACGGTTGCCCGAGCGCGAGGACACCGGTCCGCTCAATGAACTCGGCATGCCGGCCTCCGGCCGCCGGCGGGAGAAGTTCGAGCAGCGCAGCTCGCCGGGCTGAGCGTCACGCGTTCCTGCGCACGAGCGCCTCGCCGAGGCGCCGCAGTTCGTCGCGCACCGAGGCCGGCTCGAGCACCTCGACGTACTCGCCCCAGCCGGCGAGCCCACGGGCGAGCAACTGCTCGGTCGGGGCGGTCACACGCACCCGTGAACGGATGGGATCCACCGGCTCGTCGTCGACGGCCCGCTGACCGAACTGGGTGCTCAGGAGCGGCACGATGCCGGTGTCGACGAGGATCGTCGCGGTGGCGGCGGCGCGTTGCTCGTCGACCGCCGCCGTGACCCGCTCCCAGACCTCGGCGAGATCGAGTCCGTCGGGGCGTTCGGCCGGCGCATCCGTCACCTCGGCCTCGAGGATCCGATCCACACGGTAGGTGCGCTCCGCCCCCTCGACCCCGGCGAGCAGGTACCAGCGGTCATGCTTGCGCACGAGGCCCCAGGGGTCGACGAGCCGGTCGGCCGGGTCCCGGTTCCAGGCGGCGTATCGGAGACGCACCCGGCGGCGTGCGACCACGGCCGACTCGAGCACGGAAAGGAGCGCCGGGCGCTCGGTGGCCGGTCTGCCCCAGTCGTCGGGATCGATGACGATCGCCTCGGCGGCGGATGCGGCATCCGCTCGGAAGGTCTCCGGCAGGGCGCGCACGAGCTTGCGCAGCGCCGCCTTGGCATCGGGGTCGACGGATGCCGCCGGGCCGACGAGGAGGAACAGCGCTCGCGCCTCGGGGGCGGTGAGTCCGCTGAGGTCGGTGCGTGCACCGCCGAGGAGCTGCCAGCCGCCACCCCGGCCCGGCTGCGGGTAGACGGGGATGCCCGCGGCCGAGAGTGCTTCGAGATCGCGGCGTGCGGTGGCGACCGAGATCTCGAGTTCCTCGGCCAACTGGGCGGCGGTCACCCTCCCGCGAGCCTGCAGGGTGAGCAGGGTGGCGACGAGACGGTCAGCGCGCATGTTCCGATTCTCGCCTGAAAAGTAGTCATGAGATGAGCACTTCTGCGCTCGAGGATGGATTCAACAGATCGACACCGACAAACACACCGGAGGAGCACGTCATGCTCAGAGGATTCGCCACCGTCAACTACTACGCATCCGACCTTGCCGCAGCATCCGCCTGGCACTCGGAGGTGCTCGGCATCGAGCCGTACTACGAGCGTCCCGGGTACCTCGAGTTCCGAGTCGGGGACCACCAGCACGAGCTCGGCATCATCGACGCGAAGTACCGCGCGAACGGTCCCGAGCAGCCGGGTGGCGAGATCGTCTACTGGCACGTCGACGACCTGCAGGGTACCTACGAGCGTCTGCTCGAACTCGGCGCCACGACCTACCAGCCGCCCATCGAACGCGGGCCCGGTTTCGTGACCGCGGCCGTCGTCGATCCCTTCGGAAACGTGCTGGGCGTCATGTACAACCAGCACTACCTCGACGTGCTCGCCGGCGCCTGACCGCCCGGGGCCGCCCTGGTCCGGGGCATCCGGGCCGGGGCATCCGTCAGCTCAGGAAGGCACCACGGTGTACTGGGCGACGGCGGCCTCGCGTGCGCCGGCGATCTCCTCGGCCGAGGCCGTCGACGACGACTCGACGGCCTCGGTCCACCGGTCGATCGAGCCGCGATTGAACTCGATCACCTCGGGGGAGTTGGCCGCTTCGAGCGGGTCACCGGCAGACTCACCGCGGAGCTGGATGCCGAGGCTGAGCAGCGCACCGTCCCAGCCTGGGCCGACGAACAGCGCGCCGGCGCCGCTTCCGGCCATGGCGATCGGAACGGTGTGGACGAGCTCGAGCGTCGTGCCGTCGCCCGAGGCGGCCAGGCGGACGTCGAGCACACTGTCGGGCGCGCCGAACGTCACCTGCAACGCCGTCGGACGGTCGCATCGGCGGATCTCACCGCCGGCATTGCCCTCGAGCTGGAACGTGCCTCCGGGCACGAGCTCGCCGGTGATCGGATAGAACCAGCGCGGAATGCGCTCGGGGTTGGTCAACGCATCCCACACGTCGTCGCGGTCGGCATCGTAGGTTCGGGCCACGGTCACCGAGACGGTCTCGGCCGCCTCGTCGCGTACCACCGAACGGTGGATGGCGGCGAGCTCTTCGAACAGGTCGAACATGGTCAGTCTTCTTTCGAGGAGTGAGGTTTGCGATCGTCACGGCGCCCCCGGGCGAGCTCGGTGCCGAGCGCGTCGAGCCGCTGGTTCCAGAAGGCACGGAACGGCTCGAGCCAGCGATCGACGTCCTGCAGGGGAGCGGCCTCCACGGCGTAGAGGCGGCGTGTACCCTCCGCGCGGACGCGCGCGAACCCGTTCTCGCGGAGCACCCGCAGGTGCTGCGAGACCGCGGGTTGGCTGATGCCGAATTCCGAGGCGATGACAGCCACGATCTGACCCGACGACTGCTCGTCCTCGAGGAGCAACTCGAGGATCCGCCGGCGGACCGGGTCTCCGAGGATGTCGAACGCGTGCACAGGGGGAGAGTATCAGCCGCAACTTAGTTAAGTCCAGACTTATATACACATTCGGCGACCATTCGGGATGCGGTTCGACGCCATCGGCGACGCGGCATCCTGAGCTTCGATGCGTCCTTGCATTTCCAGTTTAACGGCGGGTGGGGGGCTTGCCGCAAGACGGGGGTCGTGCCCGAGAATCGTCGATCGTGACTGCGAATCAGCGCGCCTTCAACCTTCCCGATCGACTCGCCGCCAAGGCCGACCCGTCATTGATCGCCGACGACGAGCGACACTTCGAGGCCATCGCCGAGCGCATTCGGGAGTCGACCGCCGAGCTCACCCGGCGCCTCGACACCGAGCGGAAGTCCGGCGGCGGCACCGGACAGGCGGCGATGGATCGCGACCTCGAGATCCATCGTCTGACCGCGCAGCTGCGCCTGCTGCGCCGGTTCGGCCTGGACCTGTGCCTCGGCCGCATCGTGGGCGAGGACGGCGAGACGGTCTACATCGGTCGTCGGGGACTCACGGATGCGAGCGGCCGACGTCTCCTGGTCGACTGGCGGGCGCCCGCGGCCGAGCCCTTCTTCGCCGCGACCCACGCGAAGCCGATGGGCCTCGTGAGCCGCCGAAGGTACCGGTGGACCGGGGGCCGGATCAGCGACTACTGGGACGAGGTGTTCACCCCTGATGGCTTCGCGCGGCACGCGGCGCTCGACGACCAGTCGGCCTTCATCGCCAGCCTGGGCAGTAGCCGATCGCCCCGCATGCGGGACGTGCTGAGCACCATCCAGGCGGACCAGGACGCGATCATCCGCGCCGGCTCCCGCGGCGCGCTGGTGGTCGACGGGGGGCCGGGCACCGGCAAGACCGTGGTCGCACTGCATCGAGCGGCCTATCTCCTCTACGCCGACCCGCGACTGGCGCCGAGCCACGGGGGAGTGCTGTTCGTCGGCCCGACCCCGGCCTACCTGGCGTACGTCGACGACGTGCTGCCGAGCCTCGGTGAGGAGAGCGTGCAGATCTGCACGCTCAACGACCTCGTCGTCGAAGGGGCGGCGACGAGACCTGAGGCGGAACCCGATGTCGCGCTCCTCAAGTCCTCGGGAGAGCTGGTCGGCGTGATCGAGGCGGCCGTCAGGTTCTACGAGGAGCCGCCGACCGAGGAACTGACCATCGAGACGCCCTGGGCCGACCTCTGGATCGGTCCGGGGGAGTGGGCCGAGGCCTTCAGTGCGGCGGAGCCCGGCACCGCCCACAACGAAGCTCGCGATGAGGTGTGGGAGGCGCTGCTCGACATCCTGATCGACCAGTTCGAGGACGAGGAGGTTCCGCCTCACCTGGTGCGCCGCGCACTGCTGCAGAACGAGGAGCTCGCCACCACATTCGCGAAGGCGTGGCCGCTGCTCGACCCGGCCGGCGTCGTGGGAGACCTGTGGACGGTGCCCGCCTACCTGCGGAGGTGTGCTCCGTGGTTGGATCCTGAGCAGGTCGGCATGTTGCAGCGCTCGGAGGCGCGGACCTGGACGGTGTCGGATCTGCCCTTCCTCGATGCGGCTCGACAGCGGATCGGCGACCCGGACGCCGCTCGCCTGCGACGCCGGCGAGAGACGGCGCTCGCCGCCGATCGGAAGCTCATGGACGATGTGGTCGATGACCTGATCGCCGCTGACGACTCCGAGATGCTCGTGATGACGATGCTTCGCGGGCAGGACTTCCAGAACACCCTGGACGATGACGGGGGCCTTCTGAGTATCGACCCCGACGTGCTCGCCGGTCCGTTCGCCCATGTCATCGTCGACGAGGCCCAGGAACTCACCGACGCGGAGTGGCAGATGCTGCTGCGCCGATGCCCGTCTCGAAGCTTCACCATCGTGGGGGACCGCGCCCAGGCTCGGCACGGGTTCGCGGAGTCCTGGCCGGAGCGCCTGCGGCGAGTCGGCCTCGGGCAGGTGGAGGTCGCCTCGCTGAGCATCAATTACCGCACGCCGGAAGAGGTCATGACCGAGGCCGAGCCGGTGATCCGGGCAGTGCTTCCCGATGCCAACGTGCCGACCTCCATCCGGAGCAACGGACGTGCCGTCGTGCACGCCGCCGCTTCGGAGCTGGACTCGATTCTCGAGGCCTGGCTCGCGACGCATCCTGAGGGAATCGCGTGCGTGATCGGGAGCTCGTCGTTCGAATCGACGTCGCGCGTGCGCTCGTTGCGACCGGAGCATTCGAAGGGACTGGAGTTCGATCTCGTCGTGCTCATCGATCCGGAGTCATTCGGATCAGGGATCGAGGGTGCCGTCGATCGATACGTCGCGATGACCCGGGCGACGGAGCAGCTCGTGATCCTCACGAGCCCGTGACGACCGAGCGCCGCGCTGAGCGTGCGCCGGGGTAGTGGGCCTCGGAGAGATCAC
This sequence comes from Agromyces sp. NPDC052230, assembly GCF_040679595.1. Classification (NCBI taxonomy): domain Bacteria; kingdom Bacillati; phylum Actinomycetota; class Actinomycetes; order Micrococcales; family Microbacteriaceae; genus Agromyces; species Agromyces sp. NPDC052230. The sequence continues at coordinate 380,874 of NZ_JBFAVC010000002.1, read as the reverse complement.
GGGGGAGCGGCTCCCGCCACGTCAGCGGGTGACGTACATTCGTTCGGCGAACGCGCCGACGACCTCGGCGAGTTGCTTCGGCGCCCGCCGATTCGCAGTATGTCCCGTGCCGTGCAGGACTGACTTCTCGGCGTTCGGAAGCACACTCAGGAGGGCGTCGATGCGCTCGCCGAGATGTGCTGGGCTTCGCTCGCCGGAGATGAGCAGGACGGGTAGCGCGATGGCGCGATAGGCATCGAGCCGGTTTCCGAGATCGTGGATGGCCTTCGTGTCGTAGATCTGTGCTGGTGCCAGCCGACGGTATCGTGGGGTCGCGGCGACGAGTGCACCCCCGACCGTGGAGATCCATCCGGGCATCTTGACGATGTCGCGGGAGAAGATCGTCATGGCGCGCCCGGGCCGGTTCGCCTCGATCGCGCGAAGCGCCGCCCCCAGCGGCTCGTCCCACGGCTCGTCGGCAATGGTCACGGCCGGCTCGTAGAGGCATGCGCCGAGGAAGGCTTCGGGAGCGCGGAGCATCGCCTCCAGGAGCGCGACGCCGCCCGACGAGTGCCCCACTGCGACGACAGGTGGACCGACTGCGGTGATCACGTCGACGAGGTCGGATGCCTCGACCGCCATCGTCACGCCGCCTGGCTGTCGCAGGTCGAGTCGGTATTGGCGCCGGTGGAGCTGGAGCACGCGGAGGCGGCCGGCGAGTTGCTCGGCGACCGCGCTCCAGGACGTGCCCGAGTCAGACCCCGGGCCCGCGACGATGACCGCCGGCCCGCGCCCGATGTCCTCGGCTTCGATCTGGGTACCGTCTGCGGCCGCGGTCGTGAACATCCCATCCTCCTTAGCAGTGCTAAGTGGTGAGTTTAGCACTGCTAAGCTCGAATGGATATGACTGCTCGAATCCGCCCCGGCATCACTCGCGACCTGCTCGTCGACGCGGCGTTGCGCCTCCTCGATGAGGTGGGGCTGGATGGGTTCACCGTACGCCGGCTGGCGGACGAGTTGGGCGTCCAGTCGCCCGCGCTCTACTGGCACGTGCGAACCAAGCGGGAACTGCTCGACGCCATGGCCGATCGCATCATCCGCGATGCGGGCATGGGGCCGCCGAGGGCCGGCGAATCGTGGGAGGCCTGGCTGCGGCGTCGAGCTCACGGCTATCGTGACGCGGTGCGCTCCCATCGGGACGGCGTCATGCTCGTCTCCGGCGTGACGTCACTGTCCGCCGAGACGATCACGGATCTCGATGCCGAGCTGGAAGCACTCGTCATCGCCGGATTCACTCCGTCGGAGGCCTTCGCCGCGATTGCGGCCCTCTCGCAGTTCACCCTCGGCTTCCTCATGCAGGAGCAGGCCGAGCGACCAATGCGATCGTCGGACGCTGTGCCTCTCGAGCCGCCCTCGGTTCCGCCCACGATCGCCGCCGCCCTGCGAGAGGGTGCCTCCAGCCTCGGGGATGGTGCGTTCGAGCGCGGACTCGATGTGATCATCGCCGGCATTCACGCGACCCGACGCCGGTGAGTGGGCGACCAGCATGTTTGGAAATGGGCGAACCGACATAATGTGCATTATCGGCCTACCTGTTCACGCACACGGATGTCGCATCTCACACGCCTTCTCTCAGCACGATGTTCGGGGCGCAATGGGATCGTCGGTGAACGCGGCCTTGCGGAGGCCGCCGGGAGCTTTTCTTGCGTCGCGGTGACGAGAGAGCAATGACATCGGACCCCTTGACTTAACTATTCACAAAAGTGAATAGTTAAGGCATGAACGACCAACTCTCTGCGCTCGCGGACCCCGCCCGGCTCCGCATCGTCGAGTTGCTCGCGGAGCGGCCGCGCTCGGTCGGCGTCGTCGCCGATCTGGCCGGTTTGCGACAGCCGCAGGCGACCAAGCACTTGCAGACGCTGGAGCGGGCGGGACTCGTCATCGCCCGCCGTTCCGGGCATCGACGCATTTTCGCGCTGCAGATCGAGGCGCTCCGGGCTGTTGTCACCGAGCTGGATCGAGTCGCGGCGCTCGCCGAAACCCACCGGGCAGGTCGAGATGCGTTCGACCAGTACTTCACGGCGGTTGAGGCCGAGACCCTCGCTGCCGACCGCGACCACTGGGCCGACGAACGAGAGTACGTGTTCCGCCGCACACTCGCGGCGTCCCGCGACAGCGTCTGGCGTCACCTGACCGAGCCGTCGCTACTCCCCGAATGGTGGACGACTGACGATCTGCGGCTTGCGCATGTCGAGTTCGGCACCGAGGCCGGCGACCGTCTCGTGCAGGTGTACGCCGACGTCGATGACCACTCGGGCGACGACGGCGTGATCGGCCGGTCCGAGGGAGTGATCGACGCCGCGAAGCAAGCGGAGCTCCTGGAATTCCGCCTCTCCCCCGTGCTGCCCGATGGCACGACCGCATTCACCGCGCACTACACGTACTCGCTCGCAGATGCAGGCGAGAACACCGATCTCGAAGTTCGGCTGCGGATCAACGACAGCACGGTTCCTTCCGCGGAATTCATCGCGGGCATCCAGCTGGGCTGGAACCAGACCCTCGACAAGCTCGCCGCGACCGTCGCTGCGAACACCGATATGAGTAGTAAGGAAGCACATTGAACGCCAACGAACGCCGTGTCGTCGTGAACACCAGCCTGAGCATCGACGGCTCCTACATCGGTCCGGGTGGCCCGCAGGACTTCGGCTGGGCGATGCCGTACGTGACGCTCGACATCTCTCGCGATCACCTCACCAGACTCTGGGAGCCGGCCACGACGACACTCCTCGGCCGAACGAACGCCGAGGGGTTCATGAGCTACTGGCCGACGGTCGCCGATCAAGCGGACGCCGACCCCCGAGACCGGGCCTACGGCGCCTGGCTCCGAGACGTCGAGAAGGTCGTGCTCTCGAGCACCCTCCGCGAGGCACCATGGGAACGCACCCGTGTCTTCGACGAGCCCGCCGAAGACGTCGTCGACCGGCTGAAGACCGAGGAGGGCGGCGACATCGTGGTGTTCGCGAGCGCCAGTGTGATCAAGGCGCTGCTCGCTGCCGATCGCGTCGACCGGCTCTCACTCATCGTCTTCCCGGAGATTCTCGGGGGTGGTGCCCGCCTTTTCGAAGTGGGGCTTCCGTCAACGACATGGAAGCTCGCCGCCACGGCAACCGACGAACACGGTGTCATCTCCCTGGCCTACGACCGGCTGCGCGACGCTGCCTGAGGAACACCGAGCGCGACGGAGTGTCTCCTCGGAACGGCGCCGCCACTTCTCCCCCGCGACGCGTTTCGCTTCGAGTGGAGCGCGGCGACCCGCCGCGCTCCACTGCCGATCTCACCAGGGAACGGAACCTGCCTCGCTGAAGAAGCCACCGCTGGGTCCGTCATCATCGATCGTGGCCAGACGCACGATCGGTGCTGCACCCTGCGCGACGGTCATGAATCCGTTGTGATCGTTGATGTCCGTGTCGACGTAGCCGGGCGTGACGGCGTTGACGAGGATGCCGTCCTTCCGCAGGTCGTTGGCATACTGCACCGTGACCGCGTTCAGCGCCGTCTTCGACGGCGAGTACGCCGCGGATGCCGGCAGCGACGACAGCGGCCCCCCGGGAATGCTGTTGAGAGCGAGAGAGCCGGCCTCACTGCTCACGTTGACGATCCGCGCAGCTCGTGACTGCCGCAGCAGCGGCAGCATCGCGTTCGTCACGGCGATCACCCCGAAGACGTTGGTCTCGAACACGGCTCGAACCATGTCCACGTCCACCGTGCTCGGGATCTGGTCGACGGCGTCCATGGGTGAGACCCGCCCTGACCCGGTGATCCCGGCGTTGTTGATCAGCACGTCGAGATGACCGAAGCGCTCGTCGAGCTGCTGCGCGGCTGCGGCGATGCTGTCAGGCTCCGTGACATCCAGCGTGACCGCCTGCACGTCGCCGCCTGCCGCCCGCAGGGATGCCGCGGCCTCCTCACCGCGCTGCGGGTCCCTCGCCCCGATCAGCACCGTCATTCCGAGCGCCGCGAGCTGCTCCGCGGCCCCACGCCCGATGCCCTTGTTCGCTCCGGTGACCAGCGCGATCTTTCGCTGCGCCGTCTGTTCGCTCATCTTCAGCTCCTTGTTCGAGTGGTTGAGTTCGCTCAGAACCCGAACATGAGACGGCAGAACGCGACCGTTTGTGACATCCGGGGCCGTGCCCTTCGGTATGGCGCCACGCATGCGAGCACTTCCTTCACGAGCGGCGGTCAGGTGGCGGATGTCCCGACCACCCGTCTGCCCTTCGTGTTGTTCTAGCTTGGGAGACATGATCACTTGCGTCGTCGAGTACACGATCGACCCCACGAAGATCGCAGACTTCGAGCAGTTCGCCCGAGCGTGGATCTCCCTCGTCGACCGACATGGCGGAACCCACCACGGTTACTTCCTGCCCAGCGAAGGGGCGAGCGACCGAGCCCTCGCCCTGTTTTCGTTCCCATCACTCGCCGACTACGAGGACTACCGCCAGTTGTTCGGAATCGATCCGGACTTCATCGCGGCAGACAAGATTCGAGACGAAAGCGGCTGCGTCCTCCGTTACGACCGCAGCTTCATGCGCCCGCTCCTCGCCACCCAAGACTGAGAACGGCGCGGTCCGTCGAATGCACCCAGGTTTGTGCGACGGCACGATTGAGTGTGGCGACCGGGTTGTCCGCGACGCTCCTCATCGAAGGATCCGCCGGCGCGCCGCACGGGCTCGACCAGGTGTGCCGCTCATTCCGCTTCGGTCGGGTACGGTGCGATGCGCTCGAGGATCGAGGTCAGCCGCGCGTGCAGGTCGATGAGTTCATCGACGTCGACGCCGAGCGACTCGACCACCTTGTCCGGAACCTGTTCGGCGTCGTGACGCAACGCCTCCCCCTTTGGCGTGAGCCTGAGTGCCAGCTGACGCTCGTCATCGGCGGACCTCGCCCGTGCCACCAGTCCCCCGGCCTCGAGCCGCTTCACCAGCGGTGAGAGCGTGGCGGGTTCGAGACGCAGTGTGACGGCAATCTCCCGCAGGGATCGCGGCTGCCGCTGCCACAGCGTCAGCATGACGAGGTACTGCGGATGCGTCAGGCCGAGTGGTTCGAGGATCGGCCGGTACGCCGCGATCACCGATCGCGACGTCACGGCCAGCGCGAAGCAGAGCTGACGTTCGAGCGAGAGCACATCGCCGCCGAGCTCTGCCGTGGTCACGCGTCTCATAATCGTTAGTATACTAACTGTTATGGCACATACGGAATCGGGATTCGACAGCATGAACCCGTTCGTCGGCAAGCGCGGATTCTTCAACCGGCTCAACCGGGTCGTGTACATGTTCACCGGGCCGGCGCAGATCGGCATCGGCCGACCTGAGGCCCCGTATGTTCCGCCCGCCGATCCTCGCTGCCCGATCTGCAGCGCGCCGATGGATCAGCACCGCGTCGACCGCACCGGCGAGCGCACGCAGCTCTACTGCCCGAAGCCGGCCGCGTAGTTCGGCCGAGCGGTCGCACCCCGCCGTAGATCGGGAATGGACGGGGGCGGCATCCGTCGAACTCGCCACCCGAAGGACGATGAACCGCGAACGCGCCACCCGCCTGGTCGCCGAGCCGCGCAGCAGCGTCGAGGTCACGGGCGAGCATTCGCAGTTCCGCCTCGACCTCGAGCGTCTCCGCTTCTCGCTGCGGTGCTGCTCGGTCACGGAGCGGTCGCTCGCGAGTTCCGGGGCCGGTGTCCGACACACTCATCATCAATGTGTGTTCGCTCGTCATGAATTCACTCCAGTAAACGGCGTTTGCTGGTAGGGTTTTCTCGTGCTCGCCAAAGACGCCGAACAGCCCGGAGGTCGTGCGCCCGCTCCGGGCCGGCTGGCTGTCGTGCAGGGTTTCGTGAACAGCATCGACATCGAGGCCGATGAGCTCGACGAGTTCGCCACCGTCCGATCCATGGCCCGGTGGTTTCAGAGCGTCGGCCTGGCTCAGACCGGCCTGCACGAGTCCGACCGGGCGGTCGCGATCGGGCTGCGCGAGGCCATACGGGACATGGTCGACGTCCGCGACCATCCGACGCACCCGGTCGCGCACGAATTCGCGGCCGTCGTCGACGACCTCGAACTCAAAGTCGTCGTTCTCGGTGGGATTCCCACGATCGTCGGCACGACACCGATCGGTCGCGCGCTTGCCCCCATCGTCGATGCAGTCCGCCTGTCGATGGACGACGGGACCTGGTCGCGGCTCAAGGTGTGTGCGCGCGACAGGTGCCGCTGGCTGTTCTACGACCACTCGAAGAACCACGCCTCCCGGTGGTGCGCCAGCAGCGTCTGCGGAAGCCGAGAGAAGTCACGCCGCGCATACCGCCGGCGCAAGTCCATCGCCGCACCCCACCAGCCGCAGTAACCGAGATATCAGGAGCTGAGATGTCCGCGCCATTCACCCATGCCTTCGACTGGGCACGACGTAAGGTCGATTCAGGCGCGTTGCCGACCGCCGTGCTCGGAGTCGTAACGGCCTCCGGCATCGAGGCTGTCGACGCGTTCGGTACGACCGGCACCCGCCCTGCACGCGTGGAGGACCACTACCGGCTGTTCTCGATCACGAAACCCCTCGTCGGTCTCGCCGCCGCGCGCATGATCGAGGCAGGGCTCGCTACCCCTGAGACCCCACTGCAGGACGACGTGCCGACGTTCGGGGGTGATCGGGACGACGTGGTGCGGTTGCGGCACCTGGCAAGTCACACCTCGGGCATCGCCGAGCCGCCGATGGACACCGCCGAAGGTCTCGAGGCAGGACTCCTCGGCCCACGCGACTTCGCCGCAGGCAGCGCGTCGCGGTACTCCACGATCGCGTTCGAGGGCATCGCTCGCATGATCCATGCGCGCACAGCGCGCACCTGGGACGCTGCCGTCGCCGACGTCGTGAGTCCGGTAGGCGCCACCGGACTCACGCTCGACGAGGCGTCGAATCCGCACGATATCGCCGACGCCGCCGACGACGGACTGAATCTGCAGCAATTCGTCGCGCTGCGTCATCCGGGCGCTGGACTCATCGGCCGCGCCGAAGACCTGCTCCAGATCGCCGCGGCGCTGCTTCGGGATGCCGGCGAGATCGTGCGCCCCGCGACGCTCGCGATGATGCGTCGCCCGCTCACCGGCGACATCCCGCGCTTGGATCCCTACACCGCGGAACGCGGGCAGGACTGGGGCTTCACCTGGAATCTTCGCACCCGCGCGCCCGGGCTCATCGATCGCGATGTCTACGGCCACGGCGGATGGTCGGGCGCCGAGTTCTGGGTGCACCCGACGGCCGGAGTCGCGTTCGTGCTGCTCACCAACCTCTCGATACGCCCGGGCGTGAATCTGGACGAACTCGACAATGCGGTCGTGTCAGGGGTCTGAACCGGCGTCCGCTGCCTTCGGCTGGGGTCATCCGGCGGAGCGGCCCGACACATCCTCCGTTCGGAGCAGGACAGGTTCGTGATGCACCGGGAAGTTCACGGAGCGCGCGATGAAGCAGACGTCATTCACGCGGCCGTGCAGCGCTTGGGCGAGTTCGGGGTCGCCTTCGGCGATGGTCACCGTGGGGTGAAGCACGACCTCGCGGAAGACTCCATCGCCATCGACGTGCTCGACCATCGTGCCGGTCGGAGCGTCCTCATAACCGACGACGACGATGCCGTTCGTTGCCGCGAGATGCAGGTACCACAGCATGTGGCACTGGCTGAGCGAGGCGACGAGGAGCTGCTCCGGGGTCCACCGGCTCGGATCGCCCCGGAAGGCCGGGTCGGACGACCCGGGCAGGTCGGGGAGCCCTGGGGCCCCCACGACGTGATCGCGCCGGTAGCCGCGGTACGTTCGGGTGCCTTCCCCATCATTGCCGGTCCAAACCAGCTCTAGCTTGTAGTGGTGCTCGCGGTTCATGCATTCTCCTTCGTGGCCAGGTCGCGGGTCGTCAACGCGTGATCGCGGGCCGAGGTGGCGGCACGGGCAGGGTCGCCATGGCGGATGGCCCCCAGCAACTCGAGGTGTTCTTCGTGTACGGCGCGAGTGCGATCGGGCTCGACGAGGCGGGTTCGAGTCGAGATCTGGATCTGGTCCCAGTGCCGCACGAGTGACTCGACGATGACGGGATTGCCCGCGAGTTCGGCGATGCGTTCATGGAAACGCCGGTTGAGCATCGTGGCCTCAGCGAGGTGGCCCGCGCGGCTCGCGGCATCCGCCTCGCCCGCGAAGCGGTCGAGTTCGGCGAGTGCGGCAGGTTCGAGGTGGCCGGCGAGCTGCCGTTCGGCGAGTGCCGCCGCGGCGAAGGCGTCGAGCGCCGCGCGCGCCTCGTAGACCCAGGCGAGCTCCTCCCCCAGCCTGCGCCGGACGCGCACCCCGCGGCCCTGGGCGATCACGAGGCCGTCGCCCTCGAGCCGTTGTAGCGCCTCCCGTACCGGGGTTCGGCTGACTGCGAGCCGGTCGGCAAGGGACGACTCGCTCACCTTCGCCTGGCCGTCGAGGTCGCCCGTGACGACGAGTTCCCGAAGTCGCGCATAGACCGTCATTCGATCAGTATTGCATGCACTATCGCTTAGTGCATGCAATCAACGCCCACGCAGGCTGAGCCGGGTGCGCACGGCCAAGCCTGCGCAGACGATGACGGCGACGCCGCCGAGCACCGTCGGCCACGTGAGGTACTCCCCCAGGATGACGGCTGCCCACAGAATGCTCATCACGGGCTGCACAAGCTGGACCTGACTGACTTGGGCCATCGGCCCGATCGCGAGGCCGCGGTACCACGCGAAGAAGCCGAGGAACATGCTCACGACCGCCAGATATGCGAATGCCGACCATTCGGCCGGTGTGGCCTCGGGTGGCTCCGCGAGCACCGAGACCGCCGCGAAGGCGATCATCAATGGTGCTGCGAGCACGAGCGCCCACGAGACGGTCTGCCATGAGCCGAGCTCGCGGGCCAGCAGGCCGCCTTCTGCGTACCCTATCGCTGCGGCGACGACGGCTCCGAACAGCAGCAGATCCGACTGGTGCACCTGCCCCAGTCCCCCGCCTTGCAGCGACGCGAACACGACGCCGCTGATCGCTCCGAGCGCTGCAAACACCCAGAACGAGCCGGGCGGCCGTTCCCGTGTACGGATCACCACCATCACCGCCGTCGCGGCGGGCAGCAGTCCGACCACGACGGCGCCGTGACTGGCAGGGGCCGTCGTCAGCGCGAACGAACTCAGGAGTGGGAAGCCCACCACGACACCGCCCGCCACGATCGCAAGGCGAGCCCACTGGCGCGAGCTCGGCCAGCGCTGTCGAGCCAGCATCAACACGACTGTCGCGAGAACAGCGGCGATAACGGCTCTCGCGGAACCGATGAACACTGGCGACAGCCCGCCGACTGCGACGCGGGTGAACGGCAGGGTGAACGAGAACGCGGTGACACCCAGGAGCCCCCACCACACGCCGGCGTGGCTTGATAGCACTAGAACTCTGGATCGGATAGCGCTACTCTGGCCTGACATGAACAATGATAGCACCGGTCGGATTGTCGCCGCAGTGCGCGAATGGATCGCGAGCGCTCCGCCCGGCGCGCAGGTGCCGTCGAACCGCGCGCTGGTGGCGGAGTACGGGGCGAGCCCGGTCACCGTGCAGAAGGCAATGCGCAGGCTCGCGTCGCTCGGCCTGATCGAGAGTCGGCCAGGAGTGGGTACCTTCGTCCGCACAGTACGCATGACGCGACTGGTCGACTACGGGTGGCAGACGGCGGCGCTCGGATCGTTGCCCTCGCGCGTCTCCGCGTTGTCGTCGACGCAGCGAACGGTCGCGCCCGACGCCATTGCGCTCCACTCCGGGTACCCGGCTCGAGAGCTGTTGCCCGAGCGGCTGGTGCGCGCGGCGATCGCCCGCGCCACGCGCACCGAAGCGGCGATGACCCGCTCCCCCGCCACCGGTCTCCCCGAGCTGCAGGCGTGGTTCGCGACCGAACTCTCAGCTGCCACACCCGACGGCGTGGCGGCGCCGACCGGTCGTGATGTGCTGATTCTTCCCGGCAGCCAGAGTGGGCTCAGCTCGATCTTCCGCGCCATCGTCGGCCCCGGGCGGCCACTGCTCATCGAGTCTCCGACCTACTGGGGTGCGATCCTCGCGGCCGCGCAGGCGGGCGTCACGCTCGTGCCGATCCCGTCCGGACCGGACGGGCCGCAACCTGACGATCTCGCCCGTGCCTTCATGCAGAGCGGCGCGCGTGCGTTCTACGCTCAGCCGACGTACGCCAACCCCACTGGCGCGCAATGGTCCACCGATCGCGGACTGGGCATCCTCGAGGTCGTTCGGGGACACGGCGCCTTTCTCATCGAGGATGACTGGGCGCATGACCTGGCGATCGACACCGACCCGCATCCCATAGCTGCCCATGACGATGACGGGCACGTGATCTATCTCCGGTCCTTGACCAAGAGCGTCTCTCCGTCACTGCGTGTGGCGGCCCTCATCGCGCGCGGGCCCGCGCGCGACCGAATCCTCGCTGAGCGCGCCGCAGAGGGCATGTACGTGAGCGGCCTGCTCCAGGCGGCCGCGCTCGATGTCGTCACGCAACCCGGATGGCGCGCACACCTCCGCGGACTCCGGCATCAGCTGCGTGCACGACGCGACCTGCTGGTCGACAGCCTGCGGGAGCATGCGCCCAACGCGCACATCGAACGGATGCCGCTCGGCGGCCTGAATCTCTGGGTGCGCCTTCCCGGCGACATCGATGCGGATCGGTTCGCAGTCCACTGCGAGTCCCGTGGAGTCATCGTCTCCCCTGGCGCCGAATGGTTCCCCGCTGAGCCCTCTGGGCCGCACGTGCGGCTCAACTATTCGGGGCCCGATCCCGAACGATTCCCGGAGGCCGCCCGCGTGATCGCGGAAGCCATTCGGGGCGTGGCCGAGCATGGAGAAGGCCGCACGAGAGCGACATCCGGATCGATCAGACATCGAGAAGCTCGCGACGACGCGCCCGCATAGCGTCACCGAGCTCGTTCGCGAGGCTTCCAACTGACGACATCGGGGGTCAAGGACGGATGATCCCGTCATCCGATCCTGACCCCCGCCGTAGATTGGGAATCGAGCGAGGGCGGCATCCGTCGGCCTCGCAGTCCGAAGGAGGCATCGGATGAACCGCGAACGCGCCACCCGCATGGTCGCCGAGCCGCGCAGCAGCGTCGAGGTCACGGGCGAGCATTCGCAGTTCCGCCTCGACCTCGAGCGCATCCGCTTCTCGCCGTACTTCTCGCGCCTCTCGGCGGTCACGCAGGTGATCGCACAACCGGGCGCCGGCCCACTCATCCACAACCGGCTCACGCACACGATCAAGGTCACCGCCGTCGCCCGAGCCATCGCGGTCGGGTTGACGGATGCCTCGTCACCGGCGAGCGACCTCGTGCGCGAGCACGGCTGCGACGCGGTCGTCGTGCAGGCCGCCGCGAGCGCCCACGACCTCGGTCACCCGCCGTTCGGGCACCTGGGCGAACGTGTGCTCGACCGCTTGGCGCGCGAGACCTTCGGAATCTCCGACGGCTTCGAGGGCAACGCGCAGACATACCGCATCATCACCACGCTCGACGTGAGCGAGGCCGCGCCACGGGGGCTGAATCTCACGGCTGCCGTGCGAACTGCGGTGGCGAAATATCCGTGGACGCGGTTCGTCGACGCATCCGATCTCGGGAACGGTCTCCCCCGCGGTCTCCGGAGCGTCGACGGCGGCGTCGAGGTCGTGAAGTTCTCGGCGTACGACGTCGACGCCGACGACCTGGTCGCCGCCCGGCGTGGCTTGGCTCCGATGGAGCAGTCGCTCGAGTGCTCGATCATGGACATCGCTGACGACATCGCGTACTCGATCCACGACGTCGACGACTTCTATTGGGCGGGGCTGCTCAGCCACGGAGCGGTCGCACGCGAGTTCCGGGGCTGGATCTCGGGGGCCGTTGAGCTTCGCCGGCTCGACGAGTCTGCGCTGTCGGAACGTGCGGCGCCACCGGGATCGGCACTCGAGCTGCTCCGCCGCAAGTTCCGGCGCGATGACCCGTGGGTCGCCGACGACGACGCATTCGCCGAGGCGGTCGACGTCGTGGCCGACGACCTCGTCGACGGTCTGCTCGCCACCCCGTTCGACGGGTCGATCGCCTCGGAGCGCGCGCTCTCGTCGTTCACCAACCGGTGGATCGGACATCTGCAGACCTCGGTTGTGCCGGCCCCCGCCGACGTGGTGCGCTCGGGGCTCGTGACGCTCGATCGGCGTGCGTGGCACGAGGTGGAGATCCTGAAGTTCGTGCACCGGCACTTCATCCTCGACCGGGCCGACATCGTGATGTACCAGCGCGGGCTCAGTCGGGTGCTGACGCGGGCCGTCAAGGGCCTCGCTGCCTGGATCACCGACGACTACGACCGGCATCGTGTGCCCCAACGGCTTCGGGAGCTCGTCGACATCGCGGCCGACGGCTACGCGCGACTGCGGGCGGCCCGACCCGAGGGCATCCCGATCCCCGAGGCGTCCGACGTGCTCAGTCTCGGTGTGGGGCGTGGCGTGATCGACTACGTCGCGTCACTTTCCGACGACCAGGCGCTCGCGGTCTCGGAGGCGATCGATGGGCGACCCGACCGCCTGTGGGACATCGGGCAGAACCTCTGACGGGGTCCCGGCGCAGGTGTCCTGCGTATGCGGACAGGAACTGTCCGCAATGATCCGTAGCGTCGGAGACATGGAAACCACCGGTACAGAGATCCAGCCCTTCCGAATCGACATCCCGCAGGCCGACCTCGACGACCTGAACCGACGGCTTGCCGGCACTCGGTGGCCCGACGAACTCCCCGCCGTCGGGTGGACCTACGGGGTACCCGTGAGCTACCTCCAGCATTTGGCCGAGTACTGGCGCACCTCGTACGACTGGCGCGCACACGAAGCGAAGCTCAACGAGTTCCCGCAGTTCACGACGACGATCGACGGGCAGAACATCCACTTCCTGCATGTCCGCTCCCCCGAGCCCGACGCGCTGCCGCTGATCATCACGCACGGCTGGCCGGGTTCGATCGTCGAGTTCATGGACATCATCGGTCCGCTCACCGATCCCCGGGCACACGGCGGCGACCCCGCCGACGCGTTCCACGTCATCGCTCCGTCGATGCCCGGCTTCGCGTTCTCCGGTCCCACCCGGGAAGCAGGATGGGACATGGCGCGGATCGCCCGGGCCTGGGCCGAGCTGATGGGACGGCTCGGCTACACACGGTACGGTGCGCAGGGCGGCGATACCGGTTCGGTGATCTCGCCGACCCTCGGCCGCATCGACGCGGAACACGTTGTGGGAGTCCACGTCAACGGCGGCCTCGGGTTCCCGACCGGAGACCCGTCGGAACTCGCCGAACTGAACGACGCCGAACTCGCACGGCTCGGTGCCCTGCAGGCGCAGATGCAGGATGGCACGGGGTACGCGATCCTTCAGTCGACGCGCCCGCAGACCGTGGGATTCGGACTCGCCGACTCCCCCGCCGGGCAGCTCGCCTGGATCGTCGAGAAGTTCAAGGAGTGGACGGATCCCTCCGCCGAGCTCCCCGAGGACGCCGTCGATCTCGATCAGCTCCTGACGAACGTCAGCGTCTACTGGCTGACCGGAACGGCCACGTCGTCTGCACGCCTCTACAAGGAGGGCCAGTCGAGCTGGGGGCAGCAGACCGAACGGTCCGAGGTGCCCTCCGGCGTGGCGGTGTTCCCCGGCGATTTCGGAATCCGCCCGATCGCAGAACGCGATCACCACGTTGTCCACTGGTCGGAATTCGATCGCGGCGGGCACTTCCCGGCGATGGAGGTCCCGGAGCTCCTCATCGAGGACGTGCGCACGTTCTTCCGTGCACTCCGGTGACTCCGGTGATCGATCAGGAATGAAGAAGCACGCCGCGGGGCGCCGGAATACGCTGAAGCCGACGCCCCGCCGGGCGCGGCGTCGAAGACGAGGATCCCGGAAAGGGGAACGACGATGGCCGACAAGAACGACACATCCGCAGGGCTCACCAAGGAGGAGCGCGACGCGGTCAAGCAACGCGCCAAGGAACTCCGCGAACAGGAGAAGGCCGGTAAGAACCGGGCCGCGGGCGAGAAGGCGGTCCTCGACGCCATCGCCGAGCTCGAGCCCGACGACAAGGCACTCGCCGAGGGGTTCTACCGCGTCGTCACCGAGGTCGCGCCCGACCTCGTTCCCAAGACCTACTACGGGATGCCCGGCTTTGCGAAGGCCGACGGCAAGATGATGCTGTTCATCCAGCCGGCGAAGAAGTTCAACACGCGCTACGCGACCATCGGCTTCGAGGACAAGGCGAACCTCGACGATGGCGACCTGTGGCCCGTCGCCTTCGCGGTTCGCAACTGGACGCCGGCGGTCGAGCAGAAGCTCACCGAGCTCGTGCGCACGGCCGTCGGCTGACATCCCGGAGGTTCGACGCACCGAGCTGATCCGATGTCATGGGGTCGAAAGGCCCTGTGCAACCCGAGCCCGCGAGTGACGATAGGACGGTTGGGAGACGACGGATCACGCACGGGAGGTGGGACGATGTCGAGTGGCTCTGGACCTGCGCCGCGGGGCCGGGCATGGCGCGCGGTCGCACGCTGCGTCGGAGCGAGTCTGGTGCTGCTCCTGCGCGGGCGGGTGCACCTGCCTCGCGGCGAAGTGGGCCGCGTGTTGCGCTTCGCCGATGGGAACACCGCCCGGGTCTACCGCGAGACGACGGTCGATCGTCGCCCGCCCACAGAGCCATGCGTGCTCGTCATCGCCTTCCAGCTCCGCCTGCTCCGTGGCCGTCGGATGCACCGCCTGTTCGAACTCGAGAGCATCCTGAACACCCCGCTGTTCATCGGGTTCCCTGGGTACGTGTCCAAGCTGTGGTGCACGCACGACGAAACCGGTGTCTATCGGGGACTCTACGAGTGGGACGGCGCAGAGCGCGCCCGGGACTATGCCTCCGCACTCTGGAGGGTACTGGAGCTCGGATCAGTGCGAGGCTCGATCCGCTATCAGGTCCTCCCGGGGTTGCATCGCGACGAGGTGCTCGCAGATCCGACGCTCATGAACTCGACCGACGTCGCGGGGTCCGAACCGTCCTGGTGGCGTCTGATCGCCGCGCCATGAGCACCGACACGGACGTCCTCATCGTCGGAGCCGGCCCGACGGGTTTGACCGCCGCACTCGAGGCTCATGCCCACGGCGCCTCCGTGCGGATCGTCGATCGCCGCATCGAGCGCGTCCGGCGGACACGCGCGATGATGCTTCATGCTCGGGCGCTCGAGTGCCTGCGTCCGCTCGGCGTCACCGCCGACCTCCTGGACCGGGCCGACACGGCTCCTCGGGCACTCGTCCACGTCGGTCGCCGCGTCGTCGAGGCGGGACTCGGCCACGTCGACCTTCCCGACACGGCTTTCCCGCATCTGACGCTCGTACGGCAAGCCGACGTCGAAGAGGTGCTCTGGGACGCCTTGCGTGAGCGCGGTGTCGTCGTGGAGTGGGGTATCGAGTTCCTCGGTCTCCAGTCCGTGCCGGCTGAGGAGAACCTCGTGCGCGCCGCCCTTCGCGCGGTCGACGGCACGGAGGAGCTCCACAGGTGTCGCTTCGTCGCCGGGTGCGACGGACAGTCCAGCACCGTGCGCCGGGTTGCCGGAGCCGCGTGGCGCGGCGCGCCGTACCGAGTGGAGGCGCTCCTCGCTGATGTCGAGGTCAGCGGTGACCTGGACCCTGGCGTCCTCCACGTTGCCGTCGGCGGTCCGGGCCTGGCGTTCCTGTTCGCGCTCGGCGAGGGCGCGACGTGGCGGATGCTGGCGACCCGTCGCGCCGATCCGGAATCGGACGCGGCGTTCGGGCAGCTCGGCGAGAGCGTGCCGCCCGGGGAACTCCGCCGACTCATCGAGGGGTCTCGCCTTGGGGCGACCATCGACGAGGTTCGCTGGTCTGCACGGGTTCCCCTCCAGCGTCGAGTGGCGAAGCCCTTCCGGCGCGGGGCGCTGTTCCTCGCGGGAGACGCTGCGCACGCCCACTCCCCGGCGGGCGGCCAGGGCATGAACAACGGGATCCTCGACGCCGTCAATCTCGGATGGAAGCTCGGGATCGTCTCCAGCGGCAGTGCATCGGAGCTGCTGCTGGAGTCCTACGACCAGGAGCGCCGTCGCGCCGCTCGTGAGGTCCTGGCCCTGACTCGCCTCATCTTCTTCGCCGAGGCGTCGCCCAACCCTGCCGCCCGACTCATCCGCGACCTCGTGCTTCCGGCAACCGCCCCGCTGCTTCCGGGTCTGCTTCGCCGGCGTCGTCTCACCGCCGCCGCCATCCGGCTGCTCTCCCAGCCGTACGTGCGCTACCGAAACAGCAGCATCTCGCGGGATGCCCCACCACGGGCGTCTGCCTGGCCCCGTCCGGGCGACCGGCTGCCCGACCAGGACGTGGTCGTCGATGGTCGCGCGACTCGGCTCCACGACCTGACGGCGACACCCGGCATCCACGTCCTCCTCGAACGCGACGCCTATTGGCAGGGCGATCACGGTGCCACCGTGACGGCAGGACAGCACGTCAACGTGCACCGGCTCATGAGTCATCCGGGTCGGGCCGCAGTGGCGGCGCGTCCCGACGGATACGTCGGGTTCCGGTGCGGAGTGGCCGACCGTCGGCTCGCTGACTGGTTGAGCCTCGTCGGGGCGAGGACCTAGTCGGTGCGCATCTCGCTCAGGCGCCGACGTAGGCCGCGAGGTGCTCGCCCGTGAGCGTTGAGCGGGCTGCGATGAGGTCGGCGGGCGTGCCTTCGAACACGATGCGGCCGCCGTCGTGGCCCGCGCCGGGCCCGAGGTCGACGATCCAGTCGGCGTGCGCCATGACTGCCTGGTGGTGCTCGATGACGATGACCGACTTGCCGGAGTCGACGAGCCGGTCGAGCAACCGGAGCAGCTGTTCGACATCGGCAAGGTGCAGCCCGGTGGTGGGCTCGTCGAGGATGTAGACGCCGCCCTTCTCCCCCATCCGGGTGGCGAGCTTGAGCCGCTGCCGTTCGCCGCCCGAGAGCGTGGTGAGCGGCTGGCCGATGGCGAGGTACCCGAGCCCGACGTCGGCGAGTCGTTCGAGGATCGCGTGCGCCGCCGGCGTTCGCGCCTCCCCGGTGCGGAAGAACTCCTCGGCCTCGGTGACCGGCATGGCGAGCACCTCGCTGATGTCGCGGCCACCGAGCCGGTATTCCAGCACGGATGCATCGAAACGCTTGCCCTCGCACACCTCGCACGTGCTGGCGACGCTCGCCATCGGCCCGAGGTCGGTGTAGATGACCCCGGCACCGTTGCAGTTCGGGCAGGCGCCCTCGGAGTTGGCGCTGAACAGGGCGGGCTTCACGCCGTTTGCCTTCGCGAACGCCTTGCGGATCGGATCGAGCAGCCCCGTGTACGTGGCCGGGTTGCTACGGCGTGAGCCTCGGATCGCGGCCTGGTCGATCGTCACGACCCCGTCGCGGCCCGACATGGACCCCTGGATCAGCGAGCTCTTGCCCGAACCGGCGACCCCGGTGACGACCACCAGCACCCCGAGCGGGATGTCAACGTCGACGTGCTGCAGGTTGTTCGCGTGGGCGCCACGCACCTCGAGGGCTGCCGTTGCGGTTCGGACCGAGGGCTTCACCGCAGCCCGGTCGTCCAGGTGTCGGCCCGTGAGGGTGCCGCTCGCCCGCAGGGCCTCGACGGTGCCCTCGAACACCACCTCTCCCCCGGCCGCTCCGGCGCCCGGACCGAGGTCGACGACGTGGTCGGCGATCGCGATCGCCTCGGGCTTGTGCTCGACGACGAGCACCGTGTTGCCCTTGTCGCGAAGCTGCTGCAGCAGGCGGTTCATCCGCTGGATGTCATGCGGGTGCAGACCGACCGTCGGCTCGTCGAACACGTAGGTGACGTCGGTGAGCGACGAACCCAGATGCCGGATCATCTTCGTGCGCTGCGCCTCGCCGCCCGAGAGCGTGCCCGACGAGCGGTCGAGCGAGAGGTAGCCGAGGCCGATCTCGACGAACGAGCCGAGCAGTTCTCGGAGCGAGGTGAGCAGCGGCGCGACGGATGGCTCGTGCAGGTCGCCGATCCAATCGGAGAGGTCGCTGATCTGCATCGCGCACGCATCGGCGATGTTGATCCCGTTGATCCTGGATGCCCGGGCTGCCTCATTCAGTCGAGTGCCGCCGCACTCGGGGCACGCCGCGAACGTCACCGCACGCTCGACGAAGGCGCGGATGTGCGGCTGCATCGCGTCGACGTCTTTCGACAGCATCGACTTCTGCACCTTGGGAACGAGCCCTTCGTAGGTGAGGTTGATGCCGTTGACCTTGACCTTGGTCGGCTCACGGTAGAGCAGGTCGTGCCGCTCGGTGTCGGTGAACTCGCGGATGGGCTTGCGGGCATCGAAGAACCCCGACTCGGAATACACACGGGTCGCCCACCCGTCGGCGGTGTAACCCGGGACGGTGATCGCCCCCTCGGCAAGCGACTTGCTCTCGTCGAAGAGCTGCGACAGCTCGATCTCGGTGACCGTGCCCATGCCCTCGCAACGCGGGCACATACCGCCGAGCACCGTGAACGTGCGTTCGAGGGTCTCCTCGTCGCCGCGCTCGATCGTGATCGCACCGCTCCCCCGCACCGAGGGCACGTTGAATGAGAACGCCTGCGGCGATCCGATGTGAGGCTGGCCGAGCCGGCTGAACAGGATGCGAAGCAGCGCATTCGCGTCGGTGGCCGTGCCGACCGTCGAGCGCACGTTCGCCCCCATGCGCTCCTGGTCGACGAGGATCGCGGTCGTGAGCCCGTCGAGCACGTCGACGTCAGGGCGCGCGAGCGACGGCATGAAGGCCTGCACGAACGCGCTGTAGGTCTCGTTGATCATGCGCTGCGACTCGGCGGCAATGGTGTCGAAGACCAGCGAGCTCTTGCCCGATCCCGAGACCCCGGTGAACACCGTCAACCGACGTTTCGGGATCTCGACGCTGATGTCTTTGAGGTTGTTCTCGCGGGCTCCCCGCACGCGGATGAGATCGTGGCTGTCGGCGACATGCATCCTCAGACGCGCTCCTGGATTCGAATCATGTTGCCCGAGGGGTCGCGGAACGCGCAGTCCCGCACCCCGTACGGCTGGTCGGTGGGCTCCTGCACGACCTCGGCTCCGCCCGCCTCGAGCTCGGCGAAGGTCTCGTCGACATCGTCGGTGGCGAAATTCACACCGAAGTAGCTGCCCTTCGCCATCAACTCGACGATGGTGCGGCGCTCGTCCTCGGTCAGGTCGGGCAGGGCCGCCGGCGGATGCAGCACGATCGACGTGTCGGGCTGGTCGACGGGCGCGACCGTGATCCAGCGCATGCCCTGGTAGCCGACGTCGTTGCGCACCTCGAAACCCAGGAGGTCGCGGTAGAACGCGATCGAGGCGTCGGGGTCGGTGTGTGGAAGGAAGCTGTGGTGAATCGTGAGGTCCATGTCGTCACGCTAGCCGGGGCTCGACGGGCTGCGCTTCTCGATTCCTGACCGGCCTCATGACCTGCTTGGCGGTGCAGGCGGGCATTCCGGTCGTGGCCTGCGCCTCCTGCTCCCGGTACACACTCGGCGGCACCCCGACGAGTTCGGTGAAGCGGGTGCTGAAGGTGCCGAGTGAGGAGCATCCGACCGTGAAGCAGACCTCGGTGACGCTGAGGTCGCCGCGGCGCAACAGCGCCATCGCCCGCTCGATGCGACGCGTCATCAGATATGAGTACGGCGACACGCCGTAGGCCAGGCGGAACTGACGACTGAGATGACCCGCCGACATATTGGCTCCGCGTGCCAACGCCTCGACGTCGAGGGGCTGCGCGTACTCGCGGTCGATGCGATCGCGCACCCGGCGCAGCCGCACGAGATCGTGCAGGCGCTGCTCGGCATCGATGGTCCTGCTCACTTGCCAGATCGTGGCACGTCCCACCGACGTTGTCCAGCGTCGGACCTCCGTCGGGGCACCACGCCCCCCGAACTCCCGACGACACGCCGCAGCCGAACGGTCTCACATCCAACACCCAGCTAATGAGGAGGCTTAGCCTGACCCTGCAATGCTCCGCGTGGTCGTTCGGAAAGGACCTTGTCATGTCGACACCGCAGTCCAATACGATGTTCGCTGCCTTCAGCCTGGATTCAGCGAACCTGTCCAAGTCAAGCATCAACACGGTGCGCACGGCGCTCGGCGTCTCGGGGGCCGCCGCCCTGATCATCGGCCTGCTGATCACCTTCTGGCCGAAGGGATCGGCGATCGCCCTCACGGTGATGGTCGGGATCTACTTCCTCATCGCCGGAATCGCGTACCTCGGCCTGGGTATCTTCTCGAAGGGCATCACCGGGGGTGCGAGGGCACTCGACATCATTCTCGGCGTCCTCTTCATCATCAGCGGCATCATCGTGCTGGTGAGCCCCACCGAGTCGGCGATCATCCTCGGGATCTTCCTCGGCGTGTTCGTCGGCATCCTCTGGATCATCGAGGGCGTCGTGGCACTGGCGCAGTCGAGCGACTCGCCGTCGAAGGGATGGGCGATCTTCTTCGGCATCCTGAGCGTCGTCGCGGGCATCACGCTGCTCTTCTCGCCGCTATGGGGCGCCGTCGTGCTGTTCATCATCACGGGCATCGCCCTGATCATCCTGGGCATCATGCAGATCGTGCGCGCGTTCACGTTCGGCCGCGGGGTGAACGCCACGGCGTAGAGCCGGGGCATCCGCCAGCATCCGGGCGATCGAGGCCGGTCGCGAGTCAACAGGCTCGCGTCCGGCTTTCGTGTCGACGGCGACGGATGCATCGACGCGACGTCACACCTATGGTGCTGACCGAAATCAGCCCTCGCGAACGAAACCCGTCGTGTCGCCGACATACCGGGTGTGATCGGCCGGCACGGGATCCACGGCGGCCTGTGCGACCTCGGCGGCGAACTCCGACACGTTGTAGAGGCGTCCGGCGTCCTGCTTGCGCGCCTGGATGGCGCCGGGGTTCGCGCGCTCAAGGAGCGTCGCGGTGATGGTGCCCTCGATCATGTCGCCCGAGACGACCACGAGCTCGATGCCCGCGGCCTCGAGTTCCGGCAGCTTCGCCCGCAGCGCATCCTCGCCGGCACGCTTCGACAGCGCCACCGGCTCGTATTCGGGCATGGTGGGCGTGGTGCGGATGAAGTGCGCCTGGTGGCTCGTGACGAACACGATGCGGGCGCCGGGGGCCAGGTGCGGCAGCGCCCCCTCGACCACGTTCACCTGCGCATCGCGGTTGAGACGCATGGCGTAGTCCTCACCCATGCCGGTCTCCATGCCGCCCGAGGCATTCAACACGAGGATGTCGATCGGACCGAAATCCGACACGACACGCTCGAACATCGACGCCACCGAGGCGGCGTCGGTGAGGTCCGCCCCGACCGCGATCGCGCGCCCGCCGGCCGCTTCGATCTCAGCGACGACCTTCTCGGCGCGCGGCGCCTTGCTGCGGTAGTTCACCACGACGGATGCCCCGGCGCCCGCCAGGTACCGCACGGTGTCGGCGCCGATGCCGCGTGACGAACCGGTCACGAGGGCGACGCGGCCGTCGAGCGATCCTGGTGCGAGTGGATTGGTCACGGCGTGGCTCCTCGTGGCTCTGGTGGCGGACCCGGCGGTCCTGGCGATGCGCCGAACCGAGACTATCAACTCGCCTCCCGGCGATTGCCGCCTGCTAGTTTCGGAGCGAGCCACGGCGGCTTCCGGCGAAGGAGACCGAATTGGATGTGCTGACCCAGTACGCCTGGATCGTCTGGTTGGTGCTGATCCTCGTGTTCGCGACCATCGAGGTCTTCACGCTCGAGATGACGTTCCTCATGCTGGCTCTGGGCAGCGTGACGGGCCTGCTGTCGGGACTCTTCGGCATCCCGTGGTGGGCGCAGTTCGTCGTGGCGGCGGTCGTCTCACTGGCGCTGATCCTCACGCTGCGGCCGCCATTGCTCCGGATGCTCCGCCAGCGCGGCGATCCGGCGCGCAGCAACATCGACGCCCTGATCGGCGCGGAGGGCTCCGTCGTGCGCACGGTGACGCCGTCGGGTGGTCAGATCCGCCTTCAGAACGGCGACGTGTGGACGGCGCGGCTGTCACCCATCACCGAGCAGGCGGATGTCGCCGTCGGTCGTCGTGTGCTCGTCACGGGAATCGACGGGGCGACGGCGGTCGTCGTGCCCGTCGAACGGAGTACGACGAACCCGTGAGCGACCCAGCACCTCGTGGTTGCGCGGTGCTAGGTTCGAAGCAGGAGGACGTCGAAGGGGCGATCGCATGTTGGTGGACCTGACCCAGTACGTCTGGATCGTCTGGCTCATCCTGATCCTCGTCTTCGTGATCATCGAGCTCTTGACGCTCGAGTTCACCTTCCTCATGCTCGCGTTCGGCTCGGTCGCCGGGCTCGGCGCCGATCTCCTCGGCTGGGAGTGGTGGGTGCAGATCCTCGTCGCCTCGGCCGTCTCGGTGCTCCTGATCCTCACGATCCGCCCCGTGCTGCTGCGTTACATGCGCCGCGGTGCCGACGACACGCCGAGCAACATCGCGGCGCTCCAGGGCATGTCGGGCCGCGTCGTGTCCTCCGTCTCCGACACGACCGGTCTCGTCAAGCTCGCCAACGGTGAGACCTGGACGGCCCGTCTCGCCCCCGACACCGTCGACGAGCGCGTCGTCGGCGCCGGGGCATCCGTCAGGGTCGTCCTCGTCGACGGAGCGACCGTCGTCATCGTCCCCGTCGAGCGCGACGTCAGCGCCTGACCTCCACTCCCAACCGCACAGGAGCACCGCATGATCAGCATCGATGGGTTCGTCGGCCAGATCTTCGTCGTCGTCCTCTTGATCGTCGTCGCCATCTTCGTGATCGTGGTGCTGGTTCGCGCGATCCGGATCATTCCGCAGGCGTACGCGGGCGTGGTGGAACGACTCGGGCGGTACCACAAGACGCTCTCGCCGGGCCTCAACATCCTCGTGCCGTTCATCGACCGGGTGCGCCCGTTGGTCGACATGCGGGAGCAGGTCGTCTCCTTCCCGCCGCAGCCGGTCATCACCGAAGACAACCTCGTGGTCTCGATCGACACGGTCGTCTACTTCCAGGTGACGGATGCCAGGGCCGCGACCTACGAGATCGCGAACTACCTCGGGGCGGTCGAACAGCTGACCACCACCACGCTTCGAAACGTCGTCGGCGGACTCAACCTCGAAGAGGCCCTCACGAGCCGCGACAACATCAACGGACAGCTGCGCATCGTGCTCGACGAAGCCACGGGCAAGTGGGGCATCCGCGTGTCGCGCGTGGAGCTCAAGGCGATCGACCCGCCCCTCTCCATCCAGGACTCGATGGAGAAGCAGATGCGCGCCGAGCGCGACCGCCGGGCGCTCATCCTCACGGCCGAGGGCACCAAGCAGTCGGCCATCCTCACGGCCGAGGGGCAGCGGCAGGCCGCCATCCTCGAGGCGGAGGGCTATGCGAAGTCCGCGGTGCTGCGCGCCCAGGGCGAGGCGGAGGCGATCCTCACGGTGTTCGACGCCATCCACAAGGGCGACCCCGATCCGAAGCTGCTCGGCTACCAGTACCTCCAGATGCTGCCGCAGATCGCCAAGGGCGAGGCGAACAAGCTGTGGATCGTGCCGAGCGAGCTCACCGAGGCCCTGAAGGGCATCGGCCGCGCGTTCGCGCCGCAGGCGGGCGGGGCGACGGATGCCACGACCCCGCCGGACGCGCCGGGCGCCGACCCGTTCGACCGCCGCCCGTAAACCGACCTCGTGTCGACGTACTTCGACCTGCCGACCCCGCGCGTGCTCGCGCACCGCGGCCTGGCGATCGATGCGCCCGAGAACACCCTCCTCGCCTTCGAGCGCGCCGTGGCCGTGGGCGCGCCCTACATCGAGACGGATGTGCACGTCACGGCCGACGGCGTCGCGGTCATCGCGCACGATCCCTCGCTCGCCCGGGTCGCGGGCCGGAAGATCGACGTGTCCCGACTCACGATGGATGAGTTGCGGCGCGTCGACCTCGGGCTCGGGCAGGGGTTCGCCTCGCTCGAGGAGGCCCTCGACGCGTTCCCCGACCTCCGATTCAACATCGACATCAAGGTGGCGGGTGCCGTCACGCCCGCCGTCGCGGCCATTGAGCGGACTCGGGCGGCGTCGCGGGTGCTGCTCACGAGCTTCTCCGAGCATCGCCGGCTCCGACTCGGCGTGCTCGTTCCCGAATCGGTGACGTCGGCCGGCAGTCGGGGCGTCCTCACCACCCGGCTCGCCTCGATGCTCCGGTGGCCGGCGGCCGTCGGACTGGCGCGCCGTGGTGCGGCCGCACTGCAGATTCCCGAGCGCGTGGGTTCGGTCAGGCTCGTCACACCACGCTTCATCGAGGCCGTGCATCGCGCCGGTGCGGAGGTGCATGTCTGGACCGTCAACGACCCCGCCGACATGGCGCGGCTCCTGGATCTCGGTGTCGATGGACTCGTCACCGATCGGGCCGACCTCGCCATACCCCTCATCGCCTCACGAAGCTGAGAATTCCCCGGCAATCACCCAGTTACCGGCAAGGGAATGTCCAGCTTGATCGTCTATACCTAGAAGACGATCGAGAGGAGTACGCCATGGCGGACCGGAGCCTACGAGGCATGCGAATCGGTGCACAGAGCCTGCAGAGTGAAGAGGGCGTCGTCTTCGCCGGTCGTGCCGACTACACCTACCGCTGTGAGACGTGCAGTCGTGAGACCGTCATGACCTTCTCGACCGAAGCCGAGCTGCCCGAGTCGTGGGAGTGCCGCTACTGCGGCGCCGCCGCCACGCTGCTCGTCGACTCGAAGCCCGTGGACGTCGACCGCTCCGGTGAGAAGGTCGCCCGCACCCACTGGGACATGCTGCTCGAGCGCCGTACCCGCGCCGAGCTCGAGGAGATCCTCGAGGAGCGCCTCAACTACCTGCGCGCGCGGCGGGGCCAGCAGAAGAGCGCCTGACCCCAGCGGCACGACGCGCCAGGATGCCTGCCGCGACGAGACCGCCGAGCGCGCTCGCCACGGCCAGGCCCGGCACCCCTGTGCCGAGCATCACTGCGGGTGTGAGTCCTTCGCGCAATTCGACGTCGGTCACCATGGCGCCCTTCTCGTAGGCCGGCAGCGAATCGATGGTGCGCCCCGTCGGGTCGATGACCTGACTCGTGCCCACCGTCGAGATGTTCACCACCGACCGGCCCGTCTCGATCGCCCGCAGTCGCGCGATGGCGAGCTGCTGTTCGTTCTCGTCGGTGCCTCGGAAGTCGGCGTTGTTCGTCTGGAACAGATAGACCTGTGCGCCGTCTCGCGCGCCCTCCCAGATCAGGCTGTCGTAGATGACGTCGAAGCAGATCGCGAGGCCCGCGACGGCATCGCCGAGGTCGAACACCGGCGCGTTCGTGCCGGGCGAGTACCCACGCTGGATGAGGCCCGTGAGGTCGCCGGCGATCGCGTCGAAGAACCAACGGTCGGGAATGTACTCGCCGAAGGGTACGGGGTTGCGCTTGTCGTAGCTGTCGACGGCTCCCTCCCCCGCGACCCACAGGAGTGACGTGTTGTAGAACTGCTCCTCGCGTGTCGTGACCGTGTTGAGCACGACCGGCGCGTCGAGTTCCTGGCTCAGCGAATCGAAGGTGCGCGCCGCCGCGTCGCTGCGCGTCGGATCGATGTCGGATCCGCCCTCTGGCCACAGCAGCACGTCGACGCCCGGCTCGTCGAGGATCGGCTGTGTCGCTTCGAGTTGCGCCGCGAGCAGGTCGCCTGGCTCGCGTTCGTCGAAGTAGCCGGCTGGACCGTTGCCCTGCACACTCGCGACCCGGAGATCGCCCACGGGCTCGGTGGGCCACGCCGGCACCGCCACAGCGACGATCATGAGCGCCGCGACGGGGATGGCCGACCGCAGGTCCTGCCAGCCGCGCAACCGGATCCACTCGATGACCCCCGCGACCAGGGTGACCATGATGAGGCCCAGGCCGGTCGAACCCACCCACGAGACGACCTGGGCGAACGGGCTCTCCGACTGGCTCAGCGCCGCGCGCCCCCACGGGAACCCGCCGTACGGGATCGATCCCGTCGCCGCCTCTCGTACGATCCAGAGGCCGGCGACGAGCAGCGGCAGCCAGACGAGCGGGGCCCAGCGCGACGCGCTCGCACGGGGCACCCACCGGTAGGCGAGCGTGATCAGCACGGCGCCGCCGGCCACGAACAACGACTGGATGATCGAGAGCGCGAGCCACGGAATCGGCCCGAGATAGAGCGCCGTGAACGAGACCTGCGGCAGGTAGAACGCAAGGCCGAAGACGAGCCCGAGGTGGAACGCCGTCCACGACGAGCGGCCGATCAGGCTGACGAGTGCGAGCCCGATGCCGACGAAGGCGAGCGGCCAGATGCTCGCGCCCGGAAATCCCAGGTCGTACACGAGACCGCCGGCGATCGACGCGAGGACCGCAGCCCAGAGCGGCAGGAGGGGTCGCGGTTCGCGTTCGGGCACCAGATCAGCCTAGGCGAACGCCCGCCCCGTCAGGCCACGGTGCCGTAGGCCACCACACCCCGGCGAACGGCGTCGATGGCCGCACGAGCGGTGGCCCCCAGCTCGGCATCGGCCACGATCGAGATCTGGTCGAGCAGGTCGACGACCTGCTTGGTGAGCCGCACGAAGTCGCCGGCGGCGAGCTCCGTGTCGGCGAGCACCTTGCCGAGGTCTGCACCGCTCGCCCAGGCGTGCATGGCCAGGGCGAGTGCCGGCGACGGTTGTTCGGTGCCCGAGAGGCGGTGCTCGCGTTCGAGGTCGTCGAGCTCGCTCCAGACATCCGTCGTTCGATCGTAGGCGTCACGGAACCGGCCGCGGGGCATCCGGAACTGCTCACCGCGGTCGTCGCGTCGCGGTTCATAGACGAGTGCCGCGGCCATCGCGGCGAGCGACGGCACGTCGAGGCGATCCCAGAGGCCGAGGCGCAGGCTCTCGGCCACGAGGAGGTCGCGTTCCCCGTAGATGCGCTTGAGCGTGCGACCGGGCGCGGCCGAGACGAGTTCGCCGCTCGTGCTGCGCTCGAGGTAGCCGAGCGATTCGAGCACTTCGGTGACCCGGTCGAACCGCTTCGCGACCTGGCCGGTGCGGGTGCGGATCTGACGTGACAGCTGGTCGTGCTCCTGCTTGAGGCGCCACCACCGTTCGGCCCATCGCGCATGCTGCTCCCGCTCGGCGCAGCCGTGGCACGGATGCGCGCGCATCGCCTTGCGCACACCGTTCAGCTCTCGCTGCATCCGCTCGCGCTGGGCATGGGTGGGATTGCCCTTCGATCCCTGCCGTTCGAGTTCGCCGATGCGCCTGCGGATGGCGGCGTACTCACCGAAGTCGCCGAGGTGACAGCGCATCGCCTCCTCGAAGCCCGCCATCGACTCCTCCTGCTTGCGCAGCGTGCGCGCGAGGTCGACGACCGCCCGGTCGGCCTGGAACTGCGCGAACGAGAGCTCGAGGATCTGCCGCGTGCGCTCGCGCCCGAACTGGTCGATGAGGTTCACAGCCATGTTGTAGGTCGGCTTGAAGCTCGAGTTCAGCGGGTAGCTGCGCCGGGAGGCGAGCGAGGCGACGGACTCGGGATCGAGCCCGTCGACCCACTGGATGACCGAGTGTCCCTCGACGTCGATGCCGCGTCGGCCGGCTCGGCCGGTCAGCTGCGTGTACTCCCCCGGCGTGATCGGCACACGGGCCTCGCCGTTGAACTTCTCGAGCTTCTCGAGCACCACCGATCGCGCCGGCATGTTCACCCCGAGCGCCAGGGTCTCGGTGGCGAACACGACCTTGAGGAGCTTCAGCTGGAACAGCTCCTCGACGATCTCCTTGAAGGCCGGCAGCATCCCGGCGTGATGCGCGGCGACGCCGCGTTGGAGTCCCTCGAGCCACTCCCAGTACCCGAGCACGGCGAGGTCCTCGTCGCGCAGCATCCGGGCGCGTTCCTCGACGATCGAGCGGATCTCGTCGCGCTCGGCACCGTCGGTGAGCCGGATGCCGGAACGGAGCACCTGGCGGACGGCCTGGTCGCAGCCCGCCCGCGAGAAGATGAACACGATCGCCGGGAGCAGGTGCTTGCCATGCAGGAGCTCCACGACATCGGGCCGGTCGATCCGCCCGTTCGCCTGCGCCTGCTGGTGGAACCGCCCCCGATCGCTGCCCCGGCGGCCGCGCGTCGACCGCGTCGAGATCGAACGGCCGCCCGACCGCGCCAGCCGTTGCAGTTCGGGGTTCACGCGATTGGTCGACGCCTGGCCGGAGGAGTCGAACAGGTCGATGAGCTTCGCCTTCACGAGCACGTGCTGCTCGAGCGGCACCGGACGGTCCTCGGAGACGATCACGTCGGTATCGCCGCGCACCGCCTGCAGCCAGTCGCCGAACTCCTCGGCGTTCGACACCGTCGCGCTCAGCGAGACGAGCCGCACCTCCTCGGGAAGGTGGATGATGATCTCCTCCCACACGGCGCCGCGGAAGCGGTCGGCGAGGTAGTGCACCTCGTCCATCACCACGTACGCCAGCCGGCTGAGGAGCGGCGAGTCGGCGTACAGCATGTTGCGGAGCACTTCGGTGGTCATCACCACGATGCGGGCGCTCGAGTTGATGTTGGTGTCGCCGGTCAGCAGGCCCACCTCTGCGGGCCCCCATTCCTCGGCGAGCTCCTGGTACTTCTGATTGCTCAGGGCCTTGATGGGCGTCGTGTAGAACACCTTCGCGCCCGGCTCCTGCATGGCGAGGAAGACGGCGAACTCGGCGACGACGGTCTTGCCGGCACCGGTCGGTGCCGCGACGAGGACGCTGTGGCCCTCATCGAGCGCGGAGCACGCGCCCCGCTGAAACGGGTCGAGGTCGAAACGGAGTCGAGCGGCGAACTCCGCGAGCCGTGGCTTCCGACGCTGCTCGCGTGAGATCGCATACCGTTCGGCCGGAGAGAGGCTCATCACCCCTCCAGCCTAGACAGCGCTGCTAGACGGCAGCCCCGAACTCGAGGCGGTTCCTTCGCTCGACCCGCTTGTCGTGCAGATGCGCGATGCCCCACGCGGCGAAGTACAGCGCGATCATCGGGATCGCGAGCATGAACATCGAGACGACGTCGGCCGAGGGCGTTGCGAGGGCCGTGAAGAGCACGATCACGAGGATGGCGATGCGCCACGACTTGATGATCGCCGCCGCGCTGAGCACGCCGGCGAAGTTCAGCAGTACCACGAACACCGGCACCACGAAGGCGACGCCGATCGCGACCACGAGCTTCAGCACGAAGTCGATGTACTCCTTCGCGGTGAGCAGGGACGCGCCGCCCTCGGGCACGAAGCTGGTCATGAGCTTCACGATGTTCGGCAGCACGAACCAGCCGGCCGCGCAGCCCGCGAAGAACAGCGGGATGGCGGTGGCGAAGAACACGAACGTGAACTTGCGTTCCTTGGTGTTGAGGCCGGGAACGAGGAACGCGAAGATCTGGTACAGCCACACCGGGCTCGAGACCACGATGCCGAGCGTCAGCGCGATCTGCAGCCGAAGGTCGAACGCGCTCGAGATCGTCGGGAAGATGATGCTGGTCTCATCCGCCCGGGCCTCGGCGACGCGGTAGACCGGCTCCTGGATCGCCTCCCACACGAACAGGTCCGTCAGGATCCAGCCGAGCACACCACCGAGCACGATCGCGATCGCCGAGATGAACAGGCGCTTGCGCAGCTCGATGAGGTGCTCACCGAGCGACATCCGCTTCTCGCGGTTCTTCTCCCCGCGGGTCTTCTCCCCGCGATCTTTCGTCGCGGACATCAGGTTCAGCGACTCTTGCCGGAGTCGGCCTCGTCGCTCTTGGCCTGGACGCCGGCGGTGCCGCTCGCCTCGGGCGCCGCAGGCGTAGCCGTATCACGCGCCGCAGTGCCCTCGGCGGTCTCGTCCTTGTCGGAACGCACCTCGCTCTTCAGGATCTTCATCGACTGGCCGAGGCTCTTGGCGAGGGCCGGGAGCTTGGGCGCGCCGAAGAGCAGCAGGATGACCACGAGGATGATCAGCGCGTGCCAACCAGTGAAGCCTTGCCACATAGGGTGTCCGTCCGTTCTCCGGGGGTTCGTCACGTCAGTCTAACCGCCCTGTGCGCCTGACGGACGAACCCGTTGTCCATCGTCCCGCCGGCGGCCTGTTACGGCTCGTCGGGCCCGGTCGTCGTGGCCGTGCCGGCGGATCCCTCGTCGGCGGATTCCTCGTCGGCGGATCCCTCGTCGGCGGATTCCTCGTCGGCGCGGTATCCGGCGAGGCCGGCCTCTGCCCACTCCGCGACCGCCGCTCGAGCCTCGGGCGGCGAGACGACCGTGACGAGACCCGGGAGTCCGGCGACGAGCCGCTTCAGCCCGTGCACGTGCGCGAGTCGCAGTGTCACCCGCAGGCGCCCGTCGACCTCGCGGGTACGCGAATCGGCGAGGTAATCCGCCAGCAGCGGCAGGGTCGACGGCGACACGTCGACCACCACGTCGAGGTCGGAGTCCGACCGCTGGAAGAGCGTGTCGGGGACCTGATGCTGCGAGTGGTCGCCCACCGGCTCGTCGGTGACCACGAGGTCGCTCATCCGGTCAACGCGGAAGTTCCGTACGTCCTGGCGGGTATGGCAGAACGCCTGCAGGTACCAGTCCGCGTCCTGCGAGATGATCCGCAGCGGATCCGCTCGACGCCTGCTGCCCTCTCCACGGGCGTTCAGGTAGTCGAACTCGATCTGGCGTCCGACGGCGACGGCTTCGCGGATGGCGGCGAGCGAGGAGTCGGCCTCGGTTTCGGCGACGGCGAGTCGGCTCGGCGTCGCGGACGCACCCGCGGTGAGCTTCGCCATGAGGGAGGCGAGCGAAGCGCTGCCCGCGTTCTCAGGCGACGCGGAGAGGTACTGGAGGCCCGCGATGAGCGCCGCCGCCTCACGCGCCGACAGCCGCGGCGCGTCGTCGATCGCGACGTGGTGCACGATCACGATCACGTCGTCGTCCTCGAACGACTCCCAGTCGATGTCGAACAGGTCGTTGGGCTGGTACGTGCCCGTGGAACCGGGCAGACCCGACGTCGCGATGAGGCGCACGGCGTCGCGGATCTCCTCGTCGGTCATACCGAAATGCGCCGCGGCGTCGGAGACCGCGACGACGCGCTGCTCCAGCAGGTAGGGCACGAACGAGAGCAGGAAGACGAGCTTGTCGGGGCCCTTCAGCGGCCTGGCGCGACGGGCGGCCATCACGGGGCTCCTTCGTGGCGTTCGCCGCCGTGGGCGGCGGCGACGGTGGCGAGACGCTGTCGCACCGCCTCGCGCAGGGATGCCGGATTCACCACATGCACCTCGGGGCCGTACGCGGCGAGCTCATCGGCGAACACCGCGGCATCGGTGTAATGGAGGCGGATGACCCCGGCGTCCTCGTCGCGGAGCACCGCGCGCTTGCCGAGGCGCACCTCCGCGTCGGTGCCGGCCGACACCTCGAGATCGGCGGCGTTGCTGAGTCTGAGTTCGTCGAGCTCGGCGAGGATACGGTCCTGGATGCCGGGCGGCGGCGCATCGAAGGTCAGGCCGGGAACCGGCTCGACCTCGCCGATGATGCGGGAGAGCAGAAAGGTGCGGGGGCCTGCCGCGTCGCGGTCGTATGCGTGCAGGTGCCAACGGCTCTCGTGCAGCACGACCGCGAGCGGGTTCACGGTGCGCAGGCGCGGCTCCGCCTCCCCAGGCTTGAAGTACCGGAAACGCACGGTCTGACGGCGATCGAGCGCCTGCCGCAACGGCTCGAACGCGGCATCGCGCACCCGCAGCCGGGGTGCGTACCCGATCACCGGGTCGCGCGGCTCGATGCCGAACGAGCGCAGCTTCGTGAGCGCGCGCTGCGAATCGGCCGACAGCGAGGCCTCGCGCCACACCTCGGCGGCGAGGCCGAGCAGCGTGAGCTCGTCGGGCGTGAACCGCACCTCGTCGGGCAGGTCGTACTGGCCCTTCGGGATGCGGTATCGCAGTGCCTGGTTGTCGCCCGGACGGTCGGGTGACTCGACCGTCTCGAGGGGGATGCCGAGTTCGCGGATGTCGTCTTTGTCGCGCTCGAACTGGCGCTCCAGATTGGCGTTGCCACCCGATTCGGCGTACCGCTCGGCGTAGCCGCGCACCGACGAGAGGATCTCGGACTTCAGGAGGCCTGTCTCGGTGGCGAGGAGCGCGAGCACGAGGCTGAAGAGCCGGTCTTCGACCGGAATCCTCGACTCTCCCTTACTCCCTGCGCCAGCCACACGAGCGATCATACTCATGCGGCGGCGACCCTCGACCGCTGCCGGCCGGGTCAGGCGACGCCCAGGATGTCGACCACGAAGAACAGCGTCGAACCGCCGGGAATCTTCGCGTTGCCCTCGTCGCCGTAGCCCTCCGACGGCGGCACGATGATGCCGACCTGAGAGCCGACCGTCTGGCCCACGAGCGCTTCGGACATGCCCGGGATCACGTTGCCCTCCTCGCCGACGACGAACGTGGCGGGTCGGCCCGTTTCCCAGCTCGAGTCGAAGACGGAGTTGTCGTCCCACAGCACGCCCGTGTAGTGCACGACCACGGAATCGCCGTCTTCGACCTTCTCGCCGACGCCCTGCTTCAGCACCTCGACCTCGAGCTCTTCGGGCGGGTTCGACTTCGGCACGGTGATGCCCGGCCGCCCGTCGGGCGCGAGCACGACCGCAGGGAATTCGTCGCGAGTGAGGCGCACGGAGCCGTTGGCGCGCGAGAGGAAGACCTTCTCGACGTCGATGACGAAGACGATGCTGTCGCCGGGCTCGATCCCGATCGAGGGATTGCCCTGATCGCCGAAGGCGTCCTCCTCGGGCACGACCGCCACGACCCGCGAACCCACTTGAGCGCAGGAGAGCGCCTTGTTCAGGCCGGGCAGGGCATCGGGTGCGTACGTGATGGCGAGGGGATCCTCGTCGCCGAATCCGGCGGTCTGCAGTTCGTCACCGGTGGTGCCGTTGTAGACCGCGAGCCCGATGAGTGCCTGCTGGCCCTCCTGCACATGCTCACCCTCGCCCGCGATGATCTCGGTGCACTGCGTCTCGCCCGGCACGAGCGGCGTCGGGAAATCGACCCGCGGCTTCTCGCCGAAGTCGCCCTTCACGTTCACGACGTCGGACGACTGCCCGGCAGTGGCCTCGGGGCCGGGCGCCGTGGCGCAGCCTGCGAGCGCGACGGCGACGAGTCCGGCGGTGGCGATGAGCGCGAATGACGAGCGCACTGATCCTCGATTCTTCGATGGGTCGCGGAGGGGCGTTGGTAGCCTACCGGGCTTCACCCGAGGGGCCGGCGGCGTCGGTGGAGTCGGTGGAGTCGTCAGCGTCGTCGGCGTCGTCGGCATCGGGAACGTCAGGCGCCTCGGGCTCGGAATCGGCGCGCGAGCGCGCGGCCGCGGCATCCGCTGCTCGCACGCGCTTGCGCAGCGCCTTGTCGCTCACCTGGCGTTCGCCGAGGGCGCCGGGCGTCCACGCCTCGAAGTCCTCGTCGCTGAAGTCGGACTTCGACGGGCGTCGCTTGAGCTCGGGCAGCTCGGTGCCGGGTGCGAGCCGCCGCGCCGTGAGGAGGAAGCCCGTGTGCGCGATCATGCGGTGGTCGGGTCGCACCGCGAGCCCCTGCACGTGCCAGCCGCGCACCATCGTCTCGTTCGCCTGCGGCTCGGTGTACCAGCCCGTTGCGCGGATCGCCTCGGCCACCCGGGAGAGCTGCGTCACGGTGGCGATGTAGCAGAGCAGCACGCCACCGGGCTTCAGCGCGGTCGACACGGCGTCGATGCATTCCCACGGGGCGAGCATGTCGAGCACGACCCGGTCGACGGATGCCTCGGCCACCTGCTCGGGCAGTGCCGTCGCGAGGTTGCCGAGGGTGATCGACCAATTCTCGGGGTCGGCGCCGTGGAACGTCGCGACGTTGCCGCGCGCGACCTCGGCGAACTCGTCACGTCGCTCGAACGAGTGCAGGCGCCCGACCGGCCCGATCGCGCGGAGCAGCCACAGCGACAGGGCACCCGACCCGACCCCCGCCTCGACGACCGTCGCGCCCGGGAAGATGTCGGCCTGGGCGATGATCTGCGCGGCGTCCTTGGGATACACGATCGCCGCGCCGCGCGGCATCGACATCACGAAGTCGCTGAGGAGCGGGCGAAGCGCGAGGTACTCG
This sequence comes from Agromyces sp. NPDC052230, assembly GCF_040679595.1. Classification (NCBI taxonomy): domain Bacteria; kingdom Bacillati; phylum Actinomycetota; class Actinomycetes; order Micrococcales; family Microbacteriaceae; genus Agromyces; species Agromyces sp. NPDC052230. The sequence goes on along the minus strand of NZ_JBFAVC010000002.1, from coordinate 346,709 downwards.
ACGCCCACCTGGTTCGTCACGACGGAGCCGTCGGGCAGGCCGATGAGGTCGTCGTGCGCGATGGGGCCCTTGTGGGAGTGGAACAGCTTGCCGGGTTCGAGGGTGATCGTGTGCATCCGCCCGCGCGGGCCGGTGAGCTGCACGCGGTCGCCCGCGCGGAACGGGCCCGATCGCTCGCCGCGACTCCCGGTCATGCTCGTGCCCGCCTCGCGTCGAGGAGGGCGCCGAAGTCGGCGACGGTGCGACCCTCGAGCGTCGGCCAGAGCACGTGCGCGGGTGCCTCATCGAGCGAGAGGATGTTCGGCACGCCCACGGCGATGGTGCCGGCCGCCCACGCCGAGGTGAGGCCCGCTGGCGAGTCCTCGATGGCGACGCACTCGCCCACGTCGACGCCGAGCTCCTCGGCGGCCTTCAGGTACGGCTCGGGATGCGGCTTCGCATGCTCGACCGCGTCGCCCGTGACGATGGCGTCGAACGCGTGGAACGGGATGGCGCGCACCACGTCGTCGGCCATGGACCGCACCGACATGGTGACGAGTGCGGTGGGAACGGATGCCTCGCGCAGCGCCTCGAGCAACTCGCGGGCGCCGGGCCGCCACGGCACGCCGTGCTCGGCGAGCTGCTCCTGCACCCGTGCGCTGAGCCGTGCCACGATCGTGTCGGCGTCGAGGTCGACGCCTGCGGACTGGAAGACCGCCGCGGCCTCCCACAGCCCGCTGCCGACGAGGCCGAGGCCGTCTTCGTGGGTCCAACGGCCGCCGAAGGACTCCACGAGCTCCTCCTCGGCCGCCATCCAGTAGCGCTCCGTGTCGACGAGGGTGCCGTCCATGTCCCAGAGGACGGCGGCGGGGAGGCGAGTAGTCACAACCCGCAAGTCTACGGGCACGGCCTATTGTGGAGGTGTCCCGGGTTCACCGGGGCGGGAAGCGGGGCACCAGGAGTGAAACAGCCGGCCGGTTTCGAGGGCGGAAGGCTGCTCGTCGTCGCATTCGAAGGTTGGAACGACGCCGGGGAGGCGGCGACCGGCGCGGCCAAGCTCCTGGTCGAACGTCTCGGACTCGTCGAGATCGCGGCGGTCGACCCCGAGCTCTACTTCGACTACCAGTTCACGCGGCCCACCGTCGTCGTGGGCGAAGACGGGAACCGCCGCCTCGATTGGCCGGGAGCGGCGATCCTCGGACCGAGCGGCATGCCCACGTCCGACGAGGAAGAACAGGTCACCGGCCCGGGCGCAGAGACCCTGCACGTACTCATCGGCGCAGAGCCCGCCCGCAGCTGGAAGGGATTCGCGGCCGAGCTCGTCGACGCCGCGCTGACCGCCGACATCGAGGGCATCGTCCTCCTGGGCGCCATGCTCGCGGATGCCCCGCACACGCGCCCGCTGTCGGTGTTCGCCTCGAGCGAGAACGCCGAAGTGCGCCAGGCGCTCGGCGTCGACCGCTCGAGCTATGAAGGACCCGTCGGCATCCTCAGCGTGATCGCCGACCAGGCCGAACGCGTCGGCATCCCCACGGTGTCGCTGTGGGCGTCGGTGCCCCACTACGTGCACAACGCGCCCTCCCCCAAGGCCGTGCTCGCGCTCCTCGGCAAGGTCGAGGAGCTGACGGGGCTCAGCATTCCACGCGGCAACCTCGAGACGGAGGCCAAGGCGTGGGAGGCCGGGGTCGACGCGCTCGCCGCCGACGACGAGGACATGGCCGGCTACATCACGCAGCTCGAGCAGGCGCGCGACGCCGTCGACGCGCCCGAGGCGAGCGGCGAGGCGATCGCGCAGGAGTTCGAGCGATACCTCCGCCGGCGCGGCGACGGGCCCGAGGGTCGCGCCGACGGCCGTGGCGACGGGCCGCGCGACGAGCCCCGGCGGCCGCGCGACGGCGGCTGAGCCGCGAACACATCGGCTGCGGCATCCGCTCGCCGTAGGCGGATGCGTCAGGCGTCGACGGTGCCTGTCACGAGCAGGAAGAAGATGAACCCGCCGAGCAGGAGCCGGTAGATCACGAACGGCAGGAAGCTGTGCTTCGAGATCCAGTTCATGAAGAACGCGATGATGAGGATCGCGACCACGAACGCCACGAGCGTCGCAGCGGCCGTCTCGATGGGGCCGTAGACGGCCGGCTCGCCCCAGCTCTTCACCAACTGGTAGAAGCCCGAGCCGAACACGGCGGGGATCGCGAGGAGGAACGCGTACCGCGCCGCCGCGGCCCGCTCGTAGCCGAGCAGCAGGCCCATGGTGATGCTTCCCCCCGAACGTGAGACGCCGGGGATGAGCGCGAGCGCCTGCGCGAAGCCGAAGAGCACGCCGTGCGGCACGTTCAACTGCTCGAGCCGGCGGTTCTTCGCGCCGGCCCAGTCGGCGAGGCCGAGGATGATGCCGAAGACGACGAGCATGGTCGCCACGATCCAGAGCGAGCGGAACGTGGTCTCGATCTGGTCCTGGAAGAGGATGCCGAGCACCACGATCGGGATCGAGCCGACGATGATGAGCCAACCCATGCGCGCGTCGGCATCGTTGCGCGGGATGCGGCCGAAGAGCGCCTTGAACCAGTGCGAGATGATGCGCACGATGTCACGCCAGAAGAACACGACGACCGCCGCCTCGGTGCCGATCTGGGTGATCGCGGTGAAGGCGGCGCCCGGGTCCTCGGCGTTCGGGAGGAACTCCCCCAGGATGCGCAGGTGGGCGCTCGAGGAGATCGGGAGGAACTCGGTGAGGCCCTGCACGAGGCCGAGGATGATCGCTTCGAGCACGGTGGAGATGGGCCTTCCGAGAGTCGGGAATCGAGACCGGTCGTGGTCAGTAGGCGAGCAGCAGGTCGCGCAGGACCTGCCTACCGAAGGATAGTGCGTCGAGCGGAACCCGCTCGTCGACGCCGTGGAACATCGCCGGGAAGTCGAGTCCCTCGGGCAGGCGCAGCGGGGCGAACCCGTAGCCGGCGATGCCCAGGCGACTGAGCGACTTGTTGTCGGTGCCGCCCGAGAGCAGGTACGGGAAGACGGGGGCGCCCGGGTCGTGGAGCCCGATGGTGCGCCGCACCGCATCGACCAGCGGGCCGGTCGTGGAGGTCTCGAGGCCGATGTCGCGATGGACGATCCGGATCTCGATGTCGTCGCCCACGAGCTCCTGGATCTCGGCGAGCACCGCGTCCTCCTCGCCCGGCAGGGTGCGGATGTCGACGAGCGCCTCGGCGTGGTCGGGGATGACGTTGTGCTTGTAGCCCGCGTTGAGCACCGTCGGGTTCGCGGTGGTGCGGAGCGTTGCCGTGATGAAGCCCGACGCCGAGCCCGTGGCGAGGGCGAGCTCATCGGGCGAGGTGCGTTCGGGATCGACGCCGAGCACGCCTGCGATCTCGTCGAGGAGCTCGCGCGTGGTGCCCGTCAGCCGCAACGGCCACTCGCGGCGGCCGATGCGTGCGATGGCCTCGGCGAGCTTCGTGACGGCATTGTCGCGGATCAGGCGCGAGCCGTGCGCGGCGACTCCGCGTGCGATGAGCCGCACCCAGATGAGGGACTTCTCCCCCGTCTGCAGGAGGTACGCGCGCGTGCCGTCGACGGTGATGGAGTAGCCGCCGACCTCGCTGATCGCTTCGGTGGCGCCCGCGAACAGCTCGGGATGATGGTCGACCAGCCAGCTCGCGCCGAGCCCGCCGCCGGCCTCCTCGTCGGCGAAGAACGCCACGACGATCTCACGCTCGGGCAGCGAGCCGGCGCCGATGATGTCGCCGAGCGCGGTGAGCATCATGGCGTCCATGTTCTTCATGTCGACAGCGCCACGACCCCACAACATGCCCTCGCGGATCTCGCCCGCGAACGGGTCGACGCTCCAGTTGCGCGCGTCGGCGGGCACCACGTCGAGGTGGCCGTGCAGCACGAGGGCGGGCTTCTCGGGGTTGCGCCCCGGCACGCGCGCGACGACGCTCGTGCGGCGCGGCTCGGACTCGAACAGGTGCGGCGCGAGACCGAGCTCGGCGAGCTTCGCCTCGACGTATTCGGCGGCCTCGCGCTCGCCGTTGGCCTTGCCCTCGCCGTAGTTCGAGGTGTCGAATCGGATGAGGTCCCGCGCGATCTCCGCGGTCTCGTCGAGCTCGTCGTTCGGCGGTCGTTCTGCGGATGTCGGGGCCATGCGTTTCACCGTAGCGGGCGCCCCTGATGGGTGGCCACGCCGGTTCGAGGCCCCCCGGAATCCGTGCTAATGTCTTCTTTCGGGCCTGCGGGAGACCGAAGGGCCCGACACAACGCGCGGGTGGCGGAAATGGCAGACGCGCTAGCTTGAGGTGCTAGTGCCCTAACGGGCGTGGGGGTTCAAGTCCCCCCTCGCGCACGCGTTGTGAGAAGGCTCGGATCATGTTGATCCGGGCCTTCTTCGTTTCCCGGGGTGCCCCGAATGCGGGGTGGACGGACGGCATCGCGGACTTGCCTCATTCGAACATGTGTTCGAACATTGAGGGATGACGATGACCACTCCCCGACCCGCTCCGGCCGCGCAGGCGACCGGGCCGGCGCGCGTCGAGGAGCTGCAGGCCCGCATCCGCGGGATGCAGGCCACGCGTCTGGATTCCAAGGCCGTGCCGACGCATCCGGCCCTCGAATCAGTGCTGCCCGGCGGAACGCTCCGCGAGGGCACGGTCGTGCAGGTCGAGGGGTCGACGACCCTGCTCATGGCCCTCCTCGCAGGGCCCAGCTCGAGCGGTCGATGGGTCGCGGTGGCCGGCATGCCCGAGTTCGGCGTCGAAGCCGCGGCGCGGTTCGGCATCGCCCTCGACCGGCTCGTGCTCGTGCCCGATCCCGGGCGACAGTGGCTCACCGTCGTGGCGGCGCTCGCCGACGTCATCCCCGTCGTCGCGGTGCGGCCCGCCGGCCGGGTCTCACCCGCCGAGGCGAGCCGCCTCCAGGCGAGGCTCCGCCAGCGCGGCACGACCCTGCTCGTCGCGGGCGAGTGGCCCGGCAGCGACGCCCGGCTCGGCGTGGAGGCGAGCGAGTGGCAGGGGCTCGAGCAGGGCCACGGGCATCTCGCCGAGCGCGAGGTCGTGGTGAGCGCGGCCGGCCGCGGCGAGTTCGTGCGCCGCTCCCGCTCGAGGCTGCGGCTTCCCGGGCGTCACCTCGAATTCGCTCCGGTGCCCGCGGACTCGACGCCCGGTCTCGCCGAGCCGATCCGCCTCGACGACTTCGAGCGGAGGGCCACCGGATGACGACCGACCTCGGCCGCACCATCGTGCTCTGGTGCCCCGACTGGCCGGTGTTCGCCGCCTGCCGTGAGACGGGCCTCGACCCGACCGCGCCCATCGCGCTCACCGAGGCCGGCCTCGTCTTCGCCTGCTCCCCCGCCGCGCGCCGCGACGGTGTCGCCCGAGGGCTGAAGCTCCGCGAAGCGCAGTACCGCTCCCCCGGGCTCATCGTGCAGAACTACGACGCCGACCTCGACGCCCGGGTCTTCGAACCCGTCGTGCGGGCCGTCGAGGCCGCCGTGCCCGGCGTGCAGCTCATCCGGCCGGGCACGCTCGCCATGCGCGCACGTGGTCCCGCCCGCTACTACGGCAGCGAGGATGCCGCGGCGTCGGCCCTCCTCGCCACGGTCGCCGAGCACGGGGTGCCGGGTGCCCGGGTCGGCGTCGCCGACGGGCCGTTCGCGGCCGAGCAGGCGGCACGCGCCACGGGCGAGTCGCCCATCGGCGTCGTGCCGCCCGGGGCATCCGCCGCCTTCATCGCGCCGCTGCCGGTCGCGCTCGTGGTCGACCCGCGCACGGCCACCCTGCTGAACCGGCTCGGCGTGCGCACGCTCGGCGAGTTCGCCGCCCTGCCCACCGCCGACGTGCGGCGCCGGTTCGGCGCGGCCGGCGCCTTCGCGCACGACCGCGCCGCCGGGCGCGAGCAGGCCCGCGTCATCGCCCGCACGCCGCCGCCCGAGTTCGAGGCCGAGCAGCACTTCGAACCCCCGCTCGACCGCATCGACCAGCTCGCGTTCGCGTTCCGGGTGGGTGCCGAGGAGTTCATCGAGCGCCTGCGCGCCGTGCGACTCGTGTGCACGGGCCTGCGCATCGACCTCGACGACGAACGCGGCGGGCACTCGAGCCGAAGCTGGCTGCACCCGCGCTGGTTCACCCCGGCCGACGTCATCGACCGGGTCCGCTGGCAGCTGCAGGGCACGGGCGCCGCCGATGCGGGCCTCGACTCCCCCATCGTGCGGCTGCGCGTCATTCCCGAGCGCATCGACTCCACGGGCAATCACGAGGAGGGGCTCTGGGGCGGTGGTCCCGACGAACGCGTGCATCACGGGCTCACTCGCGTGCAGAGCATGCTCGGGCACGAGGCCGTCGTGACCCCCGCGATCGGCGGCGGCCGCATGCTCGCCGACCGGCAGGTGCTCGTGCCGTGGGGCGATCGGCCGCCCGAACGCACGAGCGACGCGCCGTGGCCGGGCAGCCTGCCCGCCCTCGCGCCCGCGAGCGTCTTCCGCGAACGGCTGCCGATCGCGCTTCTCGACGCGCGCGGCGCCATCGTCACGATCGACGATCGCGGGGCGATCTCGGCGACGCCCGAGGGGTTCGCCGTGGGCGGCGGCGAGGCGGCGCCCGTTCGCGCGTGGGCCGGCCCATGGCCCGTGGTCGAACGCTGGTGGGACGCCGAGCACGCCAAGCGCGTGCACCGGTTCCAGATCGTCGACGACGACGGCTGCGCGTGGCTCCTCGTGCGCGACCGCGACGGCTGGTGGGCCGAGGCGAGGTACGACTGATGGGCTGGGTGTGATTGATGGGCTGGAACAACCCCGGCATCCCGTGGTCGGAGCTCGAACGCAAGCTCTCCGACCGGCGGCGGCCTGGCGGGCCGTCCGTCATCGCCGACGGCGGCGACAGCCCGGCCTGGAGCCGGAAGCGGCATCCGTACCGTCCATCCGAAGGGCTCGAAGCGCCGGCCGGGCCGATCGTGCCCTACGCCGAGCTGCACGCGCATTCGACGTTCAGCTTCCTCGACGGCGCCTCGACACCCGAGCAGCTCGTCGAGGAGGCGCACCGGCTCGGCCTCTCGGGGCTCGCCGTCACCGACCACGACGGCTTCTACGGCATCGTGCGCTTCGCCGAGGCCGCTGAGAGCTTCCCCGACCTCGCGACGGTCTTCGGCACCGAGCTCTCGCTCGGGCTGAGCGAGCCGCAGATGGGCGTCGCCGACCCCGAGGGCGAGCACCTGCTCGTGCTCGCGCACGGCGAGGAGGGCTACCACCGGCTCGCGAGCGCCATCACCGCGGGGCAGCTCACGGGCGGAGAGAAGGGGCGACCGGTCTACTCGGTCGAGGAGCTCGCCGAACGTTCCGGCGGTGAGTGGGTCGTGCCGACCGGATGCCGCAAGGGCGCCGTGCGGCGTGCGCTCACGCAGGGCGGGCCGGATGCCGCGTGGCGCGAGCTCGACCGCCTCGTCGCGCTCTTCGGCCGCGACCACGTCGTCGTGGAGCTGTTCGACCACGGGCATCCGCTCGACCAGGACGCCAACGACGCCCTCGCGGAGCTCGCCGCGCGCGCCCGACTGCCGCTCCTCGCGACGAATGCCGTGCACTATGCCACCCCGGGCGAGCACCGGCTCGCCTCGGCACTTGCGGCCGTGCGGGCACGCCGGTCGCTCGACGAGCTCGACGGCTGGCTCCCGGCCTCCGACGGCCTGCACCTGCGCTCGGGCGCCGAGATGATGCGACGCTTCGAGCGGTACCCCGGCGCGGTCGCACGGTCGGTGACGCTCGCCGGCGAGCTCGGGTTCCGACTCCGCAGTGCCCGTCCCCGCCTGCCCCGCCAGGAGGTGCCCGACGGCCACACGCCCATGACCTGGCTGCGAGAACTCGTGTGGACCGGCGCCGCGAAGCGCTACCCGGGCCTGCCCGACCACGTTCGCGAGCGCCTCGCGCGCGAGCTCGACATCATCGAGCAGAAGGACTTCCCCGGCTACTTCCTCATCGTGTACGACCTCGTGCGCGAGGCGCGCAGTCGCGGCATCCTGTGCCAGGGCCGGGGGTCGGCGGCGAACTCGGCGGTCTGCTACGTGCTCGACATCACCGCGGTCGACTCGATCTTCTTCGACCTGCCGTTCGAGCGGTTCCTCTCGGCGCTGCGCGACGAGGAGCCCGACATCGACGTGGACTTCGACTCCGACCGCCGCGAGGAGATCATCCAGTACGTCTACGGGAAGTACGGGCGCATGAATGCGGCGCAGGTCGCGAACGTCATCAGCTATCGTCCGAAGGCCGCTGTGCGCGACATGGCGAAGGCGCTCGGCTACTCCACCGGGCAGCAGGACGCGTGGTCGCGCCAGGTCGAGCGCTGGGGCGCCGTGGTGTCGACCGATGATCACGACATCCCCGAGCCCGTGGTCGAACTCGCCGAGCAGCTGCTGACCTTCCCCCGGCACCTCGGCATCCACTCGGGCGGCATGGTGCTCACCGACCGGCCCGTCGGCGAGGTGTGTCCCATCGAGCACGCCCGCATGGAGAACCGCACGGTGCTGCAGTGGGATAAAGACGACTGCGCGTGGATGGGTCTCGTGAAGTTCGACCTGCTCGGCCTCGGCATGCTCGCGGCACTGCAGTACACGTTCGATCTCGTGCGCGAGCACACCGGCGAGGAATGGGAGCTCGCGACGATCCCGAAGGAGGAGGAGGCGGTCTACGACATGCTCTGCCGTGCCGACTCGATCGGAGTGTTCCAGGTCGAATCGCGCGCGCAGATGGGCACGCTCCCCCGCCTGAAGCCCCGCTGCTTCTACGACCTCGTCGTCGAGATCGCCCTCATCCGCCCCGGTCCGGTGCAGGGCGGCGCGGTGCATCCGTACATCCGACGGCGCACGGGTGAGGAGCCCGTGAGCTACCTGCATCCGAAGCTCGAACCCGTACTCGCGCGCACCCTCGGCGTGCCGCTCTTCCAGGAGCAGCTCATGCAGATGGCCGTCGCCGTGGGCAACTGCAGTGCGGCCGACGCCGACCTGCTGCGCCGGGCGATGGGCTCCAAGCGCGGAATCGAGAAGATCGAACGGCTCCGCTCGAAGCTCTACGCCGGCATGGCCGAGAACGGCATCGCACTCGACGTGGCCGACTCCATCTACGAGAAGATCGAGGCGTTCGCGAACTTCGGCTTCGCCGAGAGCCACGCCCTGAGCTTCGGGCTGCTCGTCTACGCGAGTTCCTGGCTGAAGCTTCACTACCCCGCCGCGTTCCTCGCCGCGCTCCTGCGCGCCCAGCCGATGGGCTTCTACTCCCCGCAGACGCTCACGGCCGACGCACGCCGTCACGGCGTCGAGGTGCTCCGTCCCGACATCCTGCGGTCGGGCGTGAGTGCCGGCCTCGAGGCGGTCGGCGCGGCATCCGGTGACGGCGGTCGGGTCGACGACAGCGCTCTCAGCGGATGGCGCGAGCCGACCGGCATGGCCACGTGCATCGATCCCGTGCAGCCGCCCATCGGCGCCTTCCACCGCGACGCGCCCGACCGGTCGGCGGAGCACCGCCGCGACGGCGCGTTCGCGGTGCGGCTCGGACTCGCCGACGTCTCCTCCATCGGCACGGCCGTGGCCGAGCGCATCGTCGCCGAACGCGAGGCACGCGGGCCGTATCGAGACATGGCCGACGTCGCCCGGCGTGCCGGGCTGAACGCCGAGCAGCTCGAGGCGCTCGCCGCGGCCGGCGCCTTCGACGGGTTCGGCCTGCAGCGTCGCGAGGCGCTCTGGCTCGCCGGCGAGGCCGCACAGGACCGCGAGGAGTACCTCGCCGGATCGGTCGTCGTCGTGCAGCCGCCGCTCCTGCCGATGCTCACCGACGCCGAGCAGGTGATCTACGACCTGTGGGCCACGGGCATCTCGCCTGACGACCACCCGGTGCGGCACATCCGGGAAGGGCTCGACGAGCGCGGCGCCGTGCGCATCGACCGACTGCGCGACCTCGAGAGCGGTCGGCGCATCGAGGTCGGTGGGGTTGTCACGCACCGGCAGCGGCCGGCAACGGCGAGTGGCATCACCTTCCTGAACCTGGAGGACGAGTCGGGCACGCTCAACGTCATCGCCGGGGTCGGAGTGTGGAACCGGTACCGACGGGTGGCGCGCGAGGCACCCGCGATGATCGTGCGCGGCATCCTCGAGCGCTCCCCCGAGGGAGTGACGAACCTCGTCGCCGACAGGTTCGAGCGCCTCATGATGTCGGCACCCGCCAAGTCGCGCGACTTCCGGTGACCCGACTCCGAATTCCGCGCTGTCAACCCGCTTCAGCTTCACCCCGCTGTCTACGTATCGTGAGTGGACCTTGGGGGGTGACATGCGTACACAGGTGCTTGCCGCAGCGGCGTTGGTCTTCACGCTGTCGCTCTCCGCATGCGCGTCGCCCGCCTACGACCAGGACACCGCGCAGGAGTTGCGCGAGCACATCGTCGTGATCAGTGCGGCAAGCGCCGCCGGCGACTGGCACGGGGCCCTCGCCGGGCTCGAGGTCATGGCGACGGAGCTCTCCGAGGCCCGCAGGGCGGGCAAGGTCGACCAGCAGCGGTTCGACACGATCGCGCTCGCCATGGAGCGGGTGCGCCTCGACCTCGAGGTCGCCATCGCCGCCGCAGCGACCGAGGTCGAGCAGCAGCGGCTCCTCGAGGAACAGGCGCGCCTTCAGGAGCAGATCAACCAGCTGCAGAACCAGGGCAGTGGCGGAGAGAGCAATACGAAGGACGAGTCAGACAAGAAGGGCGAGTCCGACAAGAAGGAAGAGAAGAAGGACGAGGGGAACAAGGGCAAGGGCGAGGGTCAGGGGCAAGGCGAAGGCCAGGGCGAGAGCCAGAAGAAGGACTAGGGCCGCAACCCGCACCGCGGTCCATCGTGCTCGCCCCCTCCGGCGACAGACCCGGGCATACCATGAGCGAATGGGTCGGAGTCGATCCACCGCAGCCGGCGACTCGCGGCGTCCGCCCACCGAGCGCCTCTTCACAGCGCCGTTCATCGCCCTCGGCGTCGCCGATCTCGCCTACTTCACGGCCGTCGGGGTGGCGATCTTCGCGCTTCCCCTCTACGTGACCGGGCCCGTCGGCGGCGACGAGATCGGAGCCGGAATCGCGTTCGGCGTCTTCGCCGTCTCCGCGCTCGTGCTCCGACCGATCGCGGGACGACTCGCCGACGTGTACGGCCGGCGGCCCCTGCTCCTCGGTGGCGCGTTGCTGGCGGCCGCGTGCCTCGCGCTCATGCCGACGGCCGACGCGCTGCTCCCCGTCATCGCCCTCCGACTCCTCGCGGGCGTCGCCGAGGCGGCATTCTTCGTCGCCGGGTTCGCCGCACTCGCCGACCTCGCCCCGCCCAACCGGCTCGGCGAGGCGCTGTCGTACAACTCGCTCGGCCTGTACCTCGGGTTCGCGCTCGGACCCGTACTCGGTGAGCTGCTCGTCAGAACCTGGGGATTCGCCGCCGCGTGGATCGGCGCCGCGGTGCTCGCCGCGGTCGCAGCAGCGCTGTCGCTCATCATCGGAGAGACCCGGGCGGAACGCGCGGCCGACGAGCCGCGGCATCCGATCATCCACCGCGAGGCCGTGCCGATCTCGATCGGATTCCTCACGAGCCTGATCGCCACGGGCGGCTTCCTCGCCTTCGCCTCGCTCTACGCCGCCCAGGTCGGCCTGGGCCAACTCAGCACCGGCCTGCTGGTCTACGGCGGTGTCGTCGTGGTGTGCCGGATCGCCTTCGCCCGCGTCCCCGACCGTCTGCCGTCGCTCTCGCTCGGCGCTGCATCGCTCAGCGTCATCGGACTCGGACTCGGCCTCACGGCGATCTGGCAGGCTCCGGCAGGCTTCCTCATCGGGGTCGCCGTGATGGCCGTCGGCGTCGCCTTCAGCACGCCGGCCTTCTTCGCCGCGATCTTCTCGACCGCGACGCCGAGCCAGCGCGGCGCGGCATCCGGCACGGCGAGTGCGGCCGTCGACCTGGGGCTGGGCCTCGGCCCGATCGCGCTCGGCTTCATCGCCGGACCCTTCGGGATCCCCTGGGCCTTCGCGGTCGGTGCCACCATCGCGTTCGCCGGAGCGGCATGGACGCTGCTGCTCACCCGCCGGCGGCGCGGACTACCGGCGGCATCCTGAATCCGCCCCTCGAATCGGAGCCGTGGTCGTGTCGCCGAGCGATGCTCGTCCTGCTCGGTTAGCCTCATCCGGTGCCGATCACGACCCACGACCCCAACGGACCCGATCGCTACGGGGATGACGCGCTCGCCGGCGACTGGCGGGCGCGCGGACGACGCACCATCCCGAAAGTCGAGGCCGAGCGCGACCTCGTCGTCGAGCTCGCGGGCGACGGGTACGTCGGCGCCGTCGTGGGCCTCGACAAGCAGCACGTGGTGCTCGAGGACCGACTCGGACGCAAACGGCTCTTCCCGCTCGGGCACGGCTTCCTCATCGACGGCGAGGCCATCGAGCTCGTGCGTCCGGTTCCGAAGGCACCGACGGTGAGGGCCCGCACCGCATCGGGATCGTTCGCCGTCGAGGCCGCCCCGGCTCGCGTCGCGTTGCCGAGCCGCATCTTCGTCGAGGGCCGGCATGATGCCGAGCTCGTCGAGAAGGTGTGGGGCGCCGACCTCCGCATCGAGGGCGTCGTGGTCGAGTACCTCGAGGGCGTCGACGTGCTGGAGGCGCAGCTCGACGAGTTCCGTCCGGGCCCCGGGCGGCGCGCGGGCATCCTCGTCGACCACCTGGTGCCCGGCTCGAAGGAGCAGCGCATCGCCGACGCGGTGGCCCTCGGCCCGCACGGACGCCACGTGCTCGTGGTGGGACATCCGTTCATCGACATCTGGCAGGCCGTGAAGCCCGCTCGCCTCGGACGCGACGCGTGGCCGGTCATCCCGCGGGGCACGGAGTGGAAGCACGGCGTGTGCGAGGCATTCGGGTGGCCGCACGCCGAGCAGGCCGACATCGCGCGCGCGTGGCAGCACATCCTCGGCCGGGTCCGCGGCTACGGAGACCTCGAGCCCGCCCTCCTCGGGCGTGTCGAAGAGCTCATCGACTTCGTCACGGCGCCGCAGGAGCACTGAGCGCCGCATCGGCGCCGCCACCGCTTCGGCGCTCCGAAATGCTGCCAATCGCAGCGAATCGAGCGGATGCCTCGTGGCACGCCGCTATGGTTGCTGACGGCCGCGCAGGCGGCGATGACGTGACGGAGCGGGAGCGAAACCTGCGGGCGTCCGCCGCTCCCGGGGAAAAGTGGAGCAGGATGAACAACCACGACGAGCGGCCGGGCAACGCCGGCGAGCGTGCCAGGTGGCGCCGGTACCTCGCCGACGAGCGTGCGGAGGCGGCGGTCTACCGTGAGCTGGCTGCACGACGCGACGGAGAGGAACGCGAGATCCTCCTCGCGCTGGCCGCCGCGGAGGGTCGGCACGAGGCGCACTGGCTCGGGCTCCTCGGCGGCGATGATTCGGAGGTGCCGCGCGCCGACCTCCGCACCCGCATGCTGGGTGCGCTCGCCCGCCGCTTCGGCACGATCTTCGTGCTCGCGCTCGCCCAACGCGCCGAGTCGCGATCGCCCTACGCCGGCGATCCCGACGCGACCGCGGCCATGGTCGCCGACGAGCGCATCCACGGCGAGGTCGTTCGCGGGCTCGCCGCCCGGGGTCGGCGACGCCTGGCGGGCACGTTCCGCGCGGCGGTGTTCGGCGCGAACGACGGTCTCGTCTCGAACCTCGCGCTCGTGCTCGGCATCGGCGCCACGGGCGTGCCCGCGCCGGTCGTGCTGTTCACGGGCATCGCGGGCCTCCTCGCCGGGGCGCTCTCCATGGGCGCTGGAGAGTACGTGTCGGTACGGTCCCAGCGCGAGCTGCTCGAGGCATCCGCCCCCGACCCGACCGCGAGGGAGGCGCTCGTCGACCTCGACATCGACGCCAATGAACTCGCGCTCGTCTACCGCGCCCGCGGCATGGGCCTGCAGGAGGCGCAGGAGCACGCGGCGCTCGTCGTGGCACGCGTGCAGGCGGCCGGCCGGCATGCGGCGACCGATGCCCTCGCCGTCTCCGAGCATGACGACGAAGCGGTCGGCACGGGGATCGCCGCTGCCGTGTCGAGCTTCTGCTTCTTCGCGTCGGGCGCGCTGATCCCGGTGCTGCCGTGGATCTTCGGCCTGAGCGGTACCGCCGCCGTCATCACGGCGACCGTCCTGGTCGGCATCGCGCTGCTCGCGACGGGCGCGATCGTCGGCGTGCTCTCGGGTGCGTCGCCGCTGAAGCGCGCGCTCCGCCAGCTCGGCATCGGACTCGGCGCGGCCGCGGTCACCTACCTGCTCGGCCTCGCCTTCGGCGCCACGCTCGCCTGATCCCGTTCAGCCGACGAGCTTGTTCCAGCCGTCGCCGTCGGCGTGCTCGAAGATGAGGTTCGTCTCGGTGTGTGCGACCGCCGGATGTCCCGTGAGATGCGCCAGCACGAACTCCCGCAGCTCCTCGGCGTCACGTGCGGCGACGTGCAGGAGGTAGTCGTCGGCGCCGGCCATGTGGAACACCCCGAGCACGCCGGGCAGGTGCGGCACCTGCGACCGGAAGGCGTCGATCTCGCTGCGATCGTGCTTCGCGAGCCGCACCGCGATGAGCGCCTGCAGCGAGACCCCGAGCGACGCGAGGTCGACGTCGACACGGTACCCGCGGATGGTGCCGAGGCTCTGCAGCCGACGGAGTCGGAGCGACACCGTCGACTCCGCGACCCCGACCTCGGCGGCGAGGGCGGCACCCGAAGCCCGGGCATTCGTCGACAGCGCCTGGAGCAGGGCACGGTCGACACGGTCGAGTTCGGCTCGTTGCGCCATCGGAGGGTCTCCCGGTATTGAGGTCGAGATGCAGATGCTTCGAGATTCCGACTCTATCGCATCGAATCTTCACACCGAGTTGCCGTTCATGATGCATTCTGCTTCATTCGAGAGATGCAGACATCGTCGTCCAAGTTCGAGACCCGCGCCGTCCACGGCGGTATGTCCGGGGTGCGCGAGAGCGGCTCCCATGTTCCCGTGATCGACTTCTCCACCACCAATCCGCTCGGATCGGTGGAGACCGGGGGCCTCTCCTACGAGGAGCTCGCCACCGGCCACGATCTCGGCGAGGGGCGATCCGCCGTGTACCAGCGGCTGTGGCAGCCCGGTGTCGCGCGGTTCGAGGAGGCCCTCGCGGGTCTCGAGGGCACCGAGGGTGCCGTCGCGTTCGCGAGCGGAATGGCCGCGCTCTCGGCGACCCTCATCGCGACCGTCGCGGCCGGACGCCCGCACGTCGTTGCCATGCGCCCGCTCTACGGTGGCAGCGACCACGTGCTCGAGAGCGGACTGCTCGGCACGCGCGTCACCTGGACCGACGCCGACGGCATCGCCGACGCCATCGAGGCCGACACCGGGCTCGTCATCGTCGAGACCCCCGCGAACCCGACCCTCGAGCTCGTCGATCTTCGCCGCGTCGCGGATGCCGCAGGTGATGTGCCCCTGCTCGTCGACAACACCTTCGCGACGCCGGTCCTGCAGCGGCCGGCCGAGCACGGCGCGACCCTCGTGCTGCACAGCGCGACGAAGTACCTCGGCGGTCACGGCGACGTGGTCGGCGGCGTCGTGGCCGGCGACCAGGCGTGGGTGGAGCGGCTCCGGCGGGTGCGCGCCCTCACCGGCGGCCTGCTGCACCCGATGGGCGCATACCTCCTGCACCGTGGACTCCGCACGCTGCCCGTGCGTGTGCGTGCCCAGCAGGAGACCGCGCGCGTGCTCGCCGAACGCCTGCTCGCCCACCCGGCCGTCGCGCGGGTGCACTACCCGGGCCTGCCCGGGCAGGACCCGGCGAGACTCGTCGGCAGCCAGCTCGAGGGGCCCGGCTCGATCATCGCCATCGATCTCGTCGGTGGCTACGAGGCCGCGGCGCGCTTCACCGAGTCGTGCGAGCTCGTGACGCACGCGGTCTCGCTCGGCGGCGTGGACTCGCTCGTGCAGCATCCGGCCTCGCTCACCCACCGCCCGGTCGAAGGCGACGCGAAGCCGGGGGCCGGCATCGTGCGGATCTCGGTGGGACTCGAGCATGTCGAGGACCTCACCGCCGATCTCATGGCCGCCCTCGATGCTGCGGAGCAGACAGGCGACGGTTCGCGCGCCTCCCACGCCGCCTGAGTCACTCGGCGCGCGGGGGCGCGGACGTCTCGGTCGACGCGCCGTCCGCCGGCGAAGCTCCTGCTCCCGCGTCCGCGGCACTGCCCGATGCCGTGGTCAGCGGCGGATTCCGGATCCCGATCCACGAGATCACCCCACCGACCGCGAGGGACGCCGCCACCACGATGGCTGCGCGTCGGTACCCGTCGACATCGAGCTGTGCTCCGGCGATCACACCGATACTCGCGATCGCCACGAGTCCCGCAATGCGCGCGACGGCGTTGTTCACGGCGGACCCGATGCCCGCTCGAGCCGGATCGACCGCAGCGAGGATCGCCGATGTCAGTGGCGCCACCGTCACCGCCAAGCCGAGCCCCACCACCAGCACACCGGGGAGGAAGTGCACCCAGTAGTTCAGTTCGGGCTGCACCGAGACGGTGAGGAGGTACCCGGCCGCCATGATGATCGGCCCGGCGGTCATGAAGATGCGCGGCCCGAATCGCGTCGAGAGGGTTCCGAACCAGGCACCGAGGAGCACGAGGATGACGGTCGGCGGCAGGGTCGCCAGACCGGCGAGGGTCGCCGAGAACCCGCCGGTCTCCTGCAGGAAGATCGTCATGACGAATGACCCCAGCGCGATCGACGCATAGATGAAGAGCGTCGCGAGGTTTCCCGCCGCGAAGTTGCGCGCTGCGAACAGGTTGAGCGGCAACATGGGATGCGGTGCCCGCCGCTCCCACCAGACGAACACGCCGAGGGCCACGATGCCCACCACGAGCGGCAGGATCACCCCGGCCGACGCCCACCCGAGCCGACCGCTCTCGATGAGCGCGAACACCGTGCCGCCCAGGCCGACGACGCCCAACGCGGCACCGACCCAATCGATGCGCGCACGATCGGGGTTGGCTGGATCGCGACCGAGCGCGTGCATGACGAGGAGCACGATCGCGATGGGCAACACGTTGATCCAGAACACCAGTCGCCACGACACCAGGTCGACGAGGGCGCCCCCGAAGAGCGGCCCCACGAGGAAGGCCGCCGTGGTCCACGCCGTCCACCGTCCGATCGCCCGACCCTGCTCGGACTGCGGGAACGTGGAGATGATGAGGGCGAGCGAACTCGGCACGAGCAAGGCACCGGCAGCGCCCTGCAGCCCGCGGGCGATCACGAGCACCACTCCGTCGGGTGCGACGGCGCAGAGCACGGACGTCGCCGCGAAGCCGTAGAGCCCGATGCGGATGATGCGCAGCCGTCCGAACGAGTCGGAGAGGGATCCCGCGAGCAGGATGAGCGCACCGAGCGTCAAGAGGTACGCGTCCACAGCCCACTGCTGCAGCATGAGCCCGCCGCCCAGCTCCGCGGCGATGGCGGGCAGTGCCACGTTGATGATCGCGCCGTCGAGGAACGCGATGAACGAGACGACGATGGCGACGACGAGCACGCGAGTGCGGCGGTCCATGACGGACATGTTCGCACACGAGCGGATGTCGCGGGGTGGTCGCCGCGGCATCCGACGCCCGTGCCGTCAGCGGCTCCCGAGCCGCTTGCGGAGGAACTCGATGCGTGCCTGCAACTGCGTGACCGTGGCCTGCGCGACGGCCGGGCCACCGCACACGCGGCGCAGTTCGGCGTGCACCTGCGAGTGCGGCTCGCCGGTCTGGCGCGCCCAGAGCCCGACGAGGCTGTTGAGGAGGGAACGCTGCTCCTTGAGCGTGCGGTAGAGGGCGACCGGTTCGGGGCGCTCGTCCTCCTGCTCGAGCACGTGCTTGCGCCGGTCCCCGGCCCGACGCGCCTGCCGTGCCTGCCGGTGGCGGAGGAGCTCCGACACCTGCTCGGGTTCGAGGATGCCGGGAATGCCGAGGAAGTCGTACTCCTCGTCGCTCCCGGGCTCGGCGAGGGTGCCGAACTCGGTGCCGTCGTAGAGCACGCGATCGAACGAGGCATCCGACCCGATGGCCTCCCAGGTGCCGAGGCCCGCTTCTTCGGAGGCGCGCTCCTCGCGGTTCGCGGACTCGAGCAGGCTGTCGTCGAGCCCGTCGTCGTCGTTGTCGCCGCTGCGACGATCGAGGGCGTGGTCGCGCTCGAGCTCGAGCTGCGACGCGAGGTTCATGAGGGTCGGCACATTGGGGAGGAACACCGACGCGGTCTCGCCGCGTCGGCGGGCTCGTACGAAGCGGCCGATCGCCTGGGCGAAGAACAGCGGCGTCGACGCGCTGGTGGCGTACACGCCGACCGCGAGGCGGGGCACGTCGACGCCCTCGGAGACCATCCGCACCGCGACCATCCACCTGCGCGTGTTGCCCGAGAACTCCTCGATGCGCGCGCTCGCCTCCTTCTCGTCGGAGAGCACGACGGTCACGGGTTCGCCGCAGATGCCCTCGAGGATCTGGGCGTACGCGCGCGCCATCGACTGGTCGGTCGCGATCACGAGGCCGCCCGCGTCGGGGATGCCGTGTCGCACCTCGGTGAGACGGCGATCGGCCGATGCGAGTACCGCCGGGATCCACTCGCCGGTCGGCTCGAGCGCGGTTCGCCACGCCGAGGACGTGATGTCCTTCGTGTTGTCCTCGCCGAGCTTCGCCTCCATCTCGTCGCCGGCTCTCGTGCGCCAGCGCATGTGGCCGGCGTAGACCATGAAGAGCACGGGGCGCACCACACCGTCGGCGAGGGCCCGGCCGTAGCCGTAGTCGTAGTCGGTCTTCGAGATGCGCACGCCCTGCGCGTCGGGTTCGTAGCGCACGAACGGGATGGGCGCCGTGTCGGAGCGGAACGGCGTGCCGGTGAGCGACAGCCGCTTCGTCGCGGGCTCGAACGCCTCGCGGATCGCATCGCCCCACGAGAGCGCATCGCCGCCGTGATGCACCTCGTCGAGGATGACGAGGGTGCGCCCCGAGAGCGTGAGCTCGCGGTGGAGGGCGGGCCGCATCGCGACCTGGGCGTAGGTCACCGCGACACCGTGGAAGTGCCGCGCGGTCTGCCCGTGCGCGTTCCGGAACCCGGGATCGAGTCGGATGCCGGCGCGCGCCGCGGCATCCGCCCACTGCCGTTTGAGGTGGTCGGTGGGGGCGACGACCGTGATGCGGTCGACGACCCGCCGTGCCCGCAGGTCGGCCGCGAGCCGCAGCGCGAAGGTCGTCTTGCCGGCGCCGGGCGTGGCGGCCGCGAGGAAGTCGCGGGGCATCTCAGCGAGGTACTGTTCGAGGGCTTCGGCCTGCCACGCACGGAGCTTGCTCGCCGTTCCCCACGGTGCGCGCGCGGGGAACGAGGGCGGGAGGTGCTCGGCGGCCGACGTGCCCGGCAGGTGGCCGGAGGGGGTCGCGGTGCTCACTGGATCCGAGCGTAGCGGAGGGCTCGGACATCCTCGAACCGGCTGCGCGGTACCCGTCCCCGACGCACCCCACAACCCGGCACAATGGACGCATGGTCACGCAGCAGCATCCCTGGTCGCGCTATGTCGCCATCGGCGACTCGTTCACCGAGGGCATCGGCGACCCCGAGCCAGGTGTCCCCGGCGGCCACCGCGGCTGGGCCGATCGCGTCGCCGAAGTGCTCTCGCAGGGCACCGAGGACTTCGCCTATGCGAACCTCGCCATCCGCGGCCGACTGATCCAGCAGATCATCGACGAGCAGCTGGAGCCCGCCCTCGAGTTGCGTCCCGACCTCATCACCATCTCCGCGGGTGGCAACGACGTCATCCGCCCGCGCACCGACCCCGACGAGATCGCGGCGCGCTTCGAGTCCGCGATCGAGCGGCTCTCCCGCAACCACGCGACGATCGTGCTGTTCACGGGCGTCGATGTGGGCTTCTCCCCCGTCTTCCGCGGCATCCGCGGCAAGGTCGCCATCTACAACGAGAACCTGCGCACGATCGCCGGCAAGTACGACTGCATCGTCGCCGACCAGTGGGCCCTCACCGAGATCCAGGACCAGCGCATGTGGGCGCCCGACCGCCTGCACCTCAACACGCTCGGCCACCACACGGTCGCGCGCATGGTGCTCGCCGCCCTCAACGTCGCGAACGACCTGGAGCCCATGAAGCCCGAGCCGCTTCCCACCAGCACGTGGCGCCAGGCTCGCGTCGAAGACCTGTCGTGGGCGCGCGAGTACCTCGTGCCGTGGGTGCTGCGGCGCATCCGCCACCAGTCGTCGGGTGACTTCGTGTCGGCGAAGCGGCCCGCCGCCGGCCCCTACTCGCTGCCCGACTGAGCGACCCGTGCGGCGTCGAACGCGCCCGGGTTGGTGAGGCGCCACCACGCGCCCGGGTCGTCGAGCGTCGCATCGAGCACGAGCGGCACGGTGATCTCCTGCGTGCCGGCGCGCACGATGGCGGTGCCGACCTCGGCGCCACGCGAGGCCAGCGTCACCGGCTGGGCCTGCACCTCCACGTCGACCGGGGTGTCGTTCCAGACGACGACGGATGCCCCGCCCGTCGTGCGTGCCCGAGCGGTGTCGCCCCACGGGGTGGCGTACTCGGCGAGGACCTGGCCTGCCTCGAGCGGCGCGACCTCGTGGAAGCCGGGCGTGATCGAGTCGAGGAGCGCCGCGATGGCGTCGTTCAGCACCGCGTGCGTCTGCCCGCCCAGCAGCACGCCGACGATCGTCACCGACGTGGAGCCGACCGGCACGTCGGCCGAGAAGAGCAGGTTCGCCGCGTCATCCGTCGTACCGGTCTTGATGCCGTCGACGCCGTGGCTGCCGAGGAGCTTGTTCGAGTTCTTCAGGGTGCCGAGCTCGGGGATGTCGACGGCCGGCGTCGCGACGATCTCGGCGAGCACGGGGTCGGTGAGCGCGAGCTGGCCGAGCTTCACGAGGTCGGCGGCGGTCGACACGTTGTCGAGGGAGAGTCCGCTCGTGTCGACGACGCGCGTGGACTGGAGCCCGTGCTCGGCGAGCCAGGCGTTCCCGCGTTCGACGGTCGCGTCGACCGAGCCGAGCGCCCAGTTCGCGACCGAGATCGCGTAGTTGTTGCCCGACGGAAGCATCATCGCCTCGAGGCTCTCGCGGAGCGTCAGCGATGAGCCGGCGACGACGGGCGCGACCGAGCCGTTCTGGGCGACCATGTCCCAGTAGATGTCGACGTCGGCCGCCGTGTAGGTGAGCTCCGGTCCGCCCTCGCCGGGGGCGATCGGGTGCGCCTCGAGCACGACGAGCGCGGTGACGACCTTCGTGATGCTCGCGATGGGAACGGATGCCCCCTCATCGCCGGCGGCGAGCAGCCCCTCGAACCCGACGGCGCCGACGGCGTAGCTGCCGAACCCGGGCAACGCGAGCTGCTGCGGCGGCGCGGCGACCGGCGCCGGATCGGTGACCTGCGGTGCGGCGACCGGCACGGGCGCACCGAGCGCGTTCGCCGTGTAGATCACGCCGCTCACGATCACGGCGAGCACGACGGCGAGCGCACTGAACACGACGATGCGGCGGCGGCGGTACACCTTCGCGCGGTCGGTGCGCGGGTCCCGCTCAGACATGAGCGCGCTCCTCCTCGACGGCCGGCTCCTCGTCGACGGCGAGGGCGTACAGCACCACCGCGGCCGCGGCCGCGACGTTGAGCGAGTCGACGCCATGCGCCATCGGGATCGTGACCACCCGGTCGGCGGCGGCCAGCGCCAGGCCGCTGAGACCGTCTCCCTCGGCCCCGAACACGAGCGCGAGCCGCTCGGGCGGATCGGTCGCGAGGTCGCGGAGCGACACGGCGTCGGCGGCGAGGGCGAGCGCGGCGATCGAGAAGTCGTGGCCGTGCAGCATCCGTGCCGCCTCGGGCCACTCGGGCAGACGCGTCCACGGCACCTGGAACACGGTGCCCATGCTGACCCGCACGCTGCGGCGATACAGCGGGTCGGCGCAACGCGGACTCACGAAGACCGCATCCGCGCCGAGCGCGGCGACACTGCGGAAGATCGCCCCCACGTTCGTGTGGTCGACGATATCCTCGAGCACCACGACGCGTCGCGCACCCGCCAGCAGCTCGGCCGGGTCGGGCAGCAGCGGTCGCTCGAACGCCGCGAGCGCGCCGCGATGCACCCGGTAGCCGGTGATCGCCTCGAGCTGGTCGGGGTCGGCGAGGTGCACCGGAATCTCGAACGGCGCGAGCTCGGATTCGAGCCCGGCCAGCCACTTCTCCTCCATGAGCACCGAACGCGGCCGGTGTCCCGCGCGGATCGCGCGGCGGATCACCTTCGCCGACTCGGCGATGTACAGCCCTGCGGCCGGCTCGTGCGCGCTGCGGAGTGAGACGTCGGTGAGCCGGGCGTAATCGGCCACCTCGTCGGATGCCGCGTCGCGGACTCGTTCGATGTGCATGGGTCTCCTCCCCTCCAGCCTGCCAGTGCGCGAAACAAACTGGTAAACCGACGCGTTTACACTGGGGAACACTCCGAAGGGAGATCCACATGGCATCTGGCCTGGAAGCTCCGCTGCTGACCGACGACCTGCTCGACACCGCCGTCTCGTTCATGCGCGGTGCACAGGTCGCCGTGCTCACGGGCGCCGGTGTCTCGACCGACTCGGGCATCCCCGACTACCGCGGCGAGGGCGCGCCCGTGCGCACGCCCATGACGTTCCAGACCTTCCTGGCATCGGAGACGGCCCGCAAGCGCTACTGGGCGGGCAGTCACCTCGGTTGGCGCAACTTCGCCGCGGCGAAGCCGAACTCGGCGCACCGCGCCCTCGCCCGCCTCGAGTCGCGGGGAGTCGTGCCGGGCGTCGTCACCCAGAACGTCGACGGCCTGCATCGTCGTGCCGGCAGCCGCCACGTGGTCGAGCTGCACGGCGGCATGGACCGTGTGCGCTGCCTCACGTGCGGCCAGCACTACGCCCGGCAGGCCATCGCCGACCGCCTCGCCGAGCTGAACCCACTCGTCGATCTCGACATGGCGATCCGGCCCTCCCCCGACGGCGACGTCGAGGTCGACGACGTCGAGTCGATGGCGATTCCCGCGTGCACGGTGTGCGGCGGCATCCTGAAGCCCGATGTCGTGTTCTTCGGCGAGTTCGTGCCGACCGACACGTTCCACTCGGCCGCCTCCCTCGTGCGCGGTGCCGACACCCTGCTCGTGGCCGGTTCGTCGCTCGTCGTGAACTCGGGGATCCGCCTCATCGAACTCGCCCGCCGGCGTCGCATGCCGATCATCGTGGTGAACCGCGGGGTGACGAAGGCCGACGGCCGCGCCACGGTGAAGATCGACGGCGGTGCCGGCGAGACGCTCACCGCGATTGCGGACTCGCTGCACTGAGCTCGAGCGAGGTCACCGCGGTCAGCCGCGCGCGCGACCCCGGCGTCCCCGGCGGCGTCGGCCGCCTGGTCCTACGGTGCGCCGCATGAGGTCGAGCAGCTTCTCGGCCGAGGTCGCCCAGTTGTACTTCGCAGCCACCTCGACGGATGCCGCGGAGCGCCGCTCCCACTCCCCGTCGCGCTCGAGCGCCCACAGTGCGCCGACGAGCGATTCGGGGTTCTCGGCGTCGAAGTACATCGCCGCGTGTCCGCCGATCTCGCGGAAGATCGGGATGTCGCTCACGACGACGGGCGTGCCGAGCCGCATGGCCTCGACGAGCGGGATGCCGAATCCCTCGGCGCGCGACGCGTGTACGAGCGCCGTCGCACCGAGGAGCAGCTCGGCGTATGCGGCATCCGTCACCCCGTCGTGGAAGACGAGCCGCGCCTGCGGAGCGAGCCGCGTGAGCCGCTCGCGTTCTTCGCGACTGATGCGACTGGCGAGGTGCAGCTCGTGGTCGGGCAGGGCGGCGACGGCACGCACGAGCGTGTCGACGTTCTTGTATGGCATGTACGAGCCCATGTATACGAGCCGCTTGCCCTCTGGGCGCACCCGAGGCAGCGCCGGCGTGCCGAGGTCGTCGGCGGCGTTCGGCACGACCGCGATGGGCCGTTCGGTGAGGTGGTGCTCGCGGATGAGTGCGGCGGTGGTCTCGGACACGGTGACGACCGCGTCGGCGCGATTGAGGAGCATCCGCTGCGGCCACCAGGCGAGGTGGTAGAGCCGCCAGAGCAGGCGAACGGGCGCCGGCAGGTCGCGTGGGGGCGTGCGGTTCTCGTAGTAGATGAGGTCGTGCACGGTGAGCAGCAGCTTGTAGTCGCGGCCCCATGAGCCCATGGTCTGCATGGGCGAGAACACGAGGTCGGGGCGGAGCTTCCGCACACGCAGAGCCACGAGGGGCTCGCGGATGCTCGTGGGCGAGCTCACCAGCTGCCACGGCAGTTGCGGCAGCATCTCGAGCTGGCGGTGGTCGCTGATGAGCATGGTGAGTGGATGCCGCCTGCCGAGCTCGGTGACGATGCCCGCCGTGAATCGGCTGATGCCGTCGTGGTGCCCGATGCGGACGTAGCGGCAGTCGACGACGATCCTCACGCCCGCGCTCCGGAGCGCAGGAACCGCAGGATGCGCGCCGCGGCGTCGCCCGGCGTCTCGTAGTGGATCAGGTGTCCGACCTCGGGGATGACCTCGAGCTTCGCGTCGGGGAAGAGCGTGACGAGACTCCGCTGCGCCTCGATGGGCGTGACGTCGTCGCGCTCGGCCGCCACGAGCAGCGTGGGCACGCGGATGTCGCGCGCGTACTCGCTGACGTCGTGGCTCACCGACGCGCGGAACGCCTCGAGCACCGCATCGCGGTCGCCGAACGCGGAGAAGTAGCGGTCGTGCTGGTCGTGGATCCAGCGCCGGAGCGTCTTCGACCTCGTCTTCGCCATGGTGACGCTCATGACGCGCACGATGGCGCCGTTGCGCAGGAGCGCGAACCCTGCGCGTTGGGGCAGCGCCGCCGCGGTGCGGTAGTAGAGCACCGCGAGGCGGGTCATCACGCCGCGAGGCCCCTCGAGCGCCGGGGCGCCGATCGGGTTCACGAGCACGAGCCGCTCAGGTGCGAGGCCGCGGGCGACGGCGGCCGCGGCCACGATCGAGCCGAATGAGTGCCCGAGCAGGACGTAGGGGCCGGTGATGCCGACGGCGACGACGAACGCGGCGAGCCACGCGGCGTACGCCTCGATGTCGTGCGGGCGGCCTTCGAAGGTGGCCGTCTCGCCGAAGCCGGGAAGGTCGGGCGAGACGATGCGGAACCCGGGCAGTTGCGCGACGACGGGCTCGAGGCCGTGGTGGTCGCCGCGGAACCCGTGCACGAGCACGAGCACCGGGGCATCCGCAGCACCGTATTCCCACCACGCGGTCTCGGTTCCGCCGACGTCGACACGGTGCCCGCGAACCGGGATGCGAGCGAGCTGCTCGGCGTACGGGGAGGCGATCATCACCGCCATTCTATGGCGAGCCCCCTGAACGCCCACGGCGCTTCCGGCACCGGATGCCACGCCACACGCGGTCGGTTCACCCTCCCTGACGGTGGCCGCCCATAGCCTTCGACCATGGATGTCCCCCCGCGCGCCCACTGGGCGAACACCCTCGCCGTCTTCGACCTCGAGACCACGGGCATCGACGTCGATACCTGCCGCATCGTCACGGCGCACGTGGGCGTGATCGGCTTCGGCGGCGAAGTGCTCGAACGACGCGAGTGGATCGTCGATCCGGGCGTCGAGATCCCCACGGCGGCCTCGCTCATCCACGGGGTGACCACCGAGCGGGCACGGCTCGAGGGCCAGGTTGCCGCCATCGCGGTCGCCGAGATCATCGAGGCATTGACGGATGCCGCGACGAGGGGCCTCCCGATCGTGGCATACAACGCCGCCTACGACCTCTCCGTGCTCGCCCGCGAGGCCGAACGCTACGGCCACACTCCCCTGCCCGGACCCGGCCCCGTCATCGACCCGCTCGTCATCGACAAGGCCGTCGACCGGTACCGGCGCGGCAAGCGCACGCTCACCGCCACGGCCGCGCACTACGGTGTCTTGCTGCCGAACGCCCACGACGCCGGCGCCGATGCCGTTGCCGCGGGCCGGGTCGCGCAGGCGATCGCACGCGCCTACCCCGAGCTCGCCGCCATCGCCGTGGCCGACCTGCACGCCCGCCAGGTCGACTGGTGCCGCGAGCAGGCCGAGAGCTACCAGGCGTGGCGCCGCGCCAACGGCGAGCCCGAATTCACGACGTCGGGCGCGTGGCCGGTGCGCTGACGCGCCCTCGCTGCCGCGGCATCCGCACCACACCCTTCGCGGCCGAGCGCGAAAGCATGGGGACACGCCGCGGCGGCTGGGGAAACATCCCGGATGCTCCTGCAGCTGCTGCGGGCTCCTGTTTTCGCGACGCCGTGCCCGGGCACGATGAAGGGCGAGCGACCGGAGTCGCTCGCCCTTCGAGTGGCAGGTGTTTACTTGCCGAAGTTACTCGGCGTGTAAACGCTCCTCGGTCGGAGTCTCCCGCCGAAACACACGCCGATACTTCACGACGAGCCAGATGTTGTACGCGAAGTTCAACACGGCGGCGGCGAACAGTACCCAGAACCACGGCGACATCACCTGGGCGATCACCCAGAAGATGAAGATGAAGAAGGGCGAAAACACGATCGCGACCCACGCGGAGATGAGCTGATACCGCGGGTCCCTTCCCAGCACCTTCAGCGACTGGTTCAGTGACGGCGATGCATCTGGGGCCAACGTTGCCTCCATCGGCGGGCGCAAGAGCGGGGTCAGGGTCCATCGTAAGTCGCCCCCGGACACCGAGAGGGCCCCGCCGAATGGCGGGGCCCTCCCAAGCGTGGCAGTTAGTTCTTGCCGAAGTTCTTGAAGCGCTGGTTGAACTTCTCGACGCGGCCGGCCGAGTCCATGATGCGCTGCTTGCCCGTGTAGAACGGGTGCGACTCCGACGAGATCTCGACGTCGATGACGGGGTACGTCTCGCCGTCGAGCTCGATCGTCTTGTCGCTCGAGACCGTCGAGCGGGTGAGGAACGTGGCGCCCGAAGCGAGGTCGCGGAAGACGACGGCGTTGTACTGGGGGTGGATGTCGGTCTTCATGGAGACTTCCTTGCTGATCGGATGATGTTCGGGAATCCCACCCACGAGCACATGCGCGTGGCAGGAAAGCATGGTGGCCCGCGGGCCAGCTACCGATTCTAGCAGAACCGACGCTGTCGCACGTCAGGCAGCGGCGGACCGCGCGACGTAACGCCGGTCGTGCTCGGTGAGCTCGATCGGGATGCCGAACGTCTCGGTCAGCGACTCCGACGTGAGCGCCTCGGCGATGGGGCCGGCCTCGACGATCCTGCCGTGCGCGAGGAGCATCGCGTGCGTGAAGCCCGGCGGGATCTCCTCGACGTGGTGCGTGACCATGATGATCGCGGGCGACGCGGGCGAGGAGGCGTAGCCTCCGAGGAGGCCGACGAGCTCCTCGCGCGCACCGAGGTCGAGGCTGGCGGCCGGCTCATCGAGCAGCAGGAGCTCGGGATCGGTCATCACCGAGCGCGCGATCTGCACGCGCTTCTGCTCACCGTCGGAGAGGCTCCCGAAGCGGCGCTCCGCGAAGCCCTCGAGACCCCACTCCTTCAGCACGCGGTTGGCACGACGGAGGTCGATCTCCTCGTACTCCTCGTTCCACCGGCCGGTGACCGAGTAGGCCGCCGTGAGCACGGTGTCGAGCACCGACTCGTTGCGCGGGATCTTGCGTGCCATGGCGGTGGATGCGAAGCCGATCATCGGCCGCAGCTCGAAGACGTCGACCTTGCCGAGCGCCTCCTGCAGCACGTCGGCGGTGCCCTTGGTCGGATGCATCGCCGCGGCCGCGATCTGGAGCAGCGTGGTCTTGCCGGCCCCGTTCGGCCCGAGGATGACCCAGCGCTCGTCGGATCCGACGGTCCACGTGATGGAGTCGAGGATCGCATTGCCGTCTCGGACCACCGACACATCGTTGAACGCCAGAACCGTGCTCGCCATGTCACCAATGCTATCGGGATGCGGAGCGGCACCCCGCGCGCCCGACGGCGACCCCGTGGGAACCGCCAGGCTGTGTGCGGCGGTCATCGTGCGATCACGCGATCGTAGACCTCGCGGGTGCGCGCGGCGATCGCATCCCAGGCGAAGTGCGTCTCCGCGCGACGTCGGCCCGCCTCCCCCATGGCGCGCGCCGCGGCCGGGTCGCTCACCACGCGCGTGAGCGCCGCGGCGAGATCCGCGACGAAGGCGTCGGGGTCGAGCGGAGTCCCGGTGCCGTCGTCGGCCTGCGCGATCGGCACGAGCACCCCGGTCTCGCCGTCCTTGATGACTTCTGGAATGCCGCCTGTCGCGGTGCCCACCACGGGCGCACCGCAGGCCATCGCCTCGAGGTTCACGATGCCGAGCGGCTCGTACACCGACGGGCAGACGAACGTCGTGGCCGAGGTCAGCAGTGCCGTGAGCTCGGCACGCGGGAGGTGGCGGTCGATCCAGATCACGCCGTCGCGCTCGGCGCGCAGCTCCTCGACGAGGCCCGTGACCTCGCGCATGATCTCCTCGGTGTCGGGAGCCCCGGCGCAGAGCACGAGCTGCACGTCGTCGGGCAGCAGCCGCGCCGCCCGCAGGAGGTACGGCAGGCCCTTCTGCCGGGTGATCCGTCCGACGAAGATGACCGACGGCCGGTCGGGGTCGAGTCCCAGTGCCCGGGCGGTGTCGGAGTCGTGGTTCGGCCGCCAGTCGACGAGGTCGATGCCGTTGTAGACGACCTCGACGTGGGCGGGGTCGATCGCCGGGTAGGCGCGCAGGATGTCGCGTCGCATGCCGTCGCTCACGGCGATCACGGCGTCCGCATCCTCGAAAGCCGTGCGCTCGACCCACGACGAGAGCCGGTAGCCGCCGCCGAGCTGCTCGGCCTTCCACGGACGGAGGGGTTCGAGGCTGTGCGCGGTGACCACGTGCGGGATGTCGTGCAGGCGCTTCGCGGTGAAGCCGGCGAAGTTCGCGTACCACGTGTGCGAGTGCACCACGTCGGACCCCGCGACATCACCCGCCATGAGCAGGTCGACGCCCATGGTGCCGAGCGCGGCGTTCCGGCCCGAGAACTCCGACGGCGTCGGGTACGCGAACGTGCCGGGTTCGTCGCGCGGTGCGCCGAAGCAGCGCACGGAGACCTCGAGGTCACGCCGCAGCGCTCGCACGAGCTCGGCGACGTGCACCCCCGCTCCGCCGTACACCTCGGGTGGATACTCGCGGGTGAGCAGGTCGACGCGCATGCAGCAACGCTAGCGCAGCGGCATCCGTCAACCCCATCGTCATGCCCCGACTTCGACCCACGCCATCGGCCACCTCTGACTACGCTGGGACGCATGGCCACGCGCAAGGTTTTCGGCATCGTGCTCGCCGGCGGCGAGGGGAAGCGCCTCATGCCCCTCACCGAGGACCGCGCGAAGCCCGCGGTGCCGTTCGGTGGGCAGTACCGACTCGTCGACTTCGCCCTCTCGAACCTGCTCAACTCGGGGCTTCGGCAGATCGTCGTGCTCACGCAGTACAAGTCGCACAGCCTCGACCGGCACGTCTCGCAGACCTGGCGCATGGGCCCCCTGCTCAACTCGTACGTGGCGTCGGTGCCCGCACAGCAACGCCTCGGCAAACGCTGGTTCTCGGGATCGGCCGACGCGATCCTGCAGAGCCTCAACCTCATCTACGACGAGCAGCCCGACATCATCGTGGTGGTCGGCGCCGACCACGTGTACCGCATGGACTTCGCGCAGATGATCGACGCACACATCGAGTCGGGGCTCGCCGCGACGGTCGCTGCGATCCGCCAGCCCATCACCCTCGCCGACCAGTTCGGCGTCATCGAGGTCGACCCGAAGCAGCCCGACCGCATCCACCGCTTCCTCGAGAAGCCGAAGGAGCCGGTGGGCCTGCCCGATGCGCCACACGAGGTGCTCGCCTCGATGGGCAACTACGTCTTCGATGCGGACGCGCTCATCGATGCCGTGCTCCGCGACGGCGAGCGTGCCGATTCGAGCCACGACATGGGCGGCGACATCATCCCCGCGTTCGTCAACGAGGGGGCGGCAGGCGTGTACGACCTCAAACGCAACGACGTGCCAGGTTCGACCGACCGCGACCGCTACTACTGGCGCGACGTGGGAACCATCGACTCGTTCTTCGAGGCCCACCAGGACCTCATCTCGGTGCTCCCGGTGTTCAACCTCTACAACCGGGAGTGGCCGATCTTCAGCCAGCAGCTCAACTCGCCGCCGGCCAAGTTCACGCGCGACGCGCGCGGCACCCTCGGCACCGTCATCGACTCGATCGTCTCGCTCGGCTCGGTCATCTCGGGCGCGCACGTCGAGCGCAGCGTGCTCGGGCCTTGGGCGATCGTCGGTTCGGGGGCGCACGTCTCCGACTCGATCCTGTTCGATCGCGCCCGCATCGACGCTGGGGCAACGGTGCAGCGCGCGATCCTCGACAAGGAGGTCGTCGTCGAGACGGGCGCGCGCATCGGCGTCGACCGCGCCGAAGACCTGGCGCGCGGCTTCATCGTCACCGACAGCGGCATCACGGTCGTCGGCAAGGGTTCGAGGGTTCGGTCCGCGGCGTGACGGGCGGTGAACGCGGCCGCGCGAGCGGCCCCCTCGTCGTGCTCGACGCCGACTCCACGCTCATCCGCGAGGAGGCCATCGAGCTGCTGGCGGATGCCGCGGGCGGCCTCGAGCTCGTCGCGGCCGTGACGGAGCGCGCCATGCGCGGCGAGCTCGACTTCGCGGCAAGCCTCCGCGAACGTGTCGCGACCCTCGAGGGGCTCGACGTCGCCGCGTTCGAGCGGGTCCGGCTGCAGATGACGCCCACGCCGGGCGTGCAGGAGCTCATCGACGGCGTGCACGCCGCGGGCGGGCACGTCGGCGTGGTCTCGGGCGGATTCCACGAGTTGCTCGATCCGCTCGCGACGCGCCTCGGCCTCGACTTCTGCCGTGCCAACCGCCTCGAGGTAGCCGGCGGCCGGCTCACCGGCCGGGTCGACGGCCCCATCGTGGACGCGCACGCGAAGGCGACGTCACTCGACGAGTGGGCGGAGGCGAGCGGCATCCGTCACGACCGCACGGTTGCGGTGGGCGACGGCGCGAACGACCTCGAGATGCTCGGCCGGGCCGCGCTCGGCGTCGCGTTCTGCGCGAAGCCCGTCGTGCGCGAGCGAGCGGATGTCGCGATCGACCGCCCAGATCTGAGCCAGGTGCTGGCGCTCCTCGGCCTGCGGGGCTGACGCCCGCCGCGTCGAAGGCTGCAGGCGAGTTCGGCTCCGGGGTCTGGCCGCATCGGCGCGGCCGTCGTAGCATGTGCCCCATGTCCGGACGCCTGGTCGCACGTGCATTCTCCGCCGCCGCACTCGCCGGCCTCCTCGTCGCCTCGGCGGCGGGAGCCGCCCAGGCCGCGAACTCGCCACCGGGCGGCGGTCAGGTCGAGGACCTCATCGAACTCCCCGACGGGTTCCGGCCCGAGGGCATCGCGATCGATCCGCGCGGCATCGCCTACGTCGGCTCGCTCGCCGATGGCGACATCTACGCGGCCGACCTGCACACCGGTACGGGCGAGATCATCAGCGAGGGACCCGGGACTCCGTCGGTCGGGCTCAAGATCGACCAGCACGATCGGCTCTTCGTGGCGGGTGGTCCATCGGGCACCGCGCGCGTGGTCGATGCCGCCAGTGGCGACATCCTCGCGACCTACCAACTCACGACCGGCACGACGTTCGTCAACGACGTGGTGCTCACCAAGGACGGTGCCTGGTTCACCGACAGCATGCAGGCGCAGCTGTACTTCCTGCCCATCGGCCCGTCAGGCGAACTTCCCGACCAGTCCGACGTGCTCACCGTTCCGCTCACCGGCGACTGGGTGCAGCAGCCGGGCTTCAACGCGAACGGCATCGCCATGACCCCCGACCGTCGCGCGCTGTTCGTCGTGCAGTCATCGACCGGCACGCTCTTCCGGGTGGATCCAGCCTCCGGCGAGGCGATCGCGGTCGACCTCGGCGGCGCGCAGGTCCCGAACGGCGACGGACTGCTCGTGCTCGGTCGCACGCTGTACGTGGTGCAGAACCAGCTGAACCAGGTGGCGGTGTTCGAGATGGCGGCGCAGGGCTTCTCGGGCCGGCTGGTCGACACGCTGACGGGCCCCGAGTTCGACATCCCGACCACAGTCGCCAGGTACGGCGACGGCCTGTTCCTCCCGAATGCGAGGTTCAACACGCCGCCGACGCCCGACACCGAGTACTGGGTGACGCGCGTCGACCGGTAGCGGCCGGGTGAGGAGTGCCGCGGCTAGTGCCCCATCCCGAGGCCGCCGTCGACCGGGATGACCGCGCCCGAGATGTAGCCGGCATCGTCGCCCGCGAGCCACGCGACGACCTTCGCGACCTCGTCGGGCGACGCGAAGCGGGCGAGCGGAATGCTCTTCAGGTACTCCGCCTGCTGCGCCTCGGGGAGTTCGTCGGTCATGTCGGTCTCGATGAATCCCGGCGCGACGACGTTGGCGGTGATGTTGCGGGCGCCCAGCTCACGCGTGAGGGAGCGTGCCATGCCCACGAGGCCGGCCTTCGATGACGAGTAGTTCACCTGGCCGGCCGAACCGTAGAGCCCGACGACGCTCGAGATCAGCACGATGCGTCCGAACCGGGCCTTGAGCATGCCCTTCGAGGCGCGCTTCACCACCCGGAACGCCCCGGTGAGGTTCGTGTCGACGACGCTCGTGAAGTCGTCCTCGCTCATGCGCATGAGGAGCGTGTCGCGCGTGATGCCGGCGTTCGCCACGACGACCTCCACTGGGCCGAGCGCCGCCTCCACCTCGGTGAAGGCCTGGTCGACGGATGCCGCATCCGTGACATCCGCTCGCACCGTGAGCGAGCCCTCCGGGCCCTCGCCCGACCGAGCGGTGACCGCCACCCGGTGGCCCTGGGCGAGGAACTCGCGGGCGATCGCGTGCCCGATTCCCCGGTTGCCTCCGGTCACGAGGACGGTGCGGCTCGTCGTCATGCTGGACTCCGTTTCTGCGGTGCGGGTGGGCGCCGGGACCGGCTTGGCCCGTGGGCCCGTTTCAGCATAGAGGCTCGCCGATCGGGGCATCCGTCGACCCCAGACGGACGTAGGCTTGAGGGTGAGGAGTGCCGCTCGACCCACGGCGTCCACGATGAAGCAGCACCAGACGATCACTTCGCTGCCGCCTTCGCCGGAAGCGGAGCGACGCGCGCGCATGATCAAGTACACGATCGCGATGACGATCCGCGTCCTGTGCATCTTCGCCATGCTGTTCGCGCAGGGCTGGTGGCTCGTGATCTTCGCGGCGGGCGCGGTCTTCCTGCCCTACGTCGCGGTCGTGCTCGCGAACGTGAACACGTCATCGCGGGACACCGTGCTGCGCCCCGGCGGTATCGTGCGGGTGACTCCCCCCGCCCCGGGCGCCGGTGAGTCCGGCGGCGGCACGCCTCCCGCGGCATCCGACGACGGGGGAACCGACCACGATCGCGGTGCCGCGTGATCGGCGGCATCGGGGCGGACGCCGCCCAGGGAGTATGTTCGCGCGCTGCATGCCGCTCAGGAGCCGCGTGGCGCATCGACTGGCAGAACCCGCGCATCCACGCCGGCGACCGGTGGAAGACGTGGCTCGCGTGCGACGAGCACGTCGACTACCTGCAGGGGTTCCTCGAGGCCCGCTCGTTCCCAGTGCGCGTCACTCGATTCGACCCCACCGAGACCGATGCCGACGTGGAGGCCGGCACGTGAACAGCTGGTCCTTCCTGAGGTCGCGGCGTTGGGCCGGCTACCTCGCACTCGTCGTCGTGTTCGCCATCGCCAGCTCGGCGCTCGGAACATGGCAGCTGAACCGTCGCGCCGAGGCGCTCGCCGAGGTCGCCCGCATCGACGCGAACTACGACGCCGAGGCCGTGCCCGTCGCGGAGGCACTCCCCGATCCCGCCGCGTTCGACATCGACCAGCGCTGGCTCGTCGTCGCGCTCGAGGGCGAGTACCTCGCCGACGAGGAGATCGTCGTGCGCAACCGCCCGTTCGGCGGCAGTTCGGGCTTCGAGGTCATCACGCCCATCCGCCTCGACGACGGCACCGTGTTCATGGTCGACCGCGGCTGGATCGCACAGGGCTCCGATGGACGGCCGGGCGAGTACGCCGCGCCGCCCGCGGGTCAGGTCGAGGTCGAGGCGCGACTGAAGGCCGGCGAGGGACGCATCGCCGGACGTACGTCGACGGGCAACGAGTTCGCGACCATCGACCTCCCCGAGCTGGCCGAGCGCGTCGGCGAGCCTGCCTATACGGGGGCGTACGGCGTCCTGGTGCAGCCGGGGGCGGATGCCTCCGAGCCGCCGCTCGCGGCTCCGCGTCCCATCCGCGACGAGGGGCCGCACCTCTCCTACGCGCTGCAGTGGTTCGTGTTCGCGCTGATGGCGTTCATCGGACTCGGCTGGGCCGCGAACCAGGAACGACGCGCGCTCGCGGAGGCATCCGCTTCGCCCGACGCGCCGGAGGCGCCGCGCCAGTCCCGCAGGCCGCCGCGCGAGCGCAGGGATGCCGATGTCGAGGACGAGGTGCTCGACCGTCGGTAGAGCATCGCGCCACCGCGGTAGTTCAGGCCAGCTCGATGAGCTCCTGGTACTCGCGGCTCCAGTGGTCTTCGGTGCCGTCGGGCATGATGAGCACGCGCTCGGGGTTGAGCGCCTCGACCGCACCGGGGTCGTGCGAGACGAGCACGACCGAACCCTCGTAGTGCGCGAGCGCGTCGAGGATCTCGGCCCGGCTCGCGGGATCGAGGTTGTTCGTCGGCTCATCGAGCAGCAGCACGTTCGCGCCCGACACCACGATCATCGCGAGCGCGAGACGGGTCTTCTCACCGCCCGAGAGCACGCCGGCCGGCTTGTGCACGTCGTCACCCGTGAAGAGGAAGGAGCCGAGCACCTTGCGCGCCTCGGTTTCGGTGAGGTTCGGTGAGGCGCTCACCATGTTCTGCAGCACGCTGCGCTTCACGTCGAGCGTCTCGTGCTCCTGCGCGTAGTAGCCGACGCGGAGGCCGTGCCCCGCTTCCACCACACCCGTGTCAGGACGGTCGACGCCCGCGAGGATGCGCAGGAGCGTGGTCTTGCCGGCGCCGTTGAGGCCGATGATGACGACCTTCGATCCCCGGTCGATCGCGAGGTCGACCGCGGCGAAGATCTCGAGCGACCCGTAGCTCTTCGACAGGTCGCTCGCCGTGAGCGGCGTGCGCCCGCACGGTGCCGGTGTCGGGAAGCGCAGCTTCGCCACCCGGTCGACGGCGCGCACCTCCTCGAGTCCGGCGAGGAGCTTCTCGGCTCGGGCCACCATCTGGTGCGCCGCGGCGGCCTTCGACGCCTTCGCGCCGAACTTCGCGGCCTGCAGTTGGAGTACGCCCGCCTTCTTCTCGGCGTTGGCACGTTCCTTCTTGCGGCGCTCCTCGTCGGCGGCGCGCTGGCGCTGGTAGTGCTTCCAGCCCATGTTGTAGATGTCGATGACCGAGCGGTTCGCGTCGAGGTAGAACACGCGGTTCACGACCTCGCCGACGAGCTCGACGTCGTGGCTGATCACGATCACGCCGCCCTTGTAGCCCTTGAGGAACTCGCGGAGCCACACCACCGAGTCGGCGTCGAGGTGGTTCGTCGGCTCGTCGAGGATCATCGTGTCGGCGTCGGAGAAGAGGATGCGGGCCAGCTCGATGCGCCGGCGCTGGCCGCCCGAGAGGGTCTTCAGCGGCTGGTCGAGGATGCGGTCGGGCAGGTTGAGGTTCGACGCGATCGACGCGGCCTCGGCCTCGGCGGCGTACCCGCCGAGCGCGGTGAAGCGGTCGGTGAGGTTGCCGTACTTGCGCATCGCGCGTTCGGCGACGGCGTCGTCGTCGCTGGCCATGGCGACGGATGCCTCGTGCATGCCGAGCACGAGCGAGCCCAGGCCGCGCGCGTCGAGGATGCGCGTGCGCGCGAGCATCTCGGGATCACCTGAGCGCGGGTCCTGCGGGAGGTACCCGATCTCGCCCGTGCGGTCGATGCGTCCGCCGGTCGGCAGCGTCTCGCCCGCGAGCGTCTTGGTGAGGGTCGTCTTGCCGGCCCCGTTGCGACCCACGAGGCCGATCTTGTCGCCGTCGCTGACGCGGAAGTTCACGTGCTCCATGAGCACGCGCGCGCCGATGCGGATCTCGAGATCATGGACGGCGAGCACGGGAATCCTCCGGGCTGATGACGGTGTGGGAGCGTGCCGACGGGCACAGCCTCCCAGTCTATCCCGCTCGTCGAACGCCAACCTCCACGCGTGGCCATGCTCCGCCACCGGTGTCGGCGGCATCCGGCAGACTCGGACCATGCCGAAGCCGCCCCCGAGCGCGCGACTGCGCGCAGCCCGTCTCGAGTCGCACGGCCTCCGCCGCGGTCACCCCACGGTCGCCGATGCCGTCCGCCGGCTCGGTGCCGTCCAGGCGCAGGACTTCGCTGCCGCGAAGTGGGTGCTCGGCGCGCGCGTTCCCGGGTCGGTCGCGGCCGACGTGGATGCCGCGATCGACGCACGTGAGATCGTGCGTTCGTGGCCGATGCGCGGCACGCTCCACCTGCTGCCCATCGACCGGCTCCGGCCGATCCTCGCGATCACCGCCCCGCGCATCCTGCAGCAGTCCGTGGCGCGCCACCGGCAGCTCGAGCTCGACGAGGCGACGTATCGGCGCGCCCGTACCATCGCCGAGGCTGAACTCGCCGGGGGCGCGTCCCGCTCGCGCGACGAACTGCAGGCGGCGTGGGAGGCCGCCGGTGTCGCCACGACCGGGCAGCGCGGATACCACCTGATCGCGTGGCTGGCCCGCGACGCCGTCATCTGCTGGGGTCCGATCGAGGGGCGCGGGCAGCGACTCGTGCTGCTCGACGAGTGGGCCCCCGGCCCTGCCGTCGCCGAGGACCGCGAGGAGACCCTCGCCCGCCTGTTCGGGGCGTACATCGCGGGTCACGGCCCCGCGACCGTGCAGGACTTCGCCTGGTGGACCGGACTGACGCTCGGCGACGCGCGCCGCGCCCGAGCGGCGGCCGACGGTGCCGTCGTCGCCTTCGATGACGAGCGGTTCGTCGCAGCGGATGCCGGGTGGCCGGCCGATCCCGCGGCCCGTGCGCCGCGCGCGGCGGGCGCGATCGCCCTCGCGCCGTTCGACGAGTACTTCCTCGGGTACGCCGATCGCGACGCCGTCTGCGATCCGGTGCATGCCGCACGAGTGATCCCGGGCGGCAACGGCGTCTTGCAACCGATCCTCGTGGCCGGTGGCCGGGTCGTCGGCACGTGGCGTCGGGGCCAGGGGCGGAAGAGGTCATCCGTGGTGCTCGACGGATTCGATGCGGCATCCGGTCTCGACCCGGCCACGTTCACGTCGTCGCTTCGCGCCTGGGCCCGCTTCTGGGGCGACGAGCTCGGCAGCGTCACGGTCGCCGGAACGACGGAACGGGCGGCGCCGATCGACGGCACCGCCCGTTCTCGGGTCGCAACGATTACTGCTGAAGCGAGGCCTGCAGCTCGAGGGTGATGGTCACCTTGTCGCCGAGGAGCATGCCACCGGTCTCGAGCGCCGCGTTGTAGGTGAGGCCGAAGTCCTCACGGTTGATGACGGTCTTGGCCGTGGCGCCACCCTTGTAGTTGCCGTAGGGGTCGCCACCGAAGCCGCCGAACTCGAAGTCGAACGTGACCGGCTTGGTGATGCCGCGGATGGTGAGGTCGCCGTCCACCTTGAAGTCGCCGCCGTCCACGCGAACGCCCGTCGACACGAAGTCGATGGTCGGGTACGTCTCGGCCTCGAAGAAGTCGCCGGTGCGCAGGTGCGCGTCGCGGTTCGGCTCGTTGGTGGTGATCGAGGCGACCTCGGCGGACGCCGTCACGCTGGACTCGAGGGGGTTCTCGGCGGTCACGAAGGTGGCGTCGAATCGCTCGAACTTGCCCTTCACCTTGCTGATCATGATGTGGCGGATGCTGAAGCCGACCTCGCTGTGCGCGTTGTCGATGGTCCAGGTGCCGACGCGGTAACCGGGAATCTCGGTCCTGATGGCGGTGCTCGTCATAGTACTGGTTCTCTCCGTTGTAGGGATGTCGGTGCGGCCAGTGCGGCCACACGAATGCAAACGCATAGATCTCTCCGCCTATTCCCGGAATCGCATGACTTCGGTCTGAGTGTTCCCCGAGTCAGGAGACGAGCGACCGCCGGAGCGTCAGCACGCGCGCCACGGCCTCGTCGAGGCGGCGCTCGGTGATGCGCCCCGACTGCACCGCGGCGACGATCGAGGCGGCCAGCCCGTCGATCGAGATGCCGAACTCCGACGGGTCGGCCGGCAGCACGTAGAGCAGGAGATCGGCGCCCGCCGCGATCGCGCGCACCGCGTTCTCGCCGGGATCGGCATACTCGGGCAGGCCGTTGTGCTGCAGCATGAGCATGTCGTCGGTCACCACCACACCCTCGAAGCCGAGCTCCTCCCGCAGGATCCGGTGCCACTCGGGCGACAAGGACGCGGGGGCAGGGTCGACCGCCGGATAGGTGAGATGCCCGGTCATCACGAGCTCGGCGCCCGCATCGATGCCCGCATCGAACGGGATCGACGGGCCGGCACGCCACTCGTCGATGGTGAGTGGCGCGGCGGGAACACTCGAGTGGGAGTCGCCCGGGGCGGCGCCGTGGCCGGGGAAGTGCTTGAGCGTCGAGAACACCGTGCCCTGCTCCCCCGAGACCGCGGCGGCGACGCGCTCGGCGGCGCCGTTCGGGTCGGTGCCGAGCACGCGACCCGCGATGAACGACTCGGCGTCGGCCGTGACATCCGCCACGATGCCGAAGTTGACCGAGACGCCCACCTGCGCCAGCATCGACGCACGCAGCGCGAACGCGTCACGGCTCGCGACGGCCGGCTGGGCACGCAGTGCCTCCGCGCTCGCGGCGTCGTCCCACGGCAGGCGCTGCACCTCGCCGCCCTCCTCGTCGATACCCATGAGCACCGGGGCTTCGGGATCCGCCTGCGTGGCCCCGGTGAGCGCGGTGAGCTCGGCCGGGCTGCCCGGGATGTTGTCGCCCATCAGGATGAGACCGGAGACGCCGGCATCGACGTAGGCCCGCAACGGCGCGGGATCGGTACCGGGGGCGTGCAGCATGAGCAGCACGGTCGCCTTCTGCACGGCCGTGAGCTGCGACATCCGCTCGTCGACCCAGTCGGCCGTCGAGGCCTCGGGCGTCGGTGTCGGCGTGGAGGCGGTCGGGCTCGGGGTCGGGCTCCTCGTTGGCGCGGTCGGGGCTGCGCTTCCGCAGGCGGTCGCGACGAGGAGCACCGCCGCGACCAGGAACGGCAGCGCGGCCACTCGCTTCGCACGCACCCGCACGAGTCTACGCTGCGTGTCCCGCGCAGCGCCGAGCAGCACCGTGGGTAGACTCGCCGCGCTCGAGAGGGGTGGTCGTGCGAAGCAGGGTGGGGGTCATCGGTGCATCGATCGTGCTCGCCGTGACGCTCGTCGTGCCGGTCGGGCCCACGTCCGCCGCCGAGTACCCGAGCTGGGACGAGGTGGAGGCGGCGAAGGCGGATGTCGCGACACGCGAGGCCGAGGCGACCCGCATCACGGCGTTCGTCGACGAGCTCGAAGCGGAGTCCGGTCGGCTCGGCGATGCGGCCGTCGAGGCGGCGGCCGTGTCGGCGGACGCCGAGGCGGCACGTGCCGATGCCGAAGACCGAGCCGGCACGCTTCGCGCCGCGGCGGCTGGCGCAGCAGAGCGAGCGGCGGAAACGGGCGCGCAGCTCGGCCGGGTGAGTGCCGTGCTCGCACGTTCGGGTGGAGCGGATGTCACGCTGCGGCTGCTCTTCGACCGCCGCGAGAAGGATCTGCTCGCAGGCCTCTCCCGGGCGGTGCAACTCGCGAACATCTACGGGGGCGTCGCCGCACGGGCGAAAGCCGCTCGCGCCGATGCGCAGGCGCTGAGTGCGCAGGCGGATGTCGCCGAGCGGGAACGCACTCGTCTCGCGGGCGCGGCCGCGGACGCGTCAGAGGCTGCGGAGGCTGCGCATCAGGCCGCCGAAGCGCGCGTCGCCGAGCAGCGGGCGACGCTCGACACGCTCTACGCCCAGTTGGCGAGCCTGCGCGACCGTTCGGTCGAGCTCGAGCGGCAGTTCCGCATCGGCGAGCAGGCGGCCCGCGAGCAGGCCGCGCGCGAGCAGGCCGCGCGCGACGCCGCTGCCGCGGCAGCCCCAGCCCCCTCGCGTGGCGGTGGCGGTGGCGGTGGCGGTGGTGGCGGCGGTGGGGCTCCCCCACCCGGCGTGCTCGTCGATCGGGGGGCGGCGAAGGCGTATGCCGCCAGCCGCATGGCAGCCTACGGATGGGGCTCCGAGCAGTTCCGCTGCCTCGACCTGCTCTGGACGCGCGAGTCGGGATGGCGCGCCGACGCGTACAACCGATCCAGCGGCGCCTACGGCATCCCCCAGTCGCTGCCGGGCAGCAAGATGGCCAGTGCCGGCTCGGACTGGCGCACCAACGCCGCCACCCAGATCGATTGGGGCCTCTCGTACATCTCGGCGCGGTACGGGACGCCCTGCGGTGCGTGGGCGCACTCGGAGGCGTACAACTGGTACTGATGCCACACGATGACGAGCGCGAGGTCTTCCGGCGGCACGGCGCCGAGGGCGTACTCCTCCTCGGCGGCGGCGCGGCCATCCTGCTGCAGCTCGCCGACCCCCGTGTCGCCCGTGGGGTGGCCCGGCACAGCGGGTTCCGCGACCGCCCGCTCGACCGCCTGCTCGGCACGCTCGACTACGTGTACGCCGTCGGATTCGGCGACGACGACGTGATCGCAGCGGCGGTCCGTTCGGTGAACGCACGGCACGCCCCGGTGCGCGGCGCGGCCGGCGACGGGCAGTCCGCGTACAACGCGTTCGACCCCGACGCCCAACGGTGGGTGGCGTCGACGTTGCTCTGGGTGGCGCTGCGGCTGCACGAGCGGCTCTGGGGCCCGATCGACGTCGCCACCGCCGACGCGGTCGTGCGCGGCTATGCTCCCCTCGGCTTCCACCTTCAGGCCGGCCGGGCCGGCTGGCCCGCCACGCGAGCCGAATTCGAGGCATGGTGGGCCGAGCGCCTGGCCGGGCTCGACGTGGGTGCCGACGCTCGATCGGTGGCCCGCACGCTCCTGTCCGGGGCATCCGCGCTGCCGTTCGGGGCCATCGCGCTGCTCCCGCTCGTGCGGCTCGTCACGGCCGCGCTGCTGCCGCCCGACCTGCGGCGGGCGTTCGGGTTCCGGTGGACGCCGCGGGCCGAGCGGGTCGCGGATGCCTGGCTCGCCGGCATCGCGGCGGTGTGGCCGCTGCTCCCGCGCGTCGTGCGGCATGCGCCGATGCATGTCTCGCTCCGTCGTGTGCGGCGCCGCAGCCGGTACGCTGAGCTTGAGCCACGAGGACGACGATGACCCAGCAGATACCGCACCGGCATGAGCCGCTCGACAGCATCGACCGGCGCATCGTGGCCGAGCTGAGCCGCGACGGGCGGCTCTCGGTGCGCACGCTGGCCGAGCGGGTGCACGTCTCACGCACCGCCGCGCACAACCGGGTGCAGCAGCTGCAGAAGCGCGGCGTCATCACCGGCTTCGGCGCGCAGATCGATCGCAAGGCGATCGGCCTGCACATCTCAGCGCTCGTCGTCGTGCGCATCGGCGAGGTCTCCTGGGAGGAGATCGCCGCCAAGCTCGCGACCCTCCCCTTCGTCGAGAAGGTGCAGGCCGTCTCGGGCGACATCGACATCATCCTCACGGTGAGCGCACCCGACCACGAGCAGCTCAGCCAGGCGATCCTGCGCGACATCCACGACATGCCCGGTGTGGTGTCGACCAGGTCGCACCTGATCCTCGCCGAGTTGGAGGGACATCCGCCCGCTCAGACGCTGGACATCTGGCGCGCCTAGGGCCGTTCCGGGTGGACGGGTGGCCACCCTTTGCACGCCACCGAGCCGATCGTTCACGGTTCGTCGAGACCCCCTGCGGGCGAGCTCGCGCAGGCGCAACATTGGGAATATGAGCCTCAATGTCGAGCACCACAGCGTCCGAACGCTCCCCTCCGAGAAGCCGATCCGGCTACTCGACAACGCGGGCCACGCCGTGCACGGTGCCGCGGCCGGCGGGTTCGAGCTTCCCGAGCCCGACACGCTCGTCGAGCTCTACCGGCGCATGGTCGTCGCGCGTCGCTTCGACGTGCAGGTGACCGCCCTCACCAAGCAGGGCCGGCTTGCGACGTATCCCTCGGCCTACGGGCAGGAGGCGTGCG
This sequence comes from Agromyces sp. NPDC052230, assembly GCF_040679595.1. Taxonomy (NCBI): domain Bacteria; kingdom Bacillati; phylum Actinomycetota; class Actinomycetes; order Micrococcales; family Microbacteriaceae; genus Agromyces; species Agromyces sp. NPDC052230. Next base: position 304,489 of record NZ_JBFAVC010000002.1, on the reverse strand, counting down.
AGATCGGCGCGATCTCCGCAATCGAGGCGCAGGACTGGTTCTTCCCGACGTACCGTGACAGCATCGCGCTGCTGACCCGCGGCATCGACCCGGGCGACATCCTGCAGTCCTTCCGCGGCGACTGGCACAACGGCTACGACCAGCACGCCCACCGGTGCGCCTCGCAGGCCACCCCGCTCGCGACGCAGGCCCTGCACGCCGTGGGCCTGTCGCACGCGGCCCGTCTGCGCCGCGACCCCATCGTGGCCATCACCTACCTCGGCGACGGCGCCACGAGCGAGGGCGACGCGCACGAGGCGTTCAACTTCGCAGCGGTGTGGCAGACGCCCACGGTGTTCCTCGTGCAGAACAACCAGTTCGCGATCAGCGTGCCACTGGCCCGCCAGACACGTGCCGCGACGCTGGCCGACAAGGCCGTCGGCTATGGCATGCCGGGCTACCACGTCGACGGCAATGACGTGGCGGCGATGTACGCGGTGACGCGTGCGGCCGTCGAGCGAGCCCGCTCGGGCGGCGGCCCGACGCTCATCGAGGGCCTCACCTACCGCATCGAGTCGCACACGAACTCCGACGACCCCACCCGCTACCGCAGCGCCCGCGACGTCGAGCACTGGAAGCGGCGCGACCCCATCGAGCGGCTCGAGAAGTACCTCGTCTCCGAGGGCGCGCTCACCGAGTCGCTGCGTTCCGAGATCACGGATGCCGCGGAGTCGGTCGCCGCGCACACCCGCGAGGTCATGACCTCCGAGGCGGAACTCGACCCGCTGGAGCTCTTCGACCACGTGTACGCCCGCCCGCGCGCCGCGCTCCTCGAGCAGCGCGCCCACCTCGAGGCCGAACTCGCCGAGGCCGCCACGCACGCCGGCCGTGAGCACGCCGGGGCCGCCCGATGACCGCGACCACCACCGAGCAGGCGACGCCCGCGGCATCCGCCCCCACCCAGCTCACGATGGCGGGCGCGTTGAACGCGGCGCTTCGCGACGCCATGGCAGCCGATGACCGCGTGGTCGTGTACGGCGAGGACGTGGGCCCGCTCGGCGGGGTCTTCCGCGTGACCGACGGCCTGCAGGCGCAGTTCGGCGACGAACGCATCTGGGACTCCCCGCTCGCCGAGTCGGGCATCGTCGGCACGGCCATCGGCATGGCCATGTACGGCATGCGCCCGGTCGTCGAGATGCAGTTCGACGCATTCAGCTACCCCGCGTTCGAGCAGATGGTGTCGCACGTCGCGAAGATGCGGAACCGCACCAAGGGCCGGATGACCCTGCCGATGGTGGTGCGCATCCCCTGCGCCGGCGCGATCGGCGGCGTCGAGCACCACTCCGACTCCTCCGAGGCGTACTGGACGGCCACGCCCGGGCTCACCGTGGTGATGCCGTCGAACCCCGCCGACGCCTACTCGATGCTCCGCGAGGCGATCGACAGCGACGACCCCGTGGTGTTCATGGAGCCGAAGAGCCGGTACTGGTCGAAGGCGCCGCTCACGCTGCCCGTCACGACGGCGCCGATGGACCGGGCGGTCGTCGTGCGCGCGGGCACCGACGTCACCCTGCTCGGCTACGGCCCCACGGTGCGCACCGCACTCGAGGCTGCCGACGCCGCCGAGGCCGAGGGCCTGTCGATCGAGGTCGTCGACCTGCGCAGCCTCTCCCCGTTCGACGACGAGACGGTCGGGGCATCCGTGCGCAAGACCTCCCGCGCCGCCGTGATCCACGAGGCCGCCCAGTTCGGCGGCTACGGCGCCGAGGTCGCCGCACGCGTGACCGAACGGAACTTCCACCACCTGGCCGCTCCGGTGCTGCGGATCACCGGGTTCGACATCCCCTACCCGTCGCCGAAGCTCGAGGAGCACTTCCTGCCGACGCCCGACCGCATCCTCGCCGCGCTCGGCACCTGGGAATGGGACGACTGATGGGCCGCGACTTCATCCTGCCCGACCTCGGCGAGGGCCTCACCGAGGCCGAGATCGTCGCCTGGCTCGTCGCTCCCGGCGACGAGGTCGCCATCGACCAGCCGGTCGTCGAGCTCGAGTCGGCCAAGTCCGTCGTACAGCTGCCGACGCCGTTCGCGGGCGTCGTCGAGACGCTCGGCGGCGAGGTCGGCGAGGTGCTGCACGCGGGGCAGGTGCTCATGACGCTCGCCCCCGCGGGCAGTGGCGAGGTCACTCCGCCGCAGGGCGAGCAGGCGACGGATGCCGCGGCCGAGGCCGTGGCCACCGCCGAGGCCGCCGCCGAGCCCGGGGTCGCGGTTCCGACCGAGGCCGCGACCGAGGAATCGGGTGCCGTGCTCATCGGGTACGGAACCCGCGCCTCGAGCGCGACCAAGCGCGCCGCCTCGGCTCCCTCCCGCTTCGGGCGCAAGCGCGCCGGCGCCGGCGGATCCGGCTCTTCGACGGGAACCACGATCGCGACCGGTCCCGCCCGCGAGCCGGCGCGGCTCGACCCCTCGCGCCGCTCCCCCGTCGTCTCGCCCATCGTGCGGCGCATCGCCCGACAGCACGGGTTCGACGCGAGCCAGCTCGACGGCTCCGGTCCCGATCATCTCGTGATGCGCCGCGACGTCGAGGAGTTCCTCCGCGAGCTCGAGGGCGCCGGAACCGCGACCGAGGCCGTCGCCGCGGCACCCGGAGAGCCGGCCACGGCGGAACGTGCGGCTGCGGCATCCGCCGCATCCGCCGCATCCGCTGCGCCCGCCGAGGGCGACCGCCGCGTGCCGCTCGACCGCATGGGCCGCGCCGCCGCCGCGCACTTCTCACGTTCACGCCGCGAGATCCCCGAGGCCACCGTCTGGGTGGATGTCGACGCCACCGAGCTCCTCGCCGCCCGCCGCCAGCTTCAGGAGGCCACCGGCGAGCGATTCGGCGTCACCGCGCTCGTGGCACGGTTCATCGTCGCCGGACTCGCACGGCATCCGCTGCTCAACTCGAGCTACGACGCCGAGCGCGAGGAGCTCGTGATGCACGGCGCCGTGAACCTCGGCATCGCCGCGCAGACACCGCGCGGGCTGCTCGTGCCCGTCGTGCACGGAGCCGAGCGGATGAGCCTGCGCGAACTGCGAGACGCGATCGGCGCACGCAGCGAGGAGGCCGCCACCGGCGCGTTCCCGCCCACCGCGCTCACCGGCGGCACGTTCACGCTGAACAACTACGGCACCCTCGGCGTCGACGGTTCGGCGGCGATCATCAACCACCCCGAAGCCGGAATGCTCGGCATCGGCCGGCTCGTCGAGCGCCCCTGGGTCGTCGATGGCGCCCTCGCGGTGCGCACGGTGACCGAGCTCACGCTCTCATTCGATCACCGGGTCTGCGACGGCGCCGAAGCAGCGGCGTTCCTCACGTTCATCGCCCGCTGCATCGAGCGACCGGTGTCGCTGCTCGCCGACCTGTAGGCAGGGGCCGATCTAGAAGAACTGGTCGGGTGTACCCGCCGCGCGCTCCACGTCGCTCGTGTCGCGCCCGTCGGCCTTGAGCTTGGCGACGGCGACGCGGAGGCCGGACTCCATCTGGGCAGCCCAGGCGTCGGACTCGCGGGCGGTCGACTCCGCAGCTCGCGCTCGGGACTCGGCGGCCTCGGCGGAGCGACGCGCGTCGGCGACCTGCCGGAGCGCGAGCGAGATGCCGTAGTACGCGGCGACCATCGTGGCGATCGGCGCGGCGACGACCGCGAGGGCACTGACGCCCGCTCCGTTCGGCGTGAAGGCCACGACGAGCGCGAATGCGAGGAACAGGGCAACGATGGCGACGATCACCACCAGCATGAAGCGCAGGTCACGGCTCCACGGCGTCGAGCGGCTCGCCGCAGGTTCGGGTGCGGGCTCGGGTCGTGCGTGCTCGGGTTCGGCTCCGAACACCGCCGTGTCGCCGTACGCGGCGGCGGGGTAGGTCGGATCGGAGGTGCGGGCGGTCGTGTCGCTCATGTCGCAGAACCCCTTGCGTTCGGATCGTCCCCTCATTCTGTGACGCGTTCGGGGGGCGGTCAAGGAAGCGCGCCGTGCGCAAGCCCTCGCCCCAACCTGATCCGCGGAGTTAGGGTCGGGGGATGCCGGAGCGAGAGGTGCGAGTCGGAGACCGGCAGTACCTCGTCCATGAGTCGGGCGAGGCGGTCGCCGGAACGTCGAACGTGCTGCTCGTGCACGGCATCGGGATGACGCACTCGTCGCTCGACGCCGTGCAACGCGAGCTCCCACCGGGCCTTCGGGTGTTGAACGTCGACCTGGCGGGATTCGGGTCGACCCAGCGGCCGCCGCGCGCGGTGCCCGTCGAGCAGTACGCGTCCGACCTCGCCGAGATCCTCGATCGCCTCGATGCCTGGCCTGTGGTCGCCGCAGGGCACTCGATGGGCACGCAGGTCGTGCTCGAGCTCGCGAGGATCCGCCCCGACCAGGTCTCGACGATCATGATGGTGGGGCCCGTCGTGGATCCCGCCCGCGATTCGATCGTGAAGCAGGCCCTCGACCTCCTGCGTGACACGCTGGGCGAACCGATGGCCGTGAACGCGCTCGTCGCCCGCGACTACCTCCGGGGCGGGGTTCGCTGGTACCTGAAGGTGCTTCGGGAGATGATGCGGTACCCGACGCTCGACCGCATGCGGGGATGCCCCGTACCCGCCATCGTCGTGCGGGGCGAGCGCGATCCGATCGCCCGAGACGAATGGTGCCGGCAGCTCGTCGCCGCGAACGGGGCGTCGGCTCGGTTGGTCGCGGTCGCGGGCGACCGCCACGTCGTTCCCCGCACGTCGCCTCGCCGCGTCGCCGAGGAGCTGTCCACGGCGGCTGGGCTACCGCTCATCGATGTCGGTGGGTCCTGAGATGATCTCACTATGGAAGCCGCCGTTCTGAAGCAGACGAGGGAGCTCGCCGTGGGCGACACCTTGGTCAGCGTGACCGGCGGGGTCTACGAGATCACCCGGGTCGCGCGCGTCGGCCGCGGCATCCGCGTGCAGTACGTGACGTCCGACGGTCGCACCGGGCGGTTCACCGCTGCGCCCGACGCCGTGTCGCGGGTGCGCCCAGCATCCTCGCTCACCGTCGCGTGACGTGCGGCGCCATCGCGCTCACGCCGCGGCGGCCTCGGGGAGCCCGCCTTCGATCACCTCGATGATCGCCGGGTCGTCGGGCTGCACCGTCGGACGGAACCGGCGCACCTCGCCCGACGGCAGCACGATGAACTTCTCGAAGTTCCACGTCACGCGGCCGGCCCTGCCGGCGGTATCCGGTGTCTTCCTGAGCTCGTCGTAGAGCGGATGCCGCTTCGGACCGTTGACCTTCACCTTGGCCATGAGCGGGAACGAGACGCCGTAGGTCATCGAGCAGAACGCCTTGATGTCGTCGGCGTCGCCCGGCTCCTGACCGGCGAACTGGTTGCAGGGGAAGCCCAGCACCGTGAACCCGCGCTCGCCGTACTCGCGTTGCAGCGCCTCGAGCTTCTCGTACTGCGGCGTGAGGCCGCAGCGGGACGCGACGTTCACCACCATCACGACCTGGTCGTCGTATTCGGCGAGCGAGGTCGCGTCGCCGTCGATGGTCATGAGGGGGATGTCTCGAAGGTCCACCACTCGAGCGTAACCCGGGCTTCCAGAATCCGACTGCGTCGGAGCTGCGGACTCGCCGTGACGAACGATGAAGCCCGACCGTCCAGCAGGCGGCTGAGCGTTCTCCGCGAAGGTCACCCGTTCGGGTGAGGCGCCGAGGTGTCGCCGAGGCCCAGACTGGTCGGCATGACGACGCGAAGGGTGCATTCATCGAAGTCGAACGAGGGACAGTCATGATTTCTGTCCAGTCCCAGGTCGGTTCCGGATCCGAAGGTAGCCCGAGATCCGCATCGACGACCACGAAACTGACGGCGGTGCTTGGCACGCTGGCGCTGCTCGCATTCGCGGTGGTGAACGTCATGTTCGAGGGAACGAACCACTTCGCGAACGGGCCACTGGCCGCCTACGCCTCCGGCCTGACCATCATGAACTGGCTGGTGGTGATCCTCAAGGTGTTCGGAGCAGGGGTCTTGATGCTCTCGGTCAGCAAGCGGGCGAATGCGTTCGCGCCGAACGTGATGACGCTGCTGCTCTGGGGCGCTTTCGGGACATTCGTCATCTATGCGCTCGGCTCAGTCGGCCAGGCTGTCGCGATAGCGACCGGGATCACCGGAAGTTCCGACGAAATCGATGCAGCCGGCGTCATCTACCTGCTCGGTACTCTCTTCTTCGCAACATGCTTCGGTATCGTGGCCGTCTCCTACTCTCGACGCACGATGTGGCGGCCGATCCCGATCGCGGTCGGCATTCTCGGTGCGCCGATTCTCCTCGCCGGCGTCCTGGTGCTCGTGCCCACACTGTTGGTTGTCCTCGGCATCATGCCACCGCCGTAAGCTCGGTGCCGCGAGTCGGCCACCGCACCGGCCCGGTTCCTCGATCGCGGACATCAGCGACCGACGTGCTGCCGCGTTGGAGCTTGCCCGCCGCGGAGCTTGCCGCTGCCGTCGAGCCGACGGAAGCGCAGCGTGATGTGCACCCGACCTTCTGCCAAGGGGTCTCGTAAACCGGAAGAACCCCTGAGAACTTCGCGTTCATCAGGGGTTTTGGTGGATCTGAGGGGACTCGAACCCCTGACCCCCTGCATGCCATGCAGGTGCGCTACCAGCTGCGCCACAGACCCGTGCGCCCCGCTTCGGGGCAACAAAACGAGCTTACACCAGCGCGCGCCCTCGCAAGAAATCGAGCGAGCCTCAGCCGGCGACTGCTCCGAACGTCAGTTCCCGGCGGCCAGTAACGGGGCCACCGGCACGACCGGGCAGTCGCTCCACAGGCGCTCGAGGCCGTAGTAGAGCCGCTCCTCGCGGTGGAAGACATGCACCACGAGGTCGCCGAAGTCGAGGAGGATCCAGCGCCCGCCGGAGTGACCCTCGCGCCGGAGCGTCTTCGCGCCGGCGTCCCGCATGACGTCTTCGATCTCGTCGGCGATCGCGATCACGTTGCGCTCGGACGTGCCCGTGACGAGGAGGAACACGTCGGTGAACGGCAGCGGCCCGGACACGTCGAGGGCGACGAGATCTTCGCCGCCCTTCGCGTCGGCTGCACGCACGGCGAGTGCGAGCGAGTCGAGTGCCTGGTCGGATGCGGTCATACGCTCACTTCCGGAGATGGGGAATCGGAGATCGGAGATGGATTCGGAGGCCCGGATCAGAAGAGCCCGGCGACGGCCCCGATGACGAGGGTCGCGACGACGCCGAGCGCGAGCACGCCGGCGGTGACGGCGAGCACGAGCGGAACGTTCATGCCCTCCTTCTTCGGCGGCGCCATCATCGCGCGAGCGGCACTCTGGGTGCTGATCGCCCGGGTGGCGGAGACGGGCACGCCCATGCCGGCGCTGTCCTCCACCTGATCGAACAGCCGGTCGACATCGGAGGAGTCGATCTGGCTCGGGTGCGCGCCAGTCGCACCGAAGCTGCGCGGCAGGTCGATCGAGCCCGTCACGATCACCTCGCCGCTCTGGGCGATGGAGCCTCCCATCTGGCCGTGGTCGGGCAGCGTGGGAAGGATCAGTGCGTTCGTGGTCGTCGGCACGCCGTGGCTCATGCCGCCCCGGGAGAGGAGCTGGTCGAACGGCTCCGCCCGCTCGACGGGAGCGTGCAGTTGATCGGTCCAGTGTCCGACGGGCTTCGGTGTGGCCAACGGCTCGTCGGCGAGGGCCGACTCCGCCACCTGATGCGGCGCGGGAGCCCGCATGGGCACGGGCTGCGGCGGGAACGGCGCGGCCTGCTGCGGCGCAGCGGGTGCCGGCGAGGGCGCCTGGGCGACGGGCTCGTCGTCGAAGTCGAACTCGTCGAAACCCTCGCCCGAGTGCGCATCGAGCATCGCGCGCAGTTCACGCCGGGTGAGCGTGCGCTCTGGCGTGGTCGGCTCGGGAACCGGAGCCTGCGCCCGCTGCGGGACGGGCGCGACGGGCTCAGGGCGCGGCGCGAACGGATTCGGGGGCGGGGGCGCCGCGATCGCTCCACCGAACGGAGCGCCCTGGTCGCCGTAGCCGCCCGACGGCCGCGGGGCGTTGTACCCGGGAGGAGGCGTGGGAGCTGACGCGGGCGCGTGCGGCGAGACGGCGGGCTGCACGGGCGCCGGCCGGGGAATCGAGGCCGGTACGACTGGCGCGGGCTGCGGAGCGGCAGCCGGAGGGTACGCCTGTTGGGGAGGCGACGGCGCGGGGGCGGCGGGTGCCGCAGCGGCATCCGGGGTCGACGACTCGGCCTGCTGAGCCAGCAGACGTTCGCGCTCGCGCATCTCGCGGCGCGTCAGCGGCGGTTCCTGCGACGACGTCATTCGACACTCCGATAGAGGTGGTGCTTGGAGATGTACTGGACGACCCCATCGGGCACCAAGTACCACACCGGGAAGCCCCGGCGCACCCTGTCCCGGCAGTCGGTCGACGAGATCGCAAGTGCCGGAACCTCCAACAAGCTTACGTCCTGCTCGGGTAATCCCGAAACAGACAGCACATGTCCCGGACGACTCACAGCAACGAAATGCGCGAGTTCCCAGAGCTCCGCGACGTCCTTCCACGACAGGATCTGCGCGATGGCGTCGGCTCCGGTGATGAAGTACAGGTCGGCGTCGGGCCGCTCACGCCGGATGTCGCGGAGCGTGTCGATCGTGAACGTCGGCTTCTTGCGCTCGATGTCGACCCGGCTCACGGTGAACCGCGGGTTCGACGCCGTCGCGATGACGGTCATGAGGTAGCGATGCTCGGGCGGCGTGACCTGCGACTTGTACGTCGTCGCGCCGGTCGGGACGAAGACGACCTCATCGAGGTCGTGCGACTGCGCCACCTCACTCGCGGCGACGAGGTGCCCGTGGTGGATGGGGTCGAACGTGCCGCCCATCACGCCGATGCGAGGTCGGCGCCGGACGCGCGTCGTCACGCGAGAACCCGCTCAGTGGCCGCCGTGCTCGCCCCCGCCGTGACGGAGGGCGTAAGCCTCGGCCTTCGACCGGTGACGGTTGGCGACATCCCGATAGGAGGCCGTGACGAAGGCCAGGGCCGCGAAGCCGATGAGGGCGATCACGCCGAACATCCAGGATTCGATCGGGAGTTCCCTCGCATGCACCGTCTCGGTCAGTACCGTGCCGGTCAGCACCGCGGTCGTGAGGCTCATTCGCCGTTCCTTTCGAATCCTTCGGGTCGTGCTCGTGTCATTCTAGCGAGGTCAGGCGCGCGCGTGTCCGGCGCCGCGCACGAGCCACTTGGTGCTCGTGAGCTCGGGCAGGCCCATGGGGCCTCTCGCATGCAGCTTCTGGGTGGAGATGCCCACCTCCGCGCCGAAGCCGAACTCGGCGCCGTCGGTGAACCTCGTCGACGCGTTCACCATGACGGCGGCCGCGTCGACCTCGTTGAGGAACCGTTCGGCGTTCGCGAGGTCGTTCGTGATGATCGACTCGGTGTGCTTCGTGGAGAACCGGCGGATGTGCTCGAGCGCATCGTCCATCGAGTCGACGATGCCGACCGAGAGGTCGAGGCTCATGTGCTCGGTCGCCCAGTCCTCCTCGGTGACCGGCACGGCCTCTGGGCGAAGGGCCCGCACCCGCTCGTCGGCGTGCACGGTGACTCCGGATGCCTCGAGCCGGTCGAGCACCGACGGAAGCAGCCGCTCCGCGGCCTCGCGGTGCACCAGTAGGGTCTCGAGGGCGTTGCAGACGCTCGGCCGCTGCACCTTGGCGTTGTGCACGAGTTCGACCGCCCAGTCCTCGCGCGCGCTCGCGTCGAGGTACATGTGCACGACGCCGGCACCGGTCTCGATGACGGGGACCTTCGCCTCGTCGACCACGGCGCGGATGAGGTTCGCGCTGCCGCGCGGGATGAGCACGTCGACGTAGTCGCGGGCCTGCATGAGGTGCCGGGCGCCTGCGCGACCGAAATCGTCGACCGTCTGCACGGCGTCGGCGGGCAGGCCGACCGAGTCGAGCGCGTCGCGGAGCACGCCGACGAGCACGCGGTTGGTCTGCTCGGCCGCGGTGCCGCCGCGCAGTACGACGGCGTTGCCGCTCTTCAGCGCGAGCACGGCGATGTCGATGGTGACGTTCGGCCGGGCCTCGTAGATGGCGCCGACGACGCCGAGGGGCACGCGCACCTGGTCGATGCGAACGCCATTCGGCAGGGAACGCCCGCTGACGGTCTCGCCGATGGGGTCGGTGAGCGCGATGACCTCGATCACGGCGTCGGCGAGGGCGCCGACGCGCCGCTCGTCGAGCGTGAGCCGGTCGAGCAGGCCCGTCGCCAGGCCCGCCTCACGGCCGGCCTCGAGGTCGAGCCGGTTCGCGGCGATGATCTCGTCGGTGCGGGCGCGAAGCAGGTCGGCCACGCGTTCGAGCGCGGCATCCTTCTCGGCCGTCGTCGCCTGGGCGAGGCGGTAGGACGCGTCCTTCGCGGCGGCCAGACGAGCGTCGATCACCGCGGTGTCGAGGTCGGGGTGCTCCATGGTTCCAGCCTAGGCGAGCATGGCGTCGGCGGTCGTCGCGTGACGGCCCGGACCGGCGTCGAACCAGGTGCCGATCTCCTCGCCCGCGAGCGCCTCCGAAACGAGTGTCGTCGCCGTGATGAGCACGGCCGCCCCGGACTCGGCGGCGATGCGGGCCGCGGAGACCTTCGTCTCCGCTCCCCCGGTGCCGACGCCGGCGCGACCGATGGAGCCGATCTCGACGCCCGCGAGCGCGTCGCCGAAGGGCACGTGCGCGATGCGTTCCGCGCCCTCGAGGTGCGGGGGCTTCGTGTAGAGCGCATCGACGTCGGAGAGGAGGACGAGCAGGTCGGCGCCGATGAGCTCGGCGACGAGCGCGGCCAGGCGGTCGTTGTCGCCGAAGCGGATCTCGTGCGTCGCGACCGTGTCGTTCTCGTTCACGATCGGGAGGATGCGCAGCGCGAGCAGCCGGTCCATGGCGCGTTGCGCGTTCGAGCGCGGCGTCGCGTGCTCGAGGTCGCCCGCGGTCAGCAGCACCTGGCCGGCGACGATGCCGTACCGGTCGAGCGAGTCCTGGTAGCGGAAGACGAGCAGGTTCTGGCCGACGGATGCCGCGGCCTGCTGTGTCGCGAGGTCCGTCGGACGCTCGTCGAGCCGAAGGTACGGCATGCCCGTGGCGATGGCGCCCGAGGAGACGAGCACGACTTCGGTGCCGCGCTCGTGGGCGCCGGCGAGGGCGTCGACGAGCGGACCGATCTGCCCGGCGTTCTCGCCGCTGATCGATGACGAGCCGACCTTCACGACGATGCGCGTCGCGTTCGGGATGTCGGCCCGCGTGCGCGGGGTCACCGTTCGTCCTCCTCGCCTTCGTTCTCCGACCAGATGCCCGCCTCGCGCTCGCGTTCGAGTTCGGCGCGGGCCTCGGCCTTCGCGTCCATCCGCTCGTGGTACTCGCTGCGCCGCTCGGCGCGCGTGGCGCGGCGGTCCTCGTCGAGCCGGAAGTCGGAGCCGCGCGGCGCCGTGACGAGCTCCGCGGTCGACGTGAGGGTCGGCTCCCAGTCGAACACGACGCCCGAGCCGGGGCCGATCACGACGGTCGAGCCGGCGTCGGCGCCTGCCCGCACCAGCTCGTTCTCGACGCCGAGCCGGGCAAGCCGGTCGGCGAGGAAGCCGACGGCCTCGTCGTTCGTGAAGTCGGTCTGCGCCACCCAGCGCTCGGGCTTGGCGCCGAGCACGCGGTAGATCGTGCCATAGCTGCCGCCCTCGGCGCGCACCACGAAGTCCGCCTCGTTGACGGCCTTCGGGCGCATCACGATGCGGGGCGCGGCGGGTGCGGATGCCGCTTCGGCGCGCGCTCGGTCGACGAGCTCGCCGAGCGCGAATCCGAGCTGGCGCAGGCCCTCGTGGCTCACGGCCGAGATCTCGAACACGCGGTAACCGCGCGCCTCGAACTCGGCTCGCACGAGCTCGGCGAGATCCCGCGCCTCGGGCACGTCGATCTTGTTGAGCGCGACGAGCTGCGGACGCTCGAGCAAGGGCTTCTGGCCTTCGGGGACCTCGTACGCCGCCAGCTCGCGAAGGATGACCTCGAGGTCGCTGATCGGGTCGCGACCGGGCTCGAGGGTGGCGCAGTCGATGACGTGGAGCAGCGCCGAGCAGCGCTCCACGTGCCGCAGGAACTCGAGCCCGAGCCCCTTGCCCTCACTCGCGCCCTCGATGAGCCCGGGCACGTCGGCCACGGTGAAGCGGTGCTCGCCCGCCTCCACGACGCCGAGGTTCGGATGCAGCGTGGTGAACGGGTAGTCGGCGATCTTCGGCCTGGCCGCCGACAGCGCGGCGATGAGGCTCGACTTGCCCGCCGACGGGAAGCCGACGAGTGCGACATCCGCGATCGTCTTCAGCTCGAGCTTGACTTCCCCCTCGAACCCGGGGGTACCGAGCAGGGCGAAGCCGGGCGCCTTGCGCTTCGTCGAGGCGAGCGCGGCGTTGCCGAGGCCGCCCTGACCGCCGGGTGCGGCGATGAATCGCATGCCGGGCTCGTCGAGGTCGGCGAGTTCGGTGCCGTCGGGATCCTTCACGACGGTGCCGACCGGCACCGGAAGCTCGAGAGTCTCCCCCGCCGCTCCGGAGCGGTTGTCGCCCATACCGGGCTGGCCGTTCGCCGAGGAGCGGTGCGGGCGTCCGTGGTACGCGAGGAGGGTCGTGACCTGCGGGTCGGCGACGAGCACGATGTCCCCACCGTGGCCGCCGTTTCCCCCGTCGGGGCCGCCGAGCGGCTTGAATTTCTCACGGCGTACGGAGACGCAGCCGTTCCCGCCGTGACCGGCGCGCACGAACAGCGTCACCTCGTCGACGAAGCTGACCATGCTGCATCCTTCCTCAAGCTGAAATGCGTGAGGGCGAGCCGAAGCCCGCCCTCACGAAACCGCTCGACCGACTATTCGCCGGCCGCCACAATGTTGATGACCTTGCGGCCGCCCTTGGTGCCGAACTGCACGGCGCCCGCCTCGAGGGCGAAGAGGGTGTCGTCGCCACCGCGACCGACGCCCGCACCCGGGTGGAAGTGCGTGCCGCGCTGGCGGACGATGATCTCGCCGGCGCCGACGACCTGGCCGCCGAAGCGCTTCACGCCGAGGCGCTGGGCGTTCGAGTCACGACCGTTGCGAGTGGAGCTCGCTCCCTTTTTGTGTGCCATGTCTTCTCTCCTTGCGAGCCGCGGGCTACTTGATGCCGGTGATCTTGACGCGCGTGAGCTCCTGACGGTGGCCCTGGCGCTTCTTGTAGCCGGTCTTGTTCTTGAACTTCTGGATCACGATCTTGGGGCCGCGAAGGTCGTTCAGGACCTCAGCCGTGACCGTGATCTTCGCGAGCGACTTGGCGTCGGAGGTGATCTTCTCGCCGTCGACGAAGAGCACCGGGGTGAGCTGGACGTTGCCGTCCTTGTCAGCCTTGATGCGGTCCATCGTCACGATGGTGCCGACTTCGACCTTCTCCTGCCGGCCGCCGGCGCGCACTACTGCGTAAACCACTACTCGTACCTATCTCTGGGGAGCCGGAGCTCCGTAGCTTTGCATGTCACTGCCTGGGATGTCACTGCGCGCGAGACCCCAGCGGGAAGGAGGGTCGTCTGCCAGAAAACTGTGTGGGCACACCGGGATAAGCGGTGGCACCAACGGTCGAGTTTACACGGATGTCCCGTGGCCGGTCAAACGCGCGAACCGCGGGTCTCGCGGGCCCTCGCGCGTAGGATCGGCGACATGACGGTGCTCATCGACACGCCACTCTGGCCGAAGCACGGCACGGTGTGGGCGCATCTCGTGAGCGACCGGTCGATCGACGAGCTCCAGGCCTTCGCCGAGCGGGCCGGCCTTCCCCCACGTGGGTTCGACCTGGACCACTACGACGTGCCCGTCGAGCGATACGACGAGCTCGTGGCCGCCGGCGCAGAGCCTGTGTCGCCACGGGAGCTCGTCCGCCGGCTCGCCGCCAGCGGACTTCGGGTCACGCCGCGCGAGCGGCGCGCGCGGTCATCGTCCTGAAGGCGATTCCTCGGCCGCTGCCGAGGAGCCGTCGGCACGCGTGATGACCGGCGGACCGCCGGCCGGGCTGAGCGCCGCCGTCGACACCCGCCGACTGCGGGCACGGCCCTCGCCCGCCTTCTTGGGGGCGGGAAGCGCGTCGAGCATGGAGTCGAGGAGCACCTCGGCGTCTTCCACGCGCACCGGACGCTTGCGCTCCGCGGGGATCACCGGCGGGAGCTCGACGATCGGCACGTCCGGTGCGTCGTCGCGCGCAGACCGCTCGGCGGCGACGGGTGCCTCGGGTGCGACCGGCGTGCTCGTGGCATCCGATTCGACTGCAGCACCCTGCTCCTGCGTGACGCGGCGATGGCGCCCGCGTCGACGGCCCGAACCCGACGGCTGCGACTCTCCGGCGCCCGCGTCGCCGGCCTCGGCCGGAACCAGCGCGGGTGCCGCTCCACGCTCGGCCTCACGCGCTGCGGCGGGCAGGTCGGCCGGCCTGGGGTCGGCGTGTGGGATCGTCGAAGCGGCGATCTGCGCGAGCGCGTGCTTGACGTCCTCGGTGATCGCGTGCGTTCCGGTGTGCGCCTTGGGCTCGGGCGCGGACGCCTGCTGCTGGCCGCCGCGGCCACGACCGCGACCACGCTCGGGCTGCTGCGGCGCACGGTGCTTCATGATCGGCTCGTGGTGCACGAGGATCCCGCGCCCGGCGCAGACCTCGCAGGGCTCGCTGAACGACTCGAGCAGGCCCAGCCCGAGCTTCTTGCGGGTCATCTGCACGAGTCCGAGCGACGTGACCTCGGCGACCTGGTGCTTCGTGCGGTCGCGTGAGAGGCACTCGACGAGACGCCGGAGCACGAGGTCGCGGTTGGACTCCAGCACCATGTCGATGAAGTCGACGACGATGATGCCGCCGATGTCGCGGAGCCGCAGCTGGCGCACGATCTCCTCGGCCGCCTCGAGGTTGTTCTTGGTGACCGTCTCCTCGAGGTTGCCGCCCGAGCCGACGAACTTGCCCGTGTTGACGTCGACGACCGTCATGGCCTCGGTGCGGTCGATGACGAGCGAGCCGCCCGACGGCAGCCACACCTTGCGGTCGAGCGCCTTCTCGATCTGCTCCGTGATGCGGAACTCGTCGAACGCGTCGCGCTCGCCCGTGTACGCCTCGACGCGCTCGAGCAGGTCGGGCGCGACCGCGCGGAGGTAGCGCTCGATGGTGTCGCGCGCGTCGTCGCCCGCGATGATCATCTTCTGGAAGTCCTCGTTGAAGACGTCGCGCACGATCTTGATGAGCAGGTCGGGCTCCGAGTGCAGGAGCGCGGGCGCCTGCACCTTCTCGAGCTGCGTCGAGATGTCGGCCCACTGCGCGATGAGGCGGTTCACGTCGAGGGTGAGCTGCTCCTCGGTGGCGCCCTCGGCGGCCGTGCGCACGATGACGCCGACGTTCTCGGGGAGCACCTCCTTCAGGATCTTCTTCAGACGCGCGCGCTCGGTGTCGGGCAGCTTGCGGCTGATCCCGTTCATCGACCCGTTGGGCACGTAGACGAGGTACCGGCCGGGCAGCGACACCTGGCTCGTGAGCCGGGCGCCCTTGTGGCCCACGGGATCCTTCGTGACCTGCACGAGCACCCGGTCGCCGGGCTTCAGCGCGAGCTCGATGCGGCGGGGCTGGTTCTTCTCGCCGTTCTCGGCGGCGGCGTCCCAATCGACCTCGCCCGAGTAGAGCACGGCGTTGCGGCCGCGGCCGATGTCGACGAACGCGGCCTCCATGCTCGGCAGCACGTTCTGCACGCGACCCAGGTAGACGTTGCCGATGAGCGACGCATCCTGGTTTCGGGCCACGTAGTGCTCGACGAGCACGCCGTCTTCGAGGACGCCGATCTGGATCCGGCCGTCCTTCGCGCGTACGATCATCTGGCGATCGACCGACTCGCGGCGCGCGAGGAACTCGGCCTCGGTGATGACCGCGCGGCGACGACCCGCGTCGCGGCCGTCGCGGCGGCGCTGCTTCTTCGCCTCGAGTCGCGTGGAGCCCTTGACCTTCTGCGGCTCGGTGATGAGCTCGGGCTCGCGGGGTTTGCGCACCTTGACGACCGTGTTCACCGGCTCGTCGCCGGCGGCCCGGTTCTCCTCGCCGCTGCGGCGGCGGGAGCGACGGCGGACGCTCGACGCCTCCTCGTCGTCGGTTGCGCGCTCGGCCTCCTCGACGGGCGTGAACACGGGCGGCGCGTGGAAGATCAGCGAGGTGGTGGTGAGCGCAGCCGGGATCGGCGACGCCGGGGTCTCAGGCGTCGGCTCCGCCGGGGCGTCGGATGCCTCCGCCTGGGCCTCGTCGGACGGCTCGAGCGCCGTGGCATCCGTCGCCTGATCGCCCGTCGCCTCGTCGCTGAACGTCGCCTCGGGGGCCGACGCGTCGGCGACCGTCGCGTCGGTTGTGCTCGCCTCGGCGGTCGGTGCCTCGGGCTCCGCGGCGACCGCTTCGGCGGGCCCCTCGGGCTCCCTCGGCGCAGGCGACTCGTCGGTCGCCTCGGAACGTGGCTCCGTCACGCGACCGCGCCCCGCGCGACGGGCGCTGAAGAGGCCCACTCGTCGTCTCGGTGCGCTGTTGCCGCTTGCGGAATCGTTCGTGGTGTTGTCGTTGCCTTCCACCATCTCTGGTGCACTCCTACGACGGGTCGAGATGGCCGCGCCATCCGTCTCCCGTTCTCGTCTCGAGCGGTTCACGCCGTGTGCGGAACCGCCAATCCTTCACTGCTGCGACCGGCAGGATGCCTGTGTCGCCACGTCTCGCGGTGCATACGACCGCTCAGTCGGATGCGGTGCATCCTCAAAGCCTTCATTGGCGTCGTGCCGGGCGCGGCCCGGACGACTGCTTCGATTATCGCACGGTCTCACAGCGACATGTCGAAACGGCGTGCCAGAATACGTGCATGCCGGACTCCCCCAGCCGGTCCCGCCACACGGGACTCGCGGTCTTCCTCGTCATTGCCGGGGCACTCGGCCTCCTCGCCGCCTTCGAACTCTCGCTCGAGAAGGTGCTCGTGCTGGCCGATCCGGGGCACGTGCCGAGCTGCAACGTCGGCATCCTCGTCAGCTGCAGCACCAACCTCGGCTCGTGGCAGGGTGCGCTGTTCGGGTTCCCCAACCCGTTCATCGGCCTCATGACCTGGCCCGTCGTCATCACGATCGGCGTCGCGATGCTCGCGGGGGCACGGTTCGCCCGCTGGTTCTGGCTCGGCCTCAACGTCGGCGTGCTCGGCGCGATCATCTTCGTCGCCTGGCTCATCGCGCAGAGCATCTACGTGCTCGGCGTGCTGTGCCCCTGGTGCATGCTCACCTGGGTCGTGACGATCCCCGTCTTCCTCGCGGTCACGCTGCACAACCTTCGCGAAGGACATATTCCAGTTTCGGCACGTATGCAGTGGCTCGCCGGGGAGTGGTTCAAGTGGATCCCGCTCATGACGGTCGTCTGCTACGTCGTGGTGATCATCCTCGCCCAGCTGCAGCTCAACGCCATTCCGCTGGCGATCATCGAGATCGGCAACCTCTTCCGCTGACGGGGCGCGCGCCGGGCGATAGGCCGGCCGGCGCGGCATCCGCTCAGTCGAACCAGAGCGCGAGTTCGCGCTCGGCCGACTCGACCGAGTCGGATCCGTGCACGAGGTTCTGCTGCACCTTGAGTCCCCAGTCGCGACCGAAGTCGCCGCGGATGGTGCCGGGTGCCGCGGTCGTGGGGTCGGTGGTGCCGGCGAGCACGCGGAAGCCCTCGATCACACGGTTGCCCGCGACGCGCACGGCGACGGTCGGTCCCGACTGCATGAACTCGATGAGCGGCTCGTAGAAGGGCTTGCCCTCGTGTTCGGCGTAGTGGTTCGCGAGGAGCTCCCGGTCGGCCTGGAGCATCCGGATGTCGATGAGGGTGTAGCCCTTGGCCTCGATACGACGGAGGATCTCGCCGGTCAGGTTGCGCGCGACCCCGTCGGGTTTCACGAGTACGAGGGTCTCCTCGATGGCGGTGGTCATTCCTGTTCCTTCCCCGGAGCGGCGGTCGCCGTCCTGTTTCGATCGATGCGGGCGCCCGCGATCATGCCGTACCACCACATGCCGCCGAAGATCGCGCCCACGATGAACATCGCCGGGTTGAGGAACCCGGCGGCGATGATCAGCACCTGCAGCACCCATCCCACGATGAAGCCCCACGAGAATCGCAGCAGGCCGATCGTGACGATGAGGCAGACGATGAGCACGCCGCCCGCGGCGAGGGCGACCCATGGCGGCAGGTCGAACGTGCTGTTCTCGGTGGGCGCGAGGCCCCAGATGACGAGCGCCGCGAGGAACACCACGATGACCTCGAACGCGAGCACCATCGCACCGAGCGTCTGCTTCGCCGATCGCGCCGTGCGCACAGGACCGGGCGCCGGCTGGGGGGTCGTGTCGCTCACGCGCGCCCCCATCCGCGGTCGGCGGCGATCGCCATGGCCTCGCCCACGAGCACGATCGAACCCGTGACGACCACGGCGCGCTTCGCCGCCTCGCCGGCCCAGGCGCGCGCCTCGTCGAGCGCGTCGTCGAGCCGTTCGACGGCGTGCACGCGCTCGGCGCCGACCCGTGCGGCGACGAGCGCGACGAGCTCGTCGACGTCGCGCGCTCGGTCGGAGTCGGGCTTCGTGACGATGAACGACGCGTTCGTGCCGGCGAGCACGTCGACGATGCCGGTCGCGTCCTTGTCGCCGAGCATGCCGAGCACGATGACGAGCTCGTCGAGGTCGAAGTACTCCTCGAGGGCCGCCACCAACGCGGTCACGCCATGCGGATTGTGTGCCGCGTCGACGATGATGAGGGGGTCCGCCGCGATGGTCTGCAAGCGGCCGGGCGAGGTCACGGTGGCGAGGCCGCCCTCGACGACCTCATCGGCGAGCCGCACCGCGCCGCCGCCGATGAAGGCCTCGACGGCCGCGATGGCGACCGCGGCGTTCTCGGCCTGATGGCGTCCGAGGAGCGGCAGCGGCACCTCGCGGTACTCCCCCGCGAGCCCTCGCACCGACACGAGCTGGCCGCCGACCGCGACCCGTGACTCGAGCACGTCGAATGCGTCGCCCTCGACGGCGAGGCTCGACTCGGTGAGCTCGGCGGCCTCCTCGAGCACCGCCAGCGCCGCGTCGGGCTGCCGCGCCGTGATCACCGCGGCCATGGGCTTGATGATGCCCGACTTGGTGCGGGCGATCTCGGTGATGGTGTTGCCGAGGCGGGCCTGGTGGTCGAGATCGATCGGCGTGAAGACGGCGACCTGCCCGTCGGCGACGTTGGTGGAGTCCCATTCGCCGCCCATGCCGACCTCGAGGACGACGACGTCGACGGGCGCGTCGGCGAAGCACGCGAACGCGAGCACGGTGAGCACCTCGAAGAACGTGAGCGGCTCCTCGCCTGCACGCTCGAGTTCGGCGTCGACGATGGCGATGAACGGGAGGATCTCCTCCCAGTTGCGTGCCACGGCCTCATCCGAGATGGGTGCTCCGTCGATGCGGATGCGCTCCGTGAACCGTTCGAGATGCGGACTCGTGAGCAGCCCGGTGCGAAGGCCCGAGGCGCGCAGCATCGCCTCGATCATTCGGGCGGTGGACGTCTTGCCGTTCGTGCCGGTGATGTGGATCACGGGGGCCGCACGGTGCGGGTCGCCGAGCAGCTCGACCGTGCGGCGGGTGGGTGCCAACCGGGGCCGAGGAGATCCCTCGCCGACGCGCGTGATCAGTGCCTCGTACACGGCGTCGGCGGCGTCGCGCGCTTCCGCGTCGTCGTAGTCGTGGGGTGCGTCGGATGCGTCGTCGGTCACAGCTTCTCCAGGTCCACGAGCAGCGACGAGCCGTCGCCGACCGGGCGGGCCGCGGCCGCACCCGAGACGTCGACGTCCGTCTCGATGTCGAGTGATTCCGCGAGCGTCTCGCGGGAGATGAGGGTGTGGTGGGCGGATGCCGCGGCCGCGCCCTCGGCGTCGAGCGTGAGCGCCAGTCGGATCCGGTCCCCGACCTCGAGCCCCGCAGCCTTGCGCGCGTCCTGCACGGCGCGCACCACGTCGCGCGCGAGCCCCTCGGCCTCGAGCTCGGCCGTCGTGGCGGTGTCGAGGATCACGAACCCGCCGTCGCGGAGCAGGGCCAGCGCACTCGAACCGTCGCCGGAGCCGCCGGACTCGAGCACGAGCTCGTATTCCCCCGGCACGAGCGCGATCCCGCCCGCGACGACCGTCTCGCCGTCGAGGGTCCAGTCGCCGGCGCGCGCGGCCTGGATGGCCTGCTGCACGCCCTTCCCGAGGCGGGGGCCTGCGGCGCGGGCGTTGACGCTGAGCCGCTTGGTGACGCCGTAGGACGCGGCGCTCGACTCGTCGAGCTCGACGAGGTCGATGGACTTCACGTTGAGTTCGTCGCGGAGGATCCCCTCGAACGGACGCAGCGTCGCGGCATCCGTCGTCACGACCGTGAGGCTCGCGAGCGGCAGCCGCACCCGCCGACCCGCCTGCTTGCGGAGCGCGAGGGTGGCGCCGCTGATCTCGCGCACCGCGTCCATGGCGGCGACGAGGGCGTCGTCGGCCGGGAACTCCGCCGCATCGGGCCAGTCGGCCAGGTGCACGCTGCGACCGCCGGTGAGCCCTTGCCAGACCTTCTCGGTGACGAGCGGTAGCAGCGGGGCGGCGAGGCGGGTGAGCGTCTCGAGCACGGTGAACAGGGTGTCGAACGCCTCGGTGCCCGAGCCGTCGTCGCCGACGCCGGTCCAGAACCGGTCGCGCGAACGGCGCACGTACCAGTTCGTGAGCACGTCGCCGAAGTCGCGCAGCTTCTGCGCCGCCAGCGGCGAGTCGAAGTCGTCGAGGTCGGCCGTGACGGCGGCCACGAGGTCGCGCAGCTTCGCGAGCAGGTACCGGTCGAGCACGTCGCTCGAGGAGGTCGAGCGGGATGCCTCGTAGCCGCCCTCGCGCGCCGTGTTGGCGTAGAGGGAGAAGAAGTACCACGTGCTCCAGAGCGGCAGCATGAGCTGGCGCACGCCCTCGCGGATGCCCTCCTCGGTGACGACGAGGTTGCCGCCGCGCAGCACCGAGCTCGACATCAGGAACCACCGCATCGCATCGGAGCCGTCGCGGTCGAACACCTCGGAGACATCGGGATAGTTGCGGAGCGACTTCGACATCTTCTGCCCGTCGCTGCCGAGTACGATGCCGTGACTCACGACGTTCTCGAACGCCGGTCGGTCGAACAGCGCCGTCGAGAGCACGTGCAGCGTGTAGAACCAGCCGCGCGTCTGCCCGATGTACTCGACGATGAAGTCGGCGGGGTTGTGCGAGTCGAACCACTCCTGGTTCTCGAACGGGTAGTGCACCTGCGCGAACGGCATCGAGCCCGAGTCGAACCACACGTCGAGCACGTCGGGGATGCGCCGCATGGTGCTGCGACCCGTGGGGTCGTCGGGGTTCGGGCGGGTGAGCTCGTCGATGTACGGGCGGTGCAGATCGGGCTGGCCCGCCGTGTTCTGCGGAAGGCGTCCGAAGTCGCGCTCGAGCTCGGCGAGCGACCCGTACACGTCGATGCGCGGGTACGCCGGGTCGTCGCTCTTCCACACGGGGATCGGCGAACCCCAGTACCGATTGCGGCTGATCGACCAGTCGCGTGCGCCGGCGACCCACTTGCCGAACTGGCCGTCCTTCACGTTGTCGGGCACCCAGTTGATCTCCTGGTTGAGCTCGCCCATGCGGTCGCGGAACTCGGGCACGCGGATGAACCAGCTCGACACCGCCCGGTAGATGAGCGGGTTCCGGCAACGCCAGCAGTGGGGGTACGAGTGCACGTAGCTCGCCTCGCGCAGCAGCCGGCCCTCGGCCTTCAGCACGTTGATGAGCGGACGATTCGCGTCGCTCCAGAGCAGGCCCGCGACATCCGTCACCTCGGGCAGGAAACGCCCGCCCTCGTCAAGCGAGATGATGACCGGGATGCCGGCCGCCTCGCCGATCCTCTGGTCCTCCTCGCCGTACGCGGGGGCTTGGTGCACGATGCCCGTGCCGTCGTCGGTGGTGACGTAGTCGGCGACGACGACGCGCCACGCGTTCTCGAGTCCGTACCGCTCGACGTCGGCGTAGTAATCGAAGAGCCGGTCGTAGGCGACGTCCTCGAGCTCGGCGCCGCGCAGCGTGCGCGAGATCGCGGCACGCGCGTCGTCGGCCGAGTCGTAGCCGAGCTCCTTCGCGTAGCCGTCCACGAGGTCGCGGGCGAGCAGGTACTCGCCGCCGAGCACCTCGGTGTCGGATGCCGCGCCGCCGAGCTTCTCGCGCAGCACCGTCGCGTCGGGGGTGCCGTTCGGGCCGGCCGGCACGACCGCGTACTCGATGTCGGGGCCCACCGCGAGCGCGAAGTTCGTCGGCAGGGTCCACGGCGTCGTCGTCCACGCGAGCGCGCGTACAGCGGTGAGCCCGAGCGACTCGGCCTTCGCGCCGACGAGCGGGAACGTGACGGTGACGGTCTGGTCCTGGACGTTCTTGTAGACGTCGTCGTCCATGCGCAGCTCGTGGTTCGAGAGCGGCGTCTGGTCGCGCCAGCAGTACGGCAGCACGCGGTAGCCCTCGTAGGCGAGGCCCTTGTCATGCAGGGTCTTGAACGCCCAGATCACGGATTCCATGAAGGTGACGTCGAGCGTCTTGTAGTCGTTGGCGAAGTCGACCCAGCGCGCCTGCCGGGTGACGTACTCCTCCCACTCCTTCGTGTACCGCAGCACGGCGTCGCGCGCGGCCTGGTTGAAGGCCGCGATGCCCATCTCCTCGATCTGGCTCTTGTCGGTGATGCCGAGCTGGCGCTCCGCCTCGAGCTCGGCGGGCAGGCCGTGGGTGTCCCACCCGAAGCGGCGGTGCACCTGCCTGCCGCGCATGGTCTGGTAACGCGGGAAGAGGTCCTTGGCGTACCCCGTCAGCAGGTGCCCGTAGTGCGGCAGGCCGTTGGCGAACGGCGGGCCGTCGTAGAACACCCACTCGGGCGCGCCTTCGCGCTGATCGACGGAGGCCTGGAAGGTGCCGTCCTGCTTCCAGAACGCGAGCACGTCGCGCTCGATGGCCGGGAAGTCGGGAGAGGGGGCGACGCCGTGGTCGTCGGGGGTGCGCGGGTACACGCTCGCTCCTTGCGGGACGGATGCCTCTGCGAGGACGCCGGCCGCTCGTCGAGCTCCGCCGCGGTACCACCTCGCTTGCCCCGAAGACCTCCGGGACCGCTCTTGCTCGGGCTGTGACGGGCCTGCCCCGTTCGGTTCTACTGACGCACGGATGCCTCGTGACATCCGTTGCGCGTTCTTCCGAAGACTCCCCGGTGATGGCCGGATCGGCGTCGTTGCCCTCCAGACTACCGTGTCGGCCGCGTGCGCAGCATCCCGGGTGCCGGCGGCGTCGCGCGGAAGGCCTCGCCGACGAGGGCGAGCAGCGCGCTCTCGGGGAGGTCGTGCAGCTTCGCCTCGTCGACGAGGTCGTGGATGGCGCCCGCGAGGGCGCTCCGACCGCCGATCCGGGTGGCGACGACCGCGCCGCGGCCACGATGCAGCTCGATGAGTCCCTCGTCGCGGAGCAGCTGGTAGCCGCGCAGCACGGTGTGCACGTTGACGCCCAGGCTCTCGGCGAGCCGTCGCGCCGCGGGGAGCCGCTCGCCGCCGATCACCCGACCATCGACGATCGCGGCGCGGACGGCCGAGGCGAGCTGCTCGAAGAGCGGCGTCGGAAGCGTCGGATCGATGCTGATGCGCATGGCTTGATTCTATTGTTCTAGTTGAACATGAACAACTCGCTTGTCGCCTCTTTCGAGCGGTGGCAGGATGAAGCGGGCTCCGACGACGAACCCGATTCCCAACCACTCCCACAAGGACTTCGATGCCTGCTGCGCCCGTGACCATCCGCTCGCCCTGGCGGCGAACCGGCCTCATCGCTACCGCGATCGTGACGGCGGTTACGCTCGCCGGCTGTCAGGCGCCCCAGCCCGAGGCATCCGGCGACCCGATCGAGGGCGGCACCCTCGTCTACGCGAGCGGCGACGCCGAGCCGACCTGCCTCGACCCGCACGTCGGCGGCAACTACCCGCAGGCGCTCCTCGCCGGACAGTTCCTCGAGTCGCTCGTCTCGCGCGACGAGTCGGGCGAGATCATCCCATGGCTCGCCGAGTCGTGGGAGCCCTCGGACGACGGCCTCACGTGGGACTTCACCCTGCGCGAGGGCGTGACGTTCAGCGACGGCACCCCCTTCGACGCGGAGGCCGTCGCGGTCAACGTCGAGCACCTGCAGGACCCCGCCACGCAGTCCTCCACCGGCTACCTCGCGATGGGCAAGGTCGACCGGGTGGAGGCCGTGGACGACCTCACGGCCCGGTTCGTGCTGACCACCCCCGACAGCGCGTTGCTCGAGTCGCTCAGCCAGCCGTGGACCGCCATGCAGTCGCCTGCGGGCATCGCCCGCGGCATGGAGGAGAACTGCGAGGCGCCGGTCGGCACCGGCCCGTTCATCGTCGACGGATGGGTCAAGCAGGACCACGTCGCCCTCGTGCGGAACGACGACTACAGCTCACCGCCCGCTGACGCCGGCCACGACGGCCCCGCCTACCTCGAGGCGATCGAGTGGCGGTTCGTGCCCGATTCCGCGTCGCGGTACGCGGCGCTCCAGGGCGGGCAGGTCGACGTCATCGACAACCCGCAGCCCGACACCATCGCCGCCGCTGAGGGCGACGACGCCTTCACGTGGATCGACGCACCCCGTCCCGGCGCCGCGAACCGCATCGAACTGAATTCGGGCCAGGCGCCCTTCGACGACGAGCGGGTCCGCGAGGCCTTCATCCGCGCGGTCGAGGTGAACGACGGCATCGAGGCGCTCTTCTTCGGCACCGCGGAACGGTCGTACTCGGCCCTCTCCTCGGCGGAGCAGCTCGCGTACTCCGACGAGGCGCTCTTCGAACCCGACCTCGACGCGGCGAACACGCTTCTCGACGAGGCGGGATGGACCGAGCGCGACGCCGACGGCGTGCGCATGAAGGACGGTGTGCGCCTCGCCCTGCGCTTCCCGGTCAGCACCAACCAGTCGATCCCCGCTGAGCAGTCGCTGTTCGAACAGGTGCAGGCGACCGCGAAGCAGGCCGGCTTCGACGTCGTGATCGAACTGCTCGACCTGTCGAGCTGGTACGGCGCCCTGTTCGCGCACGAGTACGAGATCGTGAGCGCCCCGTACACGAAGGTCGGACCCGACGTGCTGCGCATCCTGTACCACTCCGACAGCATCACGCCGGCCCCGAGCGGGTACTTCGCCAACCTCGCGCAGCTCGACGACCCCGAGGTCGACTCCCTGCTCACCGATGCCGCATCGACGAGCGACGAGGAGGCGCGCGCCGACCTCTATCGGCAGGCACAGGAGCGAATCCTCGGCGGGTACTACCTGCTCCCGCTCTACGACCAGCAGAACAGCTTCCTGCTGGATGCCGACGTCGAGGGCGCACGCGCGATGCCGACCGTCTCGACCCCGACCTTCTATGACGCCTGGCTCGCCGGCTGACGTCCGGCGGCGACGCGGCGGCATCCTCCGCCGCGTCGCCGTGCTGGCCGCAGGAGCGGTCTTCGTCATGTGGGCCGTCGCGACGCTGACGTTCTTCGCGATCCGGCTCATCCCCGGTGATCCGGCCCAGGCGATCCTCGGCGGCCCGGGCTCCCAGGCGTCCCAGGAGGCCCTCGACCAGGTGCGCCGCGACTATGGACTCGACCAGCCGCTGATCGTGCAGTACCTCGCCATGCTCGCGCGCCTCGTCACGGGCGATCTCGGTACCTCCTACGCGCTCAGGACGCCGGTCGCCGAACTGCTCGGCGCCCAGCTCGGCGGCACGATGCTGCTGGCCGTGCTCGCACTCCTCGTCGCATGGATCCTCGCCCTCGGCCTCTCGCTCTGGTCGACGGGTCGGGGTCGCACGGCCGGCGCGGTCGGCGAGGGCATCGAGCTCACCGCGGCCGCACTGCCCCACTTCTGGTTGGCCGCGGTGCTCATCGCGATCTTCAGCACAGGCCTCGGCTGGTTCCCGCCCGTCGCGACGGGCACGCCCGCGGGCCTCGTGCTGCCCGTCGTCACCCTGGCGATCCCGCTCGCGGGATTCCTCGCCCAGGTCATGCGCGAGAGCCTCCTCGACGCGATGCAGCAGCCGTTCGTGGTGTCGGCGCGCGCCCGCGGCGAGAGCACGACCGGAATCCGCCTCCGGCACACGATCCGGCACGCCTCGCTCCCGGCGATCAGCCTCTCGGGGTGGGCACTCGGATGGCTCCTCTCGGGCGCCGTCGTGGTCGAGACGATCTTCGCGATGCCCGGACTGGGCCGCACGCTGCTGCAGGCCGTCACCCTGCGCGACGTGCCCGTGGTGACCGGTGTCGTGCTCCTCGTGGCGCTGGTCTACGTCGTCATGACCGTCGTCACGGATGTCGCCTCGCGCCTCGCCGACCCGAGGCTGCGGCAGGAGGGCGCGCGATGAGCGAACTCGAACTGCGGCAGACGACGGTCGAGGCATCCGCCGACCACCTGGTCCCGCGCCGGCGACGGATGCCGCGTCCTGGCACCCTGCTCGCCGCCGCCTTCGTCGGCTTCCTGGCCGTCGCCACCATCGCGCCGTTCCTCGTCTGGACCCAGGATCCGAACCGGATCGCGGCCGCTGAGGCCTTCGAGTCGCCGTCGCTCGCCCACTGGTTCGGGACGGACGAATCAGGTCGCGACGTCTACAGCCGAGTCATCGCGGGCACCGCGACGTCGCTCCTCATCGGCGTCTCTGCGACCCTCATCGGTCTCGCCCTCGGGCTCGTGCTCGGCGTGCTGGCGAGCTTCGGCGGGCGGGCGCTCGACTTCGGGGTCAACCGCGTGATCGAGGTGCTCTTCGCATTTCCCGGGCTGTTGCTCGCGCTGCTCGTCATCGTCGTCGCGGGGCCCGGACCGGTGACCGCGACGATCGCGGTCGGGCTGTCGACGGCGCCCGGCTATGCGCGCATCATCCGCGGGCAGCTCGTCGGGATCCGCTCGTCGCACTATGTCGAGGCCGCCCGGGTGCTCGGCCACTCCCCCGGTCGCATCCTCGCCCGGCACCTGCTGCCCAATGCGCTCGTGCCGCTCTTCGTGCTGGCGACGTTGGGGGTCGGACAGGCCATCGTGTGGGCGGCGGCGCTCAGCTACCTCGGCCTGGGTGCGCAGCCGCCTGCCGCGGAGTGGGGGGCGATGCTGGCCGCAGGTCGCACGTACCTCCCGACAGCGCCGTGGCTGACGGTGTTCCCGGGTCTCATGATCGTGGGCACCACGGTCGCCACGACCATGCTCGGCCGAGCGCTGACGCGTCGCGGGCGGGAGGGGCATTGAGCGAACGGATGCCGCTCCTCGACGTCGCGGGCCTCCGCGTCGCCTTCGGCAGCGATGACGTGGTACGCGGGATCTCCCTCCGCATCCTTCCCGGTGAATGCGTCGCGATCGTCGGCGAGTCGGGCTCGGGCAAGAGCGTGACCGCGCGCGCCCTGCTCGGCATGGCCGGTGCCGGCGCCCGGACGCGCTCCGACCGGCTCGAGGTGCTCGGCCGGGAGCTCGGCGACGCGAGCGAGCGCACGTGGCGTGACGTGCGGGGCCGCCAGATCGGCCTGATCCTGCAGGACGCGCTCGTTTCGCTCGACCCGCTCCGGCCCATCGGCCGTGAGATCGACGACCCGCTGCGCATCCATCAGCGGATGCCCCCCGCCGCACGTCGCGCGCACGTACTCGAGCTGCTCGCCCGCGTCGGCATGCCCGATCCCGAGTTCGCCGCCGGTCGGCGTTCCGGCGAGCTCTCGGGTGGACTCCGCCAACGGGCGCTCATCGCGTCGGCGCTCGCCCTCGACCCACCGCTCCTCATCGCCGATGAACCCACCACCGCGCTCGACGTGAGCGTGCAGGCGCGAATCCTGTCGTTGCTCGACGAGATCCGCGCGGCCGGCACGGGCATCCTGCTGATCAGCCACGATCTCGCCGTCGTCGGCCGACTCGCCGACCGGATCCTCGTGATCCGCCGCGGTGAGCTGATCGAGGAGGGCACCACCGAGGAGGTCCTGCGGTCACCGCGCGAACCGTACACGCGGGCCCTCATCGCGGCGGTGCCCACGGACCGTCCACGTGGCACCGTGCTGTCCGTCGCCCCGCCCGCGCCACCCGCCCTCGCAGAGCCGCGGCGGCCCGATGCCTCGACCGGATCCGACTCCGTCGCGCCCGGGCGACCGCCGCTCCTCCGGTTCGACCGCGTCTCGAAGGGCTTCCGCGTACCCGGCGGGCAACTTCTCGCCGTCGATGACGTCTCGCTCGCCCTCCACGCCGGCGAGACCCTCGGCCTCGTCGGCGAGTCCGGGTCCGGCAAGACGACGGTGGCGCGTCTGGCACTCGGGCTCGCCGTCCCCGACTCCGGTGCCGTGCTGCTCGACGGTGAGCCGTGGTCGGACCGCCCCGAACGCGAGCGCCGCCCGATGCGACACCGCATCGGCGCGATCTACCAGGACGCCCTCAGCTCATTCGACCCGCGCTGGAGCGTCGGACGCATCCTCGCCGATGCGTCATCGGCCGGCGGTTCCCGCTCGGGCGGTCGTGCCCCGCGCGTCGAGGAGATGCTCGACCAGGTCGGGCTCGTGGCATCTGTGGCCCAACGACGCCCGTTGTCCCTGTCGGGCGGCCAGCGCCAGCGCGTCGCGATCGCGCGCGCACTCGCCGCCGACCCCGAACTGCTCATCTGCGACGAACCCGTCTCTGCGCTCGACGTGACGATCCAGGCGCAGATCCTCGACCTGCTCGATCACCTGCAACGCCGACGCGGCCTCACGATGCTGTTCATCTCGCACGACCTCGGCGTCGTCCGCCACATGAGTGACCGCGTCGCGGTGATGCGTTCCGGGCGCATCGTCGAATCCGGCGCGACCGAGGCGGTCTTCGCCGATCCGGGACATCCGTACACCGCCCAACTCGTGGCCGACTCGCCGCGCCTGACGCGGTAGCGCTCGTCGCGGATGTGGTCGTCAACGGCGACGCGCGGCCGTCCCCTCCCGCCCTTGGAACGGGCATTGCCCATCGGGCACCTGCGGCGGCCGGCCTCGTCGACGGGCACGCAGACCGGTCCGGTACTCTGGAACATCGCATATTCAGGCACCTCATCATGGACTCGGTGCCGCACATACCGAACCGGAGCATCATGACCGACACTGCCCGCATCCCCGACAAGCCCGCGCTCGAAGGTCTCGAAGCCAAGTGGGGCGGTGTCTGGGAGTCCGACGGCACCTACCGGTTCGACCGCGCCGGGGCCACTCGTGAATCGATCTACTCGATCGACACCCCGCCGCCGACGGCGTCGGGCTCGTTGCACATCGGACACGTGTTCTCGTACACGCACACCGACGTGATGGCCCGCTACCAGCGCATGCGCGGCCGGTGCGTGTTCTACCCCATGGGCTGGGACGACAACGGACTGCCCACCGAGCGGCGAGTGCAGAACTACTACGGCGTGCGCTGCGACCCGTCGCTGCCGTACGAGCCCGACTTCACGCCGCCGTTCGAGGGCACCGAGGGCAAGACCATCAAGCCGGCCGATCAGGTGCCGATCAGCCGCCGCAACTTCATCGAGCTCTGCGAGCGGCTCACGGCCGAGGACGAGCAGCACTTCGAGGCGCTGTGGCGGTCGCTCGGCCTCTCGGTCGACTGGACGCAGACGTACCGCACCATCGCCGACGAGGCGCTGTTCACGTCGCAGCTCGCGTTCATCCGGAACGTGGAGCGCGGCGAGGCCTACCAGGCGCTGGCGCCGACACTGTGGGACGTGACGTTCCGAACCGCCGTGGCGCAGGCCGAGCTCGAGGACCGCGAGCAGGCGGGCCACTATCACCGCGTGAACTTCCATCGACCCGACGGCGGCACCATCGAGATCGAGACGAGCCGTCCCGAGCTCATCCCGGCGTGCGTCGCGCTCGTGGCGCACCCCGACGACGAGCGGTATCAGCCGCTGTTCGGCACGACCGTGACGACGCCCGTCTTCGGCGTCGAGGTGCCGGTCGTGGCGCACCATCTCGCCCAGAAGGACAAGGGCACCGGCATCGCCATGATCTGCACGTTCGGCGACGTCACCGACGTCGTCTGGTGGCGCGAACTCGACCTGCCGAACCGGGCGATCATCGGGTTCGACGGTCGCATCATCGCCGAGGCGCCCGAGGCGATCACGTCCGACTCGGGGCGCGCCGCCTTCGCCGAGCTCGCCGGCAAGACCGCATACTCGGCGAAGCAGGCCGTGGTCGATCAGCTCCGCGCCTCGGGCGATCTCCTCGGCGACCCCAAGCCCATCACGCACCCGGTGAAGTTCTACGAGAAGGGCGACCGACCGCTCGAGATCGTCTCGACGCGCCAGTGGTACATCGTGAACGGCGCCCGCGACGAGTCGCTCCGCGAGCGCCTCGTGGAACGCGGCCGGGAGATCGACTGGCATCCCGAATTCATGCGTGTTCGCTACGAGAACTGGGTCGGCGGCCTCTCGGGCGACTGGCTCATCTCGCGCCAGCGCTTCTTCGGGGTGCCGATCCCCGTCTGGTACCCGCTCGACGCCGACGGCAACCCGGTGCACGATGAGCCCATCATCGCCACGCGCGAGATGCTGCCGGTCGACCCGTCGTCGACCACGGCGCCGGGCTACGAGGAGGCGCAACGCGGCGTACCGGGCGGCTTCATCGGCGAGCACGACATCATGGACACCTGGGCCACGTCTTCGCTCACCCCGCAGCTGGCCGCCGGCTGGGAGCGTGACCCCGAGCTCTTCGACCTCGTGTTCCCGTACTCGCTGCGGCCGCAGGGGCAGGACATCATCCGGACGTGGCTGTTCTCGACGGCGCTCCGGGCCGAGCTCGAGCACGGCACCGTCCCGTGGACGAATGCGGCGATCTCGGGCTTCATCGTCGACCCCGACCGCAAGAAGATGTCGAAGTCGAAGGGCAACGTCGTGACTCCCGCGGGCCTGCTCGAGCAGCACGGCTCCGACGCGGTTCGGTACTGGGCGGCATCCTCGCGGCTCGGCACGGACGCGGCCTTCGACCCGCAGAACCCCACGCAGGTGAAGATCGGCCGGCGCCTCGCGATCAAGGTGCTGAACGCCGCGAAGTTCATCCTCGGCTTCGAAGGCCGAGCGGATGCCCCGGTCAGCGTGCCCGTCGACCGAAGCATGCTCGCCGGGCTCGCCGACGTCGTGGCGAGCGCCACCCGCGCGTACGAGTCATACGACCACGCACGCGCGCTCGAGGTCACCGAGACGTTCTTCTGGACGTTCTGCGACGACTACCTCGAGCTCGTCAAGGAGCGCGCGTACGGCGCCCCGAGCCCCGAGCAGGCCTCGGCCGTCGCCGCGCTGAAGACCGCGCTCGGCGTGCTGCTCCGGCTCTTCGGGCCCGTCATCCCGTTCGCCACCGAGGAGGCGTGGCGCTGGTCCCACGACGGTTCGGTGCACGTGGCACCGTGGCCCGACGTCGAGGAGCTCGCTGCGCGTGGTGAGGCCGGCGTCGAGCTGCTCGAACTCACGAGCCTCGCACTCACCGGCATCCGTCGCGCGAAGACCGACGCGAAGGCCTCGCAGAAGACGCCCGTGGCGAGTGCCGTGATCGCCGCCCCCGCGGCGGCGGTCGCCCTGCTCGGGTCGGCGGAGTCCGACCTGCGGGCCGTGGGGCGCATCGCCGAACTCGGGTTCGCCGAGGCCGAGGAGTTCGGCGTCCGCGACATCATGCTCGAGGCACCGTAAGGGAGACACGATGGCACACGAGATCCGCATGGCGGGCGATGACGACTTCTTCGGATGGCTGCCGCTGTTCGCCGCGTACTGCGACTTCTACGAGACCGAGCTCGACGACGCGAAAGCGCTCATCGTGTGGACGTGGATCCGTGACGAGAGCGACCCGTTGCAGGCGGTGCTCGCGGTCGACGACGAGGGCACGCCCGTGGGACTTGCGCAGTACCGGGTGGTGCCCGACACCCTGCGCGCCACGCGCGGCATCTTCCTCGACGACCTGTACGTGAACGAGGACGCACGCGGCAACGGCGTCGGGCGCTCGCTCAT
Organism: Agromyces sp. NPDC052230; assembly: GCF_040679595.1. NCBI lineage: Bacteria > Bacillati > Actinomycetota > Actinomycetes > Micrococcales > Microbacteriaceae > Agromyces > Agromyces sp. NPDC052230. Next base: position 272,426 of record NZ_JBFAVC010000002.1, on the reverse strand, counting down.
CGAGTTCGTGCACGCACGATCGATCGAGGTCGGCGCCGGCGGGGTGAGTTGGATCACCGCGGCCGACAACGTCGACGCGCAGCGCCTGTACGACGACCTGGCCCGGCGTACGAGCTGGGTCATGTACGAGATGGAGGCATGATGCGACTCGGCACTCGATGGGAGTTCGGCGCGGAACCGCCGGCCTCCGTTCCCGCCGACCTTCGTCCGCGCATCGCCGCCGCCGAGGCGGCGCACCCCGGCCCCGCCGAGGGCCGCCACTGGACGCTCACATGGCTCGAGGGCCGCCCCATCGTCGAACTCGACGACGGCACGCGCGTCAGCGACGCGATCGTCGACGCGCACGACGCCGACGAGGACTGGTGATCACGCCCGGGCGATGACCTCGGCGTGCGGCATGAGGAGCCAGCCGTCCTCATCTGCGGCCCAGTCGCGCCACGCCGCGGCGATGCGTTCGAGTTCGTCGCGGTTGGAGTGCCCGGCCTCGATCGCGTGGGCCGCGAACTGCGACCGGGTCGCCCGCTCGGCCCACGAGCCGCCCCACCACTCGCGCTCGAGGTCGCTCGAGAAGACGTACGTCGACCCGCTCGTCTCGAGGCGGCCGAATCCCGCTTCGCGCACCCAGCGTTTCAGATGACGGCCCGCATCGGGTTCGCCGCCGTTGCCCGCATGCACGTCGTGATAGAGGCCGAGCCAGCGCGTGAGACCGGCGGAAGCCGGGCTCCAGATGACTCCCCCGTAGTCGACCTCGCGCACCGCCAGCATCCCGCCGGGCTTCAGCACCCGCCGGAACTCGCGCAGCGCGTCGATCGGCCTGGCGAGGTGCTGCAGCACCTGATGCGCGTGCACGAGGTCGAACGCCTCGTTCGCGAACGGCAGGGCGTAGGCGTCGCCGACGAGGAACTCGACGTTGTCCACGCGCTGACTCGCGGCGAGGCCCGACGCGTGCTCGACCACGTCCGCGACGGCGTCGATGCCCGTCACGAGTCCCGGTCGAACGCGCCGAGCGAGGTCGATCGTGATGGTGCCGGGGCCGCTCCCCACGTCGAGGACCCGCATGCCCTCACGCAGGTGCGGCGCGAGGTAGGCCGCCGAGTTCTCGACCGTGCGCCATGAGTGGGACCGCAGCACGCTCTCGTGGTGGCCGTGCGTGTACGCCTCGGTGGGCGCGATCTCGATGGATTCGTCCTCGGGCTGCATGCATCCGAGCTTATGGCCGGGCCAGCCCCGACGCTGCCACGGGAAGGGTGGGAGGACCTATCGTGGTCTGGGTGACCGAACCGTCGAACCCGTTCTTCGAGCCCAGCCCGCTCCCCGACCGGCTGCCGTTGTTCGCGCTGATTCGACCAGAGCACTTCCGCAGCGCGATCGAGGCGGGCATGGCCGAGCAGCGTGCCGAGGTCGAGACCATCGCCTCGAGCCCGGCCGAGCCCACCTTCGACAACACCCTGGTGGCGCTCGAGCGCTCGGGTGCGCTGCTGCGGCGAGTGTTGCCGGTGTTCGAGAATGCCAGCTCGTCCGACACGAACCCCGACATCGATGCGCTCGAGACCGAGTTCGCGCCCCGGCTCGCCGCCCACCGGGATGCGATCCGGCTGGATTCCCGCCTCTTCGCTCGCATCGACGCGCTGCAGTCCGCCCGAGATGCGCTGGACCTCGACCCCGACCAGGCGTATCTCCTCGAACGCGTGCATCGTGAGGCCGTCCTGGCCGGCGCCGCACTCGACGCCGAGGACCGATCGCGGCTGGCCGCACTCAACGAGCGCCTCTCCTCGCTCACGACCGCGTTCCGGCAGCACCTCCTGGCCGACACGAACGACCTGGCGCTGCACCTCACCGAGGAGGCCGAGCTGACCGGTCTCGACGCCGGCGCCCGCTCCTCCGCGCGTGAGGCGGCCGCTGCTCGCGGTCTGCCGGGGTGGTTGATCACGCTGGTCCTGCCGACCGGGCAGCCCGCCATCGCCGCGCTCGAGCGACCCGACGTGCGGGATCGCCTCTTCGCGGCATCCCGGGCTCGCGGATGCCGCGGCGGCGCGCACGACACCCGGTCCACGCTGCTCGAGATCGTGCGTCTCAGAGCCGAGCGCGCCCTCCTCCTCGGCTTCGCCGACCACGCCTCGGCGGTCACGGCCGGCGAGACCGCCGGCTCACCCGTCGCCGTCGCCGCACTCCTCGACGCGCTGGTCGCGCCGACGATGCGCAACGTCGGGCGAGAGGCGGCCGAGCTCGCCGAGCGAGCGGAGCGGATCGACGCTCGTGCGCCCGAGGCATCCGACTGGGCCTACCTCGCCGAGCAGGTGCGTGCCGAGCGCCACCAGCTCGACCTCCGCGACATCCGCCCGTACCTCGAGCTCGACCGCGTGCTCCTCGACGGCGTGTTCCGCGCGGCGACCCTGCTCTACGGCCTCCGGTTCGAGGAGCGACACGACCTCGTTGCGCATCACCCCGATGCCCGCGTGTTCGAGGTGTTCGAGGAGGACGGCGCGCCCGTGGGGCTCTATGTCTTCGACGCGTACACGCGGGATTCGAAGCGCGGCGGTGCGTGGATGAGCTCGCTCGTCGAGCAATCCGACCTCGAGGGCACGCTCCCGGTCGTGGTGAACCACCTCAACGTGCCGAAGCCCGGCGCGGGCGAGCCGACGCTGCTCACCTTCGACGAGACCGAGACCCTGTTCCATGAGTTCGGCCACGCGCTGCATGGCCTCCTCGCCCGGGTGCGCTATCCGTCGCAGGCCGGCACGAACGTGTTCCGGGACTTCGTCGAGTTCCCGAGCCAGGTGAACGAGCTGTGGATGCTCCGCCCCGAGATCCTCGACGGCTACGCCGTGCACCACGAGACGGGCGAGCGGATGCCGCGGCAGCTCGTCGACCGGCTCATCGCCGCGCGCGGCTTCAACGCCGGCTTCGGCACCGCCGAGTACCTCGCCGCGGCCGTGCTCGACCAGGCGTGGCACCGTCTCACCGTGGAGGACGCGTCGGTCATCGACGACGTCGCCGCCTTCGAGCGCAGCACGCTCGAGGCCGCCGGACTCGACCACCCGCTCGTGCCGCCGCGCTACTCGAGCACCTACTTCGCGCACGTGTTCGCCGGCGGCTACGACGCGGGCTACTACTCGTACACGTGGAGCGAGGTGCCCGGCGCCGACGCGATGGAGTGGTTCGAGGAGCACGGCGGGGCGACACGCGAGAACGGCGAACGGTTCCGACGGATGCTGCTCGAGCCGGGCGGCAGCATCGACCCGCTCGAGGCGTACCGCGCCTTCCGCGGGCGCGACGCGAGCGTCGAGCCGTTGCTCAGGAGGAACGGGCTCCTGGCACGATGAGACGGCGGATGCCCCGCGCGTGGGCACGGGGCATCCGGAGTCGTTCGGCGCGAGCTGCGACGCTCAGATCGTGAGGCTCAGATCGCGAAGGCTCAGATCGCGAAGCCGAGGGCGCGCATCATGTCGCGGCCGTCGTCGGTGATGCGCTCGGGACCCCACGGCGGCATCCACACCCAATTGATGCGGAAGGCGTCGACGACGCCGTCGAGCGCCTCGGCGGTCTGCTCCTCGATCACGTCGGTGAGGGGGCATCCGGCGCTCGTGAGCGTCATGTGGATGATGAGCGCGTCGTTCTCGTCGTCCCAGCCGAGGTCGTAGATCAGCCCGAGGTCGACGATATTGACCCCGAGCTCGGGGTCCATGACATCTTTCAGCGCTTCTTCGACCTGGTCGTAGCGCTCGGGAGCGAGTGAGGTGACCATGTTGTCAGTCTACTTCGCGGTCTCGAGGTAGCGGTCGTAGCCCTCTTCCTCGAGGCGGTCGGCGAGTTCGGGGCCGCCCTGCTCGGCGATCCGGCCGGCGACGAACACGTGCACGAAGTCGGGGTGGATGTACCGGAGGATGCGCGTGTAGTGCGTGATCAGCAGGATGCCGAGGCCGGTGTTCTCCATGGCGCGGTTCACGCCCTCCGAGACGATCTTCAGCGCGTCGACGTCGAGGCCCGAATCGGTCTCGTCGAGCACCGCGAACCGGGGCTTCAGCAGCTCGAGCTGCAGGATCTCGTTGCGCTTCTTCTCGCCGCCCGAGAAGCCCTCGTTGACGTTGCGCTCGGCGAAGTTCGAGTCCATGCGGAGGTTCGTCATCGACTGGCGCACGTCCTTGACCCACGTGCGAACCGAGGGTGCGGTGCCGTCGATCGCGGTCTTGGCGGTGCGGAGGAAGTTCGTGACCGTCACGCCGGGAATCTCGACGGGGTACTGCATGGCGAGGAAGAGCCCTGCGCGGGCCCGCTCGTCGACGGTCATGTCGAGGACGTTCTCGCCGTCGAGGAGGATCTGGCCCTCGGTGACCTTGTACTTGGGGTGACCGGCGATCGTGTAGGCGAGCGTCGACTTGCCGGAGCCGTTCGGGCCCATGACGGCGTGGATCTCGCCCTCGTTGATGGTGAGGTCGACGCCGCGCAGGATCTCACGGATGCCCTGGTCGGTCTCGACGTTGACGTGGAGGTTCTTGATCTCGAGTACGGACATGGTGGTGGGTGATCTCTTTCGGTTGCCGGCCGCGCAGGCCTGAGCGGATGATTCAGACGGTCAGCTTGACCGTGGGGTCGATGTGGACGTCGCCGTCCTTGAGCTCGACCTGGTAGACCGGGACGGGCTCGTACGCGGGAAGCGTCAGCGGCTTGCCCGTCTTGAGGGAGAACTTGGAGCCGTGGGCCCAGCACTCGAGCGTGTCATCCTCGACGAACCCCTCGGAGAGGGAGATGTCGCCGTGGGTGCAGGTGTCGCCGATGGCGAAGATCTCGCCCGCGGCATCCTTCACGACGGCGATCGGCACGCCGTCGAGCACGAAGCGGGCCGCTTCGTTCACGCCGAGGTCCTCGATCGCACAGACACGTACGGATGCCACGTCAGCTCCCCTGCAGCTCGGCCTCGAGCGCGGCGTTCAGCCGCTCCTCGAGCTCGGGCGAGCCGATCTTCTGGACGATTTCGGTGAGGAACCCGCGGACGACGAGGCGGCGCGCCTCCGATTCGGCAATGCCGCGCGCCATGAGGTAGAAGAGCTGCTCGTCGTCGAAACGGCCGGTCGCGCTCGCGTGACCGGCGCCCTCGATGTCGCCCGTCTCGATCTCGAGGTTCGGGACCGAGTCGGCACGCGTGCCGTCGGTGAGCACGAGGTTGCGGTTCTGCTCGTAGCTGTCGGTGCCGGCCGCCGTGTTGCCGATCAGCACATCGCCGACCCAGACGGTGCGCGCGCCCACGCCCTGCAGGGCGCCCTTGTAGGTCACCCGCGAGCGAGTGTGCGGAGCGTCGTGGTGCACGAAGACCTGTTGCTCGAGGTGCTGGCCGGCGTCGGCGAAGTAGAGGCCGAGCGCCTCGACGTCGGAGCCCTGCTCGGCGAGGTGCGTGGACGGGTTGACCCGCACGACCTTGCCGCCGAGCGAGACGACGATGTGTTTGAGGAAGGAGTCGCGGCCGAGGCGCGCGAAGTGGCTCGCCAGGTGCACCGCGTCGTCGCTCCACTCCTGGAGGGAGACGATCGTGAGGGATGCCCCCTCGCCGACGATGATCTCGACATTCTCGCTGAGGCGCGCCTCGCCGGTGCCGCCGAGCACGACCATGCCGCGGCTGTTCGGGGCGGCCTCGATCACCGTGTGCGCGGCGCGCGGCGTGCTGCCGAGGTCGTGCCGGGTGATCATGACCGTCTTCTCGTCCTCGCCGGAGACGGAGACGAGCAGCGCCTCGGCGAAGGAGCTCCAGGCGTTCGCGGCGGCGCGTTCCTCGGGGACGCCGGCCCGGCCGATGCGGGCGTCGTCGCGGCTGATCCACGAGACGTCGACGCCCGTGACATCCGTCGACTCGATCTCGACGCGGGAGCCGTCGAGCTCACCCGAGGTGAGGTCGGCGAACACCGCGACGGGCGAGTACTTCCACTCGTGCTCGCGGCCGTTCACCGGCTCGAAGTCGTCGACGTTCACTGAGCGGAACCGCTCGGAGCGCGTCTGTACGGGCACGAAGGCGCCGTCGGAGTGGGGACGGAAGCCGTGCTGTTCGGTTGTGGGCATAGCGGTGCTCTGCGTTGCGACGGTCATGCTCAGCCGACACTACCTTTCGACGTCAGGAGGAAGGTCATCCGACACTGCCTTCCATGCCCATCTCGATGAGCTTGTTGAGTTCCATCGCGTACTCCATCGGCAGCTCGCGCGCGATGGGTTCGATGAATCCGCGCACGATCATGGCCATGGCTTCGTCTTCGGCGATTCCCCGGGACATGAGGTAGAACAGCTGCTCCTCGCTCACCTTCGAGACGGTCGCCTCGTGGCCGAGGTGCACGTCGTCGACCCGGATGTCGATCGCGGGGTAGGTGTCGGAGCGGGAGATGGTGTCGACGAGCAGCGCATCGCAACGCACGGTGTTCGCCGAGTGGTGCGCGTTCGCGTCGACCCGAACCTCGCCGCGGTAGCCGGCGCGACCGCCGCCGCGGGCGATCGACTTCGAGACGATCGACGACTGCGTGTACGGCGCCATATGGATCATCTTGGCGCCGGCGTCCTGGTGCTGGCCCGGGCCCGCGAAGGCGACCGAGAGGGTCTCGCCCTTGGCGTGCTCGCCCATGAGGAAGATCGACGGGTACTTCATCGTGACCTTCGAGCCGATGTTGCCGTCGACCCACTCCATGGTGGCGCCCTCGCCGGCGGTGGCCCGCTTGGTGACGAGGTTGTAGACGTTGTTCGACCAGTTCTGGATCGTCGTGTAGCGAACGCGGGCGTTCTTCTTCACGATGATCTCGACCACGGCCGAGTGCAGCGAGTCGCTCTTGTAGATCGGGGCGGTGCAGCCCTCGATGTAGTGCACGTAGCTGCCCTCGTCGGCGATGATCAGCGTGCGCTCGAACTGGCCCATGTTCTCGGTGTTGATGCGGAAGTAGGCCTGCAGCGGGATCTCGACGTGCACGCCTGGCGGCACGTAGACGAAGGAGCCGCCCGACCAGACGGCCGTGTTCAATGCGGCGAACTTGTTGTCGCCCGCGGGGATGACGGTGCCGAAGTACTCCTCGAAGAACTCGGGGTGCTCCTTCAGCGCCGTGTCGGTGTCCATGAAGATGACACCCTTGCTCTCGAGCTCCTCGTTGATCTGGTGGTAGACCACCTCGGACTCGTACTGCGCGGCCACGCCTGACACGAGCCGCTGGCGCTCGGCCTCGGGGATGCCGAGGCGCTCGTAGGTGTTCTTGATGTCGTCGGGCAGGTCTTCCCAGGTCTGGGCCTGCTTCTCAGTCGAGCGGACGAAGTACTTGATGTTGTCGAAGTCGATCTCGGAGAGGTCTGCGCCCCACGTCGGCATGGGCTTGCGCTCGAAGAGCTGCAGCGCGCGCTGGCGGCGTTGGAGCATCCACTCGGGTTCATCCTTGAGCTTCGAGATGTCGGCGACCACCTCGGGCGAGATGCCGCGCCTGGCGGATGCGCCGGCGACATCGGAGTCGGCCCAGCCGAACTCGTACGTGCCGAGCCCTTCCAGTTCTGGGCGGTCGATCAGTACGTCCGTCATGCTCTCCTCTTTCCTCCCGCGCTACCGGCTATCAGTCCGGCTCATTCCCCTCGCGAGTCGAGGTGCTCGGTGAGTGGGTGATGATGTGCGGGTGGCTCCAGTGCGAACCTAAGATGGCGTGGTACCCGCATCGCGCACGACGCGCGCCTCGCGGGATCGCCAACCCTTCAAGTCTATAGGGTCGCACCGACGCCCGGGCCGTACTCCCAGTGCCGTCACAGTCCGACCCGGGATCAGGACCGATGAGCGTGAATCGATTCACCGAGTGGCTTCCCGACCGTATCGACCGCCGCGTGCGGGTCGTCGCGTGGCTCTCCCTCATCGCGCAGACCACCATCATCGCGACCGGCGGGGCCGTGCGCCTCACCGGTTCGGGGCTCGGATGTCCCACCTGGCCGACCTGCACGGCCGACTCGCTCGTGCCCACCGACGAACTCACCTACCACTCGCTGATCGAGTTCGGGAACCGGCTCATGACGGGCGTCGTCGGAATCGTGGCGCTGCTGCTCTTCATCCTCGTGTGGCGCATGCGCGCGCAGCGTCGTGACCTGTTCACGCTGTCGCTGATCGTGGGACTCGGCGTGGTCGCACAGGCGATCGTCGGCGGGATCACGGTCTGGACGGGGCTGAACCCCTTCATCGTCGGCTTCCACTACGTCTCGTCGCTCCTGCTCGTGTGCGTCGCCGCCGCCTTCATCGTGCGCATGAACGCCGCCGCCGGCCCTCGCGAGCGGGCGGTGCCCGGATGGTACGCGGGTCTCACGCACGCCACCACGGGTGTGCTCGCACTCACCATCGTGTTCGGCATCCTCACCACGGGCTCCGGGCCGCACTCGGGCGATGCGAACGCCGGCCGCACCGGGTTCGACTCCGAGCTGCTCGAGCACGTGCACGCGTGGCCCGGGTACGCGCTGTTCGTGCTGACCCTCGTGCTGCTCGTCGCCGCGTGGCGGCAGCAGCTTCCGACGCTCCGCTGGGTCGTCGCACTCCTCGCGGTGGTGATCGTGCAGATCGCCGTCGGCCTGTACCAGGCCCGCAACGGCCTGCCCCCGCTCGCGGTCGGCATCCACATGGTGCTCGCGGCGCTCATGGCCGCGACCATGACCGTGGTCGTGCTGCGGTTGAAGCGCCCGGTCGCCGCCGCCGCATCCACCGAGAAGGCGGCTGCCGCGGCATCCGCCCACTGAGCTCGCGGCTGGATCAGCTCGTCAGCGCGTCAGCTCGTGCAGGAAATTGGGCCCTATCCCTGTCTCACAGGGACTCCCACCGCACTTCTCCTGCACAACCTTAACGCTGAGCCGCAGGGGCTAGAACGGCAGCAGCGGGTCGACGCCGATCGCGAGGAACAGCAGCGAGAGGTACACGATCGAGCCGTGGAACACGCGCATCGGCGAGATCTGCTCGTGCCGGATGGCGAGGTTGTAGAGGCGGTGCGTCTCGTAGATGAACCACCCGCCGGTGACGAACGCCACCGCCGAGTACACGAGGCCCATTCCGGCGACCGGGATCAGCAGGAGCGAGCACGCCACGGTCGCCCACGCGTAGAGGATGACCTGCAGTCCGACCTGGGCGCGGCCGCGCACGACGGCGAGCATGGGAACGCCGGCCGCCGCATAGTCCTCGCGGTACTTCATCGACAGCGGCCAGTAGTGCGGCGGCGTCCAGAGGAAGATGATGAGGAACAGGATGAACGGCGCCCAGGTGAGACTCTCGGTCACGGCCGCCCAGCCGATGAGCACCGGCATGCAGCCCGCGATGCCGCCCCAGACGATGTTCTGCGCGGTGCGGCGCTTGAGGATGAGGCTGTAGAACACGACGTACAGGAGGATCGCGGCGAGCGAGAGCAGCGCGGCGAGCCAGTTGGTGAAGACCCAGAGCCAGACGATGGATGCCGCACCGAGGCCGTAGGCGAACACGATGGCCTCGCGGTCGGTGAGCTCGCCGGTGACGAGCGGACGCCCCTGCGTGCGCTTCATGACGCGGTCGATGTCGCGGTCGATGTAGCAGTTGAACGCGCCGGCCGAGCCCGCGCTCATGGCGCCGCCGATGAGCGTGGCCACGAGCAACCACAGGTCGGGTAGGCCGTTCTGGGCGAGGATCATCGTCGGCGCCGTGACGACGAGCAGCAGTTCGATGACGCGGGGTTTCGTGAGTGCGACGTAGGCGGCGAGCTTGCGCCGAACCGTCATGGGTGGGCGCGACTCACGGGTGTGTACGGCTGCCTGCATCGTTCCTCTTCCGGGCGCGGGCACGTTTCGACCAGACTCGCGCGACCCCACACGATTCTAGGTCATGCCCGCCGACGCCGCTGGCGGAAGGCGCTTTCCTCCTCACATCTCGCGGAGTGGCATGTGAGTCACGCCCCGTCATAGAGTGCACCCGCATCCATATACTTGAGGAATGCGCGCCCGGCTCCGCGGGTTCGGCCTACCGGGCGTCCTTCGAACACGTGCCCGGGCGACTCCGGGGCCTGGCGGAATGCGCCGCACTCTCCTCGGCGGGTCGGGCCCGACGGTTCCCGACGCCGTCACGATCGGAAGGAACATCAGCTCGTGGCAACTCTGCAATGGGAACCCATCGACGACCGCGCGGTCGACACGGCGCGCGTCCTCGCGGCCGACGCCGTCGAGAAGGTCGGGAACGGGCACCCCGGCACGGCGATGAGCCTCGCGCCCGCCGCGTACCTCCTCTTCCAGAAGGTGATGCGCCGCGACCCGGTCGACCACGGCTGGCTCGGCCGCGACCGCTTCATCCTCTCGGCCGGCCACTCCTCGCTCACGCAGTACGTGCAGCTCTACCTCGCCGGCGACGGCCTCGAGCTCGACGACCTAAAGGCCCTCCGCACCTGGGGTTCGAAGACGCCCGGTCACCCCGAGTACGGCCACACCGACGGCGTCGAGATCACGACCGGGCCGCTCGGGCAGGGCCTCGCCTCGGCGGTCGGGTTCGCCTACGCCGCACGCTTCGAACGCGGCCTCTTCGATCCCGACGCCGCGGCGGGCACGAGCCCCTTCGACCACTTCGTCTACGTCATCGCGAGCGACGGCGACCTGCAGGAGGGCGTGACGAGCGAGGCCTCGTCGCTCGCCGGACACCAGCAACTCGGCAACCTCGTCGTGATCTACGACTCCAACCAGATCTCGATCGAGGACGACACGAACATCGCCTTCACCGAGAACGTCGCGGAACGCTACGCCGCCTACGGCTGGCACGTGCAGACCGTCGACTGGAAGAAGACCGGCGAGTACGTCGAGGACGTCGCCGAGTTGCACCGGGCCATCGAGGCCGCGAAGGGCGAGATCGCGAAGCCCTCGATCATCATCCTCAAGACCATCATCGGCTGGCCGAGCCCCGGCAAACAGAACACCGGCAAGGTCCACGGCTCCGCGCTCGGCGCCGACGAACTCGCCGCCACCAAGGAGGTACTCGGCTTCGACCCCGAGCAGACCTTCGCGGTCGCCGACGACGTCCTCGAGCACGCCCGTGCCGCAGGCGAGCGCGGTGCGGCCGCGCGAGCCGAATGGCAGACCGCGTTCGACGCCTGGGCCGAGGCCAACCCCGAGCGCAAGGCGCTGCTCGACCGCCTCGAGGCCGGCGAACTCCCCGATGGCGTCGAGTCGGTGCTGCCGAGCTTCGAGGGCGGCACGGAGGTCTCGACGCGCGCGGCATCCGGCAAGGTCATCAACGCGCTCGCCGGCGTGCTGCCCGAGTTCTGGGGTGGCTCGGCCGACCTCGCCGAGTCGAACCTCACGACCGTCAACGGCGCACCCTCGTTCATCCCCTCCGAGCACTCCACGCACGAGTTCAGCGGCGACCGCTTCGGTCGGGTGCTGCACTTCGGCATCCGCGAGCACGCCATGGCCGCGATCGTGAACGGCATCGTGCTGCACGGCAAGACCCGCGCGTTCGGCGGCACGTTCCTCATCTTCAGCGACTACATGCGCCCCGCCGTGCGACTCGCGGCGCTCATGAAGGTGCCCTCGATCTTCGTGTGGACGCACGACTCCGTCGCCCTGGGCGAAGACGGCCCCACCCACCAGCCCATCGAGCAGCTCGCGACGCTCCGCGCCATCCCCGGCTTCACCGTGGTCCGGCCCGCCGACGCGAACGAGGTGGCGCAGGCCTGGCTCGAGATCCTGAAGCGTCGCGACGCCCCCGCGGGCATCGCGCTCACCCGCCAGAACATCCCCGTGTTCGAGCGTGGCGACGGCGAGGCATCCGGTGACACGCTCGCCTCGGCCGCGGGCCTCGCTCGCGGCGCCTACGTGCTCGCCGAGGCGCCATCGGGCACCCCCGAGGTCATCCTCATCGCCACCGGATCCGAGGTGCAGCTCGCCGTCGCGGCCCGCGAGGCGCTCGCCGCCGAGGGCATCCAGGCGCGCGTCGTCTCGGCTCCGAGCCTCGAGTGGTTCGAGGAGCAGGATGCCGCCTACCGCGAGTCCGTCCTGCCCGCCTCGGTGACCGCCCGCGTGTCGGTCGAGGCCGGGGTCGCACTCTCGTGGCACCGCTACGTCGGCGATCGCGGCCGGAGCGTGTCGATCGAGCACTTCGGCGCCTCCGCCGACTACAAGACCCTGTTCCGCGAGTTCGGCATCACGACCGAAGCCGTCGTCGCCGCCGCGAAAGAGACGCTCGCGTCGAACTGACGCGTGCACGAAGGAGACAATCCCATGTCCAGCACCTCCCCCACCGCCGCGCTGTCCGCAGCCGGCGTGAGCATCTGGCTCGACGACCTGTCGCGTGAGCGCCTCGTCTCGGGCGGCCTCGAGCGGCTCATCGCCGAGCGGAACGTCGTCGGCGTGACGACGAACCCCACCATCTTCGCCACCGCCCTCGCGAAGGGCGACGGTTACGAGGAGCACCTGCACGCGCTCGCCGAGGCAGGAACCGACCTCGAACCGGCCGTGTTCGAGATCATCACCGACGACGTGCGCACCGCCGCCGACGTGCTCCGGCCGACGTACGACGCGACCGGCGGTTTCGACGGACGCGTCTCGATCGAGGTCGCGCCGGGCCTTGCGAGCGACACCGCGGGCACGATCGCCCAGGCGAAGGAACTGTGGGCGACCGTCGACCGGCCGAACGTCATGGTCAAGATCCCCGCGACCCTCGGGGGGCTCGACGCGATCACCGCGGCGACGGCGGCCGGCATCAGCGTCAACGTCACGCTCATCTTCAGCCTCGAGCGCTACCGCCAGGTCATCGAGGCGTACCTCGCCGGTCTCGAGCAGGCGAAGGCCGCCGGCATCGACCTCTCCACGATCCACTCCGTGGCCTCGTTCTTCGTGTCCCGCGTGGACACCGAGATCGACAAGCGGCTCGAGGCCATCGGCACCGACGAGGCACTCGCCCTGAAGAGCAAGGGCGGCATCGCGAACGCCCGGCTCGCCTACGAGCTGTACGAGCAGACGTTCGCCGACGAGCGGGCCACCGCTCTCCTCGAGGCCGGCGCGAACCGCCAGCGGCCGCTCTGGGCGTCGACCGGGGTCAAAGACCCATCGCTGCCCGACACGCTCTACGTGACCGAGCTCGTCGCCCCCGGGGTCGTCAACACGATGCCCGAGAAGACGCTCGAGGCGACCTTCGACCACGGAGAGATCACCGGCGACACGGTGACCGGCGCCTACGCCGAAGCCGGCGAGGTCCTGGATGCGCTCGCCCGGGTCGGCGTCGACTACGACGACGTCACGGCCCTACTCGAGCGTGAGGGCGTCGACAAGTTCATCGTCTCGTGGGGCGAACTGCTCGAGACCGTGCGCGCCGCGCTGGAGGCGGCCCGATGAGCTTCCGCATCTCGGTCAGCGGCGCCGCCGCCGAGGCCGTCCGCCGGGTCGTGCCCCAGCTGGTCGCCGATCTCGTCGGCAGCGGCATCACCGGCCAGGACGCCTCGCTCTGGGGTCCGGCCGCCGAGGAGGAGGCCGCCAAGCGCCTCGGATGGACCGAGGCGGTCGCCGTCTCGCGTCCCCTCGTTGCCGAGATCGAGGCGCTCCGCGAGCAGCTCGAGGCCGACGGCGTCGACCACATCGTACTCGCCGGCATGGGCGGATCCTCGCTCGCACCAGAGGTCCTCACCCGCACGGCCCGGGTCGGGCTCACCGTGCTCGACTCAACCGAGCCGGGCCAAGTTCGTGCCGCCCTCGCCGATCGACTGGCATCGAGCGCGCTCGTCGTCTCGTCGAAGTCGGGTTCGACGGTCGAGACCGACAGCCAGCGCCGTGTATACGAGCAGGCCTTCCGCGACGCCGGCATCGACCCGACGACGCGCATCATCGTCGTCACCGATCCCGGTTCGCCGCTCGACGAGTCGGCTCGCGCCGCGGGCTACCGAGTGTTCAACGCCGACCCCACGGTGGGCGGCCGGTACTCCGCGCTCACGGCCTTCGGCCTCGTGCCGTCGGGTCTCGCCGGCGTCGACATCTCGGAGATCCTCGATGAAGCCGAGACGATCGAGCTGTCGCTCGCCACCGACACGGAGGAGAACCCCGGCCTCATCCTCGGCGCGGCCATCGCCGCGACGACGCCCCTGCGCGACAAGCTCGCCATCGTCGCCGACGGCACCCACATCGTGGGGTTGGGCGACTGGGCCGAGCAGCTCATCGCCGAGTCCACGGGCAAGGAGGGCAGGGGCATCCTCCCCGTCGTCCTCGACACGGATGCCCCCGAACTCGCAACCGACCTCGCCGACGTGCAGGTGGTGCGCCTCGTCGACGACGCCGGCGACGAGATCTTCGTCGACGACGCGTCGGGCGAGATCCGCGTCTCAGGCACCCTCGGTGCGCAACTCCTGGTCTGGGAGTACGCCACGGCCGTGGCCGGCCGACTGCTGGGCATCAACCCGTTCGACCAGCCCGACGTGGAATCCGCGAAGATCGCCGCGCGCGGCCTGCTCGATGCCCGCCCCGAGCCCGCGCCCGCGGCGTTCGTTGCCGACGGCATCGAGGTGCGCGGAACGCCCGACGTGATCGGTGCGTCCAGCGACCTGGCGTCCGCGATCGACGTGCTGCTCGAGGAACTGCCGGCTGACGGCTACCTCTCGGTGCAGGCGTACGTCGACCGCGTCGCGCACCCCCAGCTCGCCGAGCTGCGGGAGGCTCTGGCGGCCAGGGCCGGACGGCCCGTCACCTTCGGGTGGGGTCCCCGCTTCCTGCACTCGACGGGCCAGTTCCACAAGGGCGGCCCGGCCGTCGGCGTGTTCCTGCAGATCACGGAGGTCCCGGTCACCGACCTCGAGATCCCCGCGCGGCCGTTCACCTTCGGCCAGCTCATCGCGGCTCAGGCCTCCGGCGACGCGAGCGTGCTCGCCGAGCACGGTCGCCCGGTTCTGACGCTCACGCTGACCGACCCCGCCGCGAACATCGCGACGCTGTTCGACGCCGTGGGCTGATCGAGGGAGGACCCGATGGCTCCCGCAGCAATCACCGCGCAGCACAACCCGCTGCGCTCTCCGAAGGACTACCGCCTCAACCGCATCGCGGGACCTTCGAGCCTCATCATCTTCGGCGTGACGGGCGACCTCTCGCGCAAGAAGCTGATGCCGGCCGTCTACGACCTGGCGAACCGAGGGCTGCTGCCCCCGGGCTTCGCCCTCGTGGGCTTCGCGCGCCGCGACTGGGCCGATGAAGACTTCGAGCAGGTCGTGCACGACTCGGTCAAGCAGTACGCACGCACCGAGTTCCGCGAGGACGTGTGGACGCAGCTGGCGCAGGGCATCCGCTTCGTGCAGGGCGACTTCGACGACGACGACGCGTTCGACCGCCTGCACGCGGTCGTGGAGCAACTCGATCGCGAACGCGGCACCATGGGCAACCATGCGTTCTACCTGTCGATCCCGCCCAAGTCGTTCCCACTCGTCACCGAACAGCTGAAGCGGTCGGGTCTGACCGAGCAGCACGGCGACCAGTGGCGACGCGTCGTCATCGAGAAGCCGTTCGGGTCCGACCTGCAGTCGGCCCGCGAGCTGAACGACGTGGTCGCGTCGGTGTTCCCGCCCGACTCCGTGTTCCGCATCGACCACTACCTCGGCAAGGAGACCGTCCAGAACATCCTGGCGCTGCGCTTCGCGAACCAGCTCTACGAGCCCATCTGGAACGCCAACTACGTCGACCACGTGCAGATCACGATGGCCGAGGACATCGGCGTCGGCGGTCGTGCCGGCTACTACGACGGCATCGGTGCGGCGCGCGACGTCATCCAGAACCACCTCCTGCAGCTGCTCGCGCTCACGGCGATGGAGGAACCGATCTCGTTCGAGGCCGGCGACCTGCGTGCCGAGAAGGAGAAGATCCTGGCGGCCGTGCGGCTGCCCGAGGACCTCGCGATCGGAACCGCGCGCGGCCAGTACTCCGGTGGATGGCAGGGCGGCGAGAAGGTCGTCGGCTTCCTCGAGGAGGACGGCATGAACCCCGACTCCACCACCGAGACGTACGCCGCCGTGAAGCTCACGATCGGCACCCGGCGGTGGGCGGGAGTGCCCTTCTACCTCCGTGCCGGCAAGCGACTCGGCCGGCGGGTCACCGAGATCGCCGTGGTCTTCAAGCGCGCTCCGCAGCAGGTGTTCGCCGACAGCCAGACCTCCGAGCTCGGCCAGAACGCCCTCGTGATCCGCGTGCAGCCCGACGAGGGCGTGACCATCCGGTTCGGCTCGAAGGTACCGGGCGCGGGCATGCAGGTACGCGACGTCACGATGGACTTCGGCTACGGCCACGCCTTCACCGAGGCGAGCCCCGAGGCGTACGAGCGGCTCATCCTCGACGTGCTCCTCGGCGACCCGCCCCTCTTCCCGCGCCAGGAGGAGGTCGAGCTCTCCTGGAAGATCCTCGACCCCATCGAGGAGTTCTGGGCCACCCAGGGCCGCCCCCAGCAGTACCGGCCAGGCACCTGGGGACCGGCCTCAGCCGACGAACTGCTCGCCCGCGACGGACGAAGCTGGAGACGCCCATGATCGTCGACCTGCCCCACACCACCACGAGCCAGATCTCGAAGACACTCGTCAAGATCCGCGAGGAGGGCGGCGTCGTCGCCCTCGGGCGCGTACTGACCCTCGTGATCGCGACGGCAGCCGGTGGCGAAGAGGAGGCCATCGAGGCCGCGAACGACGCGTCGCGGGAGCATCCGATGCGCGTCATCGTGGTCTCGACCGACCCCGGCCAGCCGGCCGACGCGGCATCGCGCCTCGACGCGGAGATCCGCGTCGGCGGCGACGCGGGCGCGAGCGAGGTGATCGTGCTGCGAGTGCGCGGTGACGCCGCGCTCGACGAGGAGAGCCTGGTGATGGGCCTGCTGCTTCCCGATGCTCCGGTCGTCACGTGGTGGCCGGGCAGGGCCCCGGCCATCCCCGCCGAAGCACCGCTCGGCCGCATCGCCCACCGCCGGATCACGGATGCCTCGACGCAGAACGACCCGCAGGCCGCCTTGCACGCCCTCGCCGAGAACTACCGACCGGGCGACGCCGACTTCGCCTGGACAAGGCTCACGCTCTGGCGGGCGCAGCTCGCCGCGGTGCTCGACCAGCCGCCGTACGAACCCGTCACCGCCGTGCGGGTGACCGGCGCGATCGACTCCCCGTCGACGACCCTCCTGGCCGCCTGGCTGCGCCTGCAGCTCGAGGCGTACAGCACGTGCGTGCTCACCAGCGCCGACGGTGGATCGCACGGCATCCACGGTGTGCACCTCGAGCGAGCGGGCGGCGCCATCGAACTCGTGCGCGACGTGCCCGGCATCGCCACGCTCCGACAGCCCGGACAGCCGGTGCACGACCTCGCACTCCCCCGCCGCAGCCTCCGCGACTGCCTCGCCGATGAACTCCGTCGTCTCGACCCCGATGAGTTGTACGGTGAGGTGATCACGAGGGGTCTCGAGCTCCTCGATGCCACGGAGGCCGAAGGAGTCCCTGCATGACCAGTGAACGACGCGTGCTCGTCCATCCCGACAAGGCGTCGTTGGCGAGTTCGGTCGCCGCGCGGTTCATCACGAAGATGCTCGACATCCTCGACGCGCAGGCCGTCGCCCATGTCGTGCTCACCGGCGGCTCCATGGGGTCCGCCGTGCTCGAGTCCGTCGCCGCTTCGCCCGCCCGCACCTCCATCGACTGGTCGCGCGTGCACTTCTGGTGGGGCGACGAGCGCTGGGTGCCCGCGGGTGATGTCGACCGCAATGACCGTCAGTCGCGGGAGGCGCTGCTCGACGACCTCGATGTGCCCGACGAGAACGTGCATCCGTTCCCGGCCTCCGATGCCGGGCTCTCGCTCGACGAGGCCGTCGACGTGTATGCGGCAGAACTCTCGAAGCACGGGGTCGACGGACTCCCGCATCCGATCTTCGACATCACGTTCCTCGGCGTCGGCCCCGACGGGCACATCGCCTCGCTCTTCCCGCACCGCTCGGACATCCAGGTGACCGATCGCACGGTCATCCCGGTGCGCAACTCGCCGAAGCCTCCGCCCGAGCGCCTGAGCCTCACGCGCCCGGTGCTGAACTCGTCGCAGCGCGTCTGGCTCGTGCTGGCGGGCGCCGACAAGGCGTCGGCTCTCGGCCTCGCCCTCGCCGGAGCCAGTCGCGACGAGGTGCCGGTCGCCGGCATCAAGGGCCGCCGACGCACGGTGTTCTTCATCGATGCGGATGCCGCGGCCGAGGTGCCCGAGGGACTCATCACGCGAGACGACTGAGCCGAGGGTCGGCGAGCCGCGCTCGCCGCCGCCGTCGGCGACGCCGCCGCCGTCGGCGACGACGTCGCTATCGACGACGAAGGGGGCAAGCCGAACGGCTGGCCCCCTTCTCGAACCCGTGGGTTCGAACGTCAGTCCTGCGGTGCCGCCTGCCCGCGGCGGGCGCGCAGCTGCGTGAGCGCCTCGTCGAGGAGTGCCGCGGCCTCTTCGTCGGTGCGGCGCTCCTTCACGTAGGCGAGGTGCGTCTTGTACGGCTCGAGCTTCGACACCGACGGCGGGTTCTCCTTGTCGCGACCGGCCGGCAGGCCGGTGGAGGGGCTGTCGATGATGTCGGGGATCTCCTCTTCGGGCAGGTTGGCCGCGAAGTAGCGCACCGTCTCGTTGCCCTGGGCGTCCCAGTAGCTCACGGCGACGCGGTCGGCGTGGAAGCCGCGATCCTGCTCTCCCATCGGGCCGGCGCCAACACGCGAGCCTCGGATGGCGCTGTTTCCGGATGCCATGTCTCTCCCGTCAGATTCCTGCGTCGAACTTGGTGAGGAGCCCGAGCAGCACGATGCACGTCACCCACACCAGTCCGAGGATGATCGTGATGCGATTCAGGTTGCGTTCCGCCACGCCCGACGCGCCGAGGTTGGACGTGACGCCGCCGCCGAACATGTCGGACAGACCGCCGCCGCGACCCTTGTGCAGCAGGATGAGCAGTGTCAGCAGGATGCTCGTGAGACCGAGCAACACCTGCAGGACGACCTGGAGAATCTCCACGGTGAACCTTTCCGGGCACGACACAGTGGGTCGAGCCGTCAATCAGTATAACGGGACGTCAGCCGCCGCCCGGGGAACTCTCCACGGGTAGCGACCGGATGTCACGCGCCGACGTGCTTCTTGAACCGGACGATGCTCGTGAACTCGTCGATGTCGAGGCTGGCGCCGCCCACGAGGGCACCGTCGACGTTCGGCTCGCGGAGGAACGACGCGATGTTCGACGCCTTCACCGAACCGCCGTAGAGGATGCGCGTGCCGGCGGCCACCTCGTCGCCGAGCAGTTCGCCGATGAGCTCGCGTAGTGCGGCGCAGACCTGCTCGGCCTGCTCGGGGGTCGCCGCCTGACCTGAACCGATCGCCCAGACCGGCTCGTACGCCACGACGAGGCCCTTCGACCCGTCGATCCCGTCGAGCGCGGCACGCAGCTGCGAGACGGGCACGGCGCTCGGGCCGTGGGCCTCCAGATCTGCGGCCGTCTCGCCCACGCACACGACGGGCACGAGGCCGTGCCGGTGCGCGGCGAGCACCTTCGCGTTCACGTCGGCGTCGGACTCCGCGTGCAGGGTCCGCCGTTCGGAGTGGCCGATGATGACGTAGGTGCAGCCGAGCTGCCCGAGGAACGCGCCCGAGATCTCGCCCGTGTAGGCGCCCGAATCGTGGGCCGAGACATCCTGCGCGCCGAACGCGATGGGCAGGGAGTCGGCAGCCACGAGGGTCTGCACCGAACGGAGGTCGGTGAACGGCGGGAACACGGCCACCTCGGCATCGGCGAGGTCGTGCTTCGCGTCGGCGAGGCCCCATGCGAGCTTCTGCACGAACGCGATCGCCTGCAGGTGGTCGAGGTTCATCTTCCAGTTGCCTGCGATGAACGGGGTGCGCTTCACTGCCATCCGAGGACCTCCAGTCCGGGGAGCTTCTTACCCTCGAGGAACTCGAGGCTCGCGCCTCCGCCGGTCGAGATGTGTCCGAATGCGTCGTCGGCGAACCCGAGCTGGCGCACGGCCGCGGCTGAATCGCCACCGCCGACGACGCTGAGGCCGTCGACGTCGGTGAGTGCCTCCGCGACGGCGCGCGTACCCGCCGCGAACGGCTGCAGCTCGAAGACGCCCATGGGCCCGTTCCAGAAGACCGTCTTGGAGTCGCGGATGCGGGCGGCGAACGCCGACGCCGTCTCGGGGCCGATGTCGAGCCCGAGGCCGGATGCCCCGAAGGGCGTCCCCTCGATGGCGTCCGCCGCGGTGACGACGTGCGCGGCGTCGGCCGAGAACGACGCGGCCACCACGACATCGGTGGGCAGCACGATCGAGACGCCGCGCTCCTCAGCCTCGGCGAGGTAGCCCTTCACCGTCTCGATCTGGTCGGCCTCGAGGAGGCTCGACCCGACCTTGTGGCCCTGCGCGGCGAGGAACGTGAACAGCATGCCGCCGCCGATCAGGAGGGTGTCGACGCGCGGAAGCAGGTGGGCGATGACGCCGAGCTTGTCAGACACCTTCGACCCGCCGAGCACGACCGTGTACGGCCGCTCGGGCGACTCCGTCAGTCGGTCGAGCACGTCGAGCTCCGAGGCGATGAGGAGCCCGGCCGCGCTCGGCCGCAGCTCCTCGAGCTCGAAGACGCTCGCCTGCTTGCGGTGCACGACGCCGAAGCCGTCGGAGACGACGGCGTCCGCGAATCCGGCGAGCTCGCCCGCGAACGCGGTGCGTTCGGCCTCGTTCTTCGAGGTCTCGCCCGGGTTGAAGCGGAGGTTCTCGAGCACGAGCACCTCGCCGTCGCCGAGCGCCTCGACCTTGGCCGCGGCATCCGCACCGACGGTGTCGGACGCGAAGGCGACCGGCACCTCCAGCAGCTCGCCCAGGCGCGTCGCCACGGGCGCAAGGCTGTACTTCGGGTCGGGGGCGCCCTCTGGCCTGCCCAGATGGGAGACCACGATCACGCGGGCTCCTTGGCCGGTGAGGGCCTGGATGGTCGGCACCGACGCCCGCACACGGCCGTCGTCCGTGATGACCTCGCCCTTGAGGGGCACGTTCAGGTCACAACGGACGACGACGCGTTTGCCGGCGAGCGGACCGAGGGACGCGATCGTTCGCAGGGTCACATTCACTCGTTTCAGAGGCGCTCGGCCACGTATTCGGTCAGATCGACGAGACGGTTGGAGTAGCCCCATTCATTGTCGTACCACCCCGACAGCTTCACCTGGTCGCCGATCACCCGGGTGAGCCCGGAGTCGAAGATACAGGAGTACGGGTCGGACACGATGTCGCTCGACACCAGCTCGTCTTCGCTGTACTTGAGGATGCCCGCCATCGGTCCCTCAGCCGCGGCCCGGTAGGCGGCCTTCACCTCGTCGACGGTCACCGGACGCGATGAGACGACGGTGAGGTCGGTGATCGAGCCCGTGGGCACCGGCACGCGCAGCGCGAACCCGTCGAGCTTGCCGACGAGCTCGGGAAGCACGAGGCCGATGGCCTTCGCCGCACCGGTCGTGGTGGGGACGATGTTGATCGCGGCCGCGCGAGCCCGACGGAGGTCCTTGTGAGGGCCGTCCTGGAGGTTCTGGTCGGCCGTGTACGCATGCACCGTCGTCATGAGGCCACGCTCGATGCCGAACGCGTCGTTGAACACCTTCGCCAGGGGTGCGAGGCAGTTGGTCGTGCACGAGGCGTTCGAGATGATGTGGTGATTCTCGGGATCGTAGGTCTGCTCGTTCACCCCCATCACGAACGTGGCGTCCTCGTCTTTGGCCGGTGCCGAGATGAGGACCTTCCTGGCACCCGCGTCGAGGTGCTTGCGTGCGTCGGCGGCCTTCGTGAAGAAGCCCGTCGACTCGATCACGATGTCGACGCCGAGCTCGCCCCAGGGCAGGTTCGCCGGGTCGCGCTCCGCGAAGGCGCGGATCGCTTTGCCATCGACGATGATGTGCTCGTCGTCGTAGTCGACCGTCGCGTCGAGACGGCCGAGCACGGAGTCGAACGTCAGCAGGTGAGCGAGGGTCTTGTTGTCGGTGAGGTCGTTCACCGCGACGATCTCGAGGTCGGCGCCCTGGGCCAGGGCGGCGCGGAAGTAGTTGCGGCCGATGCGGCCGAAGCCGTTGATGCCGATCTTGACGGACACGGAAGTCTCCTGTTCAACGAGCGCGAGAGCGCGTTTGCAAGGTGCTGATCGGGCCGTGAGTGCGTCCCCGGGCATGCACCCGGGGACTCACTCGCTATGACAGTAGCAGCAGCCCTGAGGTCTTCTCGCGTGCGTTCGCGAGGCGCTGCTGCACGTTCTCCCAGTTGACGATGGTCCAGAACGCCTTCACGTAATCGGCCCGGACGTTCTTGTAGTCGAGGTAGTAGGCGTGCTCCCACACGTCGAGCATGAGGAGCGGCACGACGCCCGCGGGCATGTTCGACTGCTGGTCGAAGAACTGCAGCACGATGAGCCGCTGCCCGATGGAATCCCAGGCGAGCACCGCCCACCCTGAGCCCTGCACGCCGAGCGCGGTCGCGGTGAAGTGGGCCTGGAACTGGTCGAACGACCCGAACTGGTCGTCGACCGCCGAGGCGAGATCGCCGGTGGGCTTGTCGCCGCCGTCGGGCGAGAGGTTGGTCCAGAAGATCGAGTGGTTCACGTGGCCGCCGAGGTTGAACGCGAGGTCCTTCTCGAGCTTGTTGACGTTGGCGAGATTGCCCGAATCGCGCGCCTCGGCGAGCTGTTCGAGGGCCGTGTTGGCACCGGTCACGTAGGCCTGGTGGTGCTTCGAATGGTGCAGCTCCATGATCGTGCCGCTGATCGCCGGCTGGAGCGCCGAGTAGTCGTAGGGCAGATCGGGGAGGGTGTAGTCAGCCATTGCTTCTCCTTGTCAGATGCCGGGCCTGCCGAGCTCCTGCCCGGTGTTCCGCGGCTGCATGGTCGAGTCTATGCCCGGGCCCGAATGGAGCGATGGGGTTGACGCATGGCGTGCAGGACAGCGGATGCTGCGGCATCCGCTCGCTCGAAGGGGCGACGTCAGACGTCGTCGAGGTCGGCGGGGAGGCTCGCCTCGGTGCCCGGAACGCCCAGTTCCACCGCGCGCTTGTCGGCCATTGCGAGGAGCCGGCGGATGCGGCCCGCGACGGCGTCTTTCGTCATCGGCGGGTCGGCGTGGTGGCCGAGCTCATCGAGGCTCGCGTCGCGATGCGCCAGGCGGAGCTCACCGGCGTAGCGCAGGTGCTCGGGGATGTCGTCACCGAGCAGCTCCATTGCGCGTTCGACGCGTGCGCACGCCGCGACCGCCGCCTGCGCGGAGCGACGGAGGTTGGCGTCGTCGAAGTTGACCAGGCGATTGGCCGTGGCCCGCACCTCGCGGCGCTGACGGAGCTCCTCCCAGTTGCGCACCGTGTCGGTCGCTCCCATGAGCGCGAGCATCGCGCTGATGGCCTCGCCGTCGCGGATGACGACGCGGTGCACCCCGCGGACCTCGCGCGCCTTCGCCGAGATGCCGAGGCGACCGGCGGCGCCCACGAGCGCCATGGCCGTCTCGTTGCCCGGGCACGTGACCTCGAGCGCCGCCGAACGGCCGGGGTCGGTGAGGCTGCCGTGGGCGAGGAACGCCCCCCGCCAGACCGCGGCGACATCGTCGCGCGAGCCGGTCGTGAGCTTGTTCGGCAGTCCACGCACGGGACGACGACGGGCATCGAGCAGGCCCGTCTGCCGTGCGAGGGTCTCGCCGCCGTCGAGCACGCGCACGAGGTACTGGTTCGAGCGGCGGATGCCCGAGGGCGAGATGACCGAGACATCCGGCCGCACGCCGTAGAGCTCGCCGAGGTCGCGCGTCACGCGCCGGGCGATCGTGGGCGAGTCGACCTCGGCCTCGATCGCGATGCGCCCGGAGATGATGTGCAGCCCTCCGGCGAATCGGAGCACCGAGGCCAGCTCGGCTGCCCGAACGCTCGTCTTCGACACCTCGACCCGCGCGAGCTCCTCTTTCACGTCGGCCGTCAGTGCCACGTCACGTCCTCTCCTCGGTCGATCGACTCGTCATCGTGTCGCCAGGCCGTCATTCGCGGCCCCGATCGCGATCCTTCACGTTCACCACCACGCCGGGCATCTGATCGAGGCGCTTCGCGAGCTCGCGGACGATCGCCACCGATCGGTGCTTGCCGCCGGTGCAGCCGACCGCGATCGTCGCATGCCGCTTGTTCTCCCGCTGGTAGCCGGCCAGCACCGGTTCGAGCGCCGTCGCGTACGCGTCGATGAACTCGCGCGCCCCCGGCCTGCTCAACACGTAGTCGGAGACGGCGGCGTCCTCGCCGCTCAGATGGCGCAGTTCGGGGATCCAGAACGGGTTCGGCAGGAATCGTGCGTCGGCGACGAGGTCGGCGTCGGCGGGGAGTCCGTACTTGAATCCGAAGCTCAGGATGGTCACCTGGAGTCCCGCGCGGCCCTCCTCGGCGAAGGTCTCGGTGATGAGGGTTGCGAGCTGGTGGATGTTGAGGTCGGAGGTGTCGACGACGATGTCGCTCGACTCGCGGAGCTCGGTGAGGCGGGTGCGCTCGGCCTCGATGCCGTCGAGGATCGTGCCGTTGCCCTGCAGGGGGTGCGGGCGGCGCACGGACTCGAAGCGACGCACGAGGACCGCGTCGGTGGCGTCGAGGAAGACGACCCGCACGCTGATGCCCGTGCGAAGCGCCTGGATGATGTCCTGCAGCTCCGAGAAGAAATCGCGCCCGCGCACGTCGACGACGGCGGCGATGCGGGGCAGTGACGCGCCCGCCCGCTCCACCAGCTCGACGAGGGGACGGAGCATCTGCGGCGGGAGGTTGTCGACCACGTACCAGCCGAGGTCCTCGAGGGCGTTGCCGACGGTCGACCGGCCCGCGCCCGACATCCCGGTGACGATGAGCACCTCTTGTTGCTGCTCAGCCTCGGCTGCCATCGTCTCGGGCCCCCTTCCGCGCGTCGACACTCCAGCCTACCGGGGCACCGGCGCGCGATCGGCGTGCAGGTGCCCGTGCACGGTGCCCGCGAGGGTCGGCCCGATGCCCTTGACCTCAGCGATCTCGTCCTCGTTCGCCGCCCGCAGCCGGGCGACGGAGCCGAAGTGCCGCAGCAGCTCCTTGACGCGTGCGGGGCCGAGCCCGGGAATCTCCGAGAGAACGGTGCCGATGTCCCGCTTGCGCCGCTGGCGCTGATGTGCAATAGCGAAGCGGTGCGCCTCGTCGCGCACGCGCTGGAAGAGGAAGAGCGCGTCGCTGTTGCGCGGCAGGATCACCGGGAAGTCGGCCTCGGGCGTCCAGATCTCCTCGAGCCGCTTGGCGATGCCGCACAGGTAGATGCCGTCGACGCCCGACTCCTCGAGGGCGCGGGCCGCCGCGGCGACCTGCGGCTGGCCGCCGTCGACGACGAGGAGGTTCGGCCGGTAGGCGAATTTCTTCCGTCGTTCGGATGCCTCTGTCGTCTCGGATGCCTCGGATGTCTCGGGCATCTCGGATGGCGCGGCTGTCTCGTCGGCTCGCGGCGCTGCGGCGCCCGTGCCACCGCCATTCGACGCGACATCCGCCCGACCGGGCGAGAGATAGGCGAGACGTCTCGTGAGCACCTGGTGGATGGAGTCGGTGTCGTCGGTCGACTTCGGGATGGTGAACCGGCGGTACTCGTCTTTGCGAGGCAGCCCGTCTTCGAAGACGACCATGGAGGCGACGATGTTGGTGCCGCTGAGATGCGACACGTCGAAGCACTCGATGCGCAGCGGGGCGTCGGCCATGCCGAGCGCCTCCTGGATGTCCTCGAGGGCGCGGGAGCGGGTCGTGAAGTCGGCGCTGCGCCGGGTCTTGTAGAGCATCAACGACTGCTTGGCGTTCTGGGTCGCGGTCTGGAGCAGTGCCGCCTTGTCGCCACGCTGCGCGGCGCGGAGCCGCACCTTTCGGCCGGCGAGCGTGGCGAGCCACGACTCGAGCGCCTCGGCGTCGTCGGGAAGCTCGGGTACCACGACCTCGCGGGCCGGGTTGAGCCCGTCGACGTAGGCGTTCTGCACGACCGAGTCGACCAGCTCCGTGAGCGGTACGTCGAGCTCCTTGTCGACGGTCCAGGTGTGCACGCCGCGCACCCGGCCGCCTCGCACGACGAACAGCTGCACCGCGGCGGCGAGCTCGTCGTGCTCGATGCCGAAGACATCGATGTCGACGCGGTCGCCGAGCACCATCGCGCTCTTCTCGAAGAAGGCCCTCGCCGCCTGCAGCTGGTCGCGCCGACGCGCGGCGGTCTCGTAGTCCTGCACGGAGGCCGCAGAACGCATCTCGCGCTCGAGGTCGTCGAGGATCCGGGGGTCCTGATTCTGCATGAACGCCACGAACCGGTCGACGTTGGCCCGATGCTCCTCGATCGTGACCCGGCCCGAGCAGGGGCCGTAGCACCGTCCGATCTGGCCGGCGAAGCACGGCTTGCCCGAGGCGATGGCACGACGATAGTCACTGTCTTTGCACGTACGGATGGGGAACAGCTTGATGAGCAGGTCGAGCGTCTCGTTCACGGCCCACACCTTCGGATACGGGCCGAAGTACCGCGCCCCCGGGATGCCGCGCCGACGGGAGACCATCGCACGGGGAGCCTCGTCGGCAAGGGTGACCACGAGGTACGGATACGACTTGTCGTCTTTGAACCGCACGTTGAACGGCGGCTTGAGCTCGTTGATCCACGTGATCTCGAGGTTCAGCGCCTCGACGTCGGTGCGGACGACGGTCCACTCCACGGAGGCGGCGCTCGTGACCATTCGCCGCGTGCGCTCGTGCAGCGTGTGCAGGGGGGCGAAGTAGTTCGACAGACGCGAACGCAGGTTCTTCGCCTTGCCGACGTACAGCACGCGTCGCTCGGCGTCGCGGAAGCGATAGACGCCCGGGGCGGTGGGGATCTCCCCCGCCTTCGGGCGATAGGGAACGCCCTCGTTCTTCGGTAACGCTGTGCTCATCGACTTCAGCTGGCGACCTCGGCGTGCACGGATGCCGCGTCGAAGATCTCGCGCAGGAAGTAGCCGGTGTGGCTCTCGGGGATGCGGGCGACCTGTTCGGGCGTGCCCGTCGCGACGAGCTGTCCGCCCCCGGAGCCACCCTCGGGACCGAGGTCGATGATCCAGTCGGCCGACTTGATGACGTCGAGGTTGTGCTCGATCACGATCACGGTGTTGCCCTTCTCGACGAGCTTGCCGAGCACCTTCAGGAGCTTGCGGACGTCTTCGAAGTGGAGCCCGGTGGTCGGCTCGTCGAGCACGTAGACGCTGCGGCCGTTCGACCGTCGCTGCAGCTCGGTGGCGAGCTTCACCCGCTGCGCCTCGCCGCCGGAGAGCGTGGTCGCGCTCTGACCGAGCTGCACGTAGCCGAGACCGACGTCGACGAGGGTCTTCAGGTACCGGTGGATCGCCGAGATCGGCTCGAAGAACTCGGCCGCCTCGCTGATGGGCATCTCGAGCACTTCGGCGATGTTCTTGCCCTTGTAGTGCACCTGCAGCGTCTCGCGGTTGTACCGCTTGCCGCCGCACACCTCGCAGGCCACGTAGACGTCGGGCAGGAAGTTCATCTCGATCTTGATCGTGCCGTCGCCGGAACACGCCTCGCACCGGCCGCCCTTGACGTTGAAGCTGAACCGGCCGGGCAGGTAGCCTCGTGCCTTCGACTCGGTGGTCTCGGAGAAGAGCGTGCGGATGCGGTCGAAGACGCCCGTGTAGGTCGCCGGGTTCGACCGCGGGGTACGACCGATCGGCGCCTGGTCGACATGCACGACCTTGTCGAGCTGCTCGAGGCCGGTCACTCGGCGGTGCTTGCCCGGCACCTTTCGCGCACCGTTCAGGCGGTTGGCGAGCACACGGTAGAGGATGTCGTTCACGAGCGAGGACTTGCCGGAGCCGCTGACGCCCGTGACCGCGGTGAACGTGCCGAGCGGGAAGTCGACGTCGATGCCGCGCAGGTTGTTCGCCTCGGCGCCCTGCACCGAGATCACGCGCTGCGGGTCGATGGATCGCCGACGTGCGGGAAGCGGGATCTCCTTGCGGCCCGAGAGGTAGTCGCCCGTGAGTGATCGCGTGTTCTTCAGGAGGTCGGCGTAGCTGCCCGAGTGCACGACGGTGCCGCCGTTGACGCCGGCGCCAGGGCCGATGTCGACGATCCAGTCGGCGGTGCGGATGGTGTCTTCATCGTGTTCGACGACGATGAGCGTGTTGCCGAGGTCGCGCAGGGCGATCAGGGTGTCGATCAGGCGGCGGTTGTCGCGCTGGTGCAGCCCGATGCTCGGCTCGTCGAGCACGTACAGCACGCCGGTGAGCCCCGAGCCGATCTGGGTGGCCAGCCGGATGCGCTGCGCCTCGCCGCCCGACAGCGTGCCGGCTGCTCGGGCGAGGTCGAGGTAGCTCAGACCGACCCGGATGAGGAAGTCGAGCCGCACCTTGATCTCGCGCAGGACCTGAGCGCCGATGGCCTGCTCGCGGTCGGTGAGCGCGAGTCGGTCCATGAAGGCCCGTGCGTCGGTGAGGCTCAGCAGGCCCACGTCGGCGATGCTGTGTTCGTGGATGAGCACCGAGAGCACCTCGGGCTTCAGCCGCTTGCCGTGGCAGACGGGGCAGGGCACCTCGCGGAGGTACTCCGCCCAGCGCGCCCGCTGTACGTCGGTCTCGGCCTGGACGTACTGGCGCTCGATGTACGGAACCACGCCCTCGAAGCCGGAGGTGTAGCTCATCTCGCGGCCGTAGCGGTTGCGCCAGCGCACCTTGACCTCGAAGTTGTCGCCGCGCAGCACCGCGTCGCGTGCCGCCTCGTCGAGCTCCTCCCATGGCGTGTCGAGCGAGAACCCGAGGTCGCGCGCGAGGCCGTCGAGCAGCTTCTCGTAGTAGTTGTAGAGGCTCTTGCCCTGCGATGTCCACGGGATGATGACGCCCTCGCCGATGCTGAGCGTCGGGTCGCCGAGGAGCAGCGCCTCGTCGACCGACATCCTCGTGCCGAGGCCCGAGCACTCGGGGCAGGCTCCGAACGGCGCGTTGAACGAGAACGTGCGCGGTTCGATCTCGGTGAGCTGGATGGGGTGCTGATTCGGGCAGGAGAGCTTCTCGGAGAACGTCGCCCAGGCCTCGGGGCCGGATTCGTCGACGAAGTTCACCTGCACGAGGCCGTCGGTGAGTCGGAGCGCCGTCTCGAGCGAGTCGGTGAGTCGGCCGAGCACGTCGGGACCGGCGACGAGCCGGTCGACCACCACCGAGATGTCGTGCTTGACCTGCTTCTTGAGCGTCGGCGGCTCGTCGAGGCGGATGAGCTCGCCGTCGACCATCGCGCGCGAGTAGCCGCCGGCGGCCAGCTCGCGGAACAGGTCGACGAACTCGCCCTTCTTCTTCGAGACGACGGGGCTGAGCACCTGGTAGCGGGTGCCCTCGGACAGCTCCATGAGCTGGTCGGCGATCTGCTGCACCGTCTGGCGTTGGATGCGCTCACCGCACACGGGGCAGTGCGGCACGCCGATGCGTGCCCAGAGCAGTCGCATGTAGTCGTAGATCTCGGTGATCGTACCGACCGTCGAACGGGGGTTGCGGTTCGTGGACTTCTGATCGATGGAGACCGCAGGGCTGAGCCCCTCGATGAAGTCGACGTCGGGGCGATCGACCTGTCCGAGGAACTGGCGGGCATAGGCCGAGAGGGATTCGACGTACCGACGCTGCCCCTCGGCGAAGATCGTGTCGAACGCGAGCGACGACTTGCCCGAGCCCGACAGGCCCGTGAACACGACCATCGCATCGCGCGGGATCTCGACGTCGACATTCTGCAGGTTGTGCACGCGAGCACCGCGGACACTCAGGCGCGAATGGGCATCGAGACGTGAAACTGGCACTCTACGAGTCTAGAGAGCGCCACCGACACGGGTTCCGCGGCGGCGCGCGCTCTCAGCGAACATACGTTCGATTCCGTGGAATTCCCAGCCTGCACGTCGGCGGCCGCGACCGCGAGGCATCCGTCAGCCGAGGTGACCCGCCTTCTCCATCTGGCGAAGCTCGCGCTTCAGCTCGGAGACCTCGTCGCGGAGCCGGGCCGCGAGCTCGAACTTCAGCTCGCCCGCCGCCTCGAGCATCTGCTCGTTCAGGTCGCGGATCAGCTCCTCGAGATCGTTCGCGCCGGCCGCCGCGATGCCCTCGCGACGCAGGTTCGGCACCGGCGCCTTCTTGCGCGCGTCACGGCCGGCGAGGAGCTGCGCCGTGTCGGCCTCCTCGCGGGCGAGCACCTCGGTGATGTCGGCGATGCGCTTGCGCAGCGGTTGCGGGTCGATGCCGTTGGCGCGGTTGTACTCGAGCTGCTTGTCTCGACGCCGTGTCGTCTCGTCGATCGCCGACTTCATCGAGTCGGTGAGGACGTCGGCGTACATGTGCACCTCGCCTGACACGTTGCGGGCGGCGCGGCCGATGGTCTGGATGAGCGAGGTCGACGATCGGAGGAAGCCCTCCTTGTCGGCGTCGAGGATCGCAACGAGCGACACCTCGGGGAGGTCGAGGCCCTCGCGCAGCAGGTTGATGCCGACGAGCACGTCATAGACGCCCGCGCGCAGCTCGGTCAGCAGCTCCACCCGTCGAAGGGTGTCGACATCGGAGTGGAGGTACCGCACCCGCACGCCCGCCTCGGTGAGGAAGTCGGTGAGCTCCTCGGCCATGCGCTTGGTGAGTGTCGTGACGAGCACGCGCTCGTCGCGTTCGGCGCGTACCCGGATCTCCTCGAGCAGGTCGTCGATCTGTCCCTTCGAGGGCTTCACCACGATCTGCGGGTCGACGAGGCCGGTGGGACGGATGATCTGCTCGACCACCCCGTCGGCGATGCCCATCTCGTAGCGGCCGGGCGTTGCGGAGAGGTAGACCGTCTGGCCGACCCGGGCCTTGAACTCGTCCCACTTCAGCGGGCGATTGTCGAGGGCGCTCGGGAGCCGGAACCCGTGCTCCACCAGCGTGCGCTTGCGCGAGGAGTCCCCCTCGTACATCGCTCCGATCTGCGGCACCGTCGCGTGCGACTCGTCGATGACGACCAGGAAGTCGTCGGCGAAGTAGTCCAGCAGGCAGTGCGGCGCCTCACCCGGCGCGCGCCCGTCGATGTGCCGGGAGTAGTTCTCGATGCCCGAGCAGAAGCCGATCTGCTCCATCATCTCGAGGTCGAAGGTCGTGCGCATGCGGAGGCGCTGCGCCTCGAGGAGCTTGCCCTCGCGTTCGAGCTCGGCGAGGCGCTCCTCGAGCTCGAGCCGGATGGTGCCGATCGCGCGTTGCATGACGTCGGTGCTGGCGACGTAATGCGAACCCGGGAACACGGGCACTGCGTCGAGCTTGGCCACCACCTGGCCGGTGAGCGGATGCAGCGAATAGAGCGCCTCGATCTCATCGCCGAACATCTCGATGCGGATCGCGAGCTCCTCGTAGATCGGGATGATCTCGATGGTGTCGCCGCGCACCCGGAACGTGCCGCGAGAGAAGTCGACATCGTTGCGCTGGTACTGCATCGAGACGAACTTGCGGATGAGCCAGTCTCGATCGACCCGCTGCCCCACCTGCAAGGGCATCATCGCGGCCAGGTACTCCTCTGGCGTGCCCAGGCCGTAGATGCACGACACCGTGGAGACCACGACGACGTCGCGCCGGCTGAGCAGCGAATTCGTGGTGGAGTGGCGGAGCCGCTCGACCTCGGCGTTGATCGACGAGTCCTTCTCGATGAAGGTGTCGGTCTGCGGCACGTACGCCTCGGGCTGGTAGTAGTCGTAGTACGAGACGAAGTACTCAACGGCGTTGTTCGGCATGAGCTCGCGGAACTCGGTCGCGAGCTGTGCGGCGAGCGTCTTGTTGTGCGCGAGCACCAGCGTGGGTCGCTGGACCTGCTCGATGAGCCAGGCAGTCGTCGCGGACTTGCCCGTTCCGGTGGCTCCGAGGAGGACCACGTCGGTCTCGCCGGCATTGATGCGCCCGGCGAGCTCGGCGATGGCGGTGGGCTGGTCGCCGCTGGGTCGGTACTCGCTCACCACCTCGAACGGGCGTACGGATCGCGTGGCCTGCATGCGTTCCAGTCTAGGTTCGCCCACCGACACCCCGGCCGGACGGTCCACCGCCCGGCCGGGACATCCGCGGCTCACACTCCGGCGTCCTCATGCAGCAGCGAGCGCCGATCGCAGGAACGGCCGGATGAGCGCGACCATCTCCTCGAGATGCGTCTCGAGGGCGAAGTGGCCGGCATCGAGGAGATGCACCTCGGCGTCGGGGAGATCGCGGCTGAACGCCGTCGCCCCGTCGGGCCCGAAGATCTCATCGTTCCGGCCCCACGCGACGAGCAGCGGCGGCCGGTGGCTCCGGAAGTACTCGTGGAAGGCCGGGTACTCGTCGAGGTTGAACAGGTAGTCGGCGAAGAGGTCGAGCTGGATGGCCGCGTTGCCCAGCCGGTCGAGGTGCGCCTGATCGAGGACCCAGGTGTCGGGTGCGATCCGGTCCATTCGGTCGGCCGGCACGCCGTGGGTGTACTGCCAGTGCGTGGCGTCCATCGTCAGCAGCGCACGGACCGCGGTGTCGTCGTGCTGCTCTCCGGCCGCCCGGGCCTTCGCGTACGCGACCAGGGGCTCCCAGAACGGCGTGAACCCGTCGGCGTACGCATTGCCCGACTGAGTGATGATCGCGGTGACGCGCTCCGGATGCCGCGCCGCGATGCGGAAGCCGATGGGCGCGCCGTAATCCTGCACGTAGAGCGCGAACCGGTCGACGCCCAGGCGGTCGAGCAGGCCGAGCGTGAGCTGCGTGAGCGGCTCGAAGCCGTAGTCGAACCGCTCGCGGTCGGGCGCGTCGCTGGCTCCGAAGCCGAGGTGATCGGGCGCGATGAGGTGGTACTCGTCCGCGAGTTCGTCGAGCAGTCCGCGGAACATGTGCGAGCTCGTCGGGAATCCGTGCAGCAGCACGAGGGTCGGCAGGGCTGGGTCGCCCGCCTCGCGGTAGGCCAGCGTGTGGCCGTCCACCACGGCTGTGCGGTAGCGCACCTTCGACATGAGAGGTCCTCCAAGTTGGGTTGCGATTCGGAGAACGTACGTTCTCCGGCGAGATGCCATAGTATGAGAACGATCGTTTTCCCGCAACTGCGATCCAGGAGGGCCTGTGAGCGATCCATCCCGCGGCGGCGCCGCGATCGACGCCGACGACGACCGGGCCTCGCTGGTCGCCGCTGCGTCCGAGCTGTTCTACGCGCACGGCATCCAAGCCGTCGGCATGGACACCGTGCGGGCCGCGTCCGGCGTTCCGCTCAAGCGGGTCTACCGTGCCTTCCGCTCGAAGGACGACCTCGTGGAGGCCACGCTGCGCGACCGCGACGCCGGCATCGCGGCATCCGTTCGCCGATTCCTCGACGCGCGATCGGGCGACTCCCCCACCGAACGCGTCCTCGCGGTCTTCGACTGGCTGCACGAGTGGTTCGCCGAGGACTCGTTCCGCGGATGCGCCTTCGTCAACGCGTTCGGCGAGCTCGGTGATGACGCCGCCCCCGTCGCCGAAGCCGTGCGCGACCACAAGCGCGCCTTCCGGAGCGTGCTTCGCCGGCTCGTCGACGAGCTCGGACTGAGCGCCGACGACGCGGATGCGCTCGCCGAGCGGCTCTACATCGTGGCGAACGGGGCGATGGTCACCGCGCCGATCACCGGTTCCCCTGCCACCGCCGCCGAAGCCAAGGCGGTGGCACGGGTGCTGGTCGAGGCGGCGACCGTCAGGCCCGCGAGCGGCGCTCCTGGTTGATCCGGTGCCAGAGCGCGTCGGTCTGGCTCATGGTGTGCGCCATCGACGCGTCGGTATCGATCACGACGTCGGCGATCGCGAGGCGTTCGGTGTTGCCGACCTGCGCGTCCACACGAGCCTCCGCCTGAGTCGCGTCCAGCCCGCGCTCCTCGACGAGGCGCTTCACCTGCGTGGGGCGGGGCGCGCTGGTCACCACGATGAGATCGAACTGCAGGTCGTCGGGCACGGATGCCTCGACGAGGAGCGGCACGTCGTACACGATCACGGCGTCGGGGTCTTCGGCGACCGCGCGATCGATGATCTTGCCGGTGAGCTCGCGGACGGCGGGGTGCACGATGCCGTTGAGCTTCGCTCTTGCCGCGTCGTCGCCGAACACGATCTCCCCGAGCTTCGCGCGATCGAGCGTGCCGTCTCGTCGGAGCACCTCGGCGCCGAACTCCTCGACGATCCTCGCGAGGGCGGGCTTGCCGGGCTCGACGACGCGACGCGCCAACTCGTCGGCATCGATGTGCACCGCTCCGTGCTCGACGAGCCGTCGCGCGACCGTGGACTTGCCTGAGGCGATTCCGCCCGTGAGACCGATCAGATACACGTCCTCCACTCTATCCGTGGGAAACTCGACCCGAAGGCCACCGATGCCGGAGGTGACTCGTGCTCGAACTGCTGACCGGGACCGGACTCGCCCTCGCGGCCGGCCTCAACGCCTGGATCCCCCTCGTCGTCATCGGCGCGCTCGACCGGTTCACCGAACTCGTCGAACTGCCGCCGGCGTGGGCGTGGCTCTCGAACGAATGGGTGCTCCTCATCCTTGCGGTACTGCTCGTGTTCGAGTTCGTCGCCGACAAGGTGCCGGGCCTCGATTCGGTCAACGACGTCGTGCAGACGGTCATCCGTCCCACAGCGGGCGGCATCGCCTTCGGTTCGGGAGTGGATGCGTCGACGGTCGCCGTGACCGACCCCGAAACGTTCTTCACGTCGCAGCAGTGGGTGCCCGTGGCGGTCGGTGTCGTGCTCGCGCTCGGGATGCACCTGGCCAAGGCCGCCGCGCGACCGATCCTGAACGCCGCGACCGGAGGCATCGGGGGCCCGGTGGCCAGCGCCGCCGAGGATGCCGGGAGCTTCACGCTGGCGTTCGCCGCGCTCCTCGCGCCCGTGTTCGTGATTCTCGGCATCGCGCTCGTCGCGGTCCTCGTCGTCATGCTCGTGCGCCGGCGGCGCACGCGGCGCGCCGCCGGCGCCCCGCCGCCCTCGTGATCGGCACCGGCTTCCGGCCGGAACGCCGGAAGGCCGGCTCCCGAGGGAGCCGGCCTTCCGGTTCGCGATCACCCGCGCGGGTGCGTCAGTTGCTCGAGAGCTTCTCACGCAGCGCCGCGAGCGAGGCGTCGTCGGCGAGGGTGCCCGCACCGGTCGACTCACTCGAGAACGAGGCAGCGCCGGCCGAGAACGAGTCGTCGGCCACGGCGGCAGCGTTCGCCTGGGCGACCTGCTTCTTGTGCGCCTCCCAGCGAGCCTGGGCGGCAGCGTAGTCCTGCTCCCACTTCTCGCGCTGGGACTCGAAGCCCTCGCGCCACTCGTTGGTCTCGGGGTCGAAGCCCTCGGGGTACTTGTAGTTGCCCTGCTCGTCGTACTCGGTGAGCATGCCGTAGAGCGCCGGGTCGAACTCGGTGCCCTCGGGGTCGACGCCCTCGTTGGCCTGCTTGAGCGAGAGCGAGATGCGGCGACGCTCGAGGTCGATGTCGATGACCTTGACGAAGACCTCCTCGCCGACGGAGACGACCTGCTCGGCGAGCTCGACGTGACGGCCCGACAGCTCCGAGATGTGCACGAGGCCCTCGATGCCGTCGGCGACGCGAACGAACGCACCGAACGGAACGAGCTTCGTGACCTTGCCCGGGGTGACCTGGCCGATGGCGTGCGTGCGAGCGAAGACCTGCCAGGGGTCCTCCTGCGTCGCCTTGAGCGACAGCGAGACGCGCTCGCGGTCGAGCTCGACGGAGAGCACCTCGACAGTGACCTCCTGGCCGACCTCGACGACCTCGCTGGCGTGCTCGATGTGCTTCCACGACAGCTCGGAGACGTGCACGAGACCGTCGACGCCACCGAGGTCCACGAACGCGCCGAAGTTGACGATCGAGGAGATGACGCCCTTGCGGATCTGGCCCGGGTGCAGGTTCGCGAGGAACGTCGAGCGGGACTCCGACTGGGTCTGCTCGAGCAGCGCACGGCGCGAGAGCACGACGTTGTTGCGGTTCTTGTCGAGCTCGAGGATCTTCGCCTCGATCTCCTGGCCGAGGTACGGCGTGAGGTCGCGAACGCGGCGGAGCTCGATGAGCGAGGCCGGGAGGAAGCCGCGAAGGCCGATGTCGACGATCAGGCCGCCCTTGACGACCTCGATGACCGTACCGGTCACGACGCCATCGGCTTCCTTGATCTTCTCCACGTCGCCCCATGCACGCTCGTACTGAGCGCGCTTCTTCGACAGGATGAGGCGGCCTTCCTTGTCCTCCTTCTGGAGAACGAGGGCCTCGACGGTGTCGC
This sequence comes from Agromyces sp. NPDC052230, assembly GCF_040679595.1. Taxonomy (NCBI): domain Bacteria; kingdom Bacillati; phylum Actinomycetota; class Actinomycetes; order Micrococcales; family Microbacteriaceae; genus Agromyces; species Agromyces sp. NPDC052230. Next base: position 236,209 of record NZ_JBFAVC010000002.1, on the reverse strand, counting down.
CGACGCCGACGACCTCGCTGGGGTCGACGTCGTGCTTGATGGAAAGCTCACGCGAGGGGATGACGCCCTCGGTCTTGTAGCCGACGTCGAGGAGGACCTCGTCGCGGTCGATCTTCACGACGGTGCCCTCGATGAGGTCGCCGTCGTTGAAGAACTTCAAAGTCTTCTCGACCGCGGCGAGGAAATCGTCAGCAGATCCGATGTCGTTGATCGCGACCTGCTTGGGCGCCTTGGTCGTTGCGGTTGTCATGTAGTGAATGCTCCGTAAAGGACAGAATCGAGCCCATCGCGTTGGTAGAGCGTTGTTGGTTCCGCGATGGGCATGCGGACAGGGATGTCACACGAGTGACGCTCTATCCTAGCCGAACGCCGGAGCGTCCGGCAACCGCGCGGATGCCCGCCCCTGGCCCGCCGGCCGCGACGGCGCTGCTCAGCCGAGCAGCGCCGTGCGCAGCGTGTCGAGCCCCACGCCGCCCAGGTCGAGCGCGCGGCGGTGGAACTCCCGGATGTCGAAGGCGTCGCCCTCGCGACGCCGGAACTCGTCGCGCAACTGCTCCCAGATGCGCTGGCCGACCTTGTAGGACGGGGCCTGACCGGGCCAGCCGAGGTACCGGTTCACCTCGAAGCGCACGAACCCGTCATTCATGTTGACGTTCTCGCGGAGGAACTCGTACGCGTACTCTGCCGTCCAGACGCCGCCGCCGTCGGGTCGCTGCTTGCCGAGGTGCACCCCGATGTCGAGCACCACGCGTGCCGCTCGCATGCGCTGCCCGTCGAGCATGCCGAGCCGATCGGCGGGGTCGTCGAGGTAGCCGAGCTCCTGCATGAGCCGCTCGGCGTACAACGCCCAGCCCTCTGCGTGCCCCGAGGTGCCGGCGAGTTGTCGCCGCCAGGTGTTGAGCCTGCCGCGATTCACGACCGCCTGCCCGATCTGCAGGTGATGGCCCGGCACGCCCTCGTGGTAGACGGTGGTGAGCTCGCGCCACGTGTCGAACTCGGTCACGCCGTCGGGCACCGACCACCACATGCGGCCCGGGCGACTGAAGTCGTCGGTGGGGCCGGTGTAGTAGATGCCGCCCTCGTGGGTCGGGGCGATGAGGCACTCCAGCGTGCGGATCTCGGCGGGGATGTCGAAGTGCGTGGCTCCGAGCTCCGCGACCGCCCGGTCGCTCGTCTCCTGCATCCACCGCTGCAGCGCGTCGGTGCCGTGCAGTTTGCGCGTCGGGTCGCCGTCGAGGAACGCGATGGCCTCGGCGACGGATGCCCCGGGCTTGATCTCCTTCGCGATGGCCTCCTGCTCGGCGACCATGCGAGCGAGCTCCTCGGTGCCCCACTCGTAGGTCTCGTCGAGGTCGATCACGGCGCCGAGGAACCGGCGCGACTGGAGCGCGTAATGGTCGCGGCCGACGCCGTCGTGCTCGCCGGCGACGGGGAGCAGGTCCTGCTCGAGGAATGCGGCGAGGCGCCCGTAGGCTGCGCCGGCCGCCGCAGCGCCGGCGTCGAGGTCGCTCCGAAGGGCGCCGGGGAGGTCTCCGGGAGCTCCGCCGACGAACTCGGCGAAGAAGCCGTCGCTGCGCTCGTGCTTGTGGGCCTGGGCCGCCACCTCACGCACCTGGCGCTTCGCCGGAACGATGCCTTCCCGGATGCCGAGTCTCAGCGTCTCGACGTAGCCGTCGAGCGCGGCGGGCAGCGCTCCCAGCCGCGTCGAGATGATCGCCCAGTCGTCGGCGCCATCGGCGGCCATGAGGTCGAAGACCTCGCGCAGCTCCTGCGCGGGGCTCGCGATCACGTTGAGGTCGCGGAGCGGGAGTCGGGCCTCGTGCGCCTCGAGATCGAGGTCGAGCTGGCTGCGCAGGTCGGCGACGGTGACGACGTCGACATCGTCGGCCGGCGTCGCCGCGTCGAGCGCGGCGATCGTGCGTCGAACCGCTTCGGCCGAGCGTTCGAGCCCCTCGGGCGAGTAGTCGCCGAATCGGGTGTCGGCCTCCCTCCTGCCGATGTACGTGCCGAGGGTGGGGTTCAGCTCGACGGCCGTGTCGACCCACTGCTCGGCGATGCGGTCGACGTCGGTCGGGGTGCGCTCACTCGATGCCATGGGAGCGAGCCTAGGGCACGCCACCGACGCGCGTCGTCGGGATCCTGCTGGCGATCGACGAACGGATGCCGCGTCGCGTATGCGTCGTGCTCAGTGCGCCGCGTCGTCCCAGTTGGCGCCGCGGCCGAGCTGCACATCGAGCGGCACGAGCAGCTCGGCCGCGTGCGCCATCCGGTCGCGAACGATCGCCTCGAGCGAGTCGGACTCGCCAGGCGCCACTTCGAAGATGAGCTCGTCGTGCACGGTCATCAGCATCCGGCTCTCGAGCCCGCGGTCGGCGATGGCGGCTTCGACGTTCGCCATCGCGACTTTCATGATGTCGGCGGCCGACCCCTGGATCGGGGAGTTGAGCGCCGCGCGCTCCGCGTTCTCACGCAGCACCCGGTTGGGGCTCGCGAGGTCGGGGAACGGGCGGCGTCGACCGAAGATGGTCTCGGTGTATCCGTCGATCTTCGCCTGCTCGACGACGCCTCTGAGGTAGTCGCGGACGGCGCCGAACCGCTGGAAGTACTCGCGCATGAGTTGGGTCGCCTCGGCGCGTTCGATGCGCAGCTGCTTCGAAAGGCCGAAGGCACTGAGGCCGTAGGCGAGTCCGTACGACATGGCCTTGACCTTCGTGCGCATGAGTGGTGTCACGTCGGCCGGGTCGACCCCGAACACCCGGGCGCCGACGAACCGGTGGAGGTCTTCGCCGACGTTGAACGCCTCGATGAGCCCCGGGTCGCCCGAGAGATGCGCCATGATGCGCATCTCGATCTGCGAGTAATCCGCCGTGAGGAGCTCGGCGAACTCGGGTCCGTGCCGGAACGCCTTGCGGATGCGGCGACCATCTTCGGTGCGGATGGGGATGTTCTGCAGGTTGGGGTCGTTCGAGGACATGCGGCCGGTGGCGGCGCCGATCTGCCAGTACGTCGTACGGATCCGGCCGTCTGCGCCGATCGACTTGTCGAGCGACTCGACGATCTGGCGCAGCTTCGTGACGTCGCGGTGCTCGAGCAGGAATCCGAGGAACGGGTGCGGGTTCGACTCCTGCAGGTCGGCGAGAGCGCTGGCGTCGGTGGTGTAGCCGGTCTTCGTGGCACGCGTCTTGGGCATGCCGAGCTGGTCGAAGAGCACCTCCTGCAGCTGCTTGGGCGAACCCAGGTTCACCTCGCGGCCGATCTCGGCATACGCGGATGCCGCGAGCGCCGCTGCACGCTCGCCGAGCTCCGACGACAGGGTGGCGAGCTCCTCATGGTCGACCGTGACGCCGCGGAGCTCCATGGCAGCGAGCACCGGGACGAGCGGCATCTCGATCTCGGCGAGCAGCCGTCGCGAGCTCTCGCTGAGCGCCCGCAGCACGACGGGCGCGAGGCGGAGGGAGTACCAGGCGTACTCGGGTGCGCCGGAGTCGGTGCCCTCCTCGGGAAGGAGCTGGGTCGGATCGGCCTGGGGCACGGTCTCGCCGAGGTGGAAGGACACGAGGTCGGCGAGCGTCTTCTCGGTGAGGTTGGGGCGTACGAGCCATCCGGCGATGAGGGTGTCGACCACGAGCCCGTCGAAGGTGAGCCCCGAGCGACTGAGGGCCTTCACCTGCGACTTCGCGTCGGTCATGATCTTCGGGGCGTCGCTCGCGAGCCACGCCTCGAACGGCGCGAGCTCGGGGCGGCCGGTCTTCCACACGAGATGCACCGTCTCGCTCGAGGTCGCAATGCCGGCGCCGACGACGCGACCGCCGAACACCTCGAGGCTGAGACCCAGCCCCGCGGGCTCGGCGGCCTTCGCGCGCTCGAGCCAGGCGCCGAGCTCCTCGCCCTCGAGGCGAGCCGGGGTCGGCGCGACGAGTGCGTCGGCAGCCGGCTCGGCCGGAAGGGCGGTCGCCGTGGCGGTCGCGCCCGTCGCACCGGCCACAGCGCCATCGACCCCGGCCTCCCCCGCCGCGATCTTCGTCAGCCGCTCCATCAGCGTGCGGAACTCGAGCCGCTCGAAGAGCGGCCGCACCGTCTCCAGGTCGATCGGCTGCGCGCGAAGCTCGTCGAGCACCACGTCGAGTTCGACGTCGGTGACGAGCTTGTTGAGCCGCCGGTTGCGGATCGCGTTCTCCTTCTGATCGCGCAGGTACTGCCCCACCACGCCCTTGATCTCGTCGGCATGCTCGATGATGCCGTCGAGATCGCCGTAGAGGCCGAGCCACTTGACCGCGGTCTTCTCGCCGACCTTCGTGATGCCGGTGAGGTTGTCGCTCGTCTCACCGACGAGCGCCGCCACATCGGGGTACTGCTCGGGACGGATGCCGTACCGCTCGACCACCGCGTCGACGTCGTAGCGCTTCAGTTGCGAGACGCCCTGCGTGTTGGGGTAGAGCAGCGTGACGTCGTCGTTCACGAGCTGGATGGTGTCGCGATCGCCCGAGACGAGGAGCACCCGGTACCCCTCGGCCTGGCCCCGCTTGGCCAGGGTGGCGAGGATGTCGTCGGCCTCGTAGTCGTCGATCTCGAGCGTGCGGATGCTCATGGCCTGCAGTGCGTCCTGCAGGAGCGGCACCTGGCCCTTGAACTCGGCCGGCGTCTCGCTTCGGTTGCCCTTGTACTCCGCGTATTCGCGTGTGCGGAAGGAGACGCGCGACTTGTCGAACGCGACGGCGAGGTGCGTGGGCTTCTCGTTCTGCAGGAGCAGCAGCAGCATCGAGAGGAACCCGTGGATGGCGTTCGTGTGCTGCCCGTCGCGCGTGGAGAAGCTGTCGACGGGGAGGGCGTAGAAGGCTCGAAAGGCCAGGGAATGGCCGTCGATCACGAGGAGGGTGGGCTTGTCTGGGTCCGGCACCCACCAAGACTACAAGCGGCCACAGACACGGATGGCCCGTTCCCGAACCACGGTGATCGACGGGTGCCCCGCGACATCCGACCCCTGCTCAGCCCCGTGCGCTCCCACGTGCGGCCTCGAGCAGGACGCGCCGCTCGGCGACCGCCACGACCCGCCGGGTGCGGTCGGCGGCATCGGGATTCACCGAGATCGAGTCGATGCCGTACCGCACGAGGTGTTCGGCGAACGCCGGGTTGTTGGAGGGCGCCTGGCCGCACAGCGAGGAGGTGATGCCGGCCGACCGGCACGCCGTGATGATGCGCTCGATCGCGTCGAGCACCGCGGCATCCGCCTCGTCGAACAGTTCCGCGCAGATCTCGGAATCGCGGTCGACGCCGAGCATCAGCTGGGTGAGGTCGTTCGAGCCGATCGAGACGCCATCGATGCCCATGGCCGCATATTCGGGGATGCGGTAGACGATCGACGGCACTTCGGCCATGACCCAGCGCTTCAGTCCGCGCTGGCGGCCGAGCGGGCTCGCGTCGATGAGCTCGAGGCACGCCTCCAGCTCCCAGGTGGTGCGCACGAACGGCAGCATGATGTGCAGGTTCGGGGTCTCCTCGCGCACCCGTGCGAGGAGCTCGAGCTCGAGGTTGAACAGCTCGGGTTCCTTGACGTAGCGGTAGGCGCCCCGATAGCCGATCATCGGGTTGTTCTCCTGCGGCTCGAAGCGCTCACCACCCTCGAGCCCGCGGAACTCGTTGCTGCGGAAGTCGATGGTGCGGTACACCACCGGCCGGCTCCCGAAGGCCCGCGTCACCGACAGCAGCGACTCCGTCATGCGGCGGATGAACTCCTCCCGCTGACCGCGGGCGAGCATCTCGCGCGGATGCATGCCGCCGAGCGCATCCGTGATCATGAATTCGGCGCGCAGCAGCCCGACGCCGTCGACGTCGAGTGCAGCGGTGTCCTCCGCGCGTTCGGCGATGGCGAGGTTGACGTACAGCTTGGTCGCCAACGGCTCGGGTGCGGCAGGGGCGGCGACGGCCGAGGCCATGGCCGGCCCTGCGGGCTGGCCGGATGCCGCGGCATCCGCGCCCTCGATGATCTCGCCCTTCGCCCCGTCGACCGTGACGAGCTCGTCGTCGCGCAGGAGGGTCGTCGCCGTGCGGGCGCCGACGATGGCGGGCACCCCGAGCTCGCGGGCGACGATCGCGGCGTGGCAGGTCATGCCGCCCCCGTCGGTGACGACCGCTGCGGCGCGGCGCATGGTGGGGACCCAGTCGGGGTTCGTCATGGGCGCGACGAGGATCTCGCCGTTCTGCAGCGACGCACCCTCGCTCGGGCTCTGCAGGATCCGGACGCGACCGGTGACGCGCCCCGGGGCGGCGGCGAGCCCACGCAGCAGCACGGTGCCGGCGGGTGCGGTTGCCGCTCCCGTCGCATCGGTTCCCTCGGCCGGCATCGGCCCGCCGCCGAGGGTCGTGACCGGGCGGGACTGGAGCATGAAGAGCCGCCCGCCCGAGTAGGCCCATTCGGTGTCCTGCGGCTGGCCGTAGTGCGCTTCGACCCGAAGGCCCAGCGCGGCGACTTCGAGCACTTCTGCGTCGGTGAGCACGCGGGCGTCGGCGCGCTCGGCCTCGAGATCCTCACGGCGAACCGTGCCGTCGTCGTCGGCAACGAGTCGATGTGTCTGCCGGCCGACGCGCGCCGAGAGGAGTCGCGGCCCGTCCTTCGCGACGAGGTACGTGTCGGGCTCGACCGCACCCGAGACCACGACCTCGCCGAGTCCGAGCGCCGCCTCGATGACGAGGTGGTCGCGAGCGCCGGTCGACGGATCGATCGTGAACATCACCCCCGAACGGTCGGAGATGATCTGCGTCTGCACGACGACGGCGAGCACGGGCTCCTCGTCCATCCCCTGGCTTGCTCGGTAGGAGATGACGCGATCGCCGTACAGCGAGGCCCAGCACTCGCGGAGCCGGTCGAGCACGGCCTCGTCGCCGACGACGTTGTTGTACGTCTCGTGCATGCCCGCGAAGGACGTGCCCTCGGCGTCCTCCGAGGTCGCGGAGCTCCGCACGGCGACCGCGAGGCGGTCACCGAGCCGGTGGTACTCCCCGAGGATGGCGACGCGCACGTCATCGGGGATCGGCACACCGCGCACCGCCTCGCGAAGGGCGGCCGCGGAGCTCGTCAGCCTCGCCGGATCGTCGGCCCCAGCGGCGGCCTCGCGGAACCCGTCGAGCAGCTGCTGCCGGATCCCGGCGTGGTCGATGGCTTCGAGGTACGCCTCCGCCGTGACCACGAATCCCGGGGGGATCGGCAGGCCGGCGGAGGTCATCTCGCCGAGATTGGCACCTTTTCCGCCGACGGATGCAGCGTCACCGAGACGCAGCTCCTCGAACCGACTGACCAGTGTGGACCGCGCATCGCCCGGCATGGGTGCTCCCCCGACTCGACCGTCGCCGGGCGGCGTGGCCCGGACACGCACATCATTCCACGGAGCCGGAACGAGGGAGGGACGGAAGTCCTACTTCTTGGGCGCGAGCTGCTCGATGATCGCCTGGGAGACGTCCTTCATGGTGAGGCGGCGGTCCATCGACGCCTTCTGGATCCAACGGAACGCCTCGGGCTCGGTGAGGCCCATCTTCTCGTTGAGGAGGCCCTTCGCCCGGTCGACGAGCTTGCGAGTCTCGAAACGCTCGACGAGGTCACCGACCTCGGCCTCGAGCGCGATGATCTGGGCGTGCCTCGCGAGAGCGATCTCGATGGCGGGCAGCAGGTCGTTGGGGGTGAACGGCTTCACCACGTACGCGAGGGCGCCGGCCTCGCTGGCCCGCTCGACGAGCTCCTTCTGGCTGAACGCCGTGAGGAGCACCACCGGCGCGATGTGGCCCTTCGAGAGGCGCTCCGCCGCCGAGATGCCGTCGAGCTGGGGCATCTTCACGTCCATGATGACGAGGTCGGGCCGCAGCTCGGTCGCGAGCGCCACCGCCGTCTCGCCGTCGCCGGCCTCGCCGACGACCTCGTAGCCGTTGTCGCGCAGGATCTCGACGATATCGAGGCGGATGAGCGACTCATCCTCCGCCACGACGACGCGGCGCGGCGCCGGCTGGGTCTGTTCGCTGTCTGTCACGCAGGAAAGCCTACGGTATCCTTGGCAGGGCCTCTGGCCGGTGTGGCGGAATGGCAGACGCGGAGCACTCAAAATGCTTTGCCCGAAAGGGCGTGTGGGTTCGACCCCCACCACCGGCACCGAACTGGTTCACGTCGAGCCGTGCCCGATCGCGATGACGAGGCATCCGTCGTCGTCGTCCCATACGGTTCGTGTGCCGAGCGCGGCGCAGCGTCGCGCCATCTCGCGTGCGATCTCGGCGGCATGCCGGCCGGCGCGGCGGGCGTGGAAGTCCACGATCTCCGTCGGATGCAGCCGCAGCTCGACCGGCACCGCACCGTCGGTGCGCAGCACGAACACGAAGGAGCGGTCGTTGCGCTCGACGGGATCCACCGCGTAGTCGTCGACGAAGTCCCCGGCACCGTAGAGGACGGGACGGCCACGGTAGACCTCCACGCCGCGCACGATGTGCGGCGAGTGCCCGAACACGACATCGGCGCCCGCGTCGACGAGCGCGCGAGCGAATCGCCGGTGGCTGCGCGGCACGCCGACGCCCCAGTTGCCGCCCCAGTGCGCCGACACGATGACGAGGTCGGCCGCCTCCCGTTCGCGGGCGACGTCATCGAGCAGCTCGCGCGCGCGAGCGTCGTCAGGGTCGATTGGCAGGTACCGCACGCCGGGCGAGTCGACGCCGGCCTCCCAGCCGGGTTCGTTGTCGGTGACGGCGAGCATCGCGATCGTGATGCCGTCGCGGCTGAGGACCGCGGGGCGACGTGCCGCTGCGGCATCCGGTCCGGCACCCGAGAAGCGGATGCCGCGGTCGGCGAGCGTCTCGAGGGATTCCAGTGCGGCATCCGTGCCGAAATCGAGCACGTGGTTGTTCGCCACCGAAACGATCGAGAACCCGGCAGCCTCGAGACTGCGCACGGCCTCGCGATCGGCACGGAAGTGGAAGGTCTTGCCGGGCCACGGGCGCCCGTCGTCGGCGAGCACGAACTCGAGGTTGCCCACGAGCACGTCGGCCTTCCGCAGCAGCGGAAGGGTGTCTCCCCACGGGAACTCGGGCGGCTGTCGTCGAAACTCCTCCGCCACGAGCCGGCCGAGCATCACGTCACCGACGAACGCGATCTCCATGGGATGCTCCGTGCCGGCGCCGCGGGGGTGCGCCTACAGCACTTCGCCAACGACATGCACGCGCACGTCGTTGGTGGTGCCGGGGATTCCGGGAGGGGAACCCGAGATGATGACGACCTTCTCGCCCGCCTCCGCCATGCCGGTCTTCACCAGCACCTCGTCGACCTGGCCGACCATCTGGTCGGTGTGCGTGACCCGCGCCACAACGAACGACTCCACGCCCCAGTTCAACGCCATGCGCCGCCGGATGGCGGGATACGGGGTGAACGCGATGATCGGGATGACCGAGCGGATGCGCGCCATCCGCCTGACCGACTCGCCCGTCTCGGTGAAGACGCAGAGGTACTTCGCCTGCACGAAGTCGGCCACCTCGACGGCGGCGAGGGTGATCGCGCCGGCCTGCGTGCGCGGCTTGGTGCCGAGCGCGGGGATGCGCTCGAGGCCGTGCTTCTCGGTCGACTCGATGATGCGCGCCATGGTCTCCACGGTGACGACGGGGTACTCCCCCACGCTCGTCTCACCCGAGAGCATGACGGCGTCGGCGCCGTCGAGCACTGCGTTCGCGACATCCGAGGTCTCGGCGCGCGTCGGTACCGGGCTGTGGATCATGGACTCGAGCATCTGGGTCGCCACGATGACGGGCTTGGCCAGGCGGCGGGCGAACTCGACGGCGCGCTTCTGCACGATGGGCACCGCTTCGAGGGGCAGCTCGACGCCGAGGTCGCCGCGCGCGACCATGATGCCGTCGAACGCCTCGATGATGCCCTCGAGCGCCTCGACGGCCTGCGGCTTCTCGATCTTGGCGATGACCGGCACGCGACGGCCGACCTCCTCCATGATGTCGTGCACGCGCTCGATGTCGTTGGCGTTGCGGACGAAGGAGAGCGCGATGAGGTCGGCGCCCAGCTCGAGACCCCAGCGCAGGTCGTCCTCGTCCTTCTCCGACAGCGCCGGCACGTTGACCGCCACGCCGGGCAGGTTGATGCCCTTGTTGTTCGAGACGGGGCCGGCGACGACGACCCGGGTCGTGACGACCTTCCCGTCGCTCTCGACGACCTCGACGCGCACCTTGCCATCGTCGATCAGGAGATGGTCTCCGGGTTCCACGTCGTTCGGGAGGCCCTTGAAGGTCGTGCTGGCGATCTCCTTGCTGCCGACGATGTCCTCGGTCGTGATCTTGAAGATGTCGCCCTCGGCGAGCTCGTAGGGGCCGTCGGCGAACTTGCCGAGGCGGATCTTCGGCCCTTGGAGGTCGACGAGCACCGCGACCGCGCGACCGGAGTCGTTCGCGGCCTTCCGGACGTTCTGGTAGACGCCCTCGTGGACGTCGTACGTGCCGTGGCTGAGGTTCATCCTCGCGACATCGACGCCCGCGTCGATGATCGCGCGGATCTGCTCGTAGCTCGATGTGGCCGGCCCGAGGGTGGCCACGATCTTCGCACGTCTCATGTGGTGTGTACTCCCGATTTCTGCGCCGTGGCGCGGGGTGGGTGGATGGGCGCCGTCGGGCGCCGGGATCAGATGGAGAATGCCCGCGCGTTCGCCGGGATCGGGTGCGGCAGTTCGGTCTCGCCTTCAAGGTACCGGTCGACGGCGGATGCCGCAGCCCGGCCCTCGGCGATGGCCCAGACGATGAGCGACTGCCCCCGGCCGGCGTCGCCGGCCACGAAGACACCGGGCTGGGAGGTCGCATAGTCGGCGTCACGTTCGAGGTTGCCCCGGTCGGTCACGGGCAGCTGGAGCTGCTCGTCGAGGTCGCGGGTCTCGGGGCCGGTGAAGCCCAGCGCGAGCAGCACCAGGTCGGCCGGGATCTCGCGTTCGGAGCCGGCCTTCGGCACGCGGCGGCCGTCGAGGTACTCGGTCTCGGCGATCCGGATGGCGCGAAGCTCGCCGACCTCGTTCGCGAGGAACTCGACGGTGGACGCGAGGAACTGGCGGTTGCCGCCCTCCTCGTGCGCACTCTGCACCTCGAAGATGGTGGGATGCATCGGCCATGGCTGCTCGGGCGGCCGCGTGGCGCTCGGCACCTTGCCGATGGCGAGGTTCGTCACCGAGAGCGCACCCTGGCGATGCGCCGTGCCGATGCAGTCGGCTCCGGTATCGCCGCCGCCGAGGACGACGACATGCTTGCCCTCGGCCGTGATCTGGTCGAAGACGGGGTCGCCCGCGAGATGCCGGTTCGACTGGGTGAGGTACTCCATGGCGAAGTGCACGCCCGGCAGGTCGCGACCGGGAATCGGAAGGTCGCGCGGCACGAGGGCGCCCGTCGCGATGACGACCGCGTCGTACCGCTCGCGCAGCTGGTCCCACGAGATGTCGACGCCGATCTCGACGCCGGCCCGGAAGCGGGTTCCCTCGGCCGTCATCTGCGCGAGGCGCTGGTCGAGGTGCTTCTTCTCCATCTTGAAGTCGGGGATGCCGTAGCGCAGCAGCCCGCCGATGCGGTCGTCGCGCTCGAAGACCGCGACGGTGTGACCGGCCCGGGTCAACTGCTGTGCGGCGGCGAGGCCCGCGGGCCCCGAGCCGACCACGGCCACGGTCTTGCCGGTGAGGCGGCCGGGCGGCTGCGGCTGGACCCAGCCGTTGCCCCACGCCTGATCGATGATCGAGACCTCGACCTGCTTGATGGTCACCGCAGGCTGGTTGATGCCGAGCACGCAGGCGGACTCGCACGGAGCCGGGCAGAGGCGGCCGGTGAACTCGGGGAAGTTGTTCGTCGCGTGCAGGCGCTCGATGGCCGCACGGCCCTCGCCGCGCCGCACGAGGTCGTTCCACTCGGGGATGAGGTTTCCGAGCGGGCAGCCCTGGTGGCAGAACGGGATGCCGCAGTCCATGCAGCGACCGGCCTGGCGACGCAACTGGGCGGAGTCGCCCGGCTCGTAGACCTCTTTCCAGTCCATGATGCGCACCGGAACGGGCCGCCGCTTGGGCAGCTCCCGCTCAGTGACCTTCAGAAAGCCCTTGGGGTCAGCCACCTGTCACCTCCAGAATTCGCGTCCAGACGACGTCGCCGTCGGGGTCGAGGCCCTCGTCGACCGCGCTCTGGCGGGTACGGAGCACTGCGGCGTAGTCGCGCGGCAGCACCTTGGTGAAGCGATCGAATGCCGCGTCGCCCTCGGCGAGGAGGGCGGCCGCGACCGACGAGTCGGTGGTCTCGAGGTGCTGCTCGAGCAGGTCGCGCACGATCTCCCGATCGGCGCTGCCGAGTGGCAGCAGTTCGAGCTCGCCCGCGCTGAGCGACTCGCGGTTCACCCGACCCTCGCGGAGGTCGAGCACGTACGCCGTGCCACCGGACATGCCGGCGCCGAGGTTCCGTCCGGTTGCACCGAGGATGAGCGCGAGGCCGCCGGTCATGTACTCGAGCGCGTGGTCGCCGACGCCCTCGACGACCGCGGTCGCACCCGAGTTGCGCACGAGGAATCGTTCTCCCACGATGCCCCGGATGAACATGCTGCCTCGTGTCGCGCCGTAGCCGATGACGTTACCGGCGATGACGTTGCGCTCCGCCACGAAGCCGCTGTCGCGGGGCGGTCGCACCACGATCTGCCCGCCCGAGAGTCCCTTGCCGACGTAGTCGTTCGAGTCGCCCTCGAGGCGGAGCGTGATGCCGCTCGGCAGGAACGCGCCGAGGGACTGCCCGGCCGAACCGGTGAGCGTGACGTCGATCGAGCCGGTCGGCAGGCCGTGTTCGCCGCGGTGCACGGTGACCTCGTGGCCCAGCATGGTGCCGACGGCCCGTTCGGTGTTCTTGATGGGCAGCGCGATCTCGACGGTGCCGCCTTCTTCGAGCACGATGCGGCTGCGCCGGATGAGCTCGTTGTCGAAGTGCTCGTCGAGCTCGTGGTCTTGCGCGCGGAAGTTGCGGCGCGGCTCCGACTCGCCGAAATCGGGGCCGACGAGCACTGGCGAGAGGTCGAGGCCGGAGGCCTTCCAGTGATCGACGGCGCGGTCGACGTCGAGGAGCTCGCGACGGCCGATGATCTCGTCGATGGACCGGAAGCCGAGCGCGGCGAGGTACTCGCGGACCTCCTGGGCGATGAACTCGAAGAAGTTCACCACGAACTCCGGCTTGCCGCTGAAGCGCTTGCGCAACTCGGGATTCTGGGTGGCGACGCCGACGGGGCAGGTGTCGAGGTGGCAGACGCGCATCATGACGCAGCCCTGCACGACGAGCGGCGCCGTGGCGAAGCCGAACTCCTCGGCGCCGAGGAGCGCACCGATGACGACGTCGCGGCCGGTCTTCAGCTGGCCGTCGACCTGCACGACCACGCGGTCGCGCATGCCGTTGAGCATGAGCGTCTGCTGGGTCTCGGCGAGGCCGAGCTCCCACGGCGTGCCCGCGTGCTTCAGCGAGTTGAGCGGGCTCGCTCCGGTGCCGCCGTCGTGGCCGGAGACCAGGATGACGTCGGCGAGGGCCTTGGCGGTGCCCGCGGCGACCGCGCCGATGCCCGACTGGCTCACGAGCTTCACGTGGATGCGTGCCTTGGGGTTGGCGCGCTTCAGGTCGAAGATGAGCTGCTTGAGGTCTTCGATCGAGTAGATGTCATGGTGCGGCGGGGGTGAGATGAGGCCGACGCCGGCCGTCGCGTGCCGCGTGCGGGCGACCCATGGGTACACCTTCGCGGGCGGAAGCTGGCCGCCCTCGCCGGGCTTCGCGCCCTGGGCGAGCTTGATCTGGATGTCCTCGGCGTGCGTGAGGTACATGCTCGTCACGCCGAACCGGCCGGAGGCCACCTGCTTGATGGCGCTGCGCCGCTCGGGGTCGAGGAGGCGATCGAGGTCCTCGCCGCCCTCGCCCGTGTTCGACTTCGCGCCGAGCCGGTTCATCGCGATGGCGAGCGACTCATGCGCCTCCTTCGAGATCGACCCGTAGCTCATCGCTCCGGTCGAGAAGCGCTTCACGATGGACTCGACCGACTCGACCTCGTCGATGGGCACCGGCGGGCGCGTGCCCGTGCGGAGCGCGAACATGCCGCGAAGGGTCATCAGCTGCTCGGCCTGCGTGTCGACGAGCGAGGTGTACTCGCGGAACACGTCGTAGCGACGGTTGCGCGTCGAGTGCTGCAGGCGGAAGACCGTCTCGGGGTTGAAGAGGTGCGGCGATCCGTCTCGACGCCACTGGTACTCGCCACCCGTCGCGAGACGCTCGTGCGCACGCACGGCGACGTCCTCGGGGTAGGCCGAGGTGTGCCGATGCAGGTTCTCCGCCGCGATGACGTCGAGTCCGACGCCGCCGAGCTTCGAGGTGGTTCCGGTGAAGTACTCGTCGACGAACTCCTGCCCGAGGCCGATGGCCTCGAACGCCTGGGCGCCCGCGTACGACGCGATGGTCGAGACGCCCATCTTCGACATGATCTTCAGCACGCCCTTGCCGAGCGCCTTGATGACGTTGTGCACGGCGTCTTCGGGCGTGATGCCGGTGATGACGCCCGAGCGCACGAGCTCCTCGCACGTCTCCATCGCGAGGTAGGGGTTCACGGCCGCGGCCCCGTAGCCGACGAGGAGCGCGACGTGGTGGACCTCGCGGACGTCGCCGGCCTCGACGATGAGCCCGACCTTCATGCGGTTCTCGGCCCGGATGAGGTGGTGGTGCACGGCCGAGAGCATGAGGAGCGACGGGATCGGTGCGAGGTCCTTGTTGGAGTCGCGGTCGCTCAGCACGATGAACGCGGCGCCCTCCTCGATGGCCTCGTCGACCTCGCGGCAGATCGCGGCGAGGCGGTCGCGCATCGCGTTCGGCCCCTCGTCGAATCGGTAGAGGCCGCGGATCGTCACCGCCGTGCGCCGACCGGGTGCCGGGTCGATGTGCACGATCTTCGCGAGCTCGTCGTTGTCGATCACAGGGAACGACAACGACACTTGGTGGGCGTGCTCGGGTCCGGCCGAGAGGAGGTTGCGCTCGGGCCCGACCGACGAGCCGAGCGAGGTCACGACCTGCTCGCGGATCGAGTCGAGCGGCGGGTTGGTGACCTGCGCGAACTGCTGCGTGAAGTAGTCGAACAGGAGCCGCGGCCGCTTCGAGAGCACCGCGACGGGCGTGTCGGATCCCATCGCACCGAGCGGCTCCTGGCCCGCCTTCGCCATCGGCGCGAGGAGGATCCGCACCTCCTCCTCGGTGTAGCCGAAGGTGCGCTGCCGACGATTCACCGAGGCCGGCGGGTGCACGATGTGCTCGCGCTCGGGGAGGTCGGCGAGGCGGATCCGGCCTTCCTCGAGCCAGTCCCCCCAGGGTTCGGATGCCGCGAGCTGGGCCTTGATCTCGTCGTCCTCGATGAGGCGGCCCGCCTCGGTGTCGACGAGGAACATGCGGCCCGGCTGGAGCCGGCCCTTGCGCACGATGCGGCTCGGCTCGATGTCGAGCACGCCGATCTCGCTCGCGAGCACGACGAGCCCGTCGTCGGTGACGAGGTAGCGGCCTGGACGCAGCCCGTTGCGGTCGAGCGTGGCGCCGACGAGCGTGCCGTCGGTGAACACGATGGCGGCGGGACCGTCCCACGGCTCCATCAGCATGGAGTGGTACTCGTAGAACGCCCGGCGCTCGGGGTCGATCTCGGTCTGGTTCTCCCAGGCCTCGGGAACCATCATCATG
The DNA here is from genome assembly GCF_040679595.1 of Agromyces sp. NPDC052230. Classification (NCBI taxonomy): domain Bacteria; kingdom Bacillati; phylum Actinomycetota; class Actinomycetes; order Micrococcales; family Microbacteriaceae; genus Agromyces; species Agromyces sp. NPDC052230. Next base: position 220,492 of record NZ_JBFAVC010000002.1, on the reverse strand, counting down.
ACCGCGTGCGGGAGGCTGCGCCCCGCGAGCGTGAGCAGCTCGACGACCTCGTCGAACGAGGCCGAGTCGCTCGCTCCGGGCGTCACGATCGGAAGGATGGGGGTCAGGTCGCCGAGCACCTCCGACTCGAGCTGCGACTGCCGTGCGCGCATCCAGTTGCGGTTGCCCTGGATCGTGTTGATCTCACCGTTGTGCGCGATCATCCGGAACGGCTGCGCCAGCGGCCACGACGGGAACGTGTTCGTGGAGTAGCGCGAGTGCACGAGGGCGAGCTTCGAGGCGAACCGCTCGTCGGAGAGGTCGGGGTAGAAGGGCTCGAGCTGCAGCGTCGTGACCATGCCCTTGTACACGAGCGTGCGGCACGAGAGCGACGCGAAGTAGAGGTCGAGCTCCCGTTCGGCGCGCTTGCGGAGCCGGAACGCAAGCCGGTCGAGCGCAATGCCGTCGATGCGGTCGCCCTCGGACGTGGTCGCCGAGGACCGCACGAACACCTGCTGCACGGCCGGCATGGCGGCACGGGCGAGGGTGCCGAGCTCGTCGGGACGCACGGGCACCTCGCGCCATCCGATGACCTCGAGCCCCTCGGATGCCGCGAGATCGCCGAACCGGCGCTTGACACTCGACCTGGCGGTCGGGTCGACGGGCAGGAACGCGTTTCCGACCGCGTACGAGCCCGCCGCGGGCAGCGGGAACGACGCGACGGCGCGGAGGAAGTCGTCTGGTACCTGGGTGATGATGCCCGCGCCGTCGCCGGTGCCGGCGTCGGAACCGACCGCACCACGGTGCTCGAGGTGGCGCAGCGCATCGAGCGCGGCCGTGATGATGTCATGACCCGCCGTGCCACGGAGGGTCGCGACCATCGCGAGGCCGCAGGCGTCCTTCTCGGCGGCGGGGTCGTACATGCCCTGCGCGTCGGGAACGAGACCGAACCTCGAGAAGGGTGGAGTGAGCGACACGTGGACCGTCCTCATCAACTAGGTGTCAGCGGGGGACGTCGTCGGCCCTAGGAAGGGAAGTCACGACGCATGGTGCGGCGTCGTGTCGGAGAACGTGCGGAGGAGGCCCTACGGAGAGGTCGACCGGCTCGAGCTTGTGGCTGCCGTCTTGCCTGCGGTGTTCTCGCCCTCGACGCCATCGTCGAGAGAGTCGGAGTCGGAGTCGGACTCGGTTTCGTCTGAGTGTACCTCAGCGTCGGGGCCCTTCCATTCACGTCCGGGAACGTAGGGGGTCGGCTCGTCGCCGGTGTGCCGGCGACGCTGCACGAGGAAGATGACGACGCCCAGCACGATCGCCGCGAACGACGCCCAGACATTCGAGCGGATGCCGAGGAACATCTCGCTCGGGTCGACGCGGATCGACTCGAAGAACGAACGACCGACGCCGTACCAGATGAGGTAGACCGCGAGCGCCTTGCCCCAGCGCAGGTTGATCTTGCGCTCGAGGAAGATGATGAGCGCGGCGCCTGCGAGGTTCCAGATGATCTCGTAGAGGAACGTGGGGTGGAAGAGCGTGCCCTCGGCGAGCCCGGCGGGGAACGCAGGATTCGTCGACTCGATCTCGAGGCCCCACGGCAGGTCGGTGGGCTGGCCGAAGAGCTCGTGATTGAACCAGTTGCCGAGGCGGCCGGCCGCCTGTGCGACGAGGAGGCCGGGCGCGAGGGCGTCGGCGAACGACCAGAAGCGGATGCCCGTCATGCGGCAGCCGATCCAGACACCGACGGCGCCGCCGATGAGCGAGCCGTAGATGGCGTTGCCGCCCTCCCAGATGTTCCAGATGGCACCGGGCTCGAACGGGTTCCAGACGTTGGCACCTTCGTAGAAGTAGTCGTCGGGGTGGGTGAGCACGTGGAAGATGCGCGCGCCGATGATGCCGAGCGGCACCGCCCAGAGTGCGATATCGAGCACGACGCCGGGCTCGGCGCCACGCTTGGTGAGCCGACGCGACGTGATCATCACCGCGAGGACGATGCCGAGCAGGATGCACAACGCATACGTGTTGATGTTGAGCTGCAACCCGAACAGGTTGAGCTCCCATGCCTGCCAGTCGTAGTCGGGGCTCGGGATGCTGAGCGGAGCGATCACTCGGGCTGCTGCCTTTCGTCGGGAGACCGTCGGCCCGCGTGGGCCTCAGTCAGCGTACTTCACTCGGCCCGCGTGCCGCGCGCGAGTTCGGCCGCGAGGGCTCCCGCGGCGTCGGCACCGCCGTCGGCCAGCGCCTTGACGAGTGCGGAGCCCACGATGGCGCCGTCGGCGTACTCGAGCACCTCGGCGACCTGCGCCGCCGTCGAGATGCCGAGCCCGACGCAGCTGGCCGGCGCTCCGGCCTCCTTCAGGCGAGCGACGAGCGTGCGTGCCGCCTGGTCGACGTCGCTGCGCGCACCCGTGATGCCCATGGTGGAGACGGCGTACACGAAGCCGCGGCTCGCTTCGACCGCCTGGCGGATGCGATCGTCGGTGGAGGTCGGCGCCGCCAGGAACACCCGGTCGAGACCGGTGCGCTCGGATGCCGCGATCCACACGGCTCCCTCGTCGGGGATGAGGTCGGGCGTGATGAGGCCCGCTCCGCCCGCCGCGGCGAGGTCGTCGGCGAAGCGGTCGACGCCGTACTGCACGACGGGATTCCAGTACGTCATGATCAGCACCGGGGCATCCGTGCGCTCGGTGACGCGGCGCACCGCCTCGAAGCCGTCGGCGAGCCGGAAGCCGTTCGCGAGGGCCTGCTGGGTCGCCGCCTGGATGACCGGGCCGTCCATGACGGGGTCGGAGTACGGCAGCCCGAGCTCGAGCACGTCGACGCCGTTCTCGACGAGGGCGACGGCTGCCTCGACGCTCTCATCGAGGGTCGGGAACCCGACGGGGAGATAGCCGATGAGCGCGCCGTTCGCCTCGTCGTTCCGGCGACGGATGACGGTGCCCACCGTTCTCAACTGGGGTTCTCCTCGTCGTAGAGCTCGAAGTACTTCGCCGCCGTGTCCATGTCCTTGTCGCCGCGCCCCGAGAGGTTCACGAGGATCGTCGCACCGGGTCCGAGCTCGCGGCCGAGCTCCATGGTGCCGGCGAGGGCGTGGGCCGACTCGATGGCGGGGATGATGCCCTCGGTGCGCGAGAGCAGGCGCAGGGCGTTCATGGCCGCGGCATCCGTCACCGGGCGGTAGTGGGCGCGGCCGAGGGCCGACAGCCACGAGTGCTCGGGGCCGACGCCCGGGTAGTCGAGTCCGGCCGAGATCGAGTGCGACTCGACGGTCTGCCCGTCCTCGTCCTGCAGGAGGTAACTGCGCGCGCCGTGCAGCACGCCCGGACGGCCCATGGTGATGGTGGCCGCGTGGCGCTCGGTGTCGACGCCCTCTCCCCCGGCCTCGAAGCCGTAGAGCGCGACGTCGGCGTCGTCGAGGAACGCATGGAAGATGCCGATCGCGTTGGAGCCGCCGCCGACGCACGCGGTGACCGCCGTGGGCAGGGCGCCCGTGAGGTCGAGCACCTGTTGGCGCGCTTCCTCGCCGATGATCTTCTGGAAGTCGCGAACCATCTCGGGGAACGGGTGCGGGCCGGCGACCGTGCCGAAGATGTAGTTCGTGGTCTCGACGTTCGTGACCCAGTCGCGCATCGCCTCGTTGATGGCGTCCTTCAGGGTGCGTGAACCGGCGGTCACGGCCACCACCTCGGCGCCGAGCAGACGCATGCGGGCGACGTTGAGCGCCTGGCGCTCGGTGTCGACCTCGCCCATGTAGATGGTGCACTCGAGTCCGAAGAGCGCCGCGGCGGTCGCGGTCGCGACGCCGTGCTGGCCCGCCCCCGTCTCGGCGATGACGCGATGCTTGCCGATGCGCTTCGTGAGCAGCGCCTGGCCCAGCACGTTGTTGATCTTGTGCGACCCGGTGTGGTTGAGGTCTTCGCGCTTCAGGATGACGCGAGCACCGCCGGCGTGCTCGGCGAACCGTGGCACCTCGGTGATGATCGACGGACGACCGGTGTAGCTCCGGCCGAGTTCGGCGAGCTCGGCGCCGAAGGCGGGATCGAGCTTGGCGAGCGTGTAGGCCTCGCTCAGCTCGTCGAGTGCGGCGACGAGGGATTCGGGCACGAATCGCCCGCCGAAGTCGCCGAAGTACGGACCGGTCTGCGCTCTGAGCGCCATGTCACACCGCCAGGAATGCTCGGAGATTGGCTACAGGGTCGCCCGTGACGAGCGCCTCGCCGACGAGGACGACGTCGGCGCCGGCCGCGCGATAGTGGGCGACGTCGGCCGCCGACTGCACGGCCGACTCGGCCACGCGGACGGCCCCGTCTGGGAATCGGTCGGCCAGCCGGCCGAAGAGGTCGCGGTCGAGCTCGAAGGTCGACAGGTCGCGGGCGTTCACGCCGATGAGCTGCGCACCCAGCGCCGCCGCGCGGTCGAGCTCCTCGGCGGAGTGGGTCTCGACGAGCGGCGTCATGCCGAGGTCGACGATGAGGTCGAACAGCTCGCGGAGGGTGGCGTCGTCGAGCGCGGCCACGATGAGGAGCACCAGGTCGGCGCCGGCCGCGCGGGCCTCGAACACCTGATAGGGCGTCGAGATGAAGTCCTTGCGCAGCAGGGGCAGCGCCACGGCCGCCCGCACCGACTCGAGGTCGGCGAGGGAACCGCCGAACCGGCGACCCTCGGTGAGCACGCTGATGGCGCTCGCGCCGCCGAGCTCGTAGCTGCGGGCGAGTGCCGCGGGATCGAGGATGGGCGCCAGCTCACCGCGCGACGGGCTCGAACGCTTGATCTCGGCGATGATCTTGACCCGCGCGCCGGGACGCAGCGCCTCGAGCGCGTCGAGCGCCGGATCGCGCATGAGCGCCTCGCGCTCGACGTCGACGAGGGGGCGCGCCGTGCGGCGCGCCTCAGCGTCGGCGACCGCGTTCGCCGTCAGCTCGGAGAGCACGCGTCAGTGCGCCTTCGGCGCGACCTTGTCGCCGCCGACCCCGTAGCCCACGCGGGCGAGGAGCCATCCGACGACGAGGCCGACGAGGAGCAGGACCGCGCAGGCCCAGACGAGCCACTGCACGTCGAGGAAGAAGGCCACCGTGCCGATCGTGATGGCGATGAGCATGATCGTGACGGCGGTCCACGCCGCGGGCGAGTGTCCGTGGCCGGGATCAGCGGTCTCAGTGCTCATTGATGCTCCTTCGTGACGGGGATGACGTCCGCCAGTCTAGCGGCTGGCTCAGGCTCGGCTGTCGCCCGGCTGCGGCTCGTCCGTGGGGTCGTCGCCCCGACTGAGCTCGTCCCAGTCGTCGATGGCGCGGTCGGATGCCGCACGCCCACGACCCGCGGCCGACACGGCTTCCTCGGCATCGACGAGGCGGGCCGCGCGGTAGCGGCGCGAGGACGCGGGCCAACGCGTGCCCGTCGCGATCACGGCCACTCCGGCCGCCACCAGCAGGACGCCGCCGACGAACGCGGCGACCGGCCACGCGGTGGGCACCGCGGCGGCCACGAGTTCGGCCGTCGGGCCGGAACCGGAGACGCCCGTGGCATCCGTCACCGCCGGCGACACCGCGCCGACGGGGTTGCCGACGCTGAGGCCCGCCGCGAGCAGCACGCATCCGCCGAGCACCACCTCGAGGACGCCGAGCACCAGACGGATTCCGGGACCGGCGATCGCGAGCGCCCCGACGAGCGCGAGACCGGCGAGTCCGAGGGCCGCGAGAGCCGGCGACGCGATGCTGCCGGGGACCGAGATCATCTCGCCCGTGCTGCTCGCCGCGGCATCCGTCAACCGCACCTCGATCCAGGTCTGGCTCCACGAGAGCAGGGCGAGGCCCGCGCCGACGACCGAGGCGAGGATCGCGGGCAGCTTCATGCGGGCGGCGCTCACCCTCACTCGATCCTCCGCAGCGCGTTCGCGACGGCCACGGCGCGCAGGGGCGCGGCGGCCTTGTTCTGGGACTCCTGGAACTCGGACTCGGGCACCGAATCGGCGACGAGACCACCCCCCGCCTGCACCCGGGCGACGCCGCCCGAGATGGTCGCCGTGCGGATGGCGATCGCGAGGTCGGCGTCGCCGCCGAATCCGAAGTAGCCGACGACGCCGCCGTAGAGGCCGCGCTGGGAAGGCTCCAGCTCGTCGATGATCTCGAGCGCGCGCGGCTTGGGCGCGCCCGACAGCGTTCCGGCGGGGAATGTCGCCCGGAAGACGTCGACCGCGTTCCGCCCGGGCTCGAGGTCGCCCTCGACGCTCGACACGAGGTGCATGATGTGGCTGAAGCGCTCGACGCGCATGAACTCCGTCACCTCGACCGAACCGGCGGTGCACACCTTCGCGAGGTCGTTGCGGGCCAGGTCGACGAGCATGAGGTGCTCGGCCTGCTCCTTCGGGTCGGCGATGAGCTCGCCCTCGAGGTCGGCGTCCTCCTCGGGCGTCGCCCCGCGCGGCTTCGAGCCCGCGATCGGATGCGTGAACACCCGGCCGTCCTGCACCTTCACGAGCGCCTCGGGCGAGGAGCCGACGATCCAGTACGACTCCCCCGCCGGGTCGTCGAGGTGCAGCACGTACATGTACGGGCTCGGGTTGAGGCTGCGCAGCACCCGGTACACGTCGAGCGGGTGTGCGGTGACCTCCTGCTCGAACCGCTGCGAGATCACGACCTGGAAGATGTCGCCCTCGCGGATGTACTCCTTGGAGCGCTCCACGGCGGCGAGGAAGTCGGCCTTCTCGGTGCGGTGGCGCGGTGTTGCCGGAGTCGTCAGGTCGATCTCGGCGAGCCACGCGTCTGACGGGCGGGCGAGGGCCCGCTGCATCCGGTCGAGGCGTTCCTGCGCGCCCACCCACAGGGCGTCGGGCTCCTCCGCGCCGTCGTTGAGCACGGACGCGACGAGCTGCACGGTGCCCGTGCGGTGGTCGATGACGACGAGCTCGGACACGAAGCTGAACGCCTGTCCGGGCATCCGGTAGTCGGCCGGGGGCCGGTTCGGCAGGCGCTCGATCTGGCGGATGGCCTCCCAGCCGATGAACCCCACGAGTCCGCCGGTCAACGGCGGCGCACCGGGCACGTCCTCGGTGGCCCAGCGCTGGTGGAGCGCCTCCAGCGCGGCGAGCGGCGCGAGATCGGCGGCGTCGCCGAGCGCCCGCTCGGCGGAGAGCCCGTAGTCCTGCCACTCGACACGGCCGTCGTGCTCGGTCAGCACGCCGTAGGAGGACGCCCCCACGAACGAGTAGCGCGACCAGATGCCGCCCTGCTCGGCCGACTCGAGGAGAAAGGTGCCCGGTCGGCCCTCGGCGAGCTTGCGGTAGATCCCCACGGGAGTCTCGCCGTCGGCGAAGAGCTCGCGCGTGACCGGCACGACGCGCCGGCCCCGCAGCAGTGCGGTGAACTCGTCGAACGTGGTGGTGGCGCCTGACACGCGGTTCTCCTCGGTTCAGTCGGTGGTGGCTGCGCCCTGCGCGACCTCGAGCGGGTCGCCGACGAAGCAGGTGCGGGTACCGGTGTGGCACGCGGCGCCGACCTGCTCGACCGTGACGAGCAGGGTGTCGGCATCGCAGTCGAGCGCGGCCGCGCGGACGTACTGCACGTGCCCCGAGGTGTCGCCCTTGCGCCAGTACTCCTGCCGCGACCGGGACCAGAAGGTGACGCGACCCTCGGTGAGGGTGCGCCGCATGGCCTCGCGGTCCATCCAGCCGAGCATCAGCACCTCGCCGGAGCCCTCCTGCTGGATGATCGCGGGCAGCAGCCCGTCGGCGTTGAATGTCGCGCGATCCATCGGTGACGCGCCCGGCGACCACGCCTCCTCGTCGCGCTCCAACTCCTCGTCTCCGGGCTGGGTCATCGCACGATCCTTCCATCGGCGGCGAGGGCGGCCTTCACCTCGGCGATGGTCACCTCGCCGTTGTGGAACACGGATGCCGCGAGCACCGCGTCGGCACCGGCGGCGATCGCCGGCGCGAAGTCGTCGACCGAGCCGGCGCCGCCCGAGGCGATCACCGGCACACGCGAGAGTTCGTGCATGAGCGCCGTGAGCTCCAGGTCGAACCCCTGCTTGGTGCCGTCGGCGTCGATCGAGTTGACGAGGAGCTCGCCCGCGCCGAGGTCGATCGCGGTGCGCGCCCACTCGAGCGCGTCGAGATCGGTCTCGGTGCGGCCGCCGTGCGTCGTCACCACGAAGCCGGACTCCGTGCGGCCCGACCGCTTGACGTCGAGCGAGAGCACGAGCACCTGTGCGCCGAACCGGTCGGCGATCTCGGCCACGAGCACGGGTCGGGCGATCGCCGCGCTGTTGACGCCGATCTTGTCGGCACCGTGACCGAGGAGCCGGGCGACGTCTTCGGGTGAGCGCACCCCGCCGCCCACGGTGAGCGGGATGAAGACCTGCTCGGCCACCCGCTGCACCATGTCGTAGGTCGTCGAGCGGTCGTCGACCGTGGCGGTGACGTCGAGGAACGTGAGTTCGTCGGCGCCCTGCTCGGAGTACCGCGCGGCGAGCTCGACGGGGTCGCCCGCATCACGCAGGTTCTGGAAGTTCACGCCCTTGACGACGCGGCCGGCGGCCACGTCGAGGCACGGGATGACACGGACGGCGAGCGTCATGCGGGCCTCACAGCCTCGCCGCGTGGATGGCGCTCACGAGGATCGCTCGCGCGCCGAGCGCGTAGAGCTCGTCCATCACGTGGTTCATGTCGACGCGCGGGATCATGACGCGCACGGCGACCCACTCGGGATCGTGCAGCGGCGAAACCGTCGGCGACTCGAAGCCCGGGGCCGCCTCGGTGGCCCGCTCGAGGTGCTCGAGCGGAACGTCGTAGTCGAGGAGCACGTACTGGCGGGCGACGAGCACGCCCTGAAGGCGACGCAGCAACGTCGCGGCGCCCGGGCGCTCGACGCCCGAGCCGATGAGCACGGCCTCGGACTCGAGGATGACCGGCCCGAAGATCTCGAGGCCCGCCTTGCGCAGGGTGGACCCCGTCGAGACGACGTCGGCGACGGCGTCGGCCACGCCGAGCCGCACGGCCGACTCGACGGCGCCGTCGAGCTTCACGAGCTTCGCGGTGACGCCGTGCTGCGCGAGGAAGTCGCCCACGAGCCCGGGGTAGCTCGTCGCGACGCGCACGCCCTCGAGATCGGCGAGCTCATGGAACCGGCCATCGGGCCCGGCGAAGCGGAAGGTGGAGTCGCCGAAGCCGAGGGGCGCGATCTCGTTCGCCTCTGACCCCGAGTCGAGCAGCAGGTCGCGACCCGTGATGCCGACGTCGAGTGCGCCCGACCCGACATAGGTCGCGATGTCACGCGGACGGAGGTAGAAGAACTCGACCCCGTTGCGGGGGTCGGCGGTGTGCAGGTCGCGCGGGTCGCGGCGACCGGTGTACCCGGCCTCCCACAGCATCTGCGCGGCGGTCTCGGCGAGCGAGCCCTTGTTGGGCACGGCGATTCGGAGCATTTCCTGCCTTATGTCTCTGGCAACACTGACGTGTCGACGGTCCTGATCGGTCATGGGGCGTGATCAGAGATGTCGGTACACGTCGGCGGGCGTGAGTCCCTTCGAGATCATGAGCACCTGGAGGTGGTAGACGAGTTGCGAGATCTCCTCGGCGGTCTCGTCATCGCTCTGGTACTCGGCGGCCATCCAGACCTCGGCCGCCTCTTCGACGATCTTCTTGCCGATGGCGTGCACGCCCGCGTCGAGCTGGCGCACGGTGCCGGAACCCTCTGGGCGGGTGCGGGCTTTGTCGCTGAGCTCGACGAAGAGATCGTCGAAGGTCTTCACCCGTCCAGACTACCGGTGCTCGGGGGCGTGGCTGTGCGGGTTGGCGGCCACGGCCGCCCTGAGCGCGGCGATGCGCTCGGCGGGCACGTCGCCGTTGAAGACGTGGGATCCCGCCACGAACGTGTCCGCTCCGGCGGCGGCCGCGATGCCGATGGTCTCCTCGGTGATGCCGCCGTCGACCTGCAACCATACGTCGAGGCCGGCGTCGTGGATCACGTCGGCCAGCCGTGCGAGCTTCGGCATGGTCTCGGGGATGAAGGCCTGCCCGCCGAACCCAGGTTCGACCGTCATGACGAGCACCTGGTCGAACTCGGGCAGGAGGTCGATGTAAGGCGCCGCGTCGGTGCCGGGCTTGAGGGCGATGCCGGCACGGGCGCCGAGGGCCCGCAGCCGTCGCGCGAGCGACACGGGCTCCCCCGCCGCCTCGACGTGGAAGGTGACCGAGTGCGCCCCCGCCTCCGCGTACGCCGGACCCCAGCGATCGGGGTCGTCGATCATCAGGTGCACGTCGAGCGGGATGGGCGACACCTGTTGCAGGCGCTGCACCATCTGCAGCCCGAACGTGAGGTTCGGCACGAAGTGGTTGTCCATGACGTCGACGTGCACGAGATCCGCCGTGTCGATGCGGGCGAGCTCGCGCTCGAGGTTCGCGAAGTCGGCAGCGAGGATGCTCGGGTTGATCCGCGTCGTCATGCCCGCCAGCCTACCGAGGCGCGTCGACCGGTTGCGCGGCGGCGGAAGCGGCGGCGGGTTCCGCGGATTCGGCGTCGATGTCGGTGCGGCGCACGAGCGCGATGAACATGGCATCGGTGCCGTGCCGGTGCGGCCACAGCTGCACGGTGCCCGGTCCGCCGGCGAGATCGAGCGGATGCCGCGACACGGCCTGTGCGGTCGCCTCGGTGTCGAGTTGCTCGACGCGGCCCCGCCAGCGGTCGAGTCCGGCGGCGAGCACGCCCCGGGTCTCCGCGGTGTGCGGCGAGCACGTCACGTACGCGAGGATGCCGCCGGGCGCGAGCGCCCCGACGGCCGCGTCGAACAGGTCGCCCTGCAGCTTCGTGAGCTCCGCGACATCCGACGGCGCCTTCCGCCAGCGCGCCTCGGGGCGGCGACGGAGCGCGCCCAGTCCGGTGCACGGCGCGTCGAGGAGGATCCGGTCGAAGCCGCCGGGGGCGCCGAGCACGGCCGGGTCGAGCTCGCGGCCATCGCCGACTCGCACGTCGACGTCGAGCGGTACGGCCGCGATGGCACGGCGCACGAGCTCGGCTCGGGCCGGCACCAGCTCGTTCGCCACGAGGGTGGCACCACCCGCGAGCGCCTCGGCGGCGAGCACCGCGGTCTTGCCACCGGGGCCGGCGCACAGGTCGAGCCAACGCTCCCCCGCCCGCACGGGCTCCGCGCGGGTGAGGGTGAGCGCGGCGAGCTGCGAACCCTCGTCCTGCACGCGCACGAGACCTCCGGATGCCTCGGCCGCGCCGATGGGATCGGCGCCCGTGGCGCCGATCGGCGAGAACCGGTCGGGCTCGAAGCCCTCGATCTGCGTGGTGTCGACGCCGAGGCCCGGCAGAAGCGCCAGGTTGACCCTGGGCGAGGCGTTGTCGGCCTCGAGGAGTTCCCCGAGCTCTGCGGCGCGTCCCTCGCGCTCGAGCGCGGCGCGGAAGGCGCGCACCACCCAGGTGGGATGGCTCCCGAGGCGCGCGAGACGATCGTCGTCGTTCCGCGCGCCCTCGGCGGCGAGGTCGCGCCACGCCTCGGATGAGGTGCGGGAGATGGTGCGCAGCACGGCGTTGGCGAACCCGGCGGCCTTGGGCGCCACACGGCGCGCGAGCCCGACCTGCTCGTACACGGCGGCATGCGTCGGTACGCGCGTGGCGAGGAGCTGATGCGTGCCGAGACGCAGCACGTCGAGCACGGCGGGATCGATCTCGCCCGTCGGGCGCCCGGCGGCGAGCTCGATCACGAGGTCGTACAGGCCCTGCATGCGGAGCGTGCCATAGGTCAGTTCTGTGGCGAATGCGGCATCCGCCCTGCTGAGACCCGCCCGACGGATGCGCGCGGGCAGCAGGAGGTTCGCGTACGCCTCGTCGGCGCGCACCGCCTCGAGCACGTCGAACGCGACCAGGCGTGCGGCCGAGATGCGCTCGGCAGGGACGCGCCGCGCCGGGCGTCCGTTGCCCCGCTCGCCGCCGCCCCCACCGCCGGGACGGCGGCGTGCGGTGCCGCTCATCGCGCCACCAGCCCGTCGCGGCCGGTGCCCCGCCACCAGTCCCCGGCGGGCATGGCCGTGCGCCCGGCCGGTTGCACCCGGCGCAGCTCGAGGGGGTGCGACCCGGTGCCGATGAGCACGCGTCGCCCCGATACGGTGAGCTCCCCCGGCGCCAGCGGCGCGACATTCGGAGCACCCCCGACATCCGGAGCGTCGACGAGCTCGAGCACCTTGAGCCGCTGGTCGTCGACCGTCGTCCACGCGCCGGGCTCGGGGGTCACGCCCCGGAACCGGTCGCGCACGCGCGCCGCGGGCAGGGTCCAGTCGAGGCGCGCGTCGTCGATGCCGAGCTTGGGCGCGAAACTCGGCTCACCCGATTGGGGCGTCGCGCCGGCCGTGCCGTCGGCGATCCCATCGACGACCTCGCCGAGCAACTCTGCGCCCGTCACCGCGAGCGCCTCGAGCAGGTCACCGGCGGTCTCGTCGGGCCCGACGGGTCGGCGTCGCTCGCCGTACACGTCGCCCGCGTCGAGCTCGGGCACGAGGCGGAACACGGATGCCCCGGTCTCGGCGTCGCCGGCGATGAGCGCGTGCTGCACGGGGGCGGCGCCACGCCACGCGGGCAGCAGCGAGAAGTGCAGGTTGATCCAGCCGTGCGTGGGCGCGGAGAGCAGCGGTTCCCGCACGAGCCCGCCGTACGCGACGATGACACCGAGGTCGGGACGCAGCGCACCGATGCGACCGGTCGCGTCGGCGTCGAGCCGTGCCGCCTCGATGACGTGGATGCCGAGCCGCTCGGCCGCCGACGCGACGGGCGACGGCGTGAGCACCCGCTTCCGGCCGAGCGGCGCCGCCGGCCGGGTCACCGCGGCGACGACCTCATGGCCGCTCGCGGCGAGCCGTTCGAGCGAGGGGACGGCGACGGCCGGCGTACCGGCGAAGACGAGGCGGAGCTTCTGCACACTCCATTGTGGCGGACGGCGCGGGGCCGTCACGGGCTACGGCACCTCGGGATCGTCGAAACGCACCCGCAGCACGGGCGGACGCCGCACCGGGCGCCCGGCCACGGGCCGCCGGCGCTCGGTGGCGATGCGGATCATCTCGGCGCGCAGCTCACGGGCGACGCGCGCCCCCGCCGCGTAGTCGAAGCGCACGATCGCGCGCTCGAGACCCTCCTCGTCGGCCGGTGCGGGCCCCAGCACATCGACGCCGTCGAGATCCCGCACGACCTCGACGGCGCGCGCCACGGCTGCACGGGCGGCGGTCACGCTCGCCACCCGCACGGCGGGCGGGAACCGCAGCGTGCGGCGCGCGTCGAGCTCGCGATCGGCCCAGTCCGACTGTCGCCACGTGCTGAGCGCCGTGGCAAGGGCTCCGGCGACGCCCACCAGGAACACGGGCGCCCCGGGCGCCGCGAGGGCGCTCGCGTTCGACCACCACCGCAGGCAGTCTTCGGCGACGCGCAGGGATTCGCGCAGGAGCATCCGCTCGCCGTCGAGGAGCAGCACCGCACGGTAGCCGCCGTCGGCGACGGGCTCGGCGCCGCGCGTCGCGACGACGAGGGCCGGCTCGGCGCCGACCCGGAGCACGGGCCGTTCGCCGTCGGAGAGGATCACGCGCGTGCGCGGGAACGCGCGGCCGAGTTCGTCGGCCGTGCGGCTCGCGCCGATCGTGACGGCGCGGAGCTTCGTGCCGTCGCACACGGTACACCGCCAGCCGCTCGCACTCGTGCCGCACAGCACGCACCGCGCGGTGCCGCCCTCACGCGGAACGGCGAGGCCTCCCCCGCACGCGGCGCACCGAGCGGGCTCACGACAGCGATCGCAGGCGAGCAGCGGTGCGTTGCCCGGGCGGGCGACCTGCACGAGCACCGGTCCCTCGCGCACCGCGTCCTGGGCCTGCCGCCACGCCACGGTTGGGATGCGCGCCGATCCGGGCTCGGGATTCGCCTGCTGCTCGGTGGGGATGATGCGGGGTCGCACGTGCTTCGACGGCGCGACCTCGTGCACCCAGCCGATCTCGACGAGGCGCTGCACGTCGACGCTGCGGGTGTGCCCGATGAGGAGCAGCGCCGCTCCCGACTGCTCCTGGCGGATGAGCGCCGCGTCGCGTGCGTGCACGCCGGGAGCGAGGGGTTCGGCCAGGAGCGGGTCGCCGTCGTCCCAGATGGCGATGAGCCCGAGTCGCGCGGCCGGCGAGTACACCGTCGATCGGTTGCCCACGACGATGCGAGCGTCGGCGCGGGTCGCCTCGAGGAACGAACGGTACCGTTCGCCGCCCGACTGCCGCGCGTCGGCCCGCAACACGCGCCGCGGATCGACGGATGCCGCGAGCGCCGCCTCGAGCTGCGCCTGGTCGCGGTAGTCGGGCACGACGAGCAGGGCCGAACGGTCGGCCGCGAGGGCGTGCGCGGCGGCTTGTGCAAGGGTGGCCGCCCACGCACCGACCCATTCGCCGGTCGGGAGGCGCACCGGACGGGGATCGGCGGCGAGGGTCATCCGTTCGCCGCCGGCGATGCCGGCCTCGAGACGGCCCGGTTCGGCGCCGGGGATGGGCGGCAGCGACGTCGGCAGCGGCCCCGGATCGGGCTCGGCCGCCGCCAGCCACGATCGTTCGACGCGTACGTAGCGGCTCGGGATCGCGAGGCGCAGGATGTCGCTCGCGTTGCCGGCCGCTCGATCGGCAGCAGCTCGGGCGAGGTCCCACACCTCGGGACGCAGGAGCTCCACCTCCGAGACGACGTCGTCGAGCTCGCTCAGTGCGCCCGCGTACTCGCTCGCGTCGGTGAGCTCGACGATCCACCCGTCGGCGATGCGGCCGCCCGTGCGGAGCGGCACCTTGACGCGTACGCCCGCCTTCGCGGCGCCGGCGAGACGGGCGGGAACCGAGTAGTCGAACAGCTGGTCGAGTTGCGGGAGCGGGGAGTCGACGAGCACCCTGGCGACGGTGCCGCCCGGCATCTCAGAGTCCGGCGGCGGCGCGCAGGTCGTCGACGCGGTCGAGCCGCTCCCACGTGAAGTCGGGGAGCTCCCGGCCGAAGTGTCCGTACGCCGCGGTCTGCGCGTAGATGGGCCGCAGCAGGTCGAGGTCGCGAATGATCGCGGCCGGGCGGAGGTCGAAGACCTCCCGAACGGCGTCGATGATGCGCTCGTCGGGCACATGCGCCGTGCCGAACGACTCGACGTAGAGCCCCACGGGCGCCGCCTTGCCGATGGCGTACGCGACCTGCAGCTCGAGTCGGTCGGCGAGGCCGGCCGCGACGGCGTTCTTCGCCACCCAGCGCATCGCGTACGCCGCGGAGCGGTCGACCTTCGACGGGTCCTTGCCGCTGAACGCACCACCACCGTGCCGGCTCGCTCCGCCGTAGGTGTCGATGATGATCTTGCGGCCGGTCAGGCCGGCATCGCCCTGCGGGCCGCCGATCTCGAACCGCCCGGTCGGGTTGATGAGCACGGCCAGCTCGGGCCGCGCGAGCTCGACGGTGTCGAGCACGGGCCGGATGACGAGCTCCTCGACCTCGGCCCGGAGCTGATCGGTGGAGATGGCGGGCGAATGCTGGGTGGAGAGCACGACCGTCTCGATCGTGCGCGGCACCTGGCCCTCGTAGCCGATCGTCACCTGCGTCTTGCCGTCGGGTCGCAGGTAGTCGAGCTCGCCCCGCTTGCGCACCTCGCTCAACCGCTCCGCGAGACGGTGTGCGAGCCAGATCGGCACGGGCATGAGCTCAGGGGTCTCGCGGGTCGCGTACCCGAACATGATGCCCTGGTCGCCGGCGCCCTGCATGTCGAGGGCGTCCTCGCTGGCACGCTCACGCGCCTCGAACGCATGGTCGACACCCTGCGCGATGTCGGGCGACTGCGCGCCGATCGAGATCGAGACCCCGCAGGATCGCCCGTCGAACCACACGTCCGACGACGTGTACCCGATCGAGGTCACCCGGTCGCGCACGATCGCCGGGATCTCCACGTATCCCGAGGTGGTCACCTCTCCCGCCACATGCACGAGGCCCGTCGTCACGAGCGTCTCGACCGCGACCCGACTGTGCGGGTCGACGGTGAGCAGGGCATCGAGGATCGAATCCGAGATCTGGTCGCAGATCTTGTCGGGGTGTCCCTCGGTCACGGACTCGGACGTGAAGAGGCGGAGTGCGCTCATGTGGGCTCGTGTTCCTTCGTCAGGTCGGCGGGGGCGGGCGAGGTCGCCATCTCCGTGACAACCACGTCGAGGATGTCGTCGGCCACCGACATCTTCGTTCCATGTGCTCGCGTGACGACGTCGCCACTCCGTCCGATCACGAGCACGCGGTTCTCGTCGGTCGCGAACCCCTCGGTCCAGCCGACGCGGTTGACCACGAGGAGGTCGGCGCCCTTGGCCTCGCGCTTGGCCCGACCGAGGGCGAGCAGGCGCTCGTCGTCGGGTTCGGTCTCGGCGGCGAAGCCCACGAGCAGCGTGCCGTCGTGGGGCGCGTTGCCGAGTCCGGCGAGGATGTCGGGGTTGCGGACGAGCTCGAGGGTCAGCCCGGCGTCGCTCGCGTCCTTCTTGATCTTGGACTCGCTGACACCGGCCGGTCGGTAGTCGGCGACCGCGGCCGCCATGACCACGACGTCGGCGGCCTTCGCGGCCTCCGTCACCGCCTGCTGCAGTTCGAGCGCGGTCGATACGCGGCGGATGTCGCAGCCGACCGGGTCGGCGATCTCGAGGTTCGCGGCGATGAGGGTGACCTCGGCGCCGCGGGCCCGGGCCGCGTCGGCGATGGCGACGCCCTGCTTGCCGCTCGAGCGGTTGCCGAGGAAGCGCACCGGATCGAGCGGCTCCCGCGTGCCGCCCGCGGTGACGACGACGCGCACGCCCGCCAGGTCGCGCAGGGCGGAGGCATCGACCCGTCGCAGGGCCGCCGCGACGATCGCCTCGGGCTCCTCCATGCGACCGGGGCCGCTGTCGGCGCCCGTGAGCTGGCCGACCGCCGGGCCGACGATCGTGACGCCGCGTGCGCGAAGGGTGGCGATGTTGGCCTGCGTGGCCGGATGCCGCCACATCTCGGTGTGCATCGCGGGCGCGATGACGACCGGCGCCTCGCTTGCGAGCACCGTGTTGCCGAGCAGGTCGTCGGCGAGCCCGGTGGCGAGCTTCGCGATGGTGTTCGCCGTCGCGGGTGCGATCACGATGAGGTCGGCGGCCTGGCCGATGGCCACGTGTCGCACCTCGGCGACGCCCTCGTAGAGGTCGGTGTGCACCGGGTTGCGCGAGATCGCCTCGAGCGTGGGCCGGCCGACGAAGCGCAGCGCGCCCTCGGTGGGCACGACGTGGACGTCATGCCCGGCGAGCACGAGCGCGCGGACGACGCCGACGGCCTTGTACGCCGCGATGCCGCCCGTGATGCCGACGACGACGTTGAGCGGCGACATCCGTGCCGTGCTCAGTCGCCGATGGGGCGGAGGCGCAGCTTGTCCTCGTTGATCTCGTGCAGTGCGACCGAGAGGGGCTTGTCGTCGATCGACGAGTCGACGAGCGGGCCGACGTTGTCGAAGAGGCTGCCTTCGTGCAGATCGGCGTAGTAGTCGTTGATCTGGCGCGCGCGCTTGGACGCGAAGATCACGAGCTGGTACTTCGAGTCGACCTTGGAGAGCAGGTCGTCGATGGGGGGATCGATGATGCCGGACAGCTTCTCAGCCATGGAATGACTCCTTAGAACGAATGACGAGCGCACCGCGTGCGCGCAAGCTCTGGGCCCGGGCAGCTCAACGCCGACCCTTTCGGGGCCTCATCAAGTCTACGACCTTTTGCGCGGCCTCGCCGACGTCGACGTTCACGACCTGGTGGTCGAACTCCTCGACGGCCGCGAGTTCGACCTTCGCGGTCTCGAGTCGGCGCTGCTGTTCGGCCGGGCTCTCAGTGCCTCGGCCGACGAGTCGGCGCACGAGTTCCTCCCACGTCGGCGGGAGCAGGAACACGAGGGTCGCCTCGGGCATGGCGCGGCGCACCGAGCGCGCACCCTGGATGTCGATCTCGAGCAGCACGCTGTTGCCCGCGGCGATCGCGTCTTCGACGGGCCTGCGGGGCGTGCCGTACCGGAACGCGTTGTGCACGGTCGCCCACTCGAGGAGCTCTCCGGCCTCGACCATGCGGTCGAACTCGGCATCGCCGACGAAGTAGTAGTGCTCGCCCTCGACCTCGCCGGGTCGCGGCGGGCGCGTCGTCGCCGAGACCGACAGCCGCACCTCGGGGTGATTGCGGCGGATGTACGACGCGACGGTGCCCTTGCCGACGGCGGTCGGGCCGGCGAGCACGACGAGGCGGTCGCCGATTCCGCCGTGCGTCGCCACCCACTCGGCGACGAACTCGCGCAGACGGCGGCGCTGCAATCGCCCGAGGCCGCCGAGTCGCTTGGACGGGGAGATCTCGAGGTCTCGCATGATGCGGGTGGTCTTGGTGGTGCCGATCGCCGGGATCGACGCCAGGAACTCGGTCACGCGCAGGCGTCCCTCGACGCCCTCGGGCTCCTCGTACGCCGCACGAAGCACGTCGAGCGGGCTGCGGGAGCCGTCGGCGACGGCCGCCTTCACGACGGCGCGTGCACGGCGTGCGGCGACGGCCGCGCGGGAGGCGGCGACGCGGTCGACGTCGGGCGGCGCCGCGGCGGTCTTCGGTGCGGACTCAGCCAATTGCGGCTCCATACTGGTCGAGGCGACGTGCGATGGCGTCGGCGATGCCGTCAGGGCCGGCAGCGAGCAGCGACCGCGACTCGGTCGGGATGACGCCGGGGGCGAACGCGCCGAACCTCGTGCGCAGGTCGGCCGGCTCGGCTCCCTGGTGGCCGAATCCGGGCGCGAGCACCGGAAGCCCCGGCCGCGGGGTCTCCGCGTCGGTGTCGATGCCGGCGAGCCGGAGGTCGACGGTCGCGCCGAACACGACGCCCATGGAGCCGAGGTCGGTGCCTGCGGCATCCGTCCGCTCCTGGTTCCAGCCGATGACGCCCTGCGTGATCGCCTGCGCCACCGTCGAGCCCGCCCGGCTGGACTGCTGCAGCACCGCCCGCTGGATGGCGGCGGCCTCGGGGTTCGAGGTGGCGGCGAGCACGAAGAGGCCCTTGCCCGCGTCGTGCGCCGCGCGCGAGACCTCCTCGATCGAACCGAGCCCCTGGTAGGCGCTGATGGTCATGGCATCGGCCTCGAGGGAGGACCCCGGCGTGAGCCACGCCTCACCGTACGCGGCGACGCTCGAACCGATGTCGCCGCGCTTCACGTCGGCGATCACGATGAGGCCGGCGTCGCGGGCTTCGCTGAGGACCCGCTCGAGCGCCGCGTAGCCCGCAGCGCCATGACGCTCGAAGAACGCGACCTGCGGCTTCAGGATGCCGGCGCGACCCGCCGCGGCCTCGACGACCCGCAGGCCGAACTCGCGCACGCCCTCGGCAGAATCGGGCTGACCCCAGAGGTCGAGGAGCGAGGCGTGCGGATCGAGGCCGACGCACAGCCGGCCGTACCCGGCGAACGCCGCCGACAGACGCTCGCCGAACGGGATCACGCCGCTCATGCCGGTACCCCTGCCTCGCGTCGCTCGGCGTACTCCTGCAGGCTCGTCACCTCGAAGCCGCCGCTCACCGCATCGAGCGACGCGACGGCGGCCGAGAGCTCCGCGATGGTGGTGAACAGCGGGAGGTCGGATGCCACAGCCGCGGCCCGGATCTCGTAGCCGTCGGCGCGCGAGGAGCGACCGCTCGGCGTGTTCACGACGACGTGGACCTCACCCCGGTTGATGAGCTCGACGACGGACTCCCCTTCGGGCGATGGGCCCTCGCTGAACTTGCGCACGACACGCGCGGTGATGCCGTGCCGGTGCAGCACCTCGGCGGTGCCTTCGGTCGCGGCGATGTCGTATCCGAGCTGCTGCAGCCGCAGCACGGGGAACACGATGGCGCGCTTGTCTCGGTCGGACACCGACACGAACACCGTGCCGGACAGCGGCATGCCGCCGTATGCGGCGAGCTGGCTCTTGGCGAACGCCGTCGGGAAGTCCTTGTCGATGCCCATCACCTCGCCGGTCGAGCGCATCTCGGGGCCGAGCACCGAGTCGACCATGATGCCCTCGCGCGTGCGGAAGCGGTGGAACGGCAGCACGGCCTCCTTCACGGCGACCGGTGCGTCGAGCGGCACCCGCGATCCGTCGGATGCCGGGAGCATGCCCTCCTCGATGAGGTCGGCGATCGACGCACCCACCATGATGCGGGACGCCGCCTTGGCGAGCGGGATGCCGAGCGCCTTCGAGACGAACGGCACCGTGCGGCTCGCACGCGGGTTCGCCTCGAGCACGTAGAGCACCCCCGCCCCGATCGCGAACTGCACGTTGAGCAGGCCCCGCACGCCGATGCCCTCGGCGATGCCGCGGGTCGCCTCGCGCACCCGGTCGACCTCGGCGCGGCCGAGCGTCACGGGCGGCAGCGTGCAGCTCGAGTCGCCGGAGTGGATGCCGGCCTCCTCGATGTGCTCCATGACGCCGCCGATGTAGAGGTCGGTGCCGTCGTAGAGCGCGTCGACGTCGATCTCGATCGCGTCCTCGAGGAAGCGGTCGACGAGCAGCGGATGACTCGGGCCCACGATGCCCTGGCCCTCGATGCGCAGGAAGTAGTCGGCGAGCGACGCGGAGTCGTACACGATCTCCATGCCGCGGCCGCCGAGGACGTAGCTCGGGCGCACCAGCACGGGGTAGCCGATGCCGTCGGCGACGTGCACGGCGCCCGCGACGTCGATGGCCGTGCCGTTCTGCGGGGAGACGAGGCCGGCGCGGTCGAGGATCTCGCTGAACAGGCCGCGCTCCTCGGCGAGGTCGATCGCGTCGGGCGTCGTGCCGAGGATCGGGATTCCGGCCGCCTCGATGCCCTTGGCCAGCCCGAGCGCCGTCTGGCCGCCGAGCTGCACGACGACGCCGACGAGCTCGCCGGTCTGCGACTCGGCGTGGATGACCTCGAGGACGTCCTCGAGCGTGAGCGGCTCGAAGTAGAGCCGGTCGCTCGTGTCGTAGTCGGTCGAGACCGTCTCGGGGTTGCAGTTGATCATGATCGTTTCGAAGCCCGCGTCGGAGAGGGCGAACGAGGCGTGCACGCACGAGTAGTCGAACTCCACGCCCTGGCCGATGCGGTTCGGGCCCGACCCGAGGATGACGACCTTGCGCCGGTCGCTCGGCTCCACCTCGGTCTCGAGGTCGTAGCTCGAGTAGTGGTAGGGCGTGAGCGCCGGAAACTCCCCCGCACACGTGTCGACGGTCTTGTACACCGGGCGGATGCCGAGGATGTGACGCACCTCGCGTGCGTCGGCCTCGCCGAAGCCGCGGAGCTGGCCGATCTGCGCATCCGAGAATCCGTGGTCCTTCGCGAGCATGATGAGGTCGGTGTCGAGCGCGTCGGCGGCCGCGACGGTCTCGGCGATCTCGTTGATGAGCACGATCTGGTCGAGGAACCACGGGTCGATCTTCGTGGCCTCGAACAGCTGCTCGACGGTCGCCCCCAGGCGCAGCGCCTGCTGAACGAGCACGATGCGGCCGTCGGTGGGGATCCGGGTCGCCTCGACGAGCTCGTCGGCGGTGCGCTCCTCGGGGCCCCAGTGGAACGACGAGCCGCGCTTCTCGAGCGAGCGCAGCGCCTTCTGCAGGGCGCTCGCGTAGTTGCGCCCGATCGCCATGGCCTCGCCGACGGACTTCATGGTCGTCGTGAGCGTCGGGTCGGCGGCCGGGAACTTCTCGAACGCGAACCGCGGCACCTTCACCACGACGTAGTCGAGCGTCGGCTCGAAGCTCGCCGGGGTCACGCGCGTGATGTCGTTCGGGATCTCGTCGAGGCGGTAGCCGATGGCGAGCTTCGCGGCGATCTTCGCGATGGGGAACCCGGTCGCCTTCGACGCGAGCGCCGACGAACGCGAGACGCGCGGATTCATCTCGATGACGATCACCCGGCCGGTCTCGGGGTTCACCGCGAACTGGATGTTGCAGCCGCCC
Organism: Agromyces sp. NPDC052230; assembly: GCF_040679595.1. Taxonomy (NCBI): domain Bacteria; kingdom Bacillati; phylum Actinomycetota; class Actinomycetes; order Micrococcales; family Microbacteriaceae; genus Agromyces; species Agromyces sp. NPDC052230. The sequence goes on along the minus strand of NZ_JBFAVC010000002.1, from coordinate 198,582 downwards.
GTGTCGACGCCGACGGCCCGGATGATGTCGATGCCGATGTCGCGCAGGTTCTGGTACTCGCGGTCGGTCAGGGTCAGCGCTGGCGCCACCGTGATCGAGTCGCCCGTGTGCACGCCGACGGGATCGACGTTCTCGATCGAGCAGACCACGACCGTGTTGTCGGCCGTGTCGCGCATGAGCTCGAGCTCGTACTCCTTCCAGCCGAGGATCGACTCCTCGAGGAGCACCTCGGTGGTCGGCGAGTTCTGCAGGCCCTGCGTGACGATGCGCACCAGGTCTTCCTCGGTGTACGCGAAGCCCGATCCGAGGCCGCCCATCGTGAACGAGGGTCGCACGACGAGCGGATAGCCGAGGTCGAGCGCGAACTCCTTGGCCTCATCGAGGGTCTTCGCGACGTGCGAGCGCGCGACATCCGCCCCGGCCTCGACGACGAGGTCCTTGAACAGCTGCCGGTCCTCGCCCTTGCGTATCGCCTCGACCTTGGCGCCGATGAGCTCCACGCCGTGCTTCTCGAGGATGCCCGCGTCGTGCAGCGCGATGGCCGCGTTCAGCGCGGTCTGGCCACCGAGGGTCGGGAGCACTGCGTCGGGCCGCTCCTTGATGATGATCGACTCGATGATCTCGGGGGTGATCGGCTCGATGTACGTGGCGTCGGCGAAGCCCGGGTCGGTCATGATGGTCGCGGGGTTCGGGTTCACGAGGATGACGCGCACGCCCTCCGCCCGGAGCACCCGGCAGGCCTGCGTGCCCGAGTAGTCGAACTCGGCCGCCTGGCCGATGACGATCGGACCCGATCCGATGACGAGGACGCTGTTGATATCGTCGCGCTTGGGCATCAGGCGTTGTCTCCCTCGGTGGCCGCGGAGTCGGTCGCATCGGTGGCGGAGCCGCCGCTCGAACGGTGTGTGACGACCATCTCGCGGAACCGGTCGAACAGGTACTCGGCGTCGTGCGGGCCCGCTGCCGATTCGGGATGGTACTGCACCGAGAACGCCGGGATGTCGAGGCAGTTGAGCCCCTCCACGACATTGTCATTGAGGTCGTAGTGGCTCACCTCGACACGGCCGAAGCCCTCGCTCGACTCGCTCACGCGGTCGATGGGCGCGTCCACCGCGAAGCCGTGGTTGTGCGACGTGATCTCGACGCGACCCGTGGCACGATCGAGCACGGGCTGGTTGATGCCGCGGTGACCGAACGGCAGCTTGTAGGTGCCGAAGCCGAGCGCGCGGCCGAGCAGCTGGTTGCCGAAGCAGATGCCGAAGTACGGGAGCCCCTCGCGCAGGCTCGCCCGCAGCAGCTCGACGTGGCGGTCGGATGCCGCGGGGTCGCCCGGTCCGTTCGAGAAGAACAGCGCGTCGGGCGCCATCTCGAGGAGCTCCTCGGGCGTGATCGACTGCGGCACGACGTGCACGTCGAAGCCGCGTTCGGCGAGGAACCGCAGCGTCGAGGTCTTCACCCCGAGATCGAGCACGGCGACCGAGCCGACCCGCTCGCCCTCGGCGGCGACCGTGTAGGTCTCGCTCGTGGACACGGCGCCCGAGAGGTTCAGACCGGTCATCTCGGCCGCCCCGAGCACGAGCTCGAGCTGCTCGCCGTGCGTGAGCGATGCGGCGTCGCCCGAGAAGATGCCGGCGCGCATCGCGCCTGCCGACCGGATGTGCCGTGTGATCGCGCGCGTGTCGACACCGCTGATGCCGACGATGCCGGCTTCGGCGAGGTCGTCGTCGAGGCTCCGCTGGGAGCGGAAGTTGGAGACGACGCGGGAGGGCTCGCGCACCACGAAGCCGGCCACCCAGATGCGGGAGGACTCCATGTCCTCGTCGTTCATGCCCGTGTTGCCGATGTGCGGCGCGGTCATCATGACGATCTGGCCCGCGTACGACGGGTCGGTCAGGGTCTCCTGGTAGCCGGTCATGCCGGTCGCGAAGACCGCCTCGCCGAGGGTGCGTCCGCGTGCTCCGTAGGCGCGCCCCTCGTAGCGGCGTCCGTCCTCGAGGACGAGGACCGCGGGGTCCTGGGTACGTGTCGGGGTCTCAGTCATCCGAGGCCTCACTCTCCTGTTCCGGCCGCGGCGCCATGGGCGCGGCGGCGATGTCGTTGACGGCCGCGATGATGCGTGCCGGGTCGCCCGGATACCGGGCCCTGAAGTAGCTGTCGACGTGGGGCGCGACCAGCTCGGGGTCGGCGACCTGCACGATCCAGGTGATCGCGATGAGGCCCTCGGGCTCGACACCGCGGTCGATCACGTAGGTCGCCGCTCCGGCCTCGACGATCCGCTCGGCGGGGAGGAAGATGGCCGGCTCCCCCGCGATGCGGATCACGACGCCCTCGGGGAGCACCTCGACGTGCGCGGCCCCTCGGAATGCGAGTCCCTGCACCGCGAGGCGTTCGAGCGGGTGGCCGACGGGCGTCGTCGCGACGTAGAGCACCTCGGTCTCGACGAGGGGGTCGCCATGCTGTGCAGGCGGCGCGTACGCCGACATGCTCTCGTCGCGCACCGTGCGACGCTTCCACGACCGCAGCATGAGCCACGCAGCGGCGCCGACGACGGCGACCGCGACGACGACGCCGATCCACTTATCCACGGATCGCCTCCGTGCCGTCGGCGGCGAGGCGGGCGACCTCGTCGGCGGCACGCACTGCGCCGTCCTGGAACGTCGTGTACCCCCGGTGGAAGGTGGCGACCACCCGTCCGGGGAGGGAACGACCGAGGTACGGCGAGTTGGCACTGCGCCCGGCAAGGCGAGCGAGGTCGAACTCGGATGCCGCGGCCGGGTCGTAGAGCGTGAGCTCCGCCGGGGACCCGGCGACCACGGGCTGGCCGTGCCCGGCGAGTCGGCCGATGCGCGCCGGCGCGGCGGACATGACGCGCGCGACATCCGCCCACGTCATGAGGCCGGCCTCGACGACGGCGGCGTGCACGACCGACAGCGCGGACTCGAGTCCGATCATGCCGTTGGCGGCCGCCTCCCACTCGCTCTCCTTCGCCTCGACGGGGTGGGGCGCGTGGTCGGTGGCGACGATGTCGATGGTGCCGTCGGCCAGGGCTGCGCGCAGCGCCTCGACGTCTTCGGCGCGACGCAGCGGCGGATTCACCTTGAAACGCGGGTCGTAGCTCGACGCCAGGTCCTCGGTGAGCAGCAGGTGGTGCGGCGTCACCTCGACGGTCACGTCGATGCCACGGGCCTTCGCCCAGCGGATCACCTCGACCGATCCGGCGGTGGACACGTGGCAGACGTGCAGACGGCTGCCCACGTGCTCCGCGAGCAGCACGTCGCGCGCGATGATCGACTCCTCGGCGACCGCGGGCCAGCCCGTGAGCCCGAGCTCGCCCGAGAGGGCCCCCTCGTTCATCTGCGCGCCCTCGGTGAGCCGCGGCTCCTGGGCGTGCTGGGCGATGACGCCGTCGAACGCCTTCACGTACTCGAGGGCACGGCGCATGAGCAGCGGATCCGCGACGCAGAAGCCGTCGTCGCTGAACACCCGCACCTTGGCGCGCGAGCGCGCCATCGCGCCGAGCTCGGCGAGCTGCTCGCCCTTGAGGCCGACGGTGACGGCTCCGATGGGCTGCACGGTGGCGTAGCCGGCGGCGCGGCCGAGGCTCGCCTCCTGCTCGACCACTCCCGCGGTATCCGCGACCGGGAAGGTGTTCGCCATGGCGAAGACGGCGGTGAACCCACCGGCCGCCGCCGCCTGCGTGCCGGTGAGCACGGTCTCGCTCTGCTCGTAGCCGGGTTCGCGCAAGTGGGTGTGCAGGTCCACGAGACCCGGGAGGGCGATGAGCCCGTCGGCGTCGATGGGCGTCGCGCCCGCGGCATCCGCGACCCGGCCGACCTCGGCGATGACACCGTCTTCGAGCAACAGGTCGGCACGCTCGCCCGTCGGAAGGGCGGCTCCGGTGATGATGAATCGCTCGGTCATCAGGCCTCACCCCGTTCGCCGGACAGCAACAGGTAGAGGGCGGCCATTCTCACTGATACTCCGTTCGCGACCTGCTCGCGCACCGTGGACTGCGGCGAGTCCGCGGCGCGAGCGGCGATCTCCAACCCGCGGTTCATGGGCCCGGGGTGCATGACCATCGTAGTCGGGGGCAGCCGGTCGAACCTGGCGTCGTCGAGCCCCCAGGTGCGGGCGTACTCGCGGCTGTTCGGGAAGTACGCCTCGCGCATCCGTTCCGCCTGGATGCGCAGCATCATCACGACATCGGGCGAATCGGCGAGGGAGGCATCGAGGTCGTAGCCGACCGTCGCGGGCCACGCCGAGATGTCGACGGGCACGAGCGTGGGCGGCGCGATGAGCTCCACCTCGGCGCCGAGCGTGGTGAGCAGCCAGACGTTCGAGCGGGCGACACGCGAGTGCAGGATGTCGCCGACGATGACCACTCGAACGCCATCGAGGCCATGGCCGCGCGACGCCGAGCCGTGCAGGCGGCGGCGGATCGTGAACGCGTCGAGGAGTGCCTGCGTGGGGTGCTCGTGCGTGCCGTCGCCGGCGTTCAGCACGCCCGCGTCGATCCAGCCGCTCGTCGCCAGCGTCTGCGGGGCGCCCGAGGCGTGGTGGCGGATGACCACCGCGTCGGCGCCCATGGCCTGCAGGGTCTGCGCGGTGTCCTTCAGGCTCTCGCCCTTCGAGACGCTCGAGCCCTTGGCGCTGAAGTTGATGACGTCGGCCGAGAGCCGTTTCGCGGCCGCCTCGAACGAGATGCGGGTGCGGGTGGAGTCCTCGAAGAACAGGTTCACGACCGTGCGGCCACGCAGCGTCGGGAGCTTCTTCACCTCGCGTTCCTGCACGGCGGCCATGTCCTCGGCGACGTCGAGCAGTTCGATCGCGTCGTCGCGGGCGAGGTCGCGAGTGGAGAGGAGGTGGCGCATCAGTCGTCGCCCCCGTCGCCGCCCTCGATCGTCACGGCGTCGTCGCCGTCGACCTCGGCGAGGCGCACGTTGATGCGTTCCCGCGTCGAGCTCGGCAGGTTCTTGCCCACGAAGTCGGCGCGGATGGGGAACTCGCGGTGCCCGCGGTCGACGAGTACGGCGAGCCTGACCGCGCGAGCGCGACCGAGATCGGCCAGCGCGTCGAGCGCGGCCCGGATCGTGCGACCCGAGTAGAGCACGTCGTCGACGAGCACGACGGTCTTGCCGTCGATTCCGCCCGGTGGCACCTCGGTGGGAGCGGGCGTGCGGGTGCGCGTGCGCGCGAGGTCGTCGCGGTACATCGTGACGTCGAGCGACCCGGCCAGGGCGGCCGGTGCGTCGGGCTCGATGCGGTCGATCGTCTCGGCGATGCGACGGGCGAGCACGACGCCGCGCGTCGGGATGCCGAGGAGGACGAGATCGGAGCTACCGCGATTGGACTCGAGGATCTCGTGCGAGATGCGGGTCAGCGCCCGCGTGATGTCAGCCTGATTGAGCACGGCACGTGCCACGGACCGACTCCCTTCTCCGCCTCACGGGACGGCCTTAAAGGTTGTCAACTCGCACGAGTCTACCGTGTGCCGCAGACGAGGGATGCCGCGACCGGATGCCTCGTCGCTACGCTGCGGTGATGCGCACGCACCCATCCAGGCCGCTGGCCGTCGCCGCGGCGCTCGCCGGCGCCCTCTGGGCGCTCTTCCTGCTCCCGCCACAGCAGGCCGCCTGGTCGGGAGCGCACTCGCCGCGTTGGTTGCGCGTCCTCGACGACCTGCCCGTCTACGACGGAATCCGCGACTGGCTGCGTGGGATGGGCGAATACGACTTCTACCTCGTGTTCGGGGCGGCCGTCGCCCCGTCGTTCGTGCTCATCTGGTTGGCGACCGGGCCGGCGTTCGCCGCGCTCGGCCGGAGCGGACGGGTCCTCGGCTGGGCGACGCTGCTCGGGGCGCCGGTGACCCTGCTCAGCTACCTCAACCATGCGTCGAATGCCCCGCTGCGTTTCATGTGGGGCACCGAGTTCCTCGTGCTCGTGTTCATCGGCGTCTGCGCGCTGGTTGTGGCGATCAAGGCTCGTCGGCAGGGCATCCCGCTCTGGGAGCGAGTCCTGGTGGGTTCGACGCTGCCGATCCTCGTGATCTCGACCTTCGCCCTCAGCTATTGGCCGCACGGCACACTCATCGGCTACGCGGCGGAGGCCGCGGTGCTCGCGGCCTGGGGAACCCGTGCTGCGACCGCTGCTGCGGCGGATCGTCGACCCCACGCCGCCGAGGTCTGAGGCGACGCCGAAGGGCGGAGCGCGATGCGCTCCGCCCTTGGGAAGGCCGTGCCACCGGTCATCGCGCCGAGCGGACGGGGCCGCGGAGCGCCTTCGAGGCGACCACGAGGGCGGCCGCGATGAGCACGACGTTCTTCAGCACGTACTGGCCGAGCAGGGTGGGGCCCGCGGCGGAGAACAGCTCGCCCGGGAAGAACACCAGCGGCGAGAGGATGCCGACGAACGCGATCGCGAGCATCACGAGGCCGAAGCGCGCGAACACGCCCGAGATGATGGCGAGGCCCGCGAGGGTCTCGATGATCGCGGTGAGCACCAGGGCGAGCTGGCCGCCGACGATGCCGAACGTCAACACGCCCCAGGTGGCCTCGACGAGCGGCTCGACGGGGCTCACGCCCGGGAAGAACTTCAGCGCGCCGAAGGCGACGAAGACCGCGCCGAGGGCGACGCGCAGGGCGGGAATGCTCCAGCGCTCGAGGATCGCCTTCAGCATCGCCTCGAGGGCGGTGAGACGGGCGACGAGACCGAGCGGTGCCGGAACCGGCCGCGGGCGGACGTGATGAAGGTCGGTGGGCGTGGCGGTGAACGAGGACATGACGAACGGTTCCTTCCGGAGCGGTGAGTGTGGGTTCGATCCGCGCGAAGTAGCGCAGTGATTCCAGTGAACCGTCGACGCCCGCCCCCGGGATCAGGGGTCGCGTGGGAAAGCGCAGAGGGTCCGCACTCGAATCGCGTCCGGGTTACCACCTGCGGATGCGGCCGCCTCCCCGCTCGGATGCCCCATCGCCGCCGCGGTCGTGGCGACCGACCGGGAGCCCTCGGGGAGCCCTAGGCCTTCGCGTGTGAGATCGCCGCGAGGAGCCCGTTCACGAATCCGGCCGAGTCATCCGTCGACAGCACCGTGGCCGCCTCGACGGCTTCGGAGATCGCCACGGGATCGGGCACCGCGTCGTTGTAGACGATCTCCCACACGCCGATGCGCAGCAGCGCCCGGTCGACCGCCGGCATGCGCTCGAGCGTCCAGCCGCGTGAGTGGGTGGTGATGAGCTCGTCGATCTCGTCACGATGGTCGACGATGCCGTCGACGATCTCGCGTGCGTACAACCAGGACGCCTGTCGCTCGGGCTCGCTCACCGCGCGCTCGGCCTCGACGGCGAGCACGCGCTCGACCGGCACCTGGCGCATGTCGGCTGAGTACAGCATGTCGAGGGCGCGCTTGCGCGCCTTCGTGCGGGCGCTCACTCGTTCACACGGCCGAGGTACTCGCCTGTGCGAGTGTCGACCTTGACCTTGGTGCCGGTCTCGAGGAACAGGGGCACCTGGATCTCGTAGCCGGTCTCGACGGTCGCGGGCTTCGTGCCGCCCGTCGATCGGTCGCCCTGCAGGCCCGGCTCGGTGTAGGTGATCTCGAGCACGACCGACGCGGGGAGGTCGACGTAGAGGGGATTGCCGTTGTTCAGGCCGATGGTGACCGACTGGTTCTCGAGCATGAAGTTGGCCGCGTCACCGACGGTGGCGGCGGGAACCGTGATCTGGTCGTAGTCCGTCGCGTCCATGAACACGAAGCCCTCACCGTCGTTGTAGAGGTAGGTGAAGTCGCGACGGTCGACGTTCTCGATGTCGACCTTGGCCCCGGCGTTGTACGTGCGGTCGACGACCTTGCCGGTGACGACGTTCTTCAGCTTCGTGCGGACGAAGGCACCACCCTTGCCGGGCTTGACGTGCTGGAACTCGATGACGTTCCACAGCTGGCCGTCGATGGAGAGAACGACGCCGTTCTTGATGTCAGCGGTGCTTGCCATTGGGAGTGTTTCCGATCGATCGTGGGAAGTCAGCGGGCACGCGCGATCGCGTGCGACTGATCGAGTGTAGTCGACTCACCCGCGCGAACGCAGAACCCAGTCGACCGCGAGACGGTAGGAATCCGCGCCGAACCCGGCGATGACACCCGTCGCGACACCCGAGATCACGCTCGTGTGCCGGAACGTCTCGCGCGTGTGCGGGTTCGAGAGGTGCACCTCCACGAGCGGCACGCCGGCGGCCTTCAGCTGGGCGGCCGCGTCGCGGAGGGCGTAGCTGTAGTGCGTGAACGCCGCCGGGTTCAGCACCACCGGAAGGCGACGATCGACCGCCTCATGGATCCAGCCGATGAGCTCGGCCTCATCATCGGTCTGGCGGAGGTCGATCTCGACGTCGTCGGGGGCGGATGCCGCGAGCCCGGCCCCGATGTCGGCGAGCGTCTCGCTGCCGTACACCTCGGGCTCGCGCGTGCCGAGTCGGCCGAGGTTCGGCCCGTTGAGGACGAGGATCGTGGTGGTCACGCGGCAAGCCTATCGACGGGTGAACGAGCGGGGCAGCGCATGGAGCGGGGCGGATGTCGCGGCTGCGGCATCCGCCCGCCTTCATGTCAGGAGCCGATCTCCTGGTAGGCCGCGAACAGCAGCGACTGGTCGGGTGCCTGCATCACCGTTGGCTTCGCGAGGTCGTCGAGCACGATGAAGCGCAATTGCCCGGCGCGCGCCTTCTTGTCGCGCTGCATGGTCGCGAGCAGCGTGTTCCAGCGACCGGCGGGATACGTGGTGGGCAGGCCGAGCAGGTCGAGCACGCGCTTGTGCCGGTCGGCCACCTCGTCGGAGAGCCGCCCAGAGAGGCGGCCGAGTTCGGCGGCGAACGCCATGCCGACGGAGATCGCCGCGCCGTGCCGCCACTGGTACCGCTCGGCGTGCTCGACGGCGTGACCGAGCGTGTGCCCGTAGTTCAGGATCTCGCGCAGCCCCTGCTCGGTGAAGTCCTCGGAGACCACGTCGGCCTTCATCTGGATCGCGAGCTCGACGACCCGACGGAATTCGGGCGTCGCCGGATCCGTCGCGATCTCGGGGTCGGCCTCGATGACGTCGAGGATCTCGGGGTACCGGATGAATCCGGCCTTCACGATCTCGGCGAACCCGGCGAGGATCTCGTTCCGCGGCAACGTGTCGAGCAACTCGAGGTCGCAGAGCACCGCGGCCGGGACGTGGAAGGCGCCGACGAGGTTCTTGCCCTCGTTGGTGTTGATGCCGGTCTTGCCGCCGACCGCCGCGTCGACCATGCCGAGCACTGTCGTCGGCACCTGCACGATGCGCACCCCGCGAAGCCATGTGGCCGCCACGAAGCCCGCGAGGTCGGTGATCGCTCCCCCGCCGAGTCCCACGATCGCGTCGCTGCGGGTGAAGTCTGCCTGGCCGAGGATCTGCCAGCAGAACGCCGCGACCTCGACGCGCTTGCCGGCCTCCGCGTCGGGCACCTCGGCGAGCAGCACCTCGAACCGGTCCTGGAGCAGCTCGCGGAGCTCGGTCGCGCGGGCGCCGAGCGTCGGCGCGTGCACGACGAGCACCTTGCGAACCGCGGGTCCCAGCGCCTCGCCGAGCCCGGCGACGACGCCACGCCCCACGACGACGTCGTAGCCCGACTCGCCCCCGACTCGGATGGTCGTGCGGGCGTCCTGCGTCATCGTGCTCCTCCGAAGTGCTCGGTGATGTCCTCGACGATGCGTGCGACCGAGCGGCGCGACGTGTCGATGTCCAGGTCGGCGAGCGCCCGGTAGACGGGAGTGCGCTCCTCGAGGATCGCCGCCCAGGTGGCGAGCCCGCCCTCCGCGAGGAGCGGCCGATTGCCGCCGGTGAGTCGCGACGCGACCGCCTCGGGCGACACCCGCAGCCACACCACCGGCAGGGCGGCGAGATCCGCCTTCGTGTCGGGGTGCAGCACGGCGCCCCCGCCCAACGAGATCACCGCGGGCTCGCGGAGCGCCTCGGCGACGGCTTCGCGCTCCACCCGGCGGAAGACCTCCTCGCCGTCGCGCTCGAAGATCCGGTCGATGGGTCCGTGACGATCGGTGATGCGCGCGTCGGTGTCGATGAACGGCGCGCCGACGGATGCCGCGAGCCGCTGCCCGACGCGGGACTTACCGGCCCCCATGGCGCCGATGAGCACGATCGGCAGGGCGATCCGCGACGCGTCAGACACGGTCGCCCGCGACCTCCGAGCTCGCGATCTCGGTGAGCAGCGCGTCGGGGATCGCCGCGAGGTAGGCCTCGAGGTTGCGGCGGGTCTCGCCCACCGAGTCGCCGCCGAACTTCTCCAGCACCGCGTTGGCGACGGTGAGCGCCACCATGGCCTCGGCCACGACGCCGGCCGCGGGCACCGCGCAGACATCCGACCGCTGATGATGTGCGGCCGCCGCCTCGCCCGTGGCGACGTCGACCGTCGGCAGCGCGTGCGGCACGGTCGCGATGGGCTTCATGCCGGCACGCACGCGCAGGACGGTGCCGGTGGACATGCCGCCCTCGGTGCCGCCGGCGCGATCGCTCGCGCGCACGATGCGGCCGTCGCTCTGGTGCAGCTCGTCGTGCGCGGCCGAGCCGCGACGGGTCGTGGTCGTGAAGCCGTCGCCGACCTCGACGCCCTTGATGGCCTGGATGCCCATGAGCGCGGCGGCGAGTTGGGCGTCGAGCCGCCGATCCCAGTGCACGTACGAACCGAGGCCCGGCGGAACGCCGTAGGCCAGCACCTCGACGACGCCGCCGAGGGTGTCGCCGTCTTTGTGGGCCGAGTCGACCTCGGCCACCATGCGTTCGGAGGTCTCGGGGTCGAAGCAGCGCAGGGGGTCGGCATCGAGACGCTCGACATCGCCCGGCAGGGGAAGCGGGCGGTCTTCGGGAACCCGCACCGGGCCGATGGCGATCGTGTGCGACACGAGGCGGATGCCGAGCTCGACGAGGAAGGCCCGTGCGATCGCGCCGAGGGCGACGCGGGCCGCCGTCTCGCGGGCGCTGGCACGCTCGAGCACCGGACGTGCCTCGTCGAACCCGTACTTCTGCATGCCGACCAGGTCGGCATGCCCGGGCCGGGGCCGGGTGAGCGGCGCCCCGCGGCCGCGACCGAGCGTGGCCGGGTCGACGGGCTCGGGGCTCATGACCTCCTGCCACTTCGGCCACTCGGTGTTGCCGATGCGCACCGCGATGGGGCTGCCGAGGCTCTGCCCGTGTCGAACCCCGCCTGAGATCGCGAGCTCGTCCTGCTCGAACTTCATGCGGGCGCCGCGACCGTAGCCGAGCTTGCGTCGAGCGAGGTCGGCGCGGATGGCGTCGAGTGAGACGGGGATACCGGCGGGAAGACCCTCGAGGATCGCGACGAGCTCAGGCCCGTGCGACTCTCCGGCAGTGAGCCAACGGAGCATGCCTCCTATCCTTCCACAGCCGGATCAGAGGGAATCGCGCATGACGGCGAGCACGGCGCTCTCGTCGGGCAGCTCGGTCGTCGGGTCGCCGGTCACGAAGATCCGCACCTGGAGGAGCGCCTGGTGCAGCAGCATCCCGAGGCCGTGCACGACCGTGCCGCCCGCCGCGATCCAGCTCGATCCCAGCGGCGACGGCCACGGGTCGTAGGCCACGTCGAGGAGGTGCGCGCGCTGCACGAGGGCTGCGCGCGGCTCGACGCCCAGGTCGATGCCGCCGGGCACGGTGCTCACGACGAGTTCCGCATCGTCGATCCGGCCGAGCTCGTCGAGGCCACCCTCCTCGACGGCGATGCCGAGACGCGTGCCGAGGGCCTCGAGCTCGGCGGCGGCGCCCCCGCGGCGCACGAGCACCCGCACGTTCGCGGCACCGAGCTGCGACATCGCCACGAGCGCCGAGCCGGCGGTGGCGCCACCCCCGACGATCACGCCCCGGTGCACCCCGCCGACACCCGCTTCCCGGAGCGTGCGCACGATGCCGCCGACATCCGTGTTGAAGCCTCGTCGCCTGCCGTCGTCGAAGAACACGGTGTTGGCCGCTCCCGTGGCGGTTGCGATCTCGTCGAGGTCGTCGAGGAGGGGCAGCACGTCGTGCTTCAACGGCATCGTGAGCGAGAGGCCGCGCCACGAGGCATCCAGCCCGTCGATGAAGTCGGCGAGCTCATGCCCCTGCAGCTCGATCGCGGTGTACTCCCAGTCGAGGCCGAGCCGGCGATATGCGGCGCGGTGCAGCGCGGGACTCTTCGAATGCGCGATCGGTGAACCGAGCACGGCGAGTCGGCGCAGCTCACTGCCCATTGTCGGGGTGCTCCTCCAGCCATTGGTAGAACCGCTCGGCGGCGGCCTCGTGCTCTTCGAACGTCGAGGTGAACACCGTCTCGCCGGTCTCGGGGTTGACCGTCACGAAGTACAGCCACGTCCCGTCGGCCGGGTTGAGGGCGGCCTGGATCGCCTCGGCTCCCGGATTTCCGATCGGGCCGGGCGGCAGTCCCTGGTGCACGTACGTGTTGTACGGGTTCGCCGGGTCCTCGCGCTCCGCGTCGGTCGTCGTGACCACCGAGTTGTCGCCGAGCCCGTAGTGCACGGTCGAGTCGAACTGCAGCGGCATCTCCTGTTCGAGGCGGTTCTGGATGACCCGCGAGACCTTCGTGAAGTCCTGCGGGAGTCCCTCGCGCTCGATCAGCGAGGCGAGCGTCGCGACCCGATAGCGGTCCTCGGGCGCAACCCCGGCGGCGTCGAAGGCCGCGAGGCTCTCGGTGACCATGGTCTGCACGATCTCCTGCGCGGTGGCGCCGGGGTTGAAGGTGTACGTCGCCGGGAAGAGGAAGCCCTCGACGCTCGTCGCCTCCGCCGGGAGGCCGAGCGCCTGCGGGTTCGCAGCGGCGGCCTGGAGCTCCTCGATCGGGATCTCGAGCACCGCGGATGCCTCGGCCAGCGCGTCGCGGGCCCATGTGCCCTCGGTGATGAGCACGGTGTTCTCGAGCTTCTTCGCCGGATCGAGCAGGGCGTCGAGTGCGGCCTCGGCGCTCATCTCCTCGGCGAGGAGGTAGGCGCCGGGATGGAACTCGGGTTCGGGGGTCTCCTGGAGCAGGAGGTCGTAGAACGCGTCGTACGAGGCCGTGACGCCCTCGTCGACGAGGTTCTCGGCGATGTCGGAGCCGGTGTCTCCGTCGTGGATCATGAAGATCACCTCGCCGGTGCCCGAGCCGGCGAAGTCCTCGGCGGGCGTGAAGCGCTCCATGAGGGCGCTGATGGGGCCCTGCAGGAAGAAGTATGCGCCGGCGACGAGGGCGCCCACGATGAGCAGCCCGATGAGGCATCCCCAGGCGCCCCTGCCGCGCGGCCGAACCTCGTCGTGGGAGCCGTCGCGCTTGAGGGCTCGGCGCTCCGCGCGGCTGAGCCGCTCATGCGTCTCGTCGTCGGGGTCGGCGGTGAGGGTCTGGAGCTGGTCGTCCCACGGGAGGCGGTCGTGCTGGTGATCGCTCCGGGCCGACGGGGAGGGGTCGTCGAGTTGCCACCGGAACGTGGTGTCGCGCTCGGCGGCGGGCTGCTGCGCGGCGGGCCACGCTTGCGCCGGTGGCTGCGCGGCCGGCCAGGATTGCGCGGGAGGCTGCGCGGGCAACGGCGGCTGCGCGGGCAGTGGCGACTGCACGGGGGGACGCGGCGAGACCGGGACGGCGGCCGGGGTCGGCTGGTCGGGCCACTGCGCCGGGTCGCGGTCGTACACCGGCCGCCGCGGCGCGTTGAGCGGACCTGTGGGCGGCGGTGCGGCGGGCGCGTGCGGCTCTGCCGCGGCCGCCTGCCACTGCGGTCGGGCGGGCTGGGCCGGGGCCTGCGTCGGTTGGGGCGGGGGCGGCGGTGCCGCGGCCTGTTCCTGCTGCTGGGCGAGCAGCGCGGCCCGCCGTTGCTCTGCCTCGCGGGCCTCGCGTCGGGACATCGGAGGCCGTTCTCGTCCGCCGCCCGGGGAAGCGGGAGGGAGGTGGGTCACAGGGGGGACGACCCTTCGTCTCTCGTGAGCAGGTGCCCGGGCTCGACGCCCGACGCCCGCTCCGTGTCGATGGCGTGTTGCAGAATGATAACGGCTGCGACTTGGTCGACGACTGGACGCCGGCTGCGAGTCGACCGCCCGGCCGCCCGCAGGGCGTGCTGGGCGCTCACCGTCGACAGGCGCTCGTCGACGAGCCGCACCGTGGCGCCGTTCGCCGCCAGCCGCTCGGCGAAGGCCACCGCGTCGTCGGTCGAGGCGGTGGAGGCGCCCGATAATGCGAGCGGATGCCCCACCACCAGCTCGAAGGCCCCGTACTCCTCCGCCAACTCGATCACGCGGTGCACGTCGGCGTCGCCGTCGGCCGCTCGCGGCACCGTTTCGACCGGCACGGCGAGGAGCGCGCCGGCATCGCAACGTGCGACGCCGATGCGCACGCGCCCCACGTCGATGCCGAGCCTCACGCCCGATCGCATGCCGACTACCGGCCGACCTCGCGCCGCACCGCGTCGAGCGCGGCGGGGATGGCCGAGAGGTCGCTGCCGCCGCCCTGCGCGAGGTCGGGCTTGCCGCCGCCACCACCGCCCAGCACTCCCGCCATGGTCTTCGCGAGCGCCCCGGCGTTGGCTCCGGCGTCGCGGGCCGCCGGCGAAGTGGCCACGATCGCGACGGGTTTTCCGCCGACCTCGGCGGCCAGGGCGACGACGGATGCCGCGTCGCCGAGCTTCCCGCGCACGGCCGTCGCCAGCGAACGCAGCTCGTCGCCCGAGCCGAGCCGGCCGACCGTCTCGGCCACGAGGAGCACGTCACCTGCGCGCACGGCGTTGGCCGCGAGCGCGGGAACACGGTCGCTCAGTGCCCGCGCCTCGTAGGCCTGGATCTTCTTCTCGGCGGTCTTCAGGCTCGTCACGAGCTCGCCCACGCGATCGACGAGCTGCTCGGGGCGGGTCTTGAGCGTGCTGGTGAGCTCGTTGACGAGGGCCCGTTCGGCCGCGAATCGCTTGAACGCATCACGTCCGACGAGCGACTCCACGCGTCGGTTGGAGGCGCCGACCGAGGACTCGCCGACGATGTTGATCATGCCGATCTCGGCGCTCGACGACACGTGCGTGCCCGCGCAGAGCTCCCGCGACCATGGACCGCCGATGTCGACGACACGCACGACGTCGCCGTACTTCTCGCCGAAGAGCGCCATCGCGCCGAGCGATTTCGCCTCATCGAGCGTCATCTCACGGGTGACCACGTCGAGGTTGTCGCGGATGGCGTCGTTCGAGATCTCCTCGATCTCGCTGCGCGTGGCGGCCGACAGCGCCGAGTTCCAGCCGTAGTCGAGCCGGAGGTACCCGGCCTTGTTGAACGACCCCGACTGGTGCGCGTTCGGGCCGAGCACCTGTCGCAGCGCCGCGTGCACGATGTGGGTGCCCGAGTGGGCCTGCGTGGCGCCGCGCCGGTAGTCCTCGTCGACGAGGGTCGTCACGGGCACGCCGACGCCCACCTCGCCCGAGGCGACCTTCACCGTGTGGCTGATGAGTCCCTTGACGGGCCGCTGCACGTCGATCACCTGCAGCTCGAACCCATCGCCGACGATGCGGCCCTGATCGGGTGCCTGACCGCCAGACTCCGCGTAGAGGGACGTCTCGGCGAGGATGACCTCCGCCGTCTGCCCCGTGGTCGCGACGGGCACGGGCTGACCGTCGACGATGACCCCGAGCACGGTCGATTCGGTGGTGAGGTCGGTGTAGCCCGTGAAGATCGTCTCACCGTGCGCGCGGAACTGGCCGTACACCGAGAGGTCGGCGAGCACCTTCTTCTTCGACTTGGCATCGGCCTTCGCGCGCGTGCGCTGCGCCGTCATGAGCTCGTCGAACGCGCCGCGGTCGACCGCGAGGCCCGCCTCCTCGGCCATCTCGAGGGTGAGCTCGATGGGGAACCCGTACGTGTCGTGCAGGAGGAACGCGGTGTCGCCCGCCAGCTCGTCGCGGCCCGACTGCTTGGTCGACGCGACGGCGGTGTCGAGGATCGACGTGCCGGCGGCGAGGGTGCGCAGGAAGGTCTCCTCCTCACCGAGGGCGAGCTGCTCGATGTGCGCGTAGTCGTGCGCGACCTCGGGGTACGCCGCCTTCATGGCGTCGCGCGAGGCCGCGAAGAGCTCGCGGAACGTGGGACCGTCCACGCCGAGGAGGCGCATCGCCCGGATGGTGCGACGCAGGAGCCGGCGGAGGATGTATCCGCGGCCCTCGTTCGACGGGGCGACCCCATCGCTCATGAGCATGAGCGAGGAGCGAACGTGGTCGGCGATGACGCGCATGCGCACGTCGTCATCGTGGTTCGCCCCGTAGGCGCGGCCCGACAACTCGGCCGCGCGGTCGAGCACGGGGCGCACCTGGTCGATCTCGTACATGTTGTCGACGCCCTGCTTGATGAAGGCCACGCGCTCGAGCCCCATACCGGTGTCGATGTTCTTCTTCGGCAGTTCGCGCACGACGCGGAAGTCGGTCTTCGACGTCACATCGTCGATCAGGTACTGCATGAACACGAGGTTCCAGATCTCGACGTATCGGTCGTCGTCGGTCGCCGGCCCACCATCGATGCCGTACGCGGGACCACGATCGAAGAAGATCTCGGAGCACGGCCCCGCCGGACCGGACTGACCGGTGTGCCAGTAGTTCGTGTCCTCGTCGAGACGTTGGATGCGCTCGTCGGGCAGGCCCGCGATCTTCTTCCACAGCTCGAAGGCCTCATCGTCCTCCCTGAAGACGGTGACCCAGAGGTCGTTCGGGTCGAAGCCGAGCCCGCCGTCGTCTTCGGGAGTCGTCAGCAACTCCCACGCGAAGGCGATCGCGCCTTCCTTGAAGTAGTCGCCGAACGAGAAGTTGCCGCACATCTGGAAGAACGTGCCGTGCCGAGGGGTCCTGCCGACCTCTTCGATGTCGTTCGTGCGGATGCACTTCTGCACGCTGGTCGCGCGGGGGTAGGGCGGGGGTACGAGGCCGGTGAGATAGGGGACGAACGGCACCATTCCGGCAACCGTGAAGAGCAGCGTCGGGTCGTCGGAGACGAGCGAGGCCGAGGGCACGACGGTGTGGCCGCGCGCAGCGAAGTAGTCAAGCCAGCGCTGGCGGATGTCTGCAGTCTGCATGATTCCGTTCTGGTTCAGCTGCCCGGGGCGCCGGGCGGTTCGAGGGGCGTCAGCTCGTGGCTGCGGAGTCGCCCTGCGCTCGGAGTTCGGCGTCGCGTTCGTGGTAGCCCTCGGCGATGGCCGTGCCGAAGGCCCTGGCCTTGGCGTCGATCGAGGAGAAGAACTCCCGGCCCTGCTTGGTCTGGTTGAGCTGGTGCGCGGCGACGAAGCCGGTTGCGACGCCCACGGCGAACCACAGCATGCTCTTCACGAAGTGCTCCTCTGACGATTCGAAGCCGCGCGACCACCGCCCGGCACGCATCCATACAGTCTAGTGGCGAGCGATGGCGCCGAAGACGGAAACAGGGGCCGCGGGTTGCCCCCGCGGCCCCTGCTCGAACTGCGCCGGATCAGCGAGCGGCGTAGTACTCGACGACGAGCTGGACGTCACAGGTCACGGGGACCTCGGCACGCTTCGGACGACGGATGAGGGTCGCCTGGAGCTTGTCGAGCTGCACGTCGATGTAGCCGGGGAGCTTGGGGAGCACGTCGACGTGGCCGCCGGCCGCGGCGACCTGGAACGGCTCGGTGCCCTCGGAACGCTGCTTGACGCCGATGGTCTGGCCGGGCTTCACGCGGAACGAGGGGCGGTCGACGATCTGGCCGTCGACGACGATGTGGCGGTGCACCACGAACTGGCGGGCCTGCGAGATCGTGCGAGCGAAGCCGGCGCGCAGCACGAGTGCGTCGAGGCGCATCTCGAGGAGCTCGACGAGGTTCTCACCCGTCAGGCCGTCGGTGCGACGGGCCTCGTTGAAGGCGATGCGCAGCTGCTTCTCGCGGATGCCGTACTGGGCGCGGAGGCGCTGCTTCTCGCGGAGGCGCACCGCGTAGTCGGAGTCCTGCTTGCGCTTCGTGCGGCCGTGCTCGCCGGGAGCGTACGGGCGCTTCTCCATGTACTTGGCGGCCTTCGGGGTGAGGGCGACGCCGAGCGCACGTGAGAGACGGGTCTTGCTACGTGACTGGTTCGACACGAATGTCCTTTCGGAAGAATCTCAAGTGTGAATTCACGGCGCGATCACGCACCGGAAGTCTGTGTCAGAGGGATTCGCCAAGGGCGGATCGGCTACAGATCGCACCCATTCGCCGATGACTCTCTCGCAGCCGCGCTCGAGAATCTGGCTTCAGGCCAGCGAACATGCTATCACGCCGGCCTGTGCCCGCACGACGTCACCGGCCACCCCGCACGATGCGCCGAAGCTTGGCCAGCCGTGCCGAGACGTCGCGCTCGTTGCCGTGCTCGGTGGGCTCGTAATAGACGGCCCCGCGAAGCGGATCGGGCAGGTATTCCTGCGTCACGACGCCGATCGGATCGTCGTGCGGGTAGAGGTATCCCTTGCCGTGACCCAGCCGCTTCGCACCGGGATAGTGCGCGTCGCGGAGGTGCTTCGGCACCCGGCCGGCCTTGCCGGCGCGCACGTCGGCGATCGCCTGGTCGATGCCGAGGTACGCCGCGTTCGACTTCGGGGCGGTGGCGAGGTGCACCACAGCCTGGGCGAGCGGGATGCGCCCCTCCGGCATGCCGATGTACTGCACGGCGTCGGCGGCCGCGACGGCGACCCCGAGCGCCATGGGGTCGGCCATGCCGATGTCCTCCGAGGCGAGCACGATGATGCGGCGGGCGATGAACCTCGGATCCTCGCCCGCCTCGATCATCCGCGCGAGGTAGTGCAGCGCCGCATCGACGTCACTACCCCGGACCGATTTGATGAAGGCGCTGATGACGTCGTAGTGCTCGTCGCCGTTGCGGTCGTATCTGAGGAGCGCGCGGTCGACGGCGCGAGCCACGACGTCGGCGGTGATCACGGGCTTGGCCGGCGCCGCGGCATCCGTCGCCTCATCGCCTTCGGCCACGGCGACGGTCTGCGAGGCCGCGACGGCAGCGGCCTCGAGGGCCGTCAGCGCCCGCCTGGCATCGCCCGAGGCGAGCCGGATGATGGCGGCGCGCGCCTCGGGATCGAGTTCGACGCGGCCCGCGAGTCCGCGGTCGTCCTCGAGCGCACGGTCGACGAGCACGCCGAGGTCGTCGTCGGTGAGGAGTTCGAGCGTGAGCAGCAGCGAACGCGACAGGAGTGGCGAGATGACCGAGAATGACGGGTTCTCGGTCGTCGCCGCGACGAGGATGACCCAGCCGTTCTCGACGCCGGGAAGGAGGGCGTCCTGCTGGGCCTTCGTGAAGCGGTGGATCTCGTCGAGGAAGAGCACGGTGGAGAGGCCGTAGAGGTCGCGGCTGGCGCGTGCCTCCTCCATGACCTGCCGAACGTCGCGGACACCGGCCGTGACCGCCGAGAGCTCGACGAATTTCCGGCCCGACGAGCGGGCGATGGCCTGGGCGAGCGTCGTCTTGCCGGTGCCGGGTGGGCCCCAGAGGATGACCGAGACCGATCCCGACTCCCCCGACCGGTCGCTCGCGAGGGCGACGAGCGGAGACCCCGGGGTGAGGAGGTGGCGCTGACCCGCGACTTCGTCGAGGCTCGTCGGGCGCATACGCACCGCGAGCGGCGTCGCGCCGGAGCGCAGCCCCGGGCCGGAGTCCACCATACGATCAAGCGTAGCCGCGGCATCCGACACCGAAGCCCGCTCCCCCGCACGATTGGTGCCGAAACCGGGCCTTGCGTAGAGTCGGCACGCAGGAGTCCCGAGAAGGAGCATGCGTGGCATCGAACGACCGTCAGGTGCGCGAGGAACGGGCGCGCCTCCGCACCTACAAGGCCCGCCAGGAAGTGCATGCCCGCAAGCAACGCCGACGCACTCGCGACAACGTGATCGCGGTCGCCGCTCTCGTCGTCGTGCTCGCCCTCGCGGTCGCAGTGCAGCTGCTCTACTTCAACGGCGGCCCCGGGAGCACCGAGGCCGAGCCGACGGCGACGCCGACCCCCACGGCCACGCCGCCCGCCGGCGAGAACCAGGGCGACGTCCCCTCGCCCGACCTCGCCGAGGGCCGCACGTGGACCGGCACGCTCACCCTCAACGACATCGCGCTCGGCGTCGAGCTCGACGGCGAGGCCGCGCCGCAGGCCGTCTCGAGCGAGATCAGCCTCGTCCAGTCGGGCTTCTACGTGGGCACCGCCTGCCACCGTCTCACCAAGGACAACATCTGGGTGCTGCAGTGCGGCGACCCCGCCGGCGACGGCAGCGGCGGGCCGGGCTACAGCTACGGACCCGTGGAGAACGCGCCCGAAGACGGGACGTATCCCGCAGGCACCATCGCCATGGCCCGCCAGCAGCAGAACGGCTACAGCCACGGCAGCCAGTTCTTCATCGTCTACGAGGACACGGCCCTCCCCACCGACGAGGCCGGCGGCTACACGGTGATCGGTCGCGTGACCAGCGGTCTCGACGCGCTGCGCTCGGGCATCACCGACGCCGGCACGGCCGATGGCGCCACCGACGGCGCTCCCGCGGTGCCCGTGACGATCACCGGGTTCACCGTCGAGTGACGTCCGGCACCGCCCACGAGCGGTGCAATAGGCTTGATGCCGTCATCGCCGCCGCTGGCGGCATCCGACCACGACAGGGTGAGGCCGTGACCGATTCAGAGCAGCAACCGTGGGGCCGCGTCGACGAGACGGGCACCGTCTTCGTACGCACGGCCGACGGTGAGCGAGAGGTCGGCCAGTACCCCGACGCCACACCCGAGGAGGCGCTCGCCTACTTCGAACGGAAGTACGCCGACCTCGCGGGCCAGGTGGGCCTCCTCGAGCAGCGCGTTCGCCGAGGGGCTCCGGCGGCAGACGTCGCGAAGGCCGTCGCCAACCTGCGTGATTCGGTCGCGACCGCCAAGGCGGTCGGCGATCTGGACTCGCTTGCCCGCCGCCTCGAGGCGCTCTCGGGCACCACGAAGGAGCTCACCGAGCAGCAGCAGGCCGAGGCCAGGGCGGCCGTCGTCGAGGCCCTCGCCGAGCGCACCCGGATCGTCGAGCAAGCCGAGGCGCTTGCCGCCCAAGACCCCGCGAAGACGCAGTGGAAGCAGGCGACGGCCGAGCTCGACGCGCTGTTTGCGAGGTGGCAGCAGCATCAGCAGGACGGCCCCCGCCTGCCCAAGAACGAGGCGAACGAACTCTGGAAGCGCTTCCGTGCCGCTCGCTCCACCATCGAACAGCACCGCAAGGCGTTCTTCGCCGAGCTCGACGCCGCCCACCGCGACGTCCGATCCCGCAAGCAGAGCCTCATCGAACGCGCAGAGGCCCTTGCCCCGCGCGGCGCCGACGCCGTGGCCGACTACCGCACCCTCCTCGACGAGTGGAAGCAGGCCGGTCGGGCGGGCAAGAAGCTCGACGATTCCCTGTGGGCGAAGTTCAAGGCGGCCGGCGACGTGCTCTTCCAGGCCAAGGCCGAGGTCGACGCCCAGGAGGACGAGGCCTACCGCGCCAACCTCACCGAGAAGCTCGCCCTCCTGGAGGAGGCCGAGAAGCTGCTCGCCGAGAAGGATCCCAAGCAGGCACGGGCCGCGCTCAACCGCGTTCAGCGCAAGTGGGACGAGATCGGCCGGGTCCCCCGCGACCAGGTGCGCCCCGTCGAGGATCGCCTGCGCAAGGTCGAGACGCACGTGCGGTCCCTCGAGGACCAGCAGTGGGAGCGCGAGGACCCCGAGAAGAAGGCGCGGTCCGAGGGCATGGTCGGCCAGCTGCAGGACGCCATCGCCAAGCTCGAAGCCGAACTCGCCGCCGCCGAAGCATCGGGCGACACTCGCGCCGCCGACGCGGCACGCGAGGCGCTCGACGCACGCCGGGCCTGGCTCAGGGCGGTCGGCGGTTGAACCTCAGCGGCTGACCCGGCCGGCTTCCACTCCCCCGCGCACCCGCCCGAGCGGCCATGTTCTCCACAGCGACGAGCCAGAGCGCCTTCGCGTCCGAGGCGATGCCCCAGCATGGGCGAATGTCCCGACTTCCCACGGTGCTCGGCACCGTCGACCTCCCGATGGCCGAACTCTGTGCGGCACGACTCGATGGCGAGCTCTTCGCCATCGACGAGGGGTGGGCGCCGGTCGACGAACCCGACCTGCCCGCCTTCCGCGCCGCGGTGATCGCGCTCCGGATGCCGCGTCCGCTCGTCATCGAGCGGATGTCGGCCGCGTGGGTGCACGGCGCCCTGACGGTGCCGCCCGCCGTCGCCCAGTTCTGCGTGCCGCACAGCGCACGAATCGCCCCGATCGGCGATCCCCGTGCGACCGTGCGCGAGGTGAAGATCGAGGGGTCCGAGGTCGTGGAGTTCGGCCGCGTCCGCTGCACCTCCGTGGTGCGCACCGGCTTCGATCTCCTGCGCGACGCCGACTACGACGCGACGGGCGGCGAGGGCGTCATCGGCGCGCTCATCGGTCCGAGACCCTGGCTCCGCTCAGCACTCCGAGCGCGGCTCGACGCCGCGACGCGGATGCCGCACAAGTCGCTCGCGCTCGCACGACTCGAGCGCGCCGTCGCGGTCTCGGCGATCGTCGCGGTCGCCTGATCGGGTCAGCCGTCGCTCACCCGGTAGACGTCGTACACGGCGTCGATGCGCCGAACGGCGTTCAGCACGCGGTCGAGGTGCGTCGTGTCGCCCATCTCGAACACGAACTTGCTGAGCGCGAGCCGATCGGTCGAGGTCGAGACGTTGGCGGAGAGGATGTTGACGTGGTGTTCCGACAACACGCGCGTCACATCGGAGAGGAGGCCGGCTCGGTCGAGCGCCTCGATCTGGATCTGCACGAGGAAGATGCTCTTCGAGCTCGGCGCCCATTCGACGTCGATCATGCGTTCGGGCTCCTGCATCAGGCCCTGCACGTTGTGGCAGTCGGCCTGGTGCACGGAGACACCCGAGCCGCGGGTGACGAAGCCCACGATCTTGTCGCCCGGCACCGGTGTGCAGCAACGGGCGAGCTTCACGAGGATGTCGGGTGCGCCGCGCACGAGCACGCCCGAGTCCGAGCTTCGCGGCAGCGGGCGCGATCGCACCGGCATCGGCAGTTCGGGCTCGTCGCCCTCCTCGACGTCGCGCACGAGTGCGACGACCTTCTCGAGCACCGACTGGGTGGACACGTGGCCCTCGCCGACGGCGGCGTACAGCGATGAGACGTCGTCGTACTTCAGCTGCGCGGCGACCTCGGCGAACGACTCCTGGCTCATCAGCTTCTGGAGCGGGAGGTTCTGCTTGCGCATCGCGCGTGCGATCGCGTCGCGGCCCTGCTCGATCGCCTCGTCGCGGCGTTCCTTCGTGAACCACTGGCGGATCTTGTTTCGCGCGCGTGGGCTCTTGACGAACATGAGCCAGTCCTGGCTCGGACCCGAGTCGGGGTTCTTCGAGGTGAACACCTCGACCACATCGCCACTGTTCAGCTCGCTCTCGAGCGGGACCAGCCGGCCATTGACCTTGGCGCCCATGGTGCGGTGACCGACCTCGGTGTGCACGGCGTAGGCGAAATCGACCGGCGTCGCGCCGGCGGGCAGTCCGATCACGCGGCCCTTGGGCGTGAAGACGTAGACCTCCTTCGCACCGATCTCGAAGCGCAGCGAGTCGAGGAACTCGCCGGGGTCGGCGGTCTCGGCCTGCCAGTCGGAGATGTGCGCGAGCCACGCCATGTCGGTCTCGTTCGTGCCCGCGACCTCGGCGGTGCGCCCGGCGTTCATGCGCTCCTTGTACTTCCAGTGCGCGGCGACGCCGTACTCGGCACGCTGATGCATGTCGTGGGTGCGGATCTGGATCTCGACCGCACGCCCCTTCGGTCCGATGACCGTGGTGTGCAGCGACTGGTAGAGGTTGAACTTCGGCGTGGCGATGTAGTCCTTGAAGCGCCCGGGCAGCGGCGTCCACCTTGCGTGAATCGCCCCGAGCACGGCGTAGCAGTCGCGCACCGAGTTCACGAGCACGCGGATGCCGGTGAGGTCGTAGATCTCGTCGAAGTCGCGCCCGCGCACGATCATCTTCTGGTAGATCGAGTAGAACTGCTTGGGCCGGCCCATCACCTTGCCGCGGATCTTCGCGGCCTTCAGGTCGTCGCTGACCAGGTCGATGACGTTCTGGACGAACTCCTCGCGTTGCGGCGTGCGCTGCTTCACGAGGCTCTCGATCTCGGCGTACAGCTTCGGGTAGAGCACGGCGAATGACAGGTCCTCGAGCTCGAGCTTGATGGCCTGGATGCCCAGCCGGTGTGCGAGGGGTGCGTAGATCTCGAGGGTCTCGGTGGCCTTACGGGTCGCCGACTCGGCGGGCACGAAGCCCCATGTTCGGGCGTTGTGAAGTCGGTCGGCGAGCTTGATGATGAGCACGCGGATGTCCTTCGACATCGCGACGATCATCTTCCGCACGGTCTCGGCCTGGGTGGAGTCGCCGTACTTGACCTTGTCGAGCTTGGTGACGCCGTCGACGAGCATGGCGATCTCGTCACCGAAATCGGCGCGCACCTGGTCGAGCGTGTAGGCGGTGTCTTCCACCGTGTCGTGGAGCAGTGCCGCGGCCACCGTCTTCGACCCGATGCCGAGGTCGGCCAGGATCTGGGCGACCGCAACGGGGTGCGTGATGTAGGGCTCGCCGCTCTTGCGTTTCTGTCCCTCGTGGGCGCGCTCGGCGACCGTGTACGCACGCTCGACGAGGGCGAGATCCGCCTTCGGATGGTGCATCCGAACGGTGCGCATGAGCGTCTCGACCGCGCCCGACGGCTGCGCCCTCGAGAAGATGCGGGGTACGAGGCGGCGCAGCGAAGCGGTCGAATTGACTCCCGCTTCAGTCATGCGCACACCTCCAGAACTCAATTATCGCCGTTCCGAGACCTGGTTCGCGCCGCGCTCGCCCGAGGCGAACGTCATGCGGTGGGTACCGCTTCCGCCGAGGCGCCGGATGCCGCACCGGCGCGTTCGCGCTCCTTGAGCACCTTCTGGTCGTGCCGCTTGATCGCCGGCTCGCCCTCGCGCAGCTGCGAGTACAGCGGCGCGGCGATGAACACCGTCGACCACGTGCCCACGACGATGCCGATGAGGAGCGCCAGCGAGATGTCACGGAGCGTGTCGGCTCCGAGCACGCCCGCTCCGATGAAGAGGATCGCGGCCACCGGCAGTGCCGCCACCACGCTCGTGTTGATCGAGCGCACGAGGGTCTGGTTCACCGCGAGGTTCACCGACTCGGCGAACGTGCGCCTCGACTCCGTGCCGTCTTCGGCGGTGTTCTCGCGGATCTTGTCGAAGACCACGACGGTGTCGTACAGCGAGTAGCTGAGGATGGTCAGGATGCCGATCGTCGCAGCTGGGCTGATCTCGAATCCCACGGTGGAGTAGACCCCGACGGTGACGATGAGGTCGGCCATCAACGCCAGCATCGCCGCGAGCGACATCTTCCACGTGCGGAAGTACAGCGCCATGATGATGGAGGCGAACAACAGGAAGGCGGCGAGACCGACGAGGGCCTGCCTCGTGACGTCCGCCCCCCAACTGGGCCCGATGAATGACGACGTGACCTCGCTCTCGGGCACGTCGTACGCCTCCGCGAGGGCGGTCGTGACCTCGCGCGACTCGGCCTGCTCGAGCTGGTCGGTCTGCACGCGCACACCGTCGCCGCCGACGATGGTCACGCGAGTGGCCGCGTCGGGCACGACGGATGCCACGGCCTCGATCGCCGGCTCGGGCTCGGCGTCCTCGATGCCGGCGATCTGGAACTGCGAACCCCCGCGGAACTCGATGCTGAAGTTGATGCCCCGGAGCACGGGGATCAGCACCGACAGGATGATCAGCACCGCGGCGATCGCGTACCACTTGTTGCGGCCGCCGACGAAGTTGAACGAACGCTTGCCCGTATAGAGATCGTTGCCGAATGTGGTGAGCCGGTTGGCCATCAGGACTCCTTGCCTTCGCCCGTGCCGCTGCCGACGCCGGCGGTGGCCTTGCGTTCTGCGATGGTCTGGCGCTTCTGCGCCTCCTTCGCGCTCGACGCCACCTTGGTCGCGGGCACCGCGACCGGCTTGCGGAACTCCGCGCGCCCGCGGTACACGGCGCCCAGGGCGTTCGGATCGAGGCCCGACCACGGGTTGCCGCTCGAGAAGAACCGCGTCTGCGCGAGGAGTTGGAGCATGGGATGCGTGAACAGGATCACGATGACCACGTCGATGATCGTCGTGAGGCCGAGGGTGTACGCGAAGCCCTTCACACTGCCGACGGCGAGGACGAACAGCACGACGGCGGCCAGCAGGTTGACGCCCTTCGAGGCGAGCACAGTGCGGAATGCGCGCTTCCAGCCGGCTTCCACAGCCCCGACCAGGGGTCGACCGTCGCGCAATTCGTCGCGCACACGTTCGAAGTACACGATGAACGAGTCGGCCGTGAAGCCGATCGCGACGATGAGGCCGGCGATGCCCGCGAGCGAGAGGCGGTAGCCCTGGCGCCACGACAGGATGGTGATCATCAGATACGTGACGAGCGCAGCGATCGCGAGCGAGGCGATCGTCACCGACCCCAGTGCGCGGTACTGGAAGAGCGTGTAGATCACCACGAGGATGAGGCCGATGAGGCCGGCGACGATGCCCGACTGCAACTGTGCGGTGCCGAGCGTCGGCGAGATGGTCTCGGACGACTGCACGTTGAAGCTGATCGGCAGGGCGCCGAACTTCAGCTGGTCGGCAAGGGTCTTCGACGACTCCTGCGTGAAGCTACCGGTGATCTGCGGGCGGCCGTCGGTGATGGCGCCGTTCATCTGCGGGGCGGTGAGCACGGCGCCGTCGAGCACGAATGCGAACTGGTCGCGCGGGCTGGCTCCCTCGGCCTGCAGTGCGAAGAGGCGCGTCGAGACCTTGGCGAAGTCCTCGGTGCCCTTCTCGTCGAACTGGATGTTGACCGCCCATTGGCCCGTGCTGGCACCGGTCTGCGTCGTCACCATGCCGTTCGTGGCGTTGACGATGTTCTCGCCGCTCGCCTCGACTGGGCCGAGGAGGTACTTCACTTCCCGTTCGACATCGCAGGTCACGAGCGGCTCGTCGGCCGGTGCGACGTTCGTGTCCGCCTCGTCGAGCGTCGAGCAGTCGAACGTGTCGAACTCCTCCTGCAGGGCGGGCGTGACCCACGCAGGGTCACTGCCGTCGGTCGGCTCGGCGGTGGGCGTCGACTCCAACTCCTCGGCGGGATCGGTCGGCGCGGGGCTGGCGCTCGGGTCGATCGACTGGTTGGTCGCGATATCCGCGAGCAGCACTGCCCGCAGTTCGAGCTTCGCCGACGATTCGATGCGATTGCGCGTCTGGTCGTCGAGTTCACCGGGGATGCGCACAACGACGTTGGAGCCCTCGGTGTTGATCTCGGCCTCGGCGACACCTGACGCGTCGACGCGCTGGCGGATGATCGAGACGGCCTGGTCGAGCTGCTCCTGCGAGACCGACTGGCCGGTCTCGACCCGGGGCTCGAGAATGATCTGGGTGCCGCCCTCGAGGTCGAGCGCGAGCTTCGGCGACCAGGATCCGCCGCCCCAGATGACGCCGGCCGCGTTGATCGCGAAGAGTCCGACGATGATCACGCCGAGCCAGGTCAGCGACCGCCAGGCCTTACGAACGGGGGCCGGCCTCGATGACCGCTTGGTTGGTGCAGCCACGTGTTCTGCTTTCTCTGCAAGAGCCCGCGCGATCACGCGCGGGCCGAGCCTCGATGGGGAGCTTCAGTCGTCCGACTTCTTGGTGTCGGGCCTCTCGTCGCCCGGGGTCTCGTCGAATCGCTCGCCGAACTCGGGGCCCGCATCGCCCACGGCCGGCTCCACCTCGGTCACGGGAGCGGCCTCGACGGGCTCCACCACACGCGCGACGGTCTGGCGGTGCACCGTGAGGACCGTGCCGGGCGAGGTCTCGATGAGCACCTGGTTCTCCTCTTCATCCATGGAGAGGATCGTGCCGAAGACGCCGAAGTTGGTCATCACCTTCGCGCCCGGCTGGACCTTCGTCTGCAGTTCGCGAGCCTCGGCCTGCCGCTTGCGCGAGTTGCGGAACATGAAGAAGATCAGCACCGCCAGGACGGCGAGCATGATGATGGTGAACGGATCGAACGTCATGAGGGGGAAAACCTTCCGGTGCGGTGTGCCGCACGAAGTCGAGGGCGCTGAGGATCACGCCTTCATGGATTATAGGTCATCGATGGGAAGGGTCGCTGCGCCTTCCGAGGCTTCGTTCGACAGTCCGAAATGCCGCCAGGCCGCGGGCGTCGCCACCCTGCCGCGGGGGGTGCGTGTGATGAGCCCGATCCGCACCAGGAACGGCTCGACGACGGCCTCGATCGTCTCGGACTCCTCCCCGACCGAGACGGCGAGGGTGTTCAAGCCGACCGGTCCGCCGCCGAAGCGGGTGAGGATGATCTGCATGACCGCGCGGTCCAGCCGGTCGAGCCCGAGGGGGTCGACGTCGTACAGGTCGAGCGCGGCGCGCACCGCCTCGACGTCGGGTCGGCCGCCATGCACCAGCGCGTAGTCGCGCACCCGCCGGAGCAGGCGGTTGGCGATACGCGGCGTGCCGCGGCACCGCCCGGCGATCTCGGCGATCGCCTCGCGGTCGATGTCGAGTCCGAGCATGGTCGCGGCACGGGCGAGCACCTGTTCGAGCTCGGCCTCGTCGTAGAACTCGAGGTGGGCCGTGAACCCGAAGCGGTCGCGGAGCGGGTTCGGCAGCAGACCCGAACGCGTGGTCGCGCCGACGAGCGTGAACGGCGCGAGGTCGAGCGGCACCGAGGTCGCGCCGGCGCCCTTGCCGACCATGATGTCGATGCGGAAGTCCTCCATGGCGAGGTAGAGCATCTCCTCGGCGGAGCGAGCCATGCGGTGGATCTCGTCGATGAAGAGCACCTCACCCGGCACGAGCGAGCTGAGCACCGCCGCGAGGTCGCCGGCGTGCTGGATGGCCGGCCCGCTCGACATGCGCAGCGGCCGGCCGCCCTCGTGCGCCACGATCATGGCGAGGGTCGTCTTGCCGAGCCCCGGTGGGCCGGCGAGCAGGATGTGGTCGGGCGTGCGCTGCTGCAGCGTGGCGGCCGTGAGCAGCAGCTGGAGCTGCCCGCGCACGCGGGTCTGGCCGACGAACTCGGCAAGGCTGCGCGGACGAAGCGCACCTTCGAATGCGAGCTCGGCCTCGGACGCGAGCACCGGGTCGGTGAGGTCGAGGTCCTGGGCCTCGTCGCTCATCTCGTTGCGGTTCATCGTGCCCGCCCGGCCTGCTGTGCGGGCCCGAGCCGCGAGAGCGTGAGGCGGAGTATCGCGGGCACCGAGGCCGCCTCGGTGTCGGATGCCGCGGCCATCGTCTCGTCAACGGCTTCGGCCGCCACCTTCTCCGACCAGCCGAGACCGGTGAGCGCCGCGAGCACACTCTCGGCCACGCCCCCCGTGGCGACCGTGACGGGAGCCGCCGGCCTGGACGCGGTGGCCATGAGCTTGCCGGCGAGCGAGACGGTGATGAGCTTCGCCGTCTTGGGCCCGATGCCGCTGACCTTGCGGAACACGGCGTCGTCATCGGCCTGCACTGCGGCCGCGATCTGCTCGGGCGACAGCGCCGAGAGCACCCCGAGCGCCGACCTCGGGCCGACGCCCGTGACCCCGATGAGGAGTTCGAAGACCTCGAGTTCGGCGCGGGCGGCGAAGCCGAAGAGCGTCAGCGCGTCCTCGCGCACGATGAGGCTCGTGTGCACCGTGATCTCGTCGCCCTCGCGGCTGGCGAGCGCAAGGGCGGGCGTGGCGTTGACGTGGAATCCGACACCGCCGACCTCGATCACGACCGAGCTGCCTGCCGCGCGGAGCACGCGACCGCGAAGAGAGGAGATCACTCCTTCAGCCTACGGGCCGCACCCGACACCGCGGCGGAGCGCTCCGCGGCGATCCATGCTCGCTGCGCCGGCGTGAGCGTCGAGGCATCCGTCACCGCGGCCGCGGCTGCGGCCGAGTCGAGCACGGCCGCACCGGCCACTCCGCCGGTGCGCCAGGCGTGGCAGATCGCCAGGGCGAGCGCATCGGCTGCATCCGCCGGCTTCGGCACCGCATCGAGGCCGAGGATGCGGGCGACCATCGCGCCCACCTGCGACTTGTCGGCACGCCCGTAGCCAGTGATGGCCGCCTTCACCTCGCTCGGCGTGTGCAGCGCGACGGGCAGCGCCCGACGTGCGGCGATGAGCATGGCCACACCCGAGATCTGGGCGGTGCCCATGATGGTCGAGACGTCCGACCTCGCAAACACCCGCTCGAGCGCGACCGCCTGGGGGCGGTGCTCCTCGAGGATGGCCTCCAGTCCGTCGGCGATGCGAGCCAGCCGGCGGGGCGTGTCGAGGTCGGCGGGTGAGCGCAGCACGACCACGTCCACGAGCCGCGCCGTGCGGTTCGGCTCGACGTCGACCACGCCCACGCCGCAGCGCGTGAGGCCGGGGTCGATGCCGAGCACACGCACGGCGATCGGCCTAGTCCTCGGCCTCGAGCTGGGCCTGGACCTCGGGCGACAGATCGAAGTTGCTGTAGACGTTCTGCACGTCGTCGCTGTCTTCGAGCGCGTCGATCAACCGGAAGACCTTGCGCGCCGTCTCGGCGTCGATCTCGACCTTCAGGTTGGGCACGAACGCGGCGTCGGCGGAGTCGTAGTCGATGCCGGCGGCCTGCAGCGCGGTACGGGCGGCGACCATGTCGGATGCCTCGGTGATGACCTCGAAGGTCTCGCCCTCGTTCGTGACCTCCTCGGCGCCGGCGTCGAGCACCGCGGCGAGCACGTCGTCTTCGCTGGTGCCCTCGGCGGGCACGACGATGACGCCCTTGCGGGCGAAGTTGTACGCGACGGAGCCGGGGTCGGCCATGGTGCCGCCGTTGCGGGTCATCAGCGTGCGCACTTCGGCGGCCGCGCGGTTGCGGTTGTCGGTGAGGCATTCGATGAGGAGGGCCACACCGTTCGGACCGTACCCCTCGTACATGATGGTCGTGTAGTCGATCGACTCACCGGTGAGCCCGGCGCCGCGCTTGATGGCGCGGTCGATGTTGTCGTTCGGAACGGAGGTCTTCTTCGCCTTCTGCACGGCGTCGACGAGCGTCGGGTTGCCCGAGAGGTCGGCGCCACCCATCTTGGCGGCCACCTCGATGTTCTTGATGAGCTTCGCGAACGACTTGGCACGACGCGAGTCGATGATCGCCTTCTTGTGCTTGGTCGTCGCCCACTTGGAATGCCCGGACATGCGTCTCCCGTCTGGGTGGTCAGTACCCCGACATTCTAGGCCAGCCGACGCACGCCCTCCCGCGAGGACGCGGCGGGGCGGAGTCGGCGCAGCTCCCGCTTGTAGCGCCGGCGACCGAGCAGTCGATACGCAAGGCGCATCGGTCCGGGCAGTTCCCGGGTCATCCAGGCGTCGCGCTCCCCCTCGGGGATGCCGTCGATGATCAGCCCGAGCAGGAGGAAGAGCGGCAGGGGCGGCCGCTCGCGGCCGACCTCCGTCTGGATCTCGTCCCACTCCTCGTCGCTCAGCACCGCGTCGAGCACCGGGAACGCGTCGCGTTCCTCGTCGGCGAGGTGCTGGGTGAGCGTGCGGTCGACCTCGTCGAGCGCGACGGCGAGATGTTCGGCGTCGAGCACATCGGCTTCGGTCGCCCAGACGTCGACGAGACTGTCGATGACGTCGAGCTGTTCGGACACCGCCTGATGCTGGCTGCGCATCAGCGACACATGCAGCCCGCAGGCCGGCGCGCGCTCCTCCATCCGGTCCCAGAAGAACGCGTCCTCCGCGCGGTGGTGCGTGTGCAGCAGCCGGGTGAGTCCGTGCAGGTGGCGGGCGAGGAATGCGGCCCGGTCGACGTCGCCGTGCGCGACGTCGCGAACGAGGCCTGGCGCCTCGCCGAAGAGCCGGCGGAACACGCGGTGGATCAGCACCACGTCGTCGCTGCGGCAGGTGGAGGCGGGGGCGCCGGAAGCGCTGGGCGCGGTGGGCGCGCCGGTCGAGGGATGGCGTTCGGTCATGGGTTCCAGCGAAGCGGATGCCGCGGCCGCTCGCCCCCGAGATAGCCCGCCGATCACCCCGGGGAAAACCCTGAGTCGGGGAGCCGTCGGCTGACCGGTCTCGTCAGCCGAGGAGCTTCTGCAGCGTGCGGAGGTTGCGATTGGTCGTCGTCGGCTTGAACTTCGCCTTCGCGAGGAGCTTCGCGAACGGCGTGTCGACGGTCGTGCCCTTCACCGGGTTCCAGTAGACGACGCCGTCGCCCCTCGCCAACGGATCGATGTCGGCGTCGAACCGACCGGTGTCGGCGAGGAGCTCGTCGAGCACGGCGGGATCCGAGCAGAAGACGACCCACGGCTGACGACGTGCATCCGAGGCGTCGAAGGGGAATCGATCGATCGCGCGTGCGAGCTGGTCGTGCGTGATGAGCACGATCCATGCGTCATAGCCGAACCGCTCGGAGAGCGCGCGCTCGATGCGCGACTTCAGCTTCGCGGCATCCGCTCGCTCGGCGCCGAAGACGACGTTGCCGCTCGCGAGCACCGTGCGCACGTCGTCGAATCCGAGCTCCTCGAAGAGCCGTCGCAGATCGGCGGACCGGATGGTGATGCCGCCGACGTTCACCCCACGGAGGAGCGCGATGTATCGCGTCATTCGTTCAGGCTAGCGACCGCGCCGCCCGAGCGTCGGGCGGACGGACGCCGACGGCACGCGCCTCGAGCGCCGCCAGCGCGCGGATCGTCTCAGCGTCGCCGCGCCGCCACCCGGCGACCGCATCAGGGTCGGCGGCGAGGACGCCGTGCAGGTTCCGATCGGTCAGCGCGCGCAGCGCGAGCAGGTCGGCGCCGCCCGGACGCCTCAGCACGGCGACCGTGCGCCCGGCTCGGGAGGCGCGCACGAGCCTGGGCACGACCCACAGCAGGAGCACCGCCGCGATGGGCAGCGCCGCGATGCCGAGGGCGGCGAAGAGCCCCATCCAGCCGAGGATGTCCTGTTGCCCTCGACCCACGGACTCGAGCGTCGCTCCGGCGGAACTGGCTCCGTTGAACGGCTCGGCGATGCCCGGTCCGATGAGGGGGACCTCGCCGAGGGCCTCTCCGATGTCCGTCATGCTGCCGCGGAATCCGGTGCCGGCCTCCTCGAGTTGCCGGCCGAGGTCGGCGAACCGGGTCACGAACGCGTGAACGATCATGGCCGCCCACACCGCCGACGCGATGATCCCGAGCGCAAGGAGGTCTCCGATGACCTGCACCGCACGCCTGCCGCCGAAGTCCGAGTACAGTTTCATGCCCCCCACTCTGACGTGGGGTGCGGCTGCGGCGCTACATGGGCGACGACGGCGACGTGGATGGCTCGGAGCTCGCGCGTGCGCCCACCTTCGTCAGGAAGTACTCGTGGAATCGCAGGTCGCCGTTGATCTCGGGATGGAAGCTGGTGCCCATCAGGTCGCCCTGCTCCACCGCGACGACGCGGCCGTCGGCGATCGTTGCGAGCGCGCGGGCCGCCGGACCGACCGACTCCACCACGGGTCCGCGGATGAACACCGCGTGCACGGGCTCGCCGCCGAGCTCGGGCACGTCGATATCCGTCTCGAACGACTGGTTCTGCGACCCGAACGCGTTCCGCCGCACGACGACGTCGAGCCCGCCGAAGGACTGCTGGCCGGGGATCGCGTCGAGGAGCGTGTCGGCGAGCATGATCAGGCCGGCGCAGGTGCCGTACACCGGCAGGCCGGCCCGGATGCTCGCCCGCAGCGGCTCCGCGAGGCCGAACGCACGCGAGAGCTTGTCCATCACGGTCGACTCCCCGCCGGGGATGACGAGCCCGTCGATCTGGTGGAGGTCCTCCGGGCGGCGCACGAGCGACACGCGCGCGCCGAGGATGCCGAGAATCCGGGCGTGCTCACGGAAGTCGCCCTGCAGCGCGAGGACGCCGACTCGAGGACCGGATGCCCCCTCGGTGCCCTGCGACTGGTCGCGAAGGGTCACCAGCCGCGCTCGGCCAGGCGGTGCGGTGCGGCGAGGTCGCCCACGTTGATGCCGACCATCGCCTCGCCGAGACCGCGCGAGACATCCGCGATGACCGAGGGGTCGTCGTAGAACGTGGTCGCCTTGACGATGGCCGCGGCCCGCTGCTCGGGGTTGCCCGACTTGAAGATGCCCGAGCCCACGAAGACGCCGTCGGCGCCGAGCTGCATCATCATCGCGGCATCCGCCGGCGTCGCGACGCCACCGGCCGTGAACAGCACCACCGGGAGCTTGCCGGTCTCGGCGACCTCGAGCACGAGGTCGTAAGGCGCCTGCAGGTCCTTCGCGGCGACGTAGATCTCGTCGCGCGTCATCGACTTCAGCTGGTTGATCTCGCTCGCGATCTTGCGGATGTGCTTGGTGGCCTCGGACACGTCGCCCGTGCCGGCCTCGCCCTTCGAGCGGATCATGGCGGCGCCCTCGTTGATGCGGCGCAGCGCCTCGCCGAGGTTGGTGGCTCCGCACACGAACGGCGTGTTGAACTGCCACTTGTCGATGTGGTTCACGTAGTCGGCGGGCGAGAGCACTTCGGACTCGTCGATGTAGTCGACGTCGAGGGCCTGCAGCACCTGCGCCTCGACGAAGTGGCCGATGCGGGCCTTGGCCATGACGGGGATGGAGACCTCGGCGATGATCGCCTCGATGAGGTCGGGGTCGCTCATCCGGGCGACTCCGCCCTGGGCGCGGATGTCGGCCGGCACGCGTTCGAGCGCCATCACGGCGACGGCGCCGGCGTCCTCGGCGATGCGTGCCTGTTCGGCCGTGACGACGTCCATGATGACGCCGCCCTTCAGCATCTCGGCGAGGCCGCGCTTCACACGGCTGGAGCCGGTCTGGGCAGTGCTCATCAGGGGTTCCCTTCAACGGATGGCGCGGATTCGCGCAATTTCTCAAACACGGTGTCGGCTTGGCCTAGGCCAAAAAGATAGCATGGACCGGACCACGCTTCGCAGCACCCATGGATTGGTGACATGACCCTCGAGATCGCCGGCCGATCGGCCGCGGACATCGCCGCGAGCGTGCGTGCGCTCATCGAACGCGGCGCGCTGCAGCCCGGCGACCCGTTGCCGCCCGTGCGCAACCTCGCCGACGACCTCGGCGTGAACCGCAACACCGCCGTCGCGGCGTACCGGCAGCTCATCGCAGCGGGCATGGTCGTCACCCGCGGCCGCGGCGGCACGCACGTCGCCGGACGGTCGTCCGTCGCGCAGGAGGGGTTCGCCGCCGACAGCGTGCTCCGCGATGTCGCGACCGGGAATCCCGACCCCGATCTCATCCCCGACCCGTCGCGCGCGCTCGCCGGTATGGCGGGCCGGCCGGTGCTCTACGGTGAGCCGGTCATCGACCCGGGCCTGGAGCGCTGGGCGGACGCGTGGATGCGTGCCGACCTCGCACCGGCCGACCAGCGGCTCACGATCACGAGCGGTGCGGCCGATGCCGTCGAACGACTCCTCGCCCAGGCGCTGGTGCGCGACGACGCCGTGGCGCTCGAGGATCCGTGCTTCCTGACGAGCATCCACACGGTTCGCGTGGGCGGATATCGCGCGGTGCCCGTGCCCGTGGACGACGAGGGCATGACCGTCGACGGTCTGCGTTCCGCACTCGACCAGGGCGTTCGCGCCGTCGTCTGCACGCCGCGGGCGCAGAACCCGACCGGCGCGAGCCTGTCGGAACGGCGTGCCGAGGAGCTGCGCGACGTGTTGCGCGCGCATCCGTACGTCCTCGTCATCGAGGACGACCACTTCTCGATGCTGTCGCGCCGTCCGTTCCGCTCGCTCATCGGCCCCGACCACCGGCGTTGGGCGCTCGTGCGCTCGGTGTCGAAGTTCCTCGGTCCCGACATGTGCCTCGCGGTCACGGCCTCCGACCCCGAGACCGCTGAGCGTCTCGCGGTGCGGCTCACCCCCGGGACCACCTGGGTGAGTCACCTGCTGCAGCGGCTCGTGCTCGCACTCGTGACCGACCCCGAGGTCGCCGCGCGGATCGCGGAAGCGGGTGCGCACTACGCCGCCCGCAACGACGCGTTCGCCGCCCGGCTCACCGCGCTCGGAGTGCCCGCCGCGGCCGGCGACGGGCTCAACCTCTGGGTCGCGCTTCCGGTGCCCGCGCGAGACGTGTCGGAGCAGCTGATGCGGCGCGGCTGGCTCGTGCGCGCCGGTGACGAGTTCGTGCTCGCCGACGCTCCCGCTGCGAGCCGGCGCCTACGGCTTACCGTGCACGATCTCGGCGACGCCGACGCCGATCGGCTCGCCGCCGACATCGCGGCCGCCGTGCAGGCGGCGGGCGGCCGCCTCGTGCCGACCGGAGTGGAATGATCGAGGGGTGAAGGTCCTCTCCATCCAGTCCGCCGTCGCCTACGGCCACGTCGGCAACTCCGCGGCCGTGTTCCCCCTCCAGCGCATCGGCGTCGAGGTCATGCCGGTCTCTACGGTGAACTTCTCGAACCACACCGGTTACGGTGCGTGGCGCGGGCCGCTGATCAGCCCCGACGACGTGCGCGAGGTGATCGCCGGCATCGAGGACCGCGGGGCGTTCCCGCACATCGACGTCGTGCTCTCGGGCTACCAGGGCTCCGAGGGCATCGCCGACGTGATCCTCGATACGGTCGCACGCATCAAGGCGACGAACCCCGAGGCCGTCTACTCGTGCGACCCGGTGATGGGCAATGCGAAGAGCGGATGCTTCGTGGCGCCGGCGATCCCGGTGCTGCTGCGCGACCGGGTGGTGCCCGCCGCCGACCTCATCACCCCCAACCAGTTCGAGCTCGGCTACCTCACGGAGACCGAGCCCGGATCGCTCGAGTCGACGCTCGAGTCGGTCGATCTCGCGCGAGCGACGGGCCCGCGCACCGTGCTCGTCACGAGCGTCGAGCGGCCCGACCGCGAGGAGGGCACGATCGAGATGCTCGCCGTCGACGACCGCGGTGCCTGGATCGTGCAGACCCCGCACCTGCTGCTGAAGGCGAACGGGTCTGGGGATGTCACGGCGGCCCTCTTCACCGCGCACTACCGCCGCACGGGCGACGCGGCGGACGCCCTCGCGCGCACCGCATCGAGCGTCTTCGACCTGCTCGCGAACACCCTCGAGTCGGGCGAACGCGAGCTGCAGCTCGTCGAGTCGCAGGAGGCCTACGCACACCCGCGGATGCAGTTCGAGGTCCGGCAGGTCCGCTGAGCCACGGTGGTCGAGTCGGCGCGGAGCGCCGTATCGAGACCCTGGCTCAGACGGGCCAGGCCTCGGCGATCTCGTGCCGGACCTCGCCGAGCAGGCGCGGCAGTGCCTTCGTGCCGGCGATGATCGGGAAGAAGTTCGAGTCGAGCGCCCATCGCGGCACGATGTGCTGGTGCAGGTGCTCGGCGATGCCGGCCCCGGCGATGCGGCCCTGGTTCATGCCGAGGTTGAAGCCGTCGCACCTCGAAACCCGCTTGAGCGTGCGCATCGCGATCTGCGTGAGCTCGCCGATCTCGGCGACCTCCTCGGGCGACGCCTCGTCGTAGGTCGCGACGTGACGGTACGGGCACACCAGCAGGTGACCGCTGTTGTAGGGATAGAGGTTGAGCAGCACGAACGCATGCGTGCCGCGCGCGACGATGAGCGACTCCTCGTCGCTCAGCTCAGGGGCACGGCAGAACGGGCAGGCGTGCTCGTCGGGCTGCTGGCCGTGCTGGATGTACACCAGCCGGTGGGGCGTCCAGAGCCGCTGGAACGCGTCGGGGACCCCGGCGATGTCGGCTGCGGCATCCGTCGGCACGCCCTCGAACTCGTCGGGCTGGTAGGCGCTCACGTCAGAGTTCGTCCTTCGTCATGACCTGGCGGCGGTCGTCGATCGCCGCTCGGATGCGGCCGACCGCCTCTGCGATCGGCACGCCGTTCTCCTGGCTGCCGTCGCGGAACCGGAAGCTCACGGTCCCGGCGGCACGGTCGTTCTCGCCCGCGATGAGCTGGAACGGCACCTTCTGCTGCGTGTGCGTGCGGATCTTCTTCTGCATGCGGTCGTCGCTCGTGTCGATCTCGGCGCGCACGTCGGCACGACGGAGCTCGTCGATGATGCCGCCGAGGTACTCGGCGTACTCGTCGGCCACCGGGATGCCGACCACCTGCACGGGCGCGAGCCACACCGGGAAGGCACCCGCGTAGTGCTCGAGCAGGATGGCGAAGAACCGCTCGATCGAACCGAACAGCGCCCGGTGGATCATGATGGGTCGCTTCTTCTGACCGTCGCGGTCGGTGAACTCGAGGCCGAAGCGCTCGGGCAGGTTGGGGTCGACCTGCACCGTCGACAGTTGCCAGGTGCGACCGATCGCGTCCCGGGTCTTGAGGTCGATCTTCGGCCCGTAGAACGCGGCCTCCCCCGGCATCTCGGTGAGCTTCAGGCCACTCGACCGGGCCACGTTGCGCAGCGCGTTCGTCGCGTAGTCCCAGAACTCGTCGGACCCGATCCACTTGTCCTTCTCGTCGTCGCGCATCGAGAGCTCGAGCTCGAAGTCGTCGAGCCCGAAGTCGCGCAGCATCGAGATGACGAACGAGATGACCTTGGTCGCCTCCTCCTCGAGTTGCTCGGGGGTGACGAAGAGGTGCGAGTCGTCCTGCGTGAAGCCGCGCACCCGGGTGAGCCCGTGCAGCGCGCCCGAGAGTTCGTTGCG
Organism: Agromyces sp. NPDC052230; assembly: GCF_040679595.1. Taxonomy (NCBI): domain Bacteria; kingdom Bacillati; phylum Actinomycetota; class Actinomycetes; order Micrococcales; family Microbacteriaceae; genus Agromyces; species Agromyces sp. NPDC052230. The sequence goes on along the minus strand of NZ_JBFAVC010000002.1, from coordinate 159,912 downwards.
GTAGACCGTGCCGTTCTCGGCGAGTCGCATCGGCAGGTCGCGGTAGCTGCGCGCGCGCTCCTTGTAGATGAGGATGTGCATCGGGCAGTTCATCGGCTTCAGGTAGTAGTCCTGGCCGTGCTTGATGACGTTGCCCTCGGGGTCGCGCTCCTCGTCCATGCGGATGGGCGGGAACATGCCCTCCTTGTACGTGACGAGGTGGTTCGACTGGAGGAAGAGGTCCTCCTTCGAGATGTGCGGGGTGTACACGTAGGTGTAGCCGTCGGCGACGTGGCGACGGCGCGCGTGCTGCTCCATCTCCATGCGCACGACGCCGCCCCGGGGGTGCCACACGGAGAGGCCCGAGCCGATCTCGTCGGGGAAGCTGAACAGGTCGAGCTCGCGCCCGAGCTTGCGGTGGTCGCGGCGCGCCGCCTCCTCGAGCCGGTGCTGGTGGGCACGCAGTTCGTCCTTCGTGGGCCAGGCGGTGCCGTAGATGCGCTGCAGCTGCGGGTTCTTCTCGGAGCCGCGCCAATAGGCCGCGGCGAGACGAGTGAGGGCCCAGCCGTTGCCGATCATGCGCGTGTTCGGCAGGTGCGGGCCCCGGCAGAGGTCCTTCCAGGCGACCTCGCCGGTCTTGGGGTCGACGTTGTCGTAGATCGTCAGCTCGCCGCCGCCCACCTCGACGCTCTCATTGTCGTCACCGGATGCCGCAGCTCCCTTGAGCCCGATGAGCTCGAGCTTGTACGGCTCGTGCGCGAGTTCGGCGCGGGCCTCGTCGTCGCTCACGACCCGGCGCACGAATCGCTGACCCGAGCGGATGATGCGGGCCATCTCCTTGTCGAGGGTCTTCAGGTCCTCGGGGGTGAACGGCTCGGCGACGTCGAAATCGTAATAGAAGCCGTCGGTCACGGGCGGGCCGATGCCGAGCTTCGCCTCGGGGTTGACGTTCTGCACGGCCTGCGCCAGCACGTGGGCGGCGGAGTGGCGGAGAATGTTCAGGCCATCGGGCGAGTCGATCGTCACCGGCTCGACGGTGTCGGCGTCGGTGACGATCGTGGCGAGGTCCTTGAGCTCGCCGTTGACGCGCATCGCGACAACGGATCGATCGGTGAAGAGCTCGAAGCCGTCGGCCACTGTGGTCTACTCCCTGTGAGTCGAAACGAACCCTTCAACTGTAGTGCGGCGGCACGCGCGTGCCCGCCGCGTCGGTGCACGCCCTGATGAGGCCGGAGTCGCACGGTTCTAGAGTCAACCTCATGTTCAGTTCAGATCCGGAGGTCGGGGACCGGGGCCCCGACACCGAAGTACGCCTCCCCGAATTCGAGCACGACCTCACCGCCGAGGACTGGGCCACGAAGTTCCGTGCCGGACACCTCGGCCATGGTCCGATCTTCTGGGCGCCGATCGAGGTGCTGTCTCCCGTCAAGACGGTCGGCCACGGCCGCACCAACCTCACCCTCATCCGGCCGACGATCCTGCAGACCGACACGGGCGTGCCGTTCGCCGGGTTCGACCGGCGTGAGTCGACGAACCGCAATCCCGCGGTGTCGGTGCACTTCAACCCGGGCGCCTATGGTGCGACGAGTGTCGGCACGTACGTCTTCACGTTCGCCGTGGAGGCCTTCGGCACGGCCACGTTCGCGCCGACCGGGTATGCCGGCAGCGGCACGGTGGATGCCTCGGGCTCGGTGTCGTTCAGCGGACGCCGCGTGATCACGGTCATCCTGCGGAACGTGCAGCCCGGCCAGGACACCTGGGCGGCGATCGAGCAGACAGGCGGTCAGGCGTGGTCGTGGTTCAGCACGCGCATCAGCCACCCGCCGCTGGTGCTTGATCAGTTTGTGAACGGCTGACGCCGTCACGCTCACGCCATAGCGCGTCTTCTCACTTCTCGCAATCGTCTTTCGAGAAGCGCTTCTCGGTCTACGGTGTTCGACGACCACACACCCACACCTCGACGACCGCACTTCGAGGCTGGAACGGCCAGGCGGATCGGGAGCGCGTGCGGCCCGGTATCCGAACGCCCACTCTGGAGGCTTCGAGCGAGGCGGACTACCATCCTGCGTATGGCAGAGCAGGCCTCAGAGAAGCCGCGACTGTTAGCCGGCGGCAACCCGCAGATCCCCAAGGGCGACGGCGAGGAGCCCGTCAACGCGTACCTCCGTGCGATGCCGGGCTGGAAACAGGACGTCGGGCAGCGTCTGCATGACCTGATCGTGAAGACGGTCCCCGACGTCCGCATGGCGGTGCGCTGGAACTCGCCGTACTACGGCGTCGAAGGCAACGGATGGTTCCTCAGCTACCACTGCTTCACCCGTTACGTACGGGTGACCTGGCTGAACGGCTCATCCCTGGATCCCCCTCCCCCGGGCGAATCCAAGCACGAGCATGTGCGCTACCTCGACCTCCACGAAGACGATGAGTTCGACGACGAACGCATTGCGAGCTGGATCCGACAAGCCTCCGAGCTGCCGGGCGACGAGCTCTGAGATCAGTCGCGAGCGACGATCCGGAACCGGTCGGCGAAGGAGCCGACGGCAGCGATGAACTCCGCCTCGAGGAACGATTCCGTGAGCCGGACCTCGAGGTTGCCCCAGCTCGGTTCGGCATTGGCCCCCGACCAGGCCCCGAAGTACGCCATGTCGGGATCGTCGGTGTGGACGTCGCGCAGCGCCGTCCCGCCGGTGCCGACGGTGACGAACACGGTGCCACCCCCCTGATCCACCGATGCCCCCTCGTCGACCACACACGCCGCGCTGATGCGCTGGGGCGCGATCGAGGCGCAGCCGTCGCCGATGCCGAGTTGCACGGTCCGCTGGTAGAGGTGTTCGTGTCCGCTCACCACGAGGTCGACGCCGCTGGAGACGAGGAGGTCGACGAGTTCCGGTCCCGGATCGCATCCGTAGTTCCCGATCGAGAGGCACGGCTTGTGCATGCCCACGACAACCCATCCGATCCCCGCCTCGCGCGCCCCCTCGATGGCTTCCCTCGTCCACTCGAAGCGCTCCGAGCCGGGGGCGTACAACCACGGGCCGTCACTGAACGTCAGGCCGGGCGAGATCATCACGAACCGCACGAGTGGAACGTTCGCGGGAACGTCGACGTAGTACTGACGGGCGTACTCGCCCGCCAGCCCGGGGAGCCGATTCGGCAGGCAGTCCGCGAAGACGTCGATGTGGCCGTTGAGCCCGTCGGATTCGTGGTTGCCCGACAGGAGTTGGAATGGGATGCCGGTGCCGATCCGATCGGTGACGAACTCGCACCACACGCCCTCCTCGCCGGTCTCGCCATATGAGAGATCGCCGAGGGCGAGGTGCAGATCGGGCTCGAGCGAACGGATCTGCTCGAGCGTCTTCGCCGACTCCGTGGTCGCACCGATGTCGCCTGATGCCGTGAACGTCAGCGCCGGGGCGGCGGGCGGAGTGGATGCATCCACGGAACCCCGATCACCGCTGCCGGTCGGGCCGACGCAGCCGCCAAGGAGCGCGAGTCCGACCGCCGCGAAGGTGGCGGTCGCGAGTCGTCGTCGCAGCCGCATGATCACCCCATCGCCACGGCGCACTCCGGGAGCGCCCACCCCGAAGTCGGGCGCCGTATCGGGCAGCGTATCGGATGCTCCCGTGCGCTTCCCTTGTCGTGAGGCGACACCACCGCCGGCGACGGCGAACGGCCCGGATCCGCGGATCCGGGCCGTTCAGGCGTGGTGGGCGATACTGGGATCGAACCAGTGACCTCTTCCGTGTCAGGGAAGCGCGCTACCGCTGCGCCAATCGCCCAAGTCGAGTGCGAAGTCTCGGCTTGGAGGTGGATACGGGATTCGAACCCGTGTATACGGCTTTGCAGGCCGCTGCCTCGCCTCTCGGCCAATCCACCGTTGCTTGGGTTCACCACCAAAGAACAAACCGGCTTGCGCCGGCTTGATCAGAGCGGATGACGAGATTCGAACTCGCGACCCTCACCTTGGCAAGGTGATGCGCTACCACTGCGCCACATCCGCATTGCTCGCTGTTTTGCGTGCAGAACGACTCTAACGGATTCGGTGAACGAATCACAAACCGGGCGGGGCCCACGTCACGTTCACCCCGGTCATGGCGATTATCCGTCCCGTTCGCCGGGCGTGTCATGGCCTCCGGCCCTCGCGGCACGCCGCTCCGATGTGCATTCGCCCGCCCCCGTCGGCTAGTATCGAATCCGCGGTCGAGACGAGTTCAGATCGCATCACGATGGGCGATTGGCGCAGCTGGTAGCGCGCTTCCTTCACACGGAAGAGGTCGTCGGTTCGAGCCCGGCATCGCCCACGAACGCCCCCACTCCACTGGGGGCGTTCTTCATTTCAGGGACAGTCCCAGGGTCACGCTCAACGCCATCCGTATCGCTCGCGCAGCTCGGTCGCGAGCCGCGCATACGGCTCCCCGTCGAGGGAGGCTGCCTCGCGCCGCATGCCGCCCGCCCGCACCCGGAAGACGCGATCGATGCGCGCCCAGCTCGGCCGGCCCTGCGGATCCCAGGGGCCCACGCCGAGCGGCACGTAGTCGCGGTCGCCGTCGCGCGGCTTGCTGGTGAGCTGCACGGCGAGGAAGTCGGCCGTACCCGATTCCGCCACGATCACGACGGGGCGGTCCTTGCCACGCCCGTCGTTCTCCTCGTACGGCACCCAGGTCCACACGATCTCGCCGGGATCGGGCTCACCGTCGCGTCCGGGCGTGTAGGCGAGCCGCACGCGGCGGATGGCGCGTGGGTCGAGCTCGACCGTGGCGTCGTGGCCCGCCTGCCCCGGTGAGAGGACGCCCGTGGCGGTCGACGTGCGGCGCGGGGCATCCGCTGCTCCGCCGGAACCACCCCTCGTGAGCGACCGGATGACACGCCCGAGGGCAGTGAGGAAGCGGCTGGTGTCTGGCACACCCGCACACTACCCCACCGCCCTCGCGGTGATTCAGCGTCGTCAGACGGTCTCGAGCTTGTAGCCCTCCTCGCCGTGCACGACCGTGTCGATGCCGGCGATCTCGTCCTCGTTCTTGACGCGGAAGCCGATGGTCTTCTGGATGGCCCAGCCGATCGCGTAGCTCAGCACGAACGAGAACGCCATGACCGTGAAGGCCGCGATCGCCTGCACCATCAGCTGCGTGGCGTCGCCGCTGTAGATGAGGCCGGTGCCGTTGGCGAAGAAGCCGAGGTAGAGCGTTCCGATGAGGCCGCCGACGAGGTGGATGCCCACGACGTCGAGCGAGTCGTCGAAGCCGAACTTGAACTTCAGGTCGATCGCGAGCGCGCAGATGGCGCCGGCCACGAGGCCGAGCACGATCGCCCAGAACGGCGTCAGCGAGGCGCAGGCCGGAGTGATCGCCACGAGACCCGCGACGGCACCGGATGCCGCACCCACCGAGGTGGGCTTGCCGTCGCGCACCTTCTCGACGACGAGCCAGGCGAGGAGCGCTGCGGCGGGCGCCGCGATGGTGTTGACGAAGGCGAGCGCGGCGGTGCCATCGGCGGCGAGCTCGGAGCCGGCGTTGAAGCCGAACCAGCCGAACCACAGGAGACCGGCGCCGAGGAGGACGAACGGCGGGTTGTGTGGCACGTGGGCGCCCTTCTGGAAGCCGACCCGCTTGCCCAGCACAAGGGCGAGCGCGAGGGCGGCCGCACCGGCGTTGATGTGCACCGCAGTGCCGCCGGCGAAGTCGATGGCGCCGACACCGAACGCCTCCTGCATGCCGTAGGTGATCCAGCCGCCGTCGGTGAACGCGAGGGTCTCGGGGTCGAGCGTGAAGTTGAACACCCAGCTGGCCACCGGGAAGTAGACGAGGGTCGCCCACACGCCGGCGAAGATCATCCACGCGCCGAACTTCGCGCGGTCGGCGATGGCGCCCGAGATGAGCGCGACGGTGATGATCGCGAAGGTCGCCTGGAAGGCCACGAACGCAAGCGGCGGGAACGCGGCATCCTCGGGCGTCTCGAGGAGCCCGGCGAGGCCGAGGTTGGCCACGTCGATGCCGACGAGGCCGTCGATCCCGAGGTAGCCGTCGGTGCCGCCGTTGGCGAATGCGATCGCATAGCCGAAGAGCACCCAGAGCACGCCGATGAGGCCCATCGCGCCGAAGCTCATCATCATCATGCTGATGACGCTCTTCGCCTTGACGAGTCCGCCGTAGAAGAATGCGAGTCCTGGCGTCATGAGCAGCACGAGCGCTGCGGCAATCAGTATGAACGCGGTGTTGCCTTGATCCATCTCGAACCTCTCTCGGGAATCAGGTGGGGGATCCTGTTCGCCAAGTTTCACGAGGTGACGTTTCGAGCGGCTCCGTCTCACGTTTCGGTGTTGTTACGTCGTCGGCGCTCATGTAAACAGCGCGTTTCGGGACGCGGTGGAACGGGTGGGAATGACGGATGCCGCGGCCGCGCGTCAGTCGTGCGGAGGCAGTTCGCCCGTGGTGAGCGCGATCATGCGGCTCATGGCCCGCAGGTACTTCTTGCGGTAGCCGCCGGCCATCATCTCGTCGTCGAAGACGCGGTCGAGGGGTACGCCGCTCGAGACGATGGGCACCTCGGCGTCGTACACGCGGTCGATGAATGCAACGAGCCGGAGCGCCGCGTTCTGGTCGCTGAGTTCGTGCACGCCCTGCAGGGCGATGATCTCGAGTCCATCGATGAGCTTGATGTACTTCGACGGGTGCACGGTGGCGAGGTGGGCCATGAGGTCGTCGAACCGGTCGAGCGACACCCGGTGGCCGCGTTCGGCGAGCGCATCGGCGGCATGGGCCACGGCCGCATCGTCGGCGAGCGCCTCGGCGTGCCCTTCGGTGTCGCGCCGGCGGTAGTCGAGCCCGTCGATGCGGAGCGTCTCGAAGTTCGCGGCGAGCGCGTGGATCTCGCGCAGGAAGTCGGAGGCTGCGAAGCGCCCCTCGCCGAGTGCGTTCGGCGGGGTGTTGCTGGTGGCCGCGACGCGCGTGCCGCCCGCCATGAGCTCGCCGAGGAATCGCGTCATGAGCATCGTGTCGCCCGGGTCGTCGAGCTCGAACTCGTCGATGCAGATGAGGCGGGCGCCGCGGAGGAGTTCGACGGCCTGCGCGTAGCCGAGGGCGCCCACGAGGGCCGTGTACTCGATGAAGGTGCCGAAGTACTTGGGCCCGTGCGCGACGTGCCAGAGTGCGGCGAGGAGGTGGGTCTTGCCGACGCCGAAGCCGCCGTCGAGGTAGACGCCCGGCAGCTCGATGCGCGCGGGACGCTTCCGCGAGAAGAATCCGCCCGGCCGCTGTGCGGCACGCCATGCGCCCGCGAACTCCTTGAGGCGGTCGAGCGCGGCTTGCTGCGACGGATGGTCGGGGTCGGGCCGGTACGACTCGAACGAGGCGTGCTCGAACTGCGGCGGCGGAATGAGCTCCGACGCGATCTCGTCGGCCGAGATCGACGGGTTCCGTTCGACGAGTCGGACGAGGGCGTGGCGCGAGGCCGTGGTCATGGTGGAGGGGCTCCCGTGTTGCACCGGATGTCGGGCATGCTGACTTCCACCCGCACGCCGCGTAGATTCGAGGTGGACAGGTCACCAGCCTAGTCCGCTCCCCGCATACCCCCGTCCGACCGGACGATCCCTGGAGGTTCCATGTCCGCCGAGTTCGACTCCGCAGCCAAGTTCGCCGAGTACGCGCACCCCGAGCGCCTCGTCAGCACCGAATGGCTGGCCGAACACCTCGGTCAACCGGGGCTCGTCGTGGTGGAGTCCGACGAGGACGTGCTGCTCTACGAGACCGGGCACATCCCCGGCGCCGTCAAGATCGACTGGCACACCGAGCTCAACGACCCCGTCGTGCGCGACTACGTGAACGGCGAGCAGTTCGCCGCACTCCTCGGCTCGAAGGGCATCGCCCGCGACACGACGGTCGTCATCTACGGCGACAAGAACAACTGGTGGGCCGCCTACGCGCTGTGGGTGTTCACGCTGTTCGGCCACGAGGACGTGCGTCTCCTCGATGGCGGCCGCGACCTGTGGATCGCCGAGGGCCGACCGATCACGACCGAACCCCCGGTGGTGCGGCCCGTCGAGTACCCGGTGGTCGAGCGCGACGACTCCCGCGTGCGTGCCTTCAAGGACGACGTGCTCGCAAACCTCGGCAAATTGCCGCTCATCGACGTGCGCTCCCCCGAGGAGTACACGGGTGAGCGAACCCACATGCCGGCGTACCCCGATGAGGGCGCGCTGCGCGGCGGGCACATTCCGACCGCGGCATCCGTTCCCTGGGCTCGGGCTGCCGCCCCCGATGGCACCTTCAAGCCGCGCGAGGAGCTCGACGCGATCTACCGCGACGAGGCCGGCCTCGGTGAGGCCGACGACGTGATCGCGTACTGCCGCATCGGCGAGCGCTCGAGCCACACCTGGTTCGTGCTCACGCACCTGCTCGGCTTCGAGAAGGTGCGCAACTACGACGGCTCGTGGACCGAGTGGGGCAGCGCCGTGCGCGTGCCCATCGTCACCGGCCCCGAGCGCGGCGAGCTCCCCACGCGCTGATGGTTCGACGACGTCGGGCGGGCTCACGGCCATCGGTGGGAGAATGGACCGGATGGATGCCACGACCCTCCCCGCCCGACTCGCCGAGACCCGCGAGGACTTCCTCGCGCTCGGCGTGAAGGACCGCCTGCAGCTGCTGCTGGAGTTCTCGAACGAACTCCCCGACCTGCCCGAACGGTACGCCGACCACCCCGACCTGCTCGAACGTGTCGTGGAGTGCCAGTCGCCGGTCTACATCTTCGTCGAGCTCGATGACGACGCGCGGGTGCACATGCACGCGACCGCCCCCGCGGAGTCGCCGACGACTCGCGGATTCGCGTCGATCCTCGCCCAGGGCCTCGAAGGACTCACAGCCGACGAGGTGTTCGCCGTCCCCGACGACTACCCGCAGTCGCTCGGACTCGGCGAAGCGGTGTCGCCGCTCCGGGTGCGCGGTATGACGGGCATGCTCGGGCGAGCCAAGCGTCAGCTCCGCGAGCGCGTCGCGGGGGCCTAACCGGCGATCTCGGCCTCCTCGCCGATCCGCTCGGGCGACTCCGAGCTGCGCTCGAGCCATCCGCGCACGAGCCTCGTCCAGCGCTCGGGGTCGTGGTTCCACAGCTTCGTGTGACGGGCGCCCTCGAACACCTCGAACTCGATGAGGTCGGGGCGCGCTTCGGCGAGGCGACGCGACCCGTCGATGGGCACGAAGCCGTCGTCTTCGCTGTGCATGAGCAGCATCGGTACGTCGAACTCATCCGCGCGGGCGACGGGGTCGAGTTCGGTCACGTCGATGGGCGCTGCAAGCCCGGTGAGTCCGCCGCTCCATGGCCCGCCGATGAGGCGAGAGACGACGTCGCCGAGGCCGCGCGGGAGCCCGAGTGCCTCGCCCTGGAACCGGAGGATGTCGATCCAGTCGATCGCCGGTGAATCGAGCACGACGCCCACGAGACGATCGCGCACCGCGGGCGCGCGCAGGATCGACTGCAGGACGATGGCGCCGCCCATCGACCAGCCCATGAGCACGATGCGCTCGGCGCCGTGCTCACGCGCGTAGTGCACGGCCGACACCACGTCGGCCCACTCGGTGCCGCCGAGACCGTAGCGCCGATCCTCGCTCTCGGGTGCCTCCCCGTCATTGCGGTAGGAGATGAGGAGCGTCGTCCACCCGACCTCGTGCGCGGGCGACACGGCGCGGAGTCCCTCCTGCCGTTTCGCACCGCGGCCGTGCACCTGGATGATCCACCGGTCGGTGGCACCGTCGGCGGGCACCACCCACGCCGGGGCGGGACCCAGCGGCGTGTCGACGACGACGTTCTCGTAGGGCAGCCCGAGTTCCCACGGGCCCAGGTGGTAGAAGCCGTTGATGCGACCGCGTTCGGCGCGCTCGAGCCGGCCGAAGTCCACCCGCTCGATGCGCCGGCGAACATGGCGTGCGTTCTCGTCGATGACCTCACCGAGGCGAGCATGACCGGACTCGCGCTCGAACCAGAGTCCGTAGCGGCCACGCATGCGCGACTCGTCGGATGCCGCGAGCACGATCTCGCCGCGCGGCAGGTCGACGGAGGTGATCCGCACATCCTCCTCGCGCACCATCGGGGGGATGACGACCTTCCTGGCGAATCGCACCACCGTGATCGCCGCGACCGCGGCCATGCCGGCTGCGAGTAGCGCGGCCGCCCCGGCGGCCAATCCCACGGTGTCGCGAACTCCCGCACGTCGACTCATCCGCACCCCTTCCCGTGAAGCGATCCCGTCTGCACGGCGCGTGCGGCGTGCCGCCCGCATCCGCTCCACCGGAGACTCTAGTCTGCACACGTGCCCGACTCCGCGACGCATCAGCCACCCGAGTTCGAGGCCGCGCTCGAATCGCTGCGTGCGGCCTCGCCACGGCCTGAGCTGCGCATCTCGGAGATCCCCGCACCCGGCTCGCTCGCGCCGTTCGCGGTGGCATTGTCGGCGGATGTCTCGCCCAGCCGCCACGGCGACGACTCCGATCTCGGCACGGGCCGCTTCGTGCTGCTCTACGACCCCGACGAGCCCGAGGCGTGGGGCGGCCGCTTCCGCGTCGTCTGCTTCGCCCAGGCTCCGCTCGAGACCGACATCGGCCTCGACCCGTTCCTGGCGGATGTCGCATGGTCCTGGCTCGTCGACGCGCTCGACGCGCGGGGAGCGCGCTACATCGCGGCATCCGGAACCGCGACCAAGATCCTCTCGACGGGATTCGGCGAGCTCGCCCGGCAGGGCGACGGCGCCCAGATCGAGTTGCGCGCCTCCTGGACCCCGCTCGACGCCGCAGCAGGCCCCCATGTGGAAGGCTGGGGAGAGTTGTTGTGCATGCTCGCAGGACTGCCGCCCCGATCCGAGGGGGTGACCGCCCTGCCGCGACGGAGGAACAAGCGTGGATGAGTTCCGGGTGATCACCTCGCCCGCCGAGTTCGGCGATGCCGTTGGACGGCTCGCCGAAGGAGAAGGACCGGTCGCCGTCGATGCCGAGCGGGCGAGCGGGTTCCGGTACTCCCAGCGGGCGTACCTCATCCAGATGTATCGCCGCGGTGCCGGCACGTTCCTCTTCGATCCGCCCGAGATCCCCGACTTCTCCGAGCTGCAGTCGGCGCTCCGCCCCGAGGAATGGGTGCTGCACGCCGCCAGCCAGGACCTCGCGTGCCTCCGTGAAGTGGGCCTCGATCCCGAGCGCATCTTCGACACCGAGCTCGGAGCACGCCTACTCGGGATGCCGCGGGTCGGCCTCGCCTCGGTCGTCGAGGAACTGCTCGGCGTCAAGCTCGCGAAGGAGCACTCCGCATCCGACTGGTCGACGCGGCCGCTCCCCCAGTCGTGGCTGCAGTACGCCGCACTCGACGTGGAACTCCTCGTCGACGTGCGCGACAAGCTCGTCGAGCGCTTGGACGAGAGCGGCAAGGCCGACCTCGCCCGGCAGGAGTTCGAGGCCGTGCTGCACCGCGAGGCGAAGCCGCCGGCGGCCGAGCCCTGGCGTCGACTCTCGGGCATCCACGGTGTGCGCGGCCCGCGCAACCTCGCCGTGGCCCGCGAGCTCTGGCTTGCGCGCGACGCCCGCGCCGCGGAGCTCGACGTCGCTCCGGGACGCATGGTGCCCGACGCGGCGATCCTCGCCGTGGCGAAGGCGTTGCCGCAGAGCCGACGCGCCCTCGCCGACCTGCGCGAGTTCACCGGGCGCGCGAGTCGCACCGAGCTCGATCGCTGGTGGGCGGCCGTCGCCCGCGGGCTCGCGACGACCGACCTGCCCGCCGTGCGGGTGCCGACCGACGCCCCGCCGCCGCCGCGAGCGTGGGCGATGCGCAATCCCGAGGCCGACGCACGGCTCCGGCTGGCCCGTCAGGCCGTCGCCGAGGTCGCCGAGGGCCTCGAGATGCCCGTCGAGAACGTGCTGACGCCCGATCACCTGCGTCGTCTCGCCTGGTCACCGCCCCGCGAGACCAGCGTCGAAGCGATCGGTGCGGCCCTCGAGCGACTCGGCGCCCGGCCGTGGCAGGTTGACGCAACCGCACAGACGATCACCGATGCCTTTGTCGACGCGGAACAATCCCTCCAAGACGCGATCCACGGGGCTTCGTAGGTTCCGTCAAGCGATTCCGCCGCCTGCGAGGGCCTCCATAGGATCGACACATCCTGACCGATACGAGGGAGCTGCAGCGTGGCTGAACGAGCTGAAGTCGTGTTCGTCGACGGGGTCCGTACCCCGTTCGGACGAGCCGGCGAGAAGGGCATGTACTGGAACACGAGGGCTGATGACCTCGTGGTGAAGGCGATCGTCGGATTGCTGGAACGCAACCCGAGCGTGCCGAAGGATCGCATCGACGACGTCGCGATCGCCGCCACCACGCAGACGGGCGACCAGGGTCTCACCATCGGGCGTTCCGCGGCGATCCTCGCCGGCATCCCGAAGTCGGTGCCGGGCTTCGCCATCGACCGCATGTGCGCGGGGGCCATGACGGCCGCCGCGATGATGTCGAGCTCGATCGGGTTCGGCATGTACGACCTCGCGATCGCCGGTGGCGTCGAGCACATGGGCCACCACCCGATGGGGTCGGGTGTCGACCCGAACCCGCGCTTCGTGAGCGAGAAGCTCGTCGGCGAGGACGCCCTCGTCATGGGCGCGACCGCCGAGCGCATCCACGACCGGTTCCCGCAGCTCACGAAGGAGCGCAGCGACCGATACGCGCTCGGGAGCCAGCAGAAGACCGCCGCCGCATACGAGGCGGGCAAGATCCAGCGCGATCTCGTGCACGTTGCGATCCGCACCGACGAGGGCTGGGGTCTCGCCACGCGTGACGAGGTCATGCGACCCGAGACCACGATGGAGGGCCTCGGCGGGTTGAAGACGCCGTTCCGGCCCCACGGACGTGTCACCGCCGGCAACGCGTCCGGGCTCAACGACGGCGCCACAGCCGCGATGCTCGCGTCTGGCGCGCTCGCGAAGGAACTCGGACTCACCCCCAAGATGAAGCTCGTGAGCTTCGCCTTCGCCGGCGTCGACCCCGAGATCATGGGCATCGGCCCGATTCCGGCGACCGAGAAGGCGCTCCGCAAGGCGGGCCTGAAGATCGACGACATCGACCTCTTCGAGATCAACGAGGCCTTCGCCGTGCAGGTGCTCTCGTTCCTCGACCACTACGGCATCGACGACGAGGATCCGCGGATCAACCCGTGGGGCGGCGCCATCGCGGTCGGCCACCCGCTCGCCTCGTCGGGCGTGCGCCTCATGAACCAGCTCGCGAGCCAGTTCGCCGAACGTCCCGACGTGCGCTACGGCATGACGACCATGTGCGTCGGCCTCGGACAGGGCGGCACGATGATCTGGGAGAACCCCAACTACTCGCGCAAGGCAGCGAAGAAGGCCTGAGGACGACCACGATGACCGACTACACCACGATCGACTTCGAGCCGCTCGCGGCGCTCTCCGGAGACGAGGTCGTCACGCACTCCCACGTGCGCGAGGTACCCCTCTCGGGCGGGGGCATCCTCGCCCTCGTGACCCTCGACAACGGACGCGACCACACCCGGCCGAACACCCTCGGCCCCGTGTCGCTGCTCGAGTACGCGAAGACGCTCGACGGGCTGAAGGCGCGTGCCGCCGCCGGCGAGATCCACGCCGTCGCCGTCACCGGCAAGCCCTTCATCCTCGCCGCGGGCGCCGACCTCTCGAAGGTCGCCGAGATCCCCGACCGCGAGGTCGCACTGCGCATGGGGCAGCTGGGTCACTACGCGCTCGGCAAGGTGTCGGAGCTCGGCGTGCCCTCGTTCGTGTTCATCAACGGCCTCGCCCTCGGCGGCGGCCTCGAGATCGCGCTGAACGCCGACTATCGCACGGTGGATGCCTCGGTGCCCGCCGTCGCACTGCCCGAGGTGTTCCTCGGCCTCATCCCGGGCTGGGGCGGCGCCTACCTCCTGCCGAACCTCATCGGCATCGAGAACGCCCTCAAGGTCGTGATCGAGAACCCGCTGAAGCAGAACCGCACCCTCAAGGCCGATGACGTGCTCGAACTCGGCATCGCCGACGCGCTCTTCCCGTCGGTGACCTTCCTCGAGAGCTCGATCCGCTGGGCCGACGACGTGATCTCGGGGCGCGTGAAGGTGAAGCGCCCGAATGAGCCCGGCAAGCTGGAGCGGCTCGTGAAGTGGGACGCCGCCATCGGCATCGCCACCAAGATGCTGCGCAGCCGCATCGGTTCCGTGCCGAAGTCCCCCTACGTCGCCCTCGAGCTGCTCAAGGCGGCGAAGTCGGGCACGAAGGCCGAGGGCTTCGAACGCGAGGACGAGGCGTTGGCCGACCTCATCGTCGGTGACCAGCTCCACGCATCCGTCTACGCCTTCAACCTGGTGCAGAAGCGCGCCAAGCGGCCGGCAGGCGCGCCCGACAAGGCCCTGGCGAAGCCCGTCACCAAGGTGGGCGTGCTCGGCGCCGGGTACATGGCCAGCCAGCTCGCGTTGCTGTTCGTGCGCCGGCTGCAGGTGCCCGTCGTGATCACCGACATCGACCAGGAGCGCGTCGACAAGGGCGTTGGCTACATCTCCGACGAGGTCGACAAGCTGCTCGAGAAGGGCCGCGTCTCCCCCGACGAGGCGAACCGCCTGAAGGCGCTCGTCACGGGCACCACCGAGAAGGCCGACTTCGCCGACTGCGACTGGGTCATCGAGGCCGTGTTCGAAGAGCTCGAGATCAAGCAGCAGGTGTTCGCCGAGGTGGAGCCGTTCCTCTCCCCCGAGGCCGTGATCGCCACGAACACGTCATCGCTCTCAGTCGAGCAGATCGGCGCGAAGCTCGCGCACCCCGAGCGCGTCGTGGGCTTCCACTTCTTCACGCCCGTGGCTGTGATGCCGCTCATCGAGGTCGTGAAGACCCCGGCGACGGATGACGCGACCCTCTCGACCGCGATGGTGACCGCCGCGAAGCTGAAGAAGACCGCGGTCATCACCGCGGACGCCCCCGGCTTCGTCGTGAATCGCCTCTTGGCCGTGCTGCTCGGCGAGGCGATGCGCGCGGTCGACGAGGGCACGTCGTTCGCGACGGTCGACGAGGCGATCGCGCCGCTCGGCCTGCCGATGCCGCCGTCGCAGCTGCTCGACCTCGTGGGCCTCAAGGTGGGCGCGCACGTGCTCGACACGCACCACGCGGCGTTCCCCGACCGGTTCTACCGCTCGGAGAACCTGCACCGCCTCGCCGAGTACGGAAAGCTCCTCGACAAGGACGACAAGGGCAAGGTCAAGGGCTTCGACAAGGGCGCGCTGAAGCTCGTCTCGGGCGGATCCAACCCGTCGACGCCCGAGGAGATCCTCGTGCGCCTGGAGGACGGCCTCGCTCGCGAGGCGAAGTTGATGCTCGACGACGGTGTCGTGGCCGAGGCGGAGGACCTCGACCTCTGCATGATCCTCGGCGCGGGCTTCCCGTTCCAGATGGGCGGCGTGACGCCGTACCTCGACCGCGTGGGCGCATCCGAGCGGGTCTTCGGCGACACGTTCCACCACCCGCCGGTCGCAGGGCCGGGCGCGTAGCAGCCGACGCGAATGCGGCCCCCGGCGGACTCGAGTCCGCCGGGGGCCGCTTCGTCGCTTGGGGCGTGCCGGCGTCGTCGACGCGTCAGCGCGGCCTGATGCCGTGCTGCGAGCCGGCCTCGCTCGACACGCGCTCGAGCCCCGCGCCGCGGGCGTGCGGCAGCTTCGACCCGAGCACCATGGCCGTCACGTCGCGGGCGATGTGCTGCGGGGTGAGACCGACGCGCTCGAGGATGTCGCCGCGGGACCCGTGCTCGAGGAACTCGTCGGGCAGGCCGATCTCGGTGACGGCGGTGTCGACGCCGGCCTCGCGCAGGTCCTGGCGAATGCGCGTGCCGATGCCGCCGACCCGGATGCCGTCTTCGAGGCTCACGACGATCCGGTGCTCGCGGGCGAAGTCGACCACGCTCGCGGGCACCGGAACGACCCAACGCGGGTCGACGACCGTCGCACCGATGCCCTGGGCCTCCAGACGCTGGGCGACCTCGAGGCCGATGCCCGCCATGGGCCCGACCGTCACGAGCAGGACGTCTTTACGCGTCGACTCGGCGAGCACGTCCACGCCGTCGGGCGTGCGGCGCACGGCCTCGTAGTCGACACCCACGGTGCCCTTGGGGAACCGCAGCACGGTGGGCCCGTCATCGACGACGACGGCCTCGGCGAGCTCCTCCGCGAGGCGGATGGAGTCGCGCGGCGCGGCGATTCTGATGCCGGGCACCACTTGGAGGATCGAGAGATCCCACACGCCGTGGTGGCTCGGTCCGTCGGGGCCGGTGACGCCGGCGCGATCGAGCACGAACGTCACCCCGGCCTTGTGCAGGGCGACATCCATGAGCACCTGGTCGAACGCACGGTTGATGAACGTCGCGTAGACCGCGACGACGGGATGCAGGCCGCCGAACGCGAGCCCGGCCGCGGAGGTGGCGGCGTGCTGCTCGGCGATGCCGACGTCGAAGACGCGACTCGGGAACCGTTCGGCCATGCGGTGCAGCCCGGTGGGGCGCAGCATCGCGGCGGTGATGCCGACGAGCCGCTCGTTGTGCTCGGCCAGGCGCACGAGCTCGTCGGCGAACACGCCCGTCCACGACGGTGACGACGACGACTCGAGCGACTCTCCCGTCTCGGGGTCGATCTGGCCGACCGCGTGGAACTGGTCGGCGATGTCGTTGCGGGCCGGCTCGTAGCCGCGGCCCTTGTCGGTGATGGCGTGCACGATGACGGGCGCGCCGTAGTCCTTGGCCTGCCGGAGCGCCTCCTCCATGGCGCGCTCGTCGTGGCCGTCGATCGGGCCGATGTACTTGATGTCGAGGTTGGAGTACAGCGCCTCGTTGTTCGTGAACCGGCTGAGGAACCCGTGCAGGCCGCCGCGGACGCCGCGATAGAAGGCCCGTGCCGGCGCGCCCATGCGGTCGAAGGCCGCGCGGCTCGAGAGGTGCAGGGCGCGATAGGTCTGCTTCGTGCGCACCGAGTTCAGGAACCGCGCCATGCCGCCGATGGTGGGCGCGTACGATCGGCCGTTGTCGTTCACGACCACGATGAGCCGACGCGTGTTGTCGTCGGAGATGTTGTTGAGCGCCTCCCACGTCATGCCCCCGGTGAGGGCGCCGTCGCCCACGACGGCGACGACGTGACGGTCGTCCTGTCCGGTCATCTCGAAGGCCTTCGAGATGCCGTCGGCCCACGACAGCGAGCTCGAGGCGTGCGAGCTCTCGACGATGTCGTGCTCGGATTCGGAGCGCTGCGGGTAGCCGGCGAGCCCGCCGGTCTGGCGGAGCGTCGAGAGGTCCTTGCGACCCGTGAGCAGCTTGTGCACGTACGACTGATGGCCGGTGTCGAACACGATGGCGTCGCGCGGCGAGTCGAACACGCGGTGGATCGCGATGGTCATCTCGACGACGCCGAGATTCGGGCCCAGGTGCCCGCCGGTCTTCGAGACGGATGCCACGAGGTACTCGCGTACCTCACGTGCCAGCTGCTCGAGCTGCTCGTGGTCCAGCGCATCGAGATCGCGTGGGCCTGAGATCGTCTCGAGAAGGGTCATTGGTGGCGCCTCCGGGTGCTCGCGACGGGTGCCGCGGATCGAATCGAGTCTACGCCGGGCATTCTGGGAGGCCGGGCAGAGTTCGGGGCGATCGGCGAAGTGCCGACCGCCCCGAACGTGGATGTGGACGCTACACGAGCGAACGCAGCACGTACTGCAGGATGCCGCCGTTGCGGTAGTAGTCCGCCTCACCGGGCGTGTCGATGCGCACAACCGCGTCGAACTCGACGGGCTGCTTGCCGGCGGGCGAGTGTTCGCTCGGCTCGGCCACGACGTGCACGGTGCGCGGGGTGACGCCCTCGTTGAGCTGCTCGAGACCCGTGATCGAGACGACCTCGGTGCCGTCAAGTCCGAGGGAGTCGGCCGACTCGCCGGCCGGGAACTGCAGCGGAACGACGCCCATGCCGATGAGGTTCGAGCGGTGGATGCGCTCGAAGCTCTCAGTGATGACGGCCTTCACGCCAAGCAGGCTCGTGCCCTTGGCCGCCCAGTCACGCGACGAACCCGAGCCGTACTCCTTGCCGCCGAAGATCACGAGCGGGGTGCCCAGGGCCTGGTAGTTGCTGCTCGCGTCGTAGATGAACGCCTGCGGGCCGTCAGCCTGGGTGAAGTCGCGCGTGTAGCCGCCCTCGACGCCGTCGAGGAGCTGGTTCCTCAGCCGGATGTTCGCGAACGTGCCGCGGATCATCACCTCGTGGTTGCCGCGGCGGGAGCCGTAGGAGTTGAAGTCCTTGCGGTCGACGCCGTGCTCGGTGAGATACGTGCCCGCCGGGCTGTCGGCCTTGATCGAGCCGGCCGGCGAGATGTGGTCGGTCGTGACCGAGTCGCCCAGCTTCGCGAGCACGCGTGCACCCACGATGTCACTGACGGGCGTGGTCTCGAGCGTCATGCCGTCGAAGTACGGGGGCTTGCGCACGTACGTGGAGTCGGCATCCCACTCGAATGTCGCGCCGGTCGGCGTCTCGAGCCCGCGCCAGCGCTCGTCGCCCTCGAAGACGCTCGCGTACTGGTGCGTGAACATGTCCTTGTTGATCGAGTGGTCGATCGTCTGCTGCACCTCGGCGGCATCAGGCCAGATGTCCTTGAGGAACACGTCGTTGCCGTCGGAGTCCTGACCGAGCGGGTCGGTCTCGAAGTCGAAGTTCATCGACCCTGCGAGGGAGTAGGCGATCACGAGCGGCGGGCTCGCGAGGTAGTTCATCTTCACGTCAGGGTTGATGCGACCCTCGAAGTTGCGGTTGCCCGACAGCACCGCGGTGACCGCGAGGTCGTTCTGCTGCACGGCGGCCGAGACCTCCTCGATGAGCGGACCCGAGTTGCCGATGCAGGTCGTGCAGCCGTAGCCGACGGTGTAGAACCCGAGCGCCTCGAGGTCGTCGTTGAGGCCGGCCTTCTCGTAGTACTCGGTGACGACCTTGGAACCGGGCGCGAGGGTGGTCTTCACCCACGGCTTCACCTTCAGGCCCTTCTGCACCGCGTTTCGTGCAAGCAGGCCCGCGGCGAGCATGACCGATGGATTCGACGTGTTGGTGCACGACGTGATCGCGGCGATGGTCACGGCCCCGTGGTCGAGGACGTAGCTGGCGCCGTCGGCCGTCTGCACCTGGATCGGCTTCGACGCCGTCTTCGGGGCGTGACTGCGGTGGTGGTGCAGGTGGTGGCTGTGCTCGTCTTCGGGCGAGTTGCCGGGCGGGTCGGAGGCCGGGAAGGACTCGGCGCCCTCGAGGTCGACGAGATCGTGCGAGACCTCGGCGTAGTTCGTCAGGTCCTCCTCGAACTGCCGCTTCGCCCGGGTGAGCACGATGCGGTCCTGCGGACGCTTCGGGCCGGCGATCGACGGCACGACCGTGGAGAGGTCGAGTTCCATGTACTCCGAGTACACGGGCTCGTGGTCCGCGTCATGCCACAGCCGCTGCGCCTTGGCGTAGGCCTCGACGAGCGCGACCTGCTCTTCGGTGCGGCCGGTGAGGCGGAGGTAGTCAAGGGTCACGTCGTCGATCGGGAAGATCGCGGCGGTGGAGCCGAACTCGGGGCTCATGTTGCCGATGGTCGCCCGGTTCGCCAGCGGCACCGAGGCGACGCCCGAGCCGAAGAACTCGACGAACTTGCCCACCACCCCGTGCTTGCGCAGCATGTCGGTGATCGTGAGCACGACGTCGGTCGCGGTGACGCCCGCGGGGATCTCGCCCGAGAGCTTGAATCCGACGACCTTGGGGATGAGCATCGAGACGGGCTGGCCGAGCATCGCGGCCTCGGCCTCGATGCCGCCGACGCCCCAGCCGAGCACGCCGAGGCCGTTCACCATGGTGGTGTGCGAGTCGGTGCCGACGCAGGTGTCGGGGTAGGCCTGCAGCACGCCGTTCACCTCGCGGGTGAATGCCACGCGCGCGAGGTACTCGATGTTGACCTGGTGCACGATGCCGGTGCCCGGGGGCACGACCTTGAAGTCGTCGAAGGCGGTCTGGCCCCAGCGGAGGAACTGGTAGCGCTCGCCGTTGCGCTCGTACTCGATCTCGACGTTGCGCTCGAGCGCGTTCTCGGTGCCGAAGAGGTCGGCGATGACGGAGTGGTCGATGACCATCTCGGCCGGCGCGAGCGGGTTGATCTTGTTCGGATCGCCGCCGAGGGTCTCGACCGCCTCACGCATCGTCGCGAGGTCGACGATGCAGGGCACGCCGGTGAAGTCCTGCATCACCACGCGTGCCGGGGTGAACTGGATCTCGGTGTCGGGCTCGGCGGTGGGAACCCACGAGCCGAGCGCCTCGATCTGGGTCTTGGTGACGTTCGCGCCGTCTTCGGTGCGCAGGAGGTTCTCGAGGAGCACCTTGAGGCTGAACGGAAGTTTCTCGTAGCCGGGCACGGCATCGAGACGGAAGATCTCGTAGGACTTGTCACCGACGTGGAGCGTGTCCTTCGCCCCAAAACTGTTCACTGCAGACACGATGTCCTCTCCTTCGCGGATCCCGCGGATTTATCTTGACGTCGAGATAACCTTATCACTCGTGGGAGCGGGGTGACGACGGATACACGGCCCGCACGACGAGCCAGGTGAACACCAGCACGAGCGCGTACAGCGGCACGCCCATCAGCAGCCTCGTGGCCCCGAGTGCTTCGACATTGCCCGCGAAGTAGAACGGCAGCTGCACGAGCAGGCGAGCCGCGAACAGCCCCAGCCAGACGAGGGTGAGGAACTGCATGATGCGCAGCTTCCGTTTGTCGGCCCGCCACGCTGTGCCGTCGCCGACGAGGAATCCCACGATGAGCCCGATCAGCGGCCAGCCCACGAGCAGCGACACGAGCAACGCCACGCCGTAGGCCGCGTTCGTGTAGAAGCCGAGCACGTAGTTGTCCTCGGCACGACCCGTCCACAGGGCGAGGGCAGCGGATGCCCCGACGCCGATGAGTCCCGCGATGGCCTGCGACGGCCCGCTCCGACGCACGAGCCGCACGACCGTGAAGACCACGGCGAGCCCGAGCGATGCCACGAGGGCGGGAACGAGCTCCTTCGTGAACGTGTAGACGACGAGGAAGACGAGCCCGGGCAGGATCGCCTCGGCGAGCCCGCGCACTCCCCCGAGCGCTCCGAGCAGGTCGCGCGCGGTCAGCGACTCCTCGCGGGCGATGCCGCCGAGACCGGAGCGCTCGGCCGCGGCCGCGAGCTGCCGGCCGAACTCGTTCGCACCGTTCTGCTCGGGGCTCGGGGCATCCGCTCGATCGTCGTCGGGCCGGCGCGCAGCGTCGGAATCGGACATGGCGTTACGCCGGGGTCGCGCCGGTGGCCGGCATGCGCAGCGGGATCAGGTCACGTGGCGGCATCGGCGTGGACCCGCGCACGACGACGATGGATCGGAAGAGGTCTTCGACCTGGGCTGCCGCGGTGGGATCGACCGCCGCCTCGCCGGCGATGACGCCACGGAGGAACCAGCGCGGGCCGTCGACGCCGATGAAGCGGGCGAGTCGCATGTGCCCCGTCTGCGCCTCGCCGGCGGCGACGGGGATCTGGGCGAGCAGCTCGGGCCCGAAGGTGCCCTCGCGCACCGTGGTCGTGCCGCCCTGGCGGGCGATCTGGTCGGCGATCTGCGTGCGGATCTCGTGCCACAGCCCGCTCGAGCGCGGCGCCGCGAACGGCTGCACCTGCAGGGTGGAATTGGCGTAGTCGAGCCCGATGGCCACGACCCGCTTGGTGCCCTCCTCGACCTCGAGGCGGAGGTGCAGGCCCTCACGGGGCAGCACCTTGACCCCGCCGAGGTCGACGTACGGACGTACCGGGTTGGCCTCCGACTCGTCGAAGGGCCCCGCGGCCGCACGGTCCTCGGGTGCCGACTTCGGCTGGTCGACGGGGACGTCGTCGATGTTCTCGATGTCGCTCACGCGTTCACTCCTGATCTGTGCTCCCCGAATCCCGTCGAACCGAACCCGCCCTCGCCGCGCATGCTGCCGGGGAGGCGCTCGACCTCGACGAACCGGGCACGACTCACGGGCATCACGATGAGCTGGGCGATGCGGTCGCCCGCCTCGATCGTGTACGGCTCGGTCGCGTCGGTGTTGAGGAGCGCCACCTTGATCTCGCCCCGGTAGCCCGCGTCGACGGTGCCCGGCGCGTTCACGATGGTGATGCCGTGCTTGAAGGCGAGGCCCGAGCGCGGAACCACGAAGGCGACGTACCCGTCGGGCAGGGCGATCGCGACACCGGTTCCCACCGTGGCGCGCGCTCCGGGCGCGAGCTCGACGGCCTCGGCAGCGTGGAGGTCGGCTCCCGCGTCGCCCGGATGGGCGTAGGTCGGGAGGCGGTCGGCCGTGATCAGCACATCGACGGATTCGGTCACTGTTCGAGGGTAGTGCAGAAGTCTGATCGAATAGAGCCATGCCCGACTACCGCGAGAAACTGTGGCCGACGCCCTGGATCTACATCGCGACCCTGCTGCTCGTGCCCGCGAGCATCCTCGTGCTCGCACCCGTCTCGATGCCCGCCGGCATCGTCACGGGCATCGTCCTCTACCTCGCGGTGGTGGGGTCGCTCACGTTCACCTCGCCGGTCATCGAGGTCGGCGACGGGATGCTCCGGGCCGGCCGAGCTGAGATCCCGCTCGCCCAGACGGGCGAGGCGACGCCGGCGCTCGACGCCCAAGCGCGCGTCGAACGCGGCACCGGACTCGATGCGCGGGCGTTCCTCGTCATCCGCGGATGGGTGCAGCCGGTCGTCAAGGTGCCGATCACGGATCCGGCCGACCCCACTCCGTACTGGTTGCTCTCGAGCCGTCGCCCGAAAGAACTGGCCGCCGCGATCAATGGATCACGACGGCCGGGTACTGCGGAGCGCGACGTCTAGGAGGCGCACTCCAAGCAGATCGGTCCGAGCTTCGTCTCGTGGTCGATCTGCGAGCGATGCTTCACGAGGAAGCAGTTCACACACGTGAACTCGTCAGCCTGGGGCGGGAGCACGACGACGTCGAGCTCGACGTCGGAGAGATCGGCACCGGGCAGGTCGAAGCCTCCAGGGTTGTCGGCGTCATCGACATCCACCACTCCCGACATCTTGTCGGGGACGCGCTCCTTGAGGGCCTCGATCGACTCTGAGTCGTCCTCGGTCTTCCGCGGTGCGTCGTAATCCGTTGCCATTCCCATCCATTTCTTCGGTGCCGATGATTCGGCGGGCATAGTCTGCATCAATTCGGGTGCGTAAGCAAACCACTTGCGCCGCCCGGCAACCTGCTACGTGCTCAACTTCCGCCGCGCCCGCGCTATTCCCGGTCTCGCCTTCCACGACGTGGCATCCTTGGGCGGAGACGATGGCACGGAAGGGCTTTGTCGCTGATGCAGGAACTCAAGGTAATCGGAGTCGAGAACGGCGCGTTGCTCGCCGCTTCCGACGATGGAGCACGCTTCCGGATCGAGATCGACGAGGTGCTGCAGTCCCGGATTCGTCAGGCGCAGCCCGAGACGCACACCGGACCCAAACCCTCGCCCCGCGAGGTGCAGTCGCTCATCCGCTCCGGCCTGTCGGCCGAGGACGTGGCGCAGGTCACCGGCGCGTCGATCGACTACATCCGCCGCTTCGAGGGGCCGGTGCTCGCCGAACGCGAACACGTCGTGACGTCGGCGCTTGCGGTTCCGGTGCATGTCGCGGCCGAGGTCGATCCTGGCGACGACCCGCCCACGTTCGGCAGCGTCATCCGCGAACGGCTTGCGAAGCTCGGGGTGCACGGCGAGCGTTGGGCCAGTTGGAAGGATGAGGAACGCGGCTGGATCGTCAAGCTCGAGTTCACGGCCGACTCCATCGACCATGACGCGCGTTGGGGCTTCGAGCCGCGCACGCAGGCGCTGCATCCGCTGAACTCCGAGGCCACGACGCTCTCGCAGCAGGGCGAACTGAAGGGCGGCCTGATCCCGCGGCTGCGAGCGGTGGCGGCCGACGCCGAGGAACCGTCCCGGTTCGACAGCGGCGCGTTCACCTTCGAGGAGAGCGATCACGGCAAGTTCGACACCGCCCCGCACCTCGAGCCCCTGCCGTATGCGCGCACGACGCCGCCCGTGTCGAGCCCAGCTGCCTCGCGCGCGGCGATCAAGCGAGCGGATGAACCGAAGCCGACGCTCGGCGAGACGGCCGACCTGCTCGAGGCGCTTCGCCGACGGCGCGGTGAACGCGAGGCGGCGAGCGGGGCCGACCACGAGCAGCAGCAGCCGGTGCTTCCCACTCCTGCACCCGTCGCCGAGACGCCGCCTGCGCCCGAGTCGAAGACGCCCGCCGACGACAAGCCGGGCACCGCGGCTCGTACGCTCTGGGGCGGCAAGCCGGCCACCAGCGCTCCCGCCAACCGGCCGTCGAAGAAGGGCCGCGCGTCGATGCCGAGCTGGGACGAGATCGTCTTCGGCGCCCGCAGCGACGACGACCTGGCCTGACGCCGCAGCCCGCGGCATCCGCTCGCTGTCCTCAGCGCGCCCTCGAAAGTGTCCAATTCTGCGGAGATACGATCCGGCGCGCCGAGGCAGCGCCGGATCGCCCGGGGTGGCGGATCGTATCTCCGCCGCAATGAGCGCGAGTGCTAGTATTCGAACATACGTTCGAATACGTGGAGGTTGACATGCCGCGCGTGCAGGAGGTCGTCGAGGTCTGGACAAGCGACGGCGGCGAGCCCGAGCGTCTCGTCTGGCGTGCGCGCCGCTACCGAGTGACCGATATGCCGACCGCGCTGGTGGGTCCATGCGACTGGTGGGGGCCACTGGCGGGCCATGAGGTGTCCCCGGGCCGGGTGCCGTTGTCGATCTCGGGCTGGCGGTTCCAGGCCAGCGCCGACGACGGTGAGACGCACGTGTTCGACGTCGAACACGACGGCGCGCGCTGGCAACTGGTGCGCGTGTACGACTGACCGGCCGAACCGGCTACGCAGACTTCTCGGCGCGGCGCGGCTTGTGCGGCACGATCGTGGGAGCCGCGTTGTCGAGCACCGCGGCCTTCGTGACGACGACCCGGGCGACGCCCGTCGAGGAGGGCACCTCGAACATGATCGGTCCGAGCACCTCCTCCATGATGGCGCGCAGGCCGCGGGCACCGGTCTGGCGCAGCACCGCGAGGTCGGCGATCGCCTCGAGCGCGGCCTGCTCGAAGTCGAGCTCCACGCCGTCGAGCTGGAACATGCGCTGGTACTGGCGCACCAACGCGTTACGCGGCACCGTGAGGATCTCCATGAGCGCGTCGCGGTCGAGCGGCATCACCGTGGCCACCACGGGCAGCCGACCGATGAACTCGGGGATGAGGCCGTACTTGTGCAGGTCTTCGGGAAGCACCTCGCTGAAGATGTCGGCCTCGTCCTCCTTGCTGTGCAGGGGGGCGCCGAATCCGATGCCGCGCTTGCCGGCACGTGAGGAGATGATGTCTTCGAGGCCCGAGAACGCGCCCGCCACGATGAACAGCACGTTCGTCGTGTCGATCTGAATGAACTCCTGGTGCGGGTGCTTGCGGCCACCCTGCGGCGGCACGGATGCCACGGTGCCCTCGAGGATCTTCAGCAGCGCCTGCTGCACACCCTCACCCGAGACATCCCTCGTGATCGACGGGTTCTCGGCCTTGCGGGCGATCTTGTCGATCTCGTCGATGTAGATGATGCCGGTCTCGGCACGCTTGACGTCGTAGTCGGCGGCCTGGATGAGCTTCAGGAGGATGTTCTCGACGTCTTCGCCGACGTAGCCGGCCTCGGTGAGGGCCGTGGCATCCGCCACCGCGAAGGGTACGTTGAGCTGCTTCGCGAGCGTCTGCGCGAGATAGGTCTTGCCGCAGCCCGTGGGCCCGATCAGGAGGATGTTCGACTTCGCGATCTCGATGTCATCGTGCGCCCGGTCGGCCGAGGTGAGGGTGGTACGAGCCCGCACCCGCTTGTAGTGGTTGTAGACCGCGACGGCGAGGGCCTTCTTCGCGGCCTCCTGGCCGATGACGTACTCCTCGAGGAACGCGAAGATCTCCTTCGGCTTCGGCAGCTCGAACTCGCCGGCCTCGGTCTCGCCGGCCTCGGCGAGTCGCTCCTCGATGATCTCGTTGCAGAGCTCGACGCACTCGTCGCAGATGTAGACGCCGGGTCCGGCGATGAGCTGCTGAACCTGCTTCTGGCTCTTCCCGCAGAAGGAGCACTTGAGCAGGTCGGCGCTCTCCCCGATGCGTGCCATCGAACCCTCCCTGTCGAGTCTGTTTCGAGCCTAGCCCGAGACAGGGCCAGCGGGGCCGAACCGCCACGGATTGGCGGAAAGGAGACGACCGAGGGGCGGATGCGGCATCCGCACCCGCCCCTCGTGGTCGGTGAGCGATCTACCGCGTGAGCGCCGGCAGGGTCTTGCGCGACGAGAGCACCTGGTCGATGAGGCCGTACTCGAGCGCCTCGGCGGCCGAGAGGATCTTGTCGCGATCGATGTCGTTGTTGACCTGCTCCTGGGTGCGGTTCGAGTGACGCGAGAGCGTCTCCTCGAGCCACTCGCGCATGCGCATGATCTCGGCCGCCTGGATCTCGATGTCGGACGCCTGGCCGTGACCCGCCTCCCCCATCGCCGGCTGGTGGATGAGCACCCGCGCGTTCGGCAGTGCGAGCCGCTTGCCCGGCGTGCCGGCGGCCGCGATGACGGCCGCGGCCGACGCCGCCTGGCCGAGCACGACCGTCTGGATCTCGGGGCGGATGTACTGCATCGTGTCGTAGATGGCGGTCATGGCCGTGAAGGAGCCGCCGGGCGAATTGATGTAGAGGATGATGTCGCGGTCGGGATCCATCGACTCGAGCACCAGCAGCTGGGCCATGATGTCGTCGGCCGACGCGTCGTCGACCTGCACGCCGAGGAAGATGATGCGGTCCTCGAAGAGCTTCGCGTACGGGTCCTGGCGCTTGTAGCCGTAGGCCGTGCGCTCCTCGAAGCTCGGCAGGATGTACCGCGAGCTCGGAGCCTGGAAGCCGCTGAAGGCGGTGCCGCCGATTGCAGGGATGTTCATTCGCTCGTTCTCTCTCTTCCTCACGCCTGGGTTCCGCCGCCGCCGGACACGTCGAGTGCGGACTCGCGGATGTGGTCGACGAAGCCGTACTCGAGGGCCTGCTGGGCGTTGAACCAGCGGTCGCGGTCGCCGTCGGCGTTGATCTGCTCGACGGACTTGCCGGTCTGCGCCGCGGTGATCTCGGCGAGCCGCTTCTTCATGTCGAGGATGAGCTGTGCCTGCGTCTGGATGTCGCTCGCGGTGCCACCGAAGCCGCCATGGGGCTGGTGCAGGAGCACGCGCGCGTTCGGGGTGATGTAGCGCTTGCCCTTGGTGCCCGCCGTGAGCAGGAGCTGGCCCATCGACGCCGCCATGCCGATGCCCACCGTCACGATGTCGTTCGGCACGAACTGCATGGTGTCGTAGATCGCCATGCCCGCCGTGATCGACCCACCGGGCGAGTTGACGTAGAGGTAGATGTCCTTCTTGGGGTCCTCGGCGGCGAGGAGCAACAGCTTCGCCGCGATCTCGTTGGCGTTCTCGTCACGAACCTCGGATCCCAGCCAGATGATGCGGTCCTTCAGCAGTCGATCGAAAACACCGGGCTGGGGTGTCACTTCGGCCATGTGTCGCTCCGTTTCGGTTGTCGCGTTCACTCGAATCTATCCGGTGCAACACGCGCCGACGGGGCTGTTCGCCCTAGGCGGATGCGCCGAGTTCCGCCGCGTATGCCGCGACCGACACGCGGTACCGGGAGAGGTGCGGCGCGAGCGCGGCGAGGGCCTCGGATGCCGCGAGCCGGGCGTCGCCCGCAGAGACACGGGCCAGGGCACGGAACGCGACCACCGCGTCGCGGAGCTCGCCGGCCTCGGCCTCGACGGCATCGAGAAGCGCGATCGACTCCGTCGGGCGGCCGAGGTTCCGGATCGTGGACGCGAGCTGGATGTGCGCCTGAACCCGCAGGGATCCCGTGAGCCCGCCGTCGAGGGCAGCGCGGTACAGCGGCTCGGCCTCGGCCTCGCGGTCTGCGGAGTCGCGCGCCCCCGCGCGTTCGAAGAGCGCGATCGGATCGTCGCCCGGCCGTTCGGCGGCGAGTGCGTCGATGCGGCGGATGACCTCGTCGTCGCCGAGTTCGTCGGCGGCCGCCCATACCGCGTCGACGCGTCGCTGCCAGTCCGTCTCCATGCTGCTTTCCCTTCCCGTGACGACCTTTCACCGGATCACGTCGAGTTCACAAGGTCGTCAGCCACCGAAAGGTCGTGGGGGCGACGCGCGAGGACGGACGAGGGCCGGATGCCTCGCGGCATCCGGCCCTCGCATTCGATCGTGATTACTCGGCGTCGGCCTTCTTGGCCGCACGCTTGCGCGCGGGCTTCTTCTCCTCGGCGGCGGCCTCGGCGGGCTCCTCCGCGTCGTCGTCCTTCTTCGCGGCACGCTTGCGCGCGGGCTTCTTCTCCTCGGCGGCGGCCTCGGCGGGCGCCTCGACCGTCTCGGCGGCCTCGGGCTGCTCGCCCTCCGCCGTGTCGTCGGCGTCGGCGTCGGCCACGGCGGTGAACTCGGAGAGGTCGACGGCGTTGCCCGCGGCATCCGTCACCTTGGCCTTACCGAGCGCGATCGCGAGCGCCTTGTTGCGCGCGACCTCGCCGACCATGGCGGGGATCTGGCCGTTCTGGCTGAGCACCTGCACGAACTCGTTCGGGTCCATGCCGTACTGCGCAGCGCCCTGCACGAGGTACTGGGTGAGCTCGTCCTGGCTGACCTGCACCTTCTCGGCCTCGGCGATCTTGTCGAGGACGATCTGCGTCTTGAACGCCTTCGTGCTCGACTCGGTGACCTCGGCGCGGTGCTCGTCGTCTTCGAGACGACCCTCGGACTCGAGGTGGCGGTGCACCTCGTCCTCGATGACGCTGTCGGCGACGGGCACGTCGACGAGCTCGAGGAGCTTGTCGACGAGGAGGTCGCGCGCCTGGGTGCCCTGGCCGAACGACTTGTTGCGCGAGACCTGCTGCTTGAGGCTCTGGGTGAGCTCGTCGAGCGTGTCGAACTCGCTCGCGATCTGCGCGAAGTCGTCGTCGGCCTCAGGAAGCTCGCGCTCCTTGACGGCCGTGACCGTGACGGTGATCTCGGCGGTCTCGCCCTCGTGGTCGCCACCCAGGAGCTTCGACTCGAAGGTCGTGGTCTCGCCGGCGGTGAGCGATTCGAGCGCGTCGTCGATGCCCTCGAGCAGCTCGCCCGATCCCAACTCGTAGGAGATGCCGCTCGCCGTGTCGACCTCGGTGCCCTCGATGGTGGCGACGAGGTCGAGGGTCACGAAATCGCCCGTGGTGGCCGGACGGTCGACGGTGATGAGGGTGCCGAAACGACTGCGGAGACGCTCGAGTTCGTCCTGGACCTCGTCGTCGCCGACCTCGACCGAGTCGACCGTGAGCTCGAGACCGTCGTAGTCGGGAAGCTCGACGTCGGGGCGCACATCGACCTCGATGGCGAGGAGCAGATCGCCCGAGAAGTCCTTCTCGTTCGGCCACTCGACAATGTCGGCCTCGGGGCGGCCGAGGGGGCGGAGCTCGTGTTCCGTGACCGCGGCACGGTAGAAGCCGTCCATGCCCTCGTTCACCGCGTGCTCGAGCACCGCGGCCTTGCCGACCCGCTGGTCGATGATGGGCGGCGGCACCTTGCCCTTGCGGAAGCCGGGCACATTGATCTGCTCGGCGATGTGCTCGTAGGCGTGGGCGATGCTGGGCTTCAGCTCCTCGGGCGTCACCGAGATGGTGAGCTTGGCGCGCGTGGGGCTCAGCTTCTCAACCGAAGTGGTCGGCATGTGGAAGATCTCCTGTTGTGTGGAAGTTCGTGTCGAGCCGCACGGCGACTCGTCGGGGCGACAGGATTTGAACCTGCGACCTCCCGCTCCCAAAGCGGGCGCTCTACCAAGCTGAGCTACGCCCCGAGTCGCTGACTCAACTCGTCGTGCCATCCGCGCGGCACGCCGAAGCATGCAGGAGCACGGATGGACCCCCGAAAGTCTACTGCACGGGCGCCCCGGCGGATGCGACGTCGGAGCGGATGGCCGACGATGCACCGCGGTGACCCCCGAACTGGCGCTGTGGATGGACCGTCGCGGGAGCGTCGGCACGTGGGAGAGTGTGCGCATGACCGACCGCCTGCACCTCGGTGGTGCCGAGGACCTGCGCCGCTGGCCGTCTGATCCGGCGCACCTCATCGACACGACGCGGTGCCCCGCGTGCTTCGCGACCCTGTACTCCACACGATGCATCGAATGCGGACTCGATCTCGGGGTGCCGGCGTCGTCGGAGCTGCTCGCCGCGTCCACGCAGGTCTTCGAGATGGAGGCGGCCAGGCAGCGGATCATCACGGAGATGCGCGACGCCCAACGGGCGCGCGAGCGGCGCGATGTATCGAGCGCGACGTCGATCGCGGCCGGTGCAATTGCGGCCGCGACGGGTGCAGCAGTTTCGGCTCCCGTGCCCGCGGCTGAGGTGCCCGCGGCTGAGGTGCCCGCGGCTGAGGTGCCCGCGCCTGAGGTGCCCGCGCGCGTTGCCGCGCCGCCGGCCCCGCCGCAGTCCGATCAACCAGTCGCTGCGGCTACGCCGGCTCGACGCCGCTCGGGCGTGCAGGTGCTGCTGCTGACACTCGGAGTCGTGCTCATCTCGGTCACGGCGATCGTCTTCCTGTTCGTCGCCTACCTGGTGGCGACCCTCGAGGTGCGGTCGGCCATCATCGCCGGGGCCAGTGTGCTCGTGCTCGGCATCGCGTGGCTGCTGCGAGCTCGTCGTCTGCCGGGCACGGCGGAGGGCGTGGCATCCGTCGCCGTCGTCCTGCTGCTGCTCGACGTCTGGATCGTCCGCGCGAACGAGCTCTTCGGCACGGAAGCGCTGAACGCCGCGGCCTACACGGGACTCGCGTTCGCGATCGTCGCCGGCGTTCTGGCTGCGACGCGGGCAGTGAGCGGCATCCGCGTACCGGGCTTCGCGGCGGCAGCGCTGGCACCGAGCGCCGCATTCCTCCTCGGGTTCGCTGCAGACCCCGGTACCGCAACGGGTGCGTGGCTCGGCGGGTTGGCAGCGCTCGTCATCGGGGCAGCGACGGTCGCGATCTCGCGCCGTTCGCCCGAGCGCGCGATCATGCTGGCTGCGGGGTTCGGCGGCGGACTGGTATCGCTGGCGGCCGCCTACTGGTCGCTTCCCGAGGTGAGCTGGGGAGAGACGTGGGCATTCCTCGCGGTTGCGGCCGGCGCCGTGCTCATCCTCATCGCGATACGCGCGGCACGAACGGCAGTGTCCCCGGAATGGGGACCGGCCGCGGCCATCGGCGCCGGTGCGGCGGCGACCCTCGCCCCGGCCATCGGCATCGTGGCGGAGCTCGACCAGGGGATCGCGATCTGGCTGGCTCCGGCGTCCGCCGGCGCGGTGCTCGCGGCCGCGGCCGGCTTGGTTCGGGCTGCGCCTTCCGGCCGTGCCGAGGCGCGTGCCGCGTTCGTCGCAGCGGCGATCGTGGCGGCGATCGCCGCGATCCCGGGTCTGCTCGTCGGCATCGCCTCCGTGGGCTGGCGGGCGGTCTCGGGCACCTCGCCGTGGCAGGTCGGAGCTGATGAGCGCGTGGCGCTGCATCCCGACGTCCTCGACATCGGCACGATACTGGTGCCGTTCGTCGTCGCGGTGGGAGCCAGCGCGACGATCCTCATCCTCCGGTCGCTGCACCGATTCGCGGTGGTTCCGGTCGCAGCCGCGGTGACGGGTCTGCTCGTGGTGGGGGCAATCGTCCCCGGCGCGGCGGTGCCGAGCACGATCTTCGTCGGCGTCGCCATGTTCGGCCTGCTCGCCGCGTCGAGCGGCTTCCCGGATCGCGTGCCGGGACTGGTGCAGACCCTCGCCGTGTTCGGTGTCGCCGCCGCCGGCCTCGCCCTGTCGACAGCGTACGCGAACGCGGAGGTGTGGCCGTGGACCATGGTGGGTGTGATCGCGACCGCGATCGCCGGCCGCCTGCTGGCGCCCCGCGTGTGGTCGACGGGCGTTGCCGGCGGTGTCGGCTCCGCGCACCTCGTGGTGGCGATGCTCCTGGCCGCGGTGGCCGTGTTCACGCTGCCGTCGTGGATCATCGCGTCGGGATTCACCCCCGTGCCGCCCTGGCATTCGCCGTGGTTCTGGCTCGGCATCGTGGGTGCTGTCCTCCTGGCGGGAGTCGTGTTCGTGCCGCGCCTCTCCGAACCCGATCGCCTCGCCCTCGTGCTGCCCGCACTTGCCGCGACGTCGACCGGCGCGTTCGCGGCGGCGTTCGTCGGGGACACCGACCTCGAATGGCTCCCGGCGACCTTGGCCGCGGTGGTCGTCATCGCCGCGCTGCGCGCTCCGACTCCCCCGCTCGTGCGCCTCGCGTTCGCCATGGTCGGTCCGCTCCTGCTCGCCGTCGGGCTCGAACGCGCACTCGCGGCCGTGCCCGATGCGCCACCGTCCATCCTCGGAGCGGGGGCCGCGGTTCTCCTCGCCGCCGCGATCGCGCCGGTCGTCACGGCGCGCCGCGCGCCGGCCGTCCGAACCGCCTGGTGCGTCGCACTCGGGATCGCCGGACTCGTCGCCCTGCTCGCCGTTCCGACGGCGGGCGACCAGGCATGGCTGCTCCTCGTGCTGCTTGCGCCGGTGCCGCTGCTCGTGGCCGCCCTCGACGGCGACCCGATCGGCGGTTCGTCGCCCAGCCAACACCTCTCCTGGCTGAGCCTCGCGCTCGCGGTGGCCGCGGTGTGGACCCGGCTGGCGGGCGACGGAGTCGACGACGTCGAGGCGTACACCCTCCCCCTCGCCGCGGCGCTCGCCGTCGCCGCCGTGTTGATCACGTGGCGCCGCACCGCCCCGGGATCGACGGCATCCGGCCGCACCCTCCTGCTCGCTGCGGCCGCCGCGGTCACAGTGCTTCCGAGCGTCGCGTCGAGCGCCGATTCCGAACTGCGTCCACTCGTGCTCGTCGCGGCGGGCGCGGTCGTCGCGCTCGCCGCGATCTTCCTGCCCGAGACGGCGCGGGCCGTTCCGATCCGCCTTCTGGGAGTGGTGACCGGGTGGGTCGCGTTCACGGGAGCGGCTCTCGTGCGCGCCTCGGCCATCGCCGTCGGGGAGCCGAGCGACCTGGCGGTGGAGTTCTGGCCGGCGATCGCCCTCGCGGCCGGCGTCGTCGTGGCCGTCGCGTGGGCTCGGACCGGATCGAGCCCGGCCGTCGTCGCCGAGGCCGTGCTCGCGGCATCCGTCGTCGTGGCCTCGATCCCGACCGTGATCGCGATCGTCTCCACCGTCGAGCCGTTCCGCCGTGCGGCGGTGCTCTTCCCGTTGCTGGCCGTGGCGCACATCGTCGGCGCGGCGGCGAGAGTGCGCCCGGTCGCCGGGCCGATCTTCGCGTGGAGCACCCTCGCCGTGCTCGTACTGGGCGGAGTCATGGCGCTCGTGCCGGGCGCGATCGACCCCTTCGACGTCGTCACCGCGCCGATCGGCGTGGCCCTCATCGGCGCCGGTGCGTTCCGGATGCGGCGCTCCCCCGCCCTGGGCAGCTGGCCCGCGGTCGGCCCTGGCCTCGCGGTGCTTCTCGTTCCGGCGCTCATCGCCGACTTCGCGGATCCCGAGCTGTGGCGCATCGTCGCGCTCGGAGTCGTGACCGTGGTAGCCGTCGTGGTGGGAGCCGCCCGGCGGCTGCAGGCTCCGCTGCTGTTCGGCGGCGCGGTGCTGCTCGTGCACGCGATCTCGCAGCTCTGGCCGTGGATCACCTGGCTCTACGAAGCCGTGTGGTGGTGGCTGTGGCTCGGAATCGCCGGCGTCGTACTCGTAGCGCTCGCGGCGACGTACGAGCGGCAGCTGCGGCTCGCCCGCCGGGTCGCGCACACGATCGCCGAGCTGCGCTGAGACCCACTGCGGCACCGACGCGCGGGTGCCCCCGTCACGGCTCGGGCCACGCGATGTACTACGATGATCCAGTGCCTGAACGCGGGCGCGCGCGGATGTAGCTCAATGGTAGAGCCTCAGTCTTCCAAACTGATTACGCGGGTTCGATTCCCGTCATCCGCTCCAATGGCGGGGTGAGCGATTCCGCGGCCAGCGCCGACAGCCGTGCGATCCCGATCGGCTCCTCGGCCAGCAGCGGCACCACCGCGATCCGGTCTGCCGTCTGCTGCACGCGATCCAGCTGCTCGAGCTCGTTCCGGGCACGCTTCCGCAGGAACGGCGAGCGCGGATGCGCGGCGGCGATCGAGGTGTTCACGATCCAGGCCCACGGGTGGATGCCCGCGCGTTCCAGGTCGCGCTGCAGTTCCTCGGCCTCCAGCACGGGCGTGGTCTCGGCCAGCGTCACCAGGATCACCTTCGTGTGCGCGGGGTCCTGCAGCCGCATCATCGGCGTGACGCCGGCGGCGCCGCCGAGCTGGCGAGTGATGTCTCGATGGTAGGAGCCGGTCGCGTCCAGCAGGAGCAGCGTGTGCCCCGTCGGCGCCGTGTCGATCACGACGAACTTCCGACGCGATTCGCGGATCGCCTGCGAGAACTCGTGGAAGACCGCGACCTCCTGCGTGCACGGCGACATGAGGTCCTCGGCGAGCGCCGCCCGACCGTCGGCATCGAGGTCCTTGCCCTTCGTGGCCATCGCCCGGTCGCGGTATCGCTGCACGGCCGAGTCGGGATCGATGCGAGATACCGTGAGCCCGGTCGCCCCGCCGTCGAGCGTCTCGGTGAGGTGCGCCGCCGGATCGGTGGTGGTGAGCAGCACGTCGTGCCCCCGCTCGGCGAGGGCCACGGCGACGGCAGCCGCGATCGTGGTCTTGCCGACGCCGCCCTTGCCCATGCACATGACGAGCCCGTGGCCGTCGTGCTCGATCTCGTCGACGAGGACCGACAACGGTGCATCTGCCACGGTCTCGATCGCGACCGGCGCCGCGCCCTCGTCGGGCGCCGCCGCGGGCTCGAAGAGCGTCTGCAGGGCGTCGACGCCCACCACGTTCGAGGGCTTCAGGTCGATGAGGTCGCGCGGCAGCGCCGCGATCGCCGCGGGGATCGCTGCGAGCGCCTCGTTCTCTCGCGCGCGCACGGCTGCCGCGATCGGCTCGTCGCCCGCGACATCCGGAAGCACGCCGTTGATCACGACGTAGCCGTCGGACATGCCGATCTCGGTCAGTTCCGCGAAGGTGCGGTCGATCTCGCCGAGTGCCGACGCCTGGGCCCGGCTCACGAGCACGAGCCTCGTGCGCGACGGGTCGGTGAGGGCGCGCACGGCACCCGAGTATGCGGCCTTGTGCTTCTCGAGGCCCGAGAGCGGGCCAAGGCAGGAGGCGTCGCCGCCGCTCGTGAGGAACTCGGTCCAGGACCCCGGCAGCTGCAGCAGCCGGATCGTGTGCCCGGTGGGCGCGGTGTCGAAGATGATGTGGTCGTAGTGCCCGTAGGCGCCGTCATCGGTCAGCAGATCGGTGAACTCGTCGAAGGAGGCGATCTCGTTGGTGCACGAGCCCGACAGGCTCTCGGTGATCGTCGCGATCTCATGCTCGGGAAGCACGCCGCGCACGGGCCCGATGATGCGCTCG
Organism: Agromyces sp. NPDC052230; assembly: GCF_040679595.1. Classification (NCBI taxonomy): domain Bacteria; kingdom Bacillati; phylum Actinomycetota; class Actinomycetes; order Micrococcales; family Microbacteriaceae; genus Agromyces; species Agromyces sp. NPDC052230. The sequence goes on along the minus strand of NZ_JBFAVC010000002.1, from coordinate 124,373 downwards.
CGATACGCCTCGGCCGCCTGCTCGGGATCGATCTCGAGCGCCGACAGGCCGGGGACCGACGGGATCTGGGTGATCGTGTTCCCGATCGTCAGGCCGAACACCTGACCGAGGTTCGAGGCGGGGTCGGTGCTCACGAGCAGCACCCGACTCCCCCGTGCCGTCAGCTGAACAGCGGCCGCGCAGGCCACCGAGGTCTTGCCGACACCGCCCTTGCCGGTGAAGAAGAGGAACCGGGGCGCGGCATCGAGGAAGCGCATCGACATGCGTCCAGTCTCACACCCTCGTGTCAACCCCGCCCCCGGCTGAGCCGGGCCGTTCGAGAAATACCGGGGCACGCGCGTAGCGTTGCCAAAAGGACAGACGCTCCAGGGAAGGTGGACAGGATGACCGACACGAAGACCGCACCGAAGAAGACCACGAAGGCGGCCGAATCACCCAAGGCCACCAAGGGCTCGAGCGCGGATGTCGCGGCCGGGGTCGCCCAGTACCTCACGCCCGTCGTGCAGGAGCTCATCGCCCTCGCCGTGAACGGCAAGCAGGCGCACTGGCACGTGCGCGGTGTCAACTTCGTCGCCGTGCACGAGCTCCTCGACGACGTCGTCGCCCACGCCCAGGGCTGGGCCGACGTGGCCGCCGAGCGGGTCGTGGCGCTGGGTCTCCCGGTCGACGGCCGACTGAAGGCCGTCGCCGACAAGAGCGGCGCCGTGAACCCGAAGCTCGGCTTCCAGCCGTACGACGAGGCGATCGCCGATGTGATCGCGCAGATCGACCTCGCCACCGAGAAGGTCAACGACGCGATCGAGGGCCTCGAAGAGCTCGACCCAACGAGCCAGGACGTCGCGATCGAGATCCGTCGCGGTCTCGACAAGGACCGCTGGTTCCTCTTCTCGCACATCTCGGTGAAGTAGCGATTCCGCGGGCGTACGGGGGTCATGCCGGAATCGCGGCATGACCCCCGCCGCCTCCGCCGCGCAGCCCTGACGACTGTGTAGGGTCGGACCGTGCGAGCGGTCGTGTATGAGCGATACGGGTCGGTGGACGAGCTCGAACTCCGCGACGTGCCGGTACCGAAGCCGGACCACGGTGAGGTGCTGGTCGAGGTGGTCGCCACCTCGGTGAACCTGTCGGACTGGGAGGCCCTGCAGGGGAGTCCGGGCTACGCCCGTTTCGGCGGGCTTCGCCGACCGCGGCGACGCATACTGGGATCCGACGTTGCGGGGAGAGTGGCGGCCGTGGGTGAGGGCGTCACGCGGTTCGGCATCGGCGACGAGGTGTATGGCGACAACATCCCGCGACTCGGCGGCTTCGCCGAGTACGTCGCGATGCCCGCGTCGGCCCTCGCGCGGAAGCCCCGTGCCCTGACGTTCGAGGAGGCCTCGACGATCCCACAGGCCGGCGCCATCGCCCAGCAGGCCGTCGCGCTGGCGTCGCCGGGCCAGCACCTGCTCATCAACGGAGCCGGCGGCGGCTCCGGCTCGTTCGCCATCCAGCTCGCCGCGCGTACGGGCGTGCACGTCACCGCCGTCGACAATGCGGACAAGCTCGACTTCCTCCGCGACCTCGGCGCCGACCGTGTGATCGACTACCGCGTGAGCGACTTCACCCGATCCGGCCCCTACGACGTGATCGTGGATCTCGTTGCACATCGCTCGGTGTTCGCCTATCGCCGTGCACTCGCCCGGGGCGGGCGGTGCGTCATGGTGGGCGGCACGCTGCGCACGATGCTGCGGATGCTGACCGTCGGCACGCTCCTCGGGGCCGTCACCGGCGCGCGTCTCGGGGTGCTCTTCGTGCGGGAGGGTCCCGAACACTTCACCGCCCTCGCCGAGCAGTGCGCGGCCGGCGAGATCCGCATCAACATCGACCGCGTCTTCGACCTCGCCGAGGTTGCCGAGGCGCTCACGCGGCACGGCACGGGGAAAGCCCTCGGCAAGGTCGTCGTCAGCGTCTCGAACGCGTGACGCGAGGATGTCGGTCGGTCGCGCGGCATGCTGACCCACGCCCCGCCTCGGCCGGCTGCGCTGCCGCGGCATCCCCGATGGCGGCCGGTCGGGCCCGGGTGCAGAATGCCGGTATGGCGGATGCTCCCGGGCCCGACGCGTCTCCGCCGGCATCCGAGCCGGCGGCCGCTCTCACCGACGCGCAGAAGTCGCTGCGCGCCCAGCTGCTCGCGACCGAGCACTGGAGCCTCCTGGCCTCCCGGTCGACGACGCAGAGCGAGGTGCTCACCCGTATCGCGATCTTCCTCACGCTCGTCTCGGCCGGCCTCGTGACCCTCGGCGTGCTCGGCAATGCGACGGAGTTCCGCGGTTGGTTCGGGGTCGCGGCGCTCGGCGTGCTGTTCCTGCTCGTCCTGCTCGGCGTCATCACGCAACTGCGGGTGTTCAACACGGCGACCGAGGACCTCGTGTACGTGCTCGCCATGAACCGCCTCCGTGGCGCCTACCTCGACCTCGACCCGGGGCTCGCCCCGTACTTCATCACGGGCACCTCCGACGACCAGGCGGGTGCGATCAAGACGTACTACGCGTTCGCCGACCGCAATCGCACGCAGGTCCCGGCGAGTTCGATGATGGTGATGCTCGTCGTGAACACCGCGCTCGTCGGGCTCTTCGTGGGCGCCCTCCTCTACGCACTCACCGGCTCGGTGGGTTGGGCGATCGCCGTCGGCCTCGTCGCGGCGATCGCCCAGTTCGTGGTCTGGATGTCGTGGGGATACCGCCAGTACCGGCACGTGCTGCGCACCCACGAGCCCATCCGGCGCAGCAGCGACGAGACGCCGCCTACCGCTGCAGCCAGGTGAGCACGGCGAGCACGCGCCGGTGGTCGGTGCCGGAGTCCTCGAGGCCCAGCTTCTGGAAGATCGAGGTCACGTTCTTCTCCACGGCGCCGATGCCGATGTAGAGCTGCTTCGCGATGCCCGCGTTCGTGCGGCCCTCGGCCATCAGCGCCATGACCTCGCGTTCGCGTGGCGTGAGCGTGGCGAGCGGGTCGCCCCGCCGTGACAGCAACTCGGCGACCACCTGGGGATCGAGCACGGTGCCGCCCTCACTGATGCGCTGCACGGCGTCCTGCAGTTCGTCGAGCGAGGCGACGCGGTCCTTCAGGAGGTAGCCCATGCCGCCGTTTCCCGACGAGAGCAGCTCGTGCGCGTAGGTGCCCTCGACGTACTGGCTGAGCAGCAGCACGCCGAGGCGCGGCATCCGTCGGCGCAGTTCGATCGCGGCCCGAACGCCCTCGTCGCGGAACGTCGGCGGCATGCGTACGTCGAGCACGGCGACGTCGGGGCTCGTGGTCTCGACCTCGGCGAGTAGCGAGTCGGCGTCGCCGTACGATCCGACGGTGTCGAACCCGGCTTCGTCGAAGAGCCGCACCAGCCCCTCGCGCAGCAGCACCGAATCCTCGGCGAGCACGATGCGCAAGGGGCTGGGGGCGGCATCCGTCATGCCGTCCAGACTAGCGACGAGCGTCAGGCGGTGCCGGATGTCGCGACGGGCGGGAGCGGCACGAACGGCACGTGCGCGCCGATCGAGGTTGGCCCGCCCGCGGGGCTGTCGATCACGAGCAGGCCGCGCAGGCCGCGGACGCGCTCATCGAGCCCGGCGAGCCCGTGGCCCGGTACGGCGGAGGCGCCGCCGCGACCGTTGTCGGTCACCCACACGTCGATCCAGTGGCCGGCGGCGCCCTCGTCGCGCGTCGTCACCCGCAGCCGGATCGCGCTCGCCTCGGAGTGCTTCGCGGCGTTCGTGAGCAGTTCGGCCGCGATGAAGTACGCGTTCCGCTCGATGGGCGCGGGCAACGTCACGTCGTCGAGGTCGATCTCCACGGTGACCGGTACCGGGCTGCGGAGGGCGAGCGACTCGAGCGCGACCGCGAGCCCGCGGTCCTGCAGGATCGGCGGCGCGAACCCGCGCGACAGGGCGCGCAGCTCGTCGAGGGTCTCGCGGGCCTGGTCGCGCGCTTCGCCGAGGAGTTCACGCGCCGACTCTGGATCACGCTCGAGCTTGCGCTCGATGGCGGCGAGGTCCATCTGCAGCCGCACGAGCCGCTGCTGCGGGCCGTCATGGATGTCCCGCTCGAGGCGGCGGAGCGACGCGTCCTCGGCCTGCACGGCCGCGCCGCGGGAGGCGGCGAGCTGCGCGACCTCGACCTCGAGGGCCTCAGACCGCCACGCGCCGAGCAGCCCCCGGGCGATGACGTCGTGCAGGAGCGTGAGGCCGCGGAAGACGAACGGCAGCAGCACGAGGAAGACGACCCCGAGGATGAACTCGAACACGCGCTCGCCGAAGACCGGATCGATCTCGAACGTGTTGCCCGGGAAGATCCAGTCGAGGATGACATCGTGGAGGAACAGCCCACGATCACCGTCGGGGATGTAGCGCTGCCAGATCCAGCCCGTGGTGCCTGCGAGCGCCACCGAGGTCCACGCGACCGTGACCGCCCAGGTGAAGATGCCGACGATGGGGTTGATGATCATGCCGTGCAGCAGGTACAGCCAGTAGTGGCCGTCGACGAACGGTGCGACCAGCGAGCGCCAGAACCCCTGGTCGCCACCGGTCTGCTGCCAGCGCGGCGGCGCGATGGGCCGCATGCCCGCCCACCGCAGCCGCATCAGCTCGAACATGCCGAACCCGCGTGCCACGTAGAGCGAGGCGACGATGAGGAAGATGCCGAAGACGATGAAGATGCCTCCGAGGCCCGTGAAGAACAGGCTCGTCAGCAGCGCCAATCCGGTGATCACGATCGGCAACGAGAGGATGAGGAACCCGAATTCGCGGGGCACGCTCGCCCACAGGGCGCCGTACCCGCGACGCCGGGGCGGGGCATCCGCTCGCTCGGCGGTGGTGTTGCTGGTCGTGTCGCTCGTCATGCGATCGATGCTCGCGCTCTCAGTGCTCATGGTGCGTACTTCCTTCTGTCATGGTGGCAGACTGACCGGGCTCGACGACGGCGAACTGGCCCATCATGCCCTGGTCCTCGTGCCACAGGAGGTGGCAGTGGTACATGTACGGGGTGTCGGGATCGGCGTAGTCCTCGAAGCGGAGGATCAGTTCGATCTCGGTCTCGGGGGTGGCGAAGACGGTGTCCTTCCATCCCGCGAGGTGCGGCGGCGGCGGGGCGCCGTCGATGGACGCGATGCGGAACTGCACGTCGTGCACGTGGAAGCTGTGCGGCATCTGGCTGGTGTTCTCGATGACCCAACGCTCGGTCGTGTCGACCGTGACGGTCTCGTCGACGCGGCCCATCTCCATCTCGTCGCCGTTGAGCTGGAAGCCGTCGAGCGTGAACGTGCGCGTCGTCGCGACCTCGCTCGTGTCGACCGGCGGCAGCTCGCCGAGATGCTCGGGCAGCGCTGGCGACGGGCCGAGCGTGTCGGCAGCACGCAGCTCGAGCACGTCGAACGCGTCGGTGCCGCCGTTCATCGCCGCGATCGAGTCGATCATGCCCGCGGCCTCGGCCGTCATCTCGGATCGCAGCACGAGCCGCTCCCCCGGGGTCGGACGCACCAGCAGCTCGGCACGCTCGCCCGGAGAGAGCATGATGTGGTCGAGTTCGACGGATGCCTCGAGCAGCCCGCCGTCGGTGGCGATGAGCTCGACGGGGCGGCCGTCGCTCCACGTGAACGCGTAGCTGCGTGCCGTCGACGCGTTGAGCAGGCGCAGCCGCACCACCTCGTCGGCCACGTCGAGGTAGGGACCGCGCGTGCCGTTCACGAGGAGCTCGTCGCCGAGCGCCCCGGCGAAGCCTCGTTGCGCGTCGTCGCGCACGCCGTCGCCCGAGAAGCCGGTGTCCTGCACGATGACGGGCACGTCGTCGACGCCGTAGTCCCGAGGCAGCGGCAGTGCCCGCTCGGCGTCGTCCTGGACGAGGAACATGCCGGCGAGTCCGCGCTGCACGTGCGACTCGGTCTCACCGTGCGGGTGCGGGTGATACCAGAGCGTCGCCGCCTGCTGGTCGACCTGCCACTCGGGCGACCACGTGGCATCCGGGCCGACCATCTGGTGCGGACCGCCGTCCATCTCGGCGGGCAGGTGCATGCCGTGCCAGTGCACGGTCGTGGGCTCCTGGAGCGAGTTGGTGACATCGACGCGCACGCGTTCGCCACGCTCGGCGATCAGGGTCGGGCCGAGGTACGAGCCGTTGAAGCCCCACGTGTCGCTCGGGGAGCCAGGCGTGAACTCGGTCGTGCCCGACCGCGCCTCGAGGGCGAAGACGCGCGTGCCGTCGGCGTCGACCGTGGACTCGGCGAGCGGCGGGATGGCGAGCGGCGTCTCGAAGTCGACCTTGCCGATCGTGGAGACCGGGGTCGGCCCGACGATGCCGCAGCCGGCGAACGAGACGGCGACGAGTGCGCCCGCGGCGAGTGCCGCGAGCGCACCGGCGACGGCTCGGGGCCGGCGGATCGGGGTGGGATTCGAACGTGTCGGCATGTACCCAGCGTCGCGATCACGACGCCGACGCCCCAGCCGGTGCGCGCCCGGATCGGTGCGGGGGTTATCCCCCGCGCATCCGCCGCGTCAGGGCGCAGGTCAGCCTGCGCTCGCCTCAGCGCGCGTCGTACGTGATGCGTCCACCGAGGAGGGTCATGGCCACCGGCATGGTGCGGAGTTGGTCGACGGATGCCGCGAGCGGATCGAGCTCGACGACCGCGAGGTCGGCCGGCGCACCCTCGGCGATCTCGGCACCCCGCCCGCCGGTCGATGCGGCGAGCGCGGCCCGAGCCTCGATCGCCTGCTCGGGATGCCACGGCTCACGTCCGTCGCGGCTGCGCCCCACCGCCGCGGAGATCGCGACCCACGGGTCGAGCGGTGCGACAGGGGCATCGGAGCCGAGCGCGAGTTCGACCCCGGCTGCGGCGAGTTCGGCGAGCATGAACGCGCGGTCGGTGCGCCCGGCCCAGTACCGGTCGGCGACGTCGCGGTCGTCCATCGCGTGCTCGGGCTGCACGCTCGCCACGATGCCGAGGCGCGCGAAGCGAGCGACGTCGTCGTGGCGGAGCAGCTGGGCGTGCTCGATCGAGGCGAGCCGGTTCCAGCCGCCGGGCGCGACGGCCTCGAGGGCGTCGAGCACCGCCGCGTTGGCGCGGTCGCCGATCGCGTGCACCGCGGGGGCGAGGCCTCCCCCGTGGGCGCGACGGAGGAGCGGCACGAGCTCGTCGTACGGCACCGTCGCGAGCCCGAAGGGGTGGTCGTCGTCGCCGAGGTCCGGGTAGCGGTCGTCGCACCACGCGGTGCGGGTGTTGAGCGAGCCGTCGGTGATGACCTTGTAGCCGCCGACGGTGACGAGGCCGCCGCTGCCGGGCAGCTCGTCGCCGGTGCGCAGGCCCTCGCCGATGGCGCGCTCGAGGTGCTGGGTGTACACGCCGAACGTCACGCGCACCGCGTCGAAGCCCGCGGCAGCGCGGCGCGCCCAGTCGTCGCGGTTCCAGCGCATCTCGTAGTCGGTGATGCCGACGACGCCACGGACGGCTGCCGCTGTTGCCGCCTCGGCGACCCATTCGTCGAGCACGTCGTCGGAGACGTCGTCGAGTTCACCGGTGAGCCGGAAGCAGTCGTCCTCGCGGAGCACGCCGCTCGCCCCCGCGAGGTGCTCCACCCCGTGGCGTCGCGCCGCGGCGGTGTTCACCCAGCACGCGTGCAGGTCACCCGCGATGAGCACGACGGGCACGTCGCCCGACACGCGGTCGAGCAGCTCGCGGCTCGGGGCATCGGGCCAGAGCCCGTCGCGGTAGCCGCCGCCGATGACCTCGGCGTCGCCACGGTCGATCCATCCAGCGACGAGCGCTGCCGCCGCGGCGGCGGAGTCGGCACCCGCGAGGTCGAGGCGGCGCGACCACACGGACCACTGCGAGAAGTGCACGTGCCGGTCGTGGAGTCCGGGCACGATGAAACGGCCGTCGAGGTCGATCCGCTCTGCGCCCGCAGGCGCGGCCGCCGTGCCCGCCGGTGCGATCGAGGCGGTCACCCCGTTCGCCACGTGCACGTCGACGCGGTCGTCGCGGCCGGGGAGACGGGCGCCGGCGAGGAGGACCGGCGCCGGGGCATCCGTCGCCCGCACCGTGCTGGACGTCTCGACGATCATGCGCGGGCTGCCCGCAGCGCCTCGTGCGTGCGGCGCATCTGCGCGGCGAGTGCCGGGTTGGCGTAGGCTCCGTCGCCCTCGAGCTCGTCGATGATGCGGTCGACCGTCTCGGCGGGGCGGTTCTGACTCATCTTGTTCTTCGCGACGAACCGCGTGATCGGGATGCGCAGGCCCACCGTGCCCGTGGAGATACGGTCGGCGTACGCGGAGTTCTCGGGCGTGCCGCGCATCCGCCGGGGTTCGGGCAGGACGAGCTCGAAGTGGTCGACGAGCTGCTCGAGCACGCGCAGGTTCTCGTCGTGTTCGAGGAGCTCAGGGGTGCCGTAGAGGTGCGCGGTGACGAAGTTCCACGTCGGCACGGCGGGGTTCGCGTCGTACCAGCTCGGCGAGATGTAGCCGTGCGGACCCTGCACGATGACCATGATCTCGTGGCGACCGAGCTCGTGGACGACCTCGTCGGGGCGGCCCACGTGGGTGAGCAGCGCGATGCCGTCGGCCGTCTCGTCGAGGAGCACCGGATAGTGGGATGCCACGAGGCCCGCGGCATCCGTCATGCTCACGATCGTCATCCACGGGTGCTCGCGGATGAGCTGCTTCACGCCCTCCTCGCTCGCGAGGGTGAAGCTCGGGTTCTGCCGCATCGCTGTCCTTCCGTCGGATGCCTCCACGCTACCTTCGGCGGCACCGGCACCGGGTGCCGATAGGCTGTCGCGGATGAGCAGGCGCGACGAGGACGAACGGAAGAGCCTCAGCCGCACGCCCCCGACCTGGCCCATCGTCGCCGTGCTCGCGTTCGCCGGAGCATGCTCGTCGTTCATGTTCACGATCGTCGTACCGATCCAGGCGGAGCTGCCCGAGCTGCTCGACGAGAGCCGTGAGGCGACCGCGTGGGTCGTGACGGTCACGCTCCTCACGGCCGCGATCACCACCCCCATCGCGGGTCGGCTCGGCGACCTGTACGGCAAGCGGCGCATCGTGTTGGCGCTCATCGCGGTGCTCATCGTGGGCAGCGTGATCGCCGGCGCGTCGCAGTCGCTCCCCGTGCTGCTCGTCGGACGCGCGCTGCAGGGCGCCGTCACCGGCGTGATCCCGCTCGGCATCGCCGTGCTCCGCGACCACCTGCACGAGGACCGGATCGGCGGCGCGGTCGCGCTCGTGAGCGCCACGCTCGGGTTCGGCGGAGCGCTGGGCCTGCCCGTGAGCGCGCTCATCGCGGACAACGCCGACTGGCACCTGCTCTTCTGGATGGCCGCCGCCCTCGGCGTCGTGCTCTTCGTGCTCGTCGCCTGGCTCGTGCCCGTGAGCACGCTGCGAGCGCCGGGCGGATTCGACCTGCCCGGCGTCGTCGGCCTCGCGATCGGCCTGTCGGGCGTACTCATCGCGCTGTCGCAGGGCGACGCGTGGGGATGGACGTCGGCGGCGACCCTCGCGTTCGGCCTCGGCGGCCTCGCCACGCTCACCGCCTGGGGATGGTTCGAGCTCCGGCTCGACGACCCCCTCGTCGACCTGCGGGTTGCGGCCAGGCCGCCCGTGCTCATCACGAACCTCGCCTCGATCGCCATGGGGTTCGCGTTCTTCTCGTCGAACATCAGCCTTCCGCAGCTGCTCGAGCTCCCCGCCGACACCGGCGTCGGCCTCGGCCTGCCGCTCCTCCAGGCCAGCCTCGTGATCATGCCGGCCGGGCTCGTGATGATGGCGATGTCGCCCGTCGCCGCTCGCCTCACCCGCCTCTTCGGCCCGCGCGCACTGCTCGTGGCCGGCGCCGCCGCGATGATCGTCGCCTACTCGGTGGCGCTCGTCGCCTCGTCGGAGGTGTGGCAGATCGCGCTCGTCAACGCCCTGATCGGTGTCGGCATCGGGCTCGGCTACGCAGCCATGCCGATCCTCATCATGCGTGCGGTTCCGGCGACCGAGACGGGCGCCGCCAACGGGCTCAACGCGCTCATGCGATCGCTCGGCACGAGCGCTGCGGCGGCCGTCATGGGGGCCGTGCTCGCGGCGTACGCGATCGACGTGGGCGGAGTCCAGGTGCCGACCAGCGAGGCGTTCCAGCTCACGTTCCTCATCGGCCTCGGCGCAGCGGTCGTGGCGGGTGTCCTGGGCCTGATCATCCCGAAGCCCCGCCGGCTCCCCGGCGAGCACCCGTCGCTGCCGGAGGGCCTGGGCTGACCGGCATCCGTTGCTGGCCTTCGAAGGCATTCCGTCGGTTCAGGCCTGGCAGTAGGGGCACCAGTACAGCTTGCGGGCGCCGAGCTCCTCCATGACGATGTTCGTGCCGCACACCCGGCACGGCAGCCCCTCGCGCTTGTACACCCAGTGCCGATCGGCCCGGTTCGCGAGCGCCGCCCGGTACGCCACGGGGTCGAGGTCGTCCATGGTCATCATCTGACCGGTCTCGACGCCGATGCGCAGCAGCCTCGACCAGTCGCGCCACAGGTGCCGCACGTGCTCCTCGGGCACCAGCCGGCCCGGGGTGTGCGGGTTCTGCCTGGCGCGGAACAGCAATTCGGCCCGGTAGACGTTGCCGATGCCGGCCACGACGTTCTGGTCCATGAGCAGGAGGGCGATCGGGGTGGGCTTCTTCGTGACGGCTGCCGCGAACCGGTCTTCGGCCGCCTGCCCGACGTCGATCAGCGGATCGGGCCCGAGCTTCGCGACGACGGCCTCCACCTGCGCCGGGTCGAGCACCTCGCACGCGGTCGGCCCCCGGAGGTCGGCGCAGACGGTGTCGGTGAGGAGGCGCACGCGCACCTGGCCGATGGGTTCGGGCGGGAACGACTCGAGCCCGTCGCCCTCCTTCTCGGATTCCGACATTCGCAGCCGCGTGCGCCGTGGGGCGCCGATCGACGTGAGGGAGTTCTCGCCGGCCCGGTCGAACACGACCGCATCGGGGTTCGGGCTGTCGAGGAAGGTGCCGCGCTGGTTCGTCTGGCCCATGCGGCCGTTCGCCGCTGCGATCGTGGCATCCATCAGGATGTCACCCGCGAAGTCCCACGCGCCGTACATGCCGAGGTGCACACGCAGCCACCGGTCGCCCTCGAAGCCGAGGAACATCTGCTTGCCCACGGCGCGGGCGTCGGTCATCCGTCGCCCGTCGAGGTCGGCTGCGCCCTCGGCGAACCGGCCCTGTGGGCTCGACGCGTGCACGACCTGGCCCACGAAGTTGCGCTCGAACTGGCGGGTGATGCGGTGGACGGAGTGTCCCTCGGGCAACGGCGCTCCTACGCCTCGGGGCTCGGCGCCGCGACATCGACGCCCTTGCCGGCGATGTCGCCGGTGGTCTCGTACTCCGCGAGCTGTGCGATGCGGCGCATGTGCCGTTCGTCGCCCGAGAACGGCTCGGCGATGAACGCGTCGATGTAGCGGATCGCCTCCTCCACGGTGTGCTGGCGGGCACCGATCGAGATGACGTTGGCATCGTTGTGCTGGCGCGCGAGGATCGCCGTGTCCATGCTCCACACGAGGGCCGCGCGAATGCCGTGCACCTTGTTCGCGGCGATCTGCTCGCCATTGCCCGACCCGCCGAAGACCACGCCGAGCGTCCTGACGCCGGCCGCCTGGTCGCGCGCGACCGCGAGCGCCGCATTGATGCAGAACGCCGGGTAGTCGTCGAGCGCGTCGTACTCGGCGGGGCCGTGGTCGACGACCTCATGACCGCCGTTGGTCAGATGGCCGGCGAGCGTGCGGCTGAACTCGAGGCCGGCGTGGTCGGTCGCGATGTGGATGCGCATGCGCCAAGTCTAGGGATTCGGCACCCACCGGATGGCGCGCCCGTGCGGCTGCGCCCACGCCAGCTGCACCCCGTCGAGGGCCAGCACGAGGTCGGAGCTCTCGTTCGGCACGTCGTCGCGCACCCGGATCGCCGGGAGCGCCGCCCGCGGTTCCACCGACAGCCAATGGCCCTGGAGCGCCTGCACCGTCTCGGCGAACCGGTGCCGTTCCCGCGCATCGACGTACATGAGCACCACCGTGTGGAACACCACGAGGGTCGCATCGCGGGGCACCTCGGCGGCGAGCGCGACGAGCCGCTCGTTGAGGTCGCCCGCGACGATGCGCGGCGGATCGTCCGCGGCGATGGCGGCAGCGGCACGAAGGCGCTGCCGGCGGTCGTCGTGCTCGGGCCACACGAGCGCGTCGAGCCACGCCAGGTCGTCGGGGTGTCGCACGTCGAGCGGGTTGAGGTCGATGCCGCCGCGCCACACCACCTCGGGCAACCGGGTCGGCACCGGCACGGGTCCGATCGCCTCGCAGTCGAGCACCACCGGGCTGGGTCCCGTCGCGGGATCGAGTTGCGGGTGCCCCGGGTAGCGGTAGCTGTACCGGTCAGGGTAGAGGCAGAGACCCGCGGATGCCCCGACCTCGAGCAGCGCGATCGGGCCGTCGATGCCCACCAGCGCCGGCACGTGCAGGGCGCACCTGGCCGCCTCGTTGGTCTGGGTGGCGTGCGAGAGCGCCGTCGCCCGCACCTCCACCCAGTGCTCACGAAGCCAGTCGCGGAACACGCGATACGGGACGGTCGGCACGCCCTGGAATCGGGCGGCCGAGAACACGAGATTGGGCTGGCGCTTCGGCGACGGCAGCTCGTCGATGAGTGCGACCACCTCGGGATCGCCCGCGACGCTTCGTCGACTACGACTCGTAGGTGGCCGACATCCCGCGGGCCTCAACGTCGGCGAAGGTGCGGTATCGATCGGCAGTCGAGGCACTGGAATCGACGCTCATCGGCATGTCGCCACGGTAGGCCCGAGCACTAGGCTGGTCAATCGTGCGACGGCGCCACGAGCGCCCCCCGAACGCTCATGGAGAGGAAGACCAAGTTGCCAGGAGAGAACCTCACGAGGCTCGAAGCCGAGGAGCGCGCCGCGCTCGTCGACGTGCACGACTACGATGTCGTGCTCGACGTGACGACGGGCCCCGACGTGTTCCGGAGCACGACCACGGTGCGGTTCGCCGCGACCAAGGGCGCCTCCACGTTCATCGACGCGATCACCGCGGAGGTGCACTCGGTCACCCTCAACGGCGAGACCCTCGACCCCGCCGAGGTGAGCGACGGCGTGCGCATCCAGCTGCCGAACCTCGCCGCCGAGAACGAACTGACCGTCGTCGCCGACGGCCGGTACATGCACACGGGCGAGGGGCTGCACCGGTTCGTCGACCCCGTCGACGGCGAGGCCTACCTCTACACGCAGTTCGAGGTGCCCGACTCGCGGCGCATGTTCGCGGTGTTCGAGCAGCCCGACCTCAAGGCCTCCTTCCGGTTCACGGTGACGACGCCCGCGCACTGGGAGGTCGTCTCCAACTCCCCGACGCCCGAGCCGGTCGACGCGGTCGCCGGCGACGGCAGCGACACCCCCGCGAAGACGTGGGCGTTCGAGCCCACGCCCCGCATCTCGAGCTACATCACCGCGCTCATCGCGGGCCCGTACGCCGTGGTGCGCGACGAGCTGACGTCGGCCGATGGCCGGGTCATCCCGCTCGGCGTGTTCAGCCGCAAGAGCCTCTCCGAGTTCCTCGACGCCGACTACATCTTCGAGAAGACCAAGCAGGGCTTCGAGTACTTCGAGCGCAAGTTCGGCGTGCCCTACCCCTTCGCGAAGTACGACCAGCTCTTCGTGCCCGAGTACAACGCGGGCGCGATGGAGAACGCCGGCGCCGTCACGTTCACCGAGTTCTACGTGTTCCGCTCGAAGGTAACGGATGCCGTTCGCGAGCGTCGCGTCGTCACGATCCTGCACGAGCTCGCCCACATGTGGTTCGGCGACCTCGTCACCATGAAGTGGTGGAACGACCTCTGGCTGAACGAGTCGTTCGCCGAGTGGGCGTCCACCATCGCCACCGCCGAGGCCACCGAGTGGACCGAGGCGTGGACGACGTTCAACTCGATGGAGAAGAGCTGGGCGTACCGTCAAGACCAATTGCCGTCGACGCATCCGGTGGTCGCCACCATCAACGACCTCGAGGACGTGCAGGTCAACTTCGACGGCATCACGTACGCCAAGGGCGGTTCGGTGCTGAAGCAGCTGGTCGCCTGGGTCGGCGTCGACGCGTTCTTCGCCGGCGTGTCCGCCTACTTCCGGAAGCACGCCTGGGGCAACACGACCCTCGCCGACCTTCTGGCCGAACTCGAGGTCTCGAGCGGCCGCGACCTGTCCGACTGGTCGGGCCTGTGGCTCGAGACCGCCGGGGTCAACACGCTGCGTTCCGAGATCGAGACGGATGACGCGGGCGTCATCACGTCGTTCGCCGTGCTGCAGTCCGCCATCGTCGAGCACCCCACCATCCGTCCGCACCGTCTCGCCATCGGGTTCTACAACCTGAAGGACGGCAGGCTCGTGCGCGACCACCGCGTCGAGCTCGACGTCGACGGCGAGCGCACCGAGGTGGCCGAACTCGTCGGGCACCCGCGCCCAGACCTCGTGCTGCTCAACGACGACGACCTGGCCTACGCGAAGATCCGGCTCGACGAGGCCTCGCACGGCGTGGCCCTCGCGAATCTCTCCGAGATCGCCGACCCGCTCGCCCGCGCCCTCGTGTGGAGCTCGGTATGGGATGCCACGCGCGACGCCGAGACGCGAGCCGGCGACTACCTCGCCCTCGTGCTCGGCAACATCGCGAGCGAGACGGAGTCGACGACGTTGCGCATCGTGCTGGCGAACGCCGTGCTCGCCGCCAGCTCGTACGTCGCGCCCGAGCGACGGACCGAGGCTCGCCGAACCCTCGCCGACGGGTTCTGGCGCCTCGCCCAGGAGGCCGCGCCGGGCAGCGACGCGCAGTTCCAGTTCGTCACGAACTTCGCGACCATTGCCGAGGCGAGCTCGCACGTCGACGAGCTCCAAGCGCTGCACGACGGCTCGCTCCAGCTCGAGGGCCTCGAGATCGACGCCGACCTCGGCTGGGAGCTGCTCATCGCGCTCGTCGCCTCGGGTCGTGCGGGCGACGCCGAGATCGACGAGCGCCTCGCGACCGACAACACGGCCACGGGCCAGCAGTCGGCCGCGAACGCCCGTGCCGCGATCCAGACGCTGGAGGCGAAGGAGCGGGCATGGTCGTCGCTCATCGACGTGGACACCGCCAGCAACACGATCGTGCGCGAGACCGCCGAGGGCTTCCTTCGCGCGAGCGACCCCGCATTGCTCGAGGCGTTCGTGGAACGGTACTTCGCGATGCTCGAGCGCATCTGGGACGAGCGCAGCTACGCCATCGCCGACAAGCTCGTCGACGGCCTCTACCCGTCGCCGCTCGCGAACCGCGCCCTCGCGGATGCGAGCCGGGCCTGGCTGGACTCGCACCCCGACGTGCCCGCGCTGCGTCGCCTCGTGATCGAGCGTCTCGCCGGCATCGACCGGGCGCTCGCCGCGCAGGAGCGCGACGCGCAGCAGTAGCACCAGCGGCGTCCCGGGGCGGTCGCGAGTAGTACCCCGGTACCACTCGCGACCGCCCCGGAACCGTCCCGCCGTCCGATCTGCGGAGGACACGTCATCCGTAGCGTCGGAGACATGATCACCGCAGCAGGACTCACCAAGCGCTACGGCGCGAAGACCGCCGTCGATGGACTCGACTTCACCGTGCACCCCGGCCGCGTCACCGGATTCCTCGGCCCCAACGGAGCCGGCAAATCCACCACGATGCGTATGATCGTGGGACTCGACCGCCCCACGGCGGGCAGCGTCACGGTCAACGGCAAGCCCTACGCACACCACCGCGCACCGCTCCACGAAGTGGGCGCGCTGCTCGATGCGAAGGCCATCCACACCGGGCGCACCGCCGAGAACCACCTCCGCGCAATGGCCGCCACGCACGGCATCGGCGAACGCCGCGTGCGCGAGGTCATCGAACTCACCGGCCTCGAGTCGGTCGCGCGGAAGCGCGTCGGCGGCTTCTCACTCGGCATGGGCCAACGCCTCGGCATCGCCGCCGCACTGCTCGGCGACCCCGCGACACTCCTCCTCGACGAGCCGGTCAACGGCCTCGACCCCGAGGGCGTGCAGTGGGTACGCCGCCTCGTGCGCAGCCTCGCCGCGGAAGGTCGCACGATCTTCCTCTCCTCGCACCTCATGAGCGAGATGGCGCTCACCGCCGACCACCTCATCGTGCTCGGCAAGGGCCGGATCATCACGGATGCCCCGGTCGCCGACGTCATCGCCGGCAACACCGGGACTCGCGTCCGCGTTCGCTCCCCGCACGCGTCGCAGCTCGCCGATCTGCTCGCCGGCGCCGAGGTGAGCGTCATGCGCTCCGAGGCGGGACTGCTGGAGATCACGGGCGTCGAGGCATCCGGCATCGGCGACCTCGCCGCCGAGCACGCGCTCGCCATCCACGAACTCACCACCCTGAACGCGTCGCTCGAGGAGGCCTACATGGCTCTCACCGCCGACGCCGTCGAATACCGCACGGAGGCACTCCGATGACCACCATCACCCCCACCCCCGCTGCTGCCGGAACGGCGCAGCCTCGTTCCGCCCGCACAACCACGCTCGGATTCGGCGGCGTGCTCCGCTCCGAGTGGATCAAGCTCCGCAGCCTGCGGTCCACCGGTTGGTCGTACCTGCTCGTGATCGTGCTCGCCGCGGGCATGTCCCTGCTCCTGGCGCTCACCAGCCTCAGCGGCTTCGGCGATGAGATCACGGCCGGAATGCCGGCCGAGGCGCAGACCGACCTCATCGTGCGCACGATGACCGTCGGCGTCGGCCTCACGCAGCTCGTGGTCGCAGTACTCGGCGTACTCGTCATGAGCGGCGAGTATCGAACCGGCATGATCCGCTCGACGCTCACTGCGGTCCCCCGGCGCCTCCCCACGCTCGCGGCCAAGGCGATCGTGCTGTTCTTGGTTACATTCCTCGTCGCAGCGCTGTCGCTCGTCGGCGCCTTCGCCGCCTCGTCCATCGTCTACGCGGGCGAGGGCATCTCGGCGAGCGTCGCCGACCCCGACGTGCTCGCCGCGATGCTCGGCGCCACCCTCTACCTCGCGCTCCTTGCCGTGTTCTCGCTCGGCGTCGGAACCATGGTGCGCTCGAGCGCGGGGGGCATCGCGATCGTCGTCGCACTGGTGCTCGTGGTGCCGACCCTCGTACAGGTGATCCCGGCCGACTGGGCTCAGGACGCGGTGCCGTACCTGCTCTCTGCAGCAGGAACCGACCTGTTCGCCATGGATCCCGACGACGCGCTCGAGTGGTGGCAGAACCTGCTCGTCGTGCTCGGCTGGGTTGGCGCTTCCGGTGCCGGAGCAGCCGTCCTGCTCGCACGGCGCGACGCGTAGAGTCCTGTCCATGACCGAAGCCCGGCTCGCCCTCGACCACCCTGATGGGGTGGCCGAGGGCGAGTTGCGTCTGCCGAGGCCACCCGGAGTCATCCGGCGGTTCTGGGCGCGGCATCCGCGGCTCGCCGACGGGCTGATCGCCGGGATCTACGGAATTCCGACGGTCATCGGCACCCTCGTCGGCGCCGTCCAGTACGCCTTGCCGGTCTCGGTCACGATCGCCGCCGTCGCCACCGCAGTGGCCAGCGCGGTGGGACTCCTGCTGTTCCGTCGCTCGCACCCGTCGGTCGTGCTCGCGCTCGCCTGGCTCGCGTGCCTGATGTCCGCTCCGACCGGCTCCATCGACGTCCTCGCCATCCTGATCGCGCTCTACGCGATGGCCGTCTACGCGTCGACGCGAGCGGCGTGGATCGCCTACGGGCTGTCGGTCGTGGTCGGCGCAGCGGCGGCATACCTCTCGACGTGGCTTCGCGACGCGCTGGTCGTGGACCCCTTCGAGTTCGATGCGCTCGGCTCGTCGATCACGTTCGCCGTCTTCATGCTCATCGCCACGCTCATCGGCGTGACCGTGGGCAATCGTCGGCGCTACCTGGACGCCCTCATCGCCCGCGCCCACGACCTCGCCCGGGAACGGGACCAGGAGCGGCAGCTCGTCGCGGCCGCGGAGCGGGCTCGCATCGCCCGCGAGATGCACGACATCGTCTCGCACGGACTCACCGTGATGATCACGCTGGCCGACGGCTCGGCCGCCACCGTCGAGCACGACCCTGCGCGAGCCGCCGACGCCATGCGCCGCGTCGCCGATGCCGGCCGCGACGCGCTCACCGAGATGCGCCGCATGCTCGGCGTCCTGAACGACGCCTCGGGCGACGCGGCCGCGCGGTCGCCGCAGCCCGACGCCGCCGCGATCCCCGACCTCGTCGAGGGATTCCGCGAGGCCGGGCTACCGGTGCGTCTCACCACGGCGGGCGCGCCGGTCAGCGGCAGCGTCCTGCAGCTCGCGACCTACCGCATCGTGCAGGAGGGGCTCACGAACGTCCTCCGGCACGCCGATCGGGCCCAGCACGTCGAGGTGCTCATCGAGCATCGTGACGACGCCGTCGAGATCACCATCGAGGACGACGCGGTGCACACGAGCCCGCGGATGACCGGCGCCGGCCGCGGGCTCGAGGGCCTCCGCGAACGCGTCGCGCTCTCCGGCGGCACCCTCGACGTCGGGCCGCGCGCCGGGAACGGCTGGCGCCTGCACGCGACCCTCCCGACCGAGCCGCCAGACCCGAAGGGCCAACCATGAACGGGGAAACGTCGCCCATCCGAGTCGCGATCGTCGACGACCAGGATCTCGTGCGCGCGGGCTTCCACATGGTGCTCGACGCGGAGCCAGGGATCGAGGTCGTCGGCGAGGCCGGCGACGGTCGCGAGGCCATCCGGCTCGCCGGCGAGACATCCGTCGACGTGATGCTCATGGACGTGCGGATGCCCGGCATGGACGGCATCGCCGCCACCGCCGAGGTGATCGCGGCGCGGTCGGCCCCGAAGGTCATCGTGCTCACCACGTTCGACCTCGACGAGTACGCGTTCGCCGCGATCCGGGCCGGCGCGAGCGGGTTCCTGCTCAAGGACGTGCGCCCGCAAGACCTCGTCGCCGCGATCCGTGCGGTGCACGAGGGCGATGCGGCGCTCTCGCCCCGAGTCACCCGGCGCATGATCGAGCTGTTCTCCCGGGAGTTGCCTGCGCACCACGACGGTTCCACGGCGCCGAGCCCGATCGCCGCGTTGACCCCGCGGGAACGCGAGATCCTCGTCGCCATCGCCGAAGGCCTCACCAACGGCGAACTCGCCGGGCGCTTCTTCCTCTCGGAATCGACCGTGAAGACCCACGTCGGCCACATCCTGACGAAGCTCGACGCCCGCGACCGCGTGCACCTCGTGATCCTCGCCTACGAGCACGGCCTCATGGCGCAGGGGCCGGCGGGCGGCAGGTCGGGCGGCCGCCGGTAGGTCGGCCGGCAGCCGGGTGAGTCGGCCGCCGTCGCTAGGCTGGCTGGGCACACCGATCCGAAGGGTTCCGCCATGCCTGCTGCCAACCTCACGCGCGCCGAAGCGACCGAGCGCTCCGCCGTCGTGAGCGCCCCGTCCTATGAGGTCGTCCTCGATCTCACTCGGGGTGCCGAGACGTTCCGCAGCGAGACGACGGTTCGGTTCACGGGCGTCCCAGGCAGCGCGACCTTCATCGAGGCGTGCACCGACGCCATCCACTCGATCACCCTGAACGGCCGACCGCTCGACCCGGCCGCGGTGAGCGACGGCACGCGCATCCGCCTCGAGCAGCTCGAGGCCGACAACGAGCTGCACGTCGTGGCCGACGCGAGCTACACGAACACCGGCGAAGGCCTGCACCGTTTCGTCGACCCCGTCGACGGAGAGGCCTACCTGTACACCGAGTTCGCGGTCGCCGAGGCCAACCGGGTCTTCGCGGTGTTCGACCAGCCCGACCTGAAGGCCTCGTTCCGCTTCACGATCACGGCGCCGGCGCACTGGACCGTGCTCTCGAACGCGCCCTCACCCGAGCCGGAGCGCGACCCCGACGGGGCATCCGCAACCTGGACCTTCGAGCCGGGTCCCGTGGTCTCGAGCTACATCGTCGCCCTCATCGCCGGCCCCTACGCAGCCTGGCACGGCTCAGCGCGCAGCGTCGACGGACGCGACGTTCCGCTAGGCCTCTTCACCCGAGCTTCGCTCGCGCAGTACGCCGAGCCCGACGTCATGTTCGAGACCGTGCAGGCCGGCCTGGGCTTCTACGAGACCGCGTTCGGGGTGCCCTACCCCTACGGCAAGTACGACCAGATCTTCGTGCCCGAGTACAACTGGGGCGCCATGGAGAACGTCGGCGCCGTCACCTTCAACGAGTCGTACCTGTTCCGCGCGCGGGTCTCCGACGCCCGCCGAGAGCAGCGTGCCATCGTCGTGCTGCACGAGCTCAGCCACATGTGGTTCGGCAACTCCGTGACCATGAAGTGGTGGAACGACCTCTGGCTCAACGAGTCGTTCGCCACGTGGGCGTCGAACCTCGCGACGTCACACGTGACCGAGTTCACGGGCGTGTGGGCGACGTTCGCGAGCGACGAGAAGACGCACGCGGCCGAGCAGGACCAGTTGCCCTCGACCCATCCGGTCGTCGCCGAGATCCGCGACCTCGCCGATGTCGAGGTGAACTTCGACAAGATCACCTACGACAAGGGCGCGTCGGTGCTGAAGCAGCTCGTGGCGTGGGTCGGGCTCGACGCGTTCCAGCAGGGCGTGGGCGCGTACCTCACAGCGCACGCGAGCGGCAACGCGACCCTCCGTGACCTGCTCGAAGAGCTCGAGCGGGCGAGTGGGCGCGACCTCACGCGCTGGTCGCAACTGTGGCTGGAGACCGCCGGCGTGAACACGCTGCGAGCGGTGGTCGAGACGGATGCCTCGGGCACGATCACCGCGGCCCGCATCGAGCAGTCCGCGGCCGCGACGCATCCGACCCTCCGCCCGCACCGGCTCGCGATCGGCTGCTACTCCGACGAGGCCGAGGCCGACGGCGATGGCGCCCTCGTGCGCACCCACCGCATCGAGCTCGATATCGACGGTGCCTCCACCGACGTCCCCGAGCTGGTCGGACTCGCCGGCCCCGACCTGCTGCTCGTGAACGACGACGACCTCACCTACGCGAAGGTGCGGCTCGACGAGCGATCGTTCGCGACGGCCGTGGCACGGCTCGCGGACCTGGCCGACCCCGTCGCCCGTGCCGTGGTGCTCGGCTCGGCGTGGGACGCGGTGCGCGACGCCGAACTGCCCGCGAGCGACTTCGTGCGGCTCGTGCTCGCCGGCGTGGGGCGCGAGACGCAGTCGGCGGCGCGAGCGCTCGCCCTCGGTCGCCTCGAGCTCGCGCTCTCCCGCTACGTCGCCGAGGACCGCGAGACGCTCTCGGTGGAGGCGGGCGACGCGGTCTGGGCGCTCGCCGAGCTCGCCGAGCCGGGATCCGACAGGCAACTGCAGTTCGTCAAGGCGTTCACACGTCTCGCGTCGAGCGCGGCGCATGCCGACGTGCTGGGCGGCCTCCTCGACGGCTCGATCATGCTCGACGGCCTCTCGATCGACCTCGACCTGCGCTGGGAGCTCGTCGTCGCGCGCGCCGCCCTCGGCGCGGCATCCGACGATGAGATCGACGCCGCACTTGCGCTCGACGACACGGCCAAGGGTCGTCAGCTCGCCGAGACCGCGCGGGCTGCGCGCCCCGATCAGGCGGTGAAGGATGCCGCGTGGCGGCGCGTCGCGACCGACACGAGCCTCTCGAACGACCTCGCCCGCGCCATCGCCGAGGGCTGGCGGCGCACGACCCGGCCCGAACTGCTCGCGTCGACGGCGACCGACTACTTCGCGATGCTGCAGGACGTGTGGGCCGGCCGGAGCTTCACGATGGCCTCGCTCATCGTCTCGCGGTTGTTCCCCTCGCCGCTCGTCGACGAGGAGCTCGCGGCCATGGCGCGCGCCTGGCTCGCCGCGAACCCCGCGCCGGCGCCGCTGCACCGGCTCGTGTCCGAGGAACTCGACGAGCTCGAGCGGGCCCTCACGGCGCGCGCGCGTGATGCCAGCAGCCTCTCGGGCGCGGCTCAGTAGACTGTCGAACCATGCTCCGACTCGAGCCCGCCCCCGACGAGACCACCCTGTGGGAGCAACTCGACGCATTCTGGCTGACCCCGTGGGGCATCATCACCGGCAAGCTCATCGCCGTCGTGGTGATCCTCGTGATCGCGCTCCTGATCCGACTGGCCCTGCACTTCGTGATCGAGCGCATCGTCACGCGCATCGTGACGGGCGTCAAGCAGAAGCAGCAGGTCACCGACACGCAGGCGCTGCAGGCCTCGCCGCTCGCTGCCGTGCGAATCGTGCAGCGCACCCGCACGCTGGGTTCACTGCTGCGGAACGTCGTGAACGTGACGCTCTTCATCATCGTGACCCTCATGATCGTGAGCGTCATCGACCCGAACATCCTCGGCTCGTTCGCGCTCCTGTCGGCCGCGATCGGCGCCGGCCTCGGCTTCGGTGCGCAGAACATCGTGAAGGACGTGCTGAACGGTGTCTTCATGGTCATCGAGGACCAGCTCGGCGTCGGCGACGTCGTCGACCTCGGCCCGGCGACCGGCATCGTGGAGGACGTGCAGATCCGCATCACCAAGGTGCGCGACGTCAACGGCACCCTGTGGTTCGTACGCAACGGCGAGATCCTGCGCGTCGGCAACATGTCGCAGGGATGGGCGCGGATCATCCTCGACCTCGCGGTGCCCTACGACGCCGACGTCGATGCCGTCGAGGCCGAGATGCTGCGCACCGCCGTCGAGATGTCGCAGTCGGGCAAGTGGCGCTCCCGGGTGCTCGAGAAGCCCGAGATCTGGGGCCTGGAGTCGATCTCGAGCGACGCGATGGTGCTCCGCATCGTCATGAAGGTGCGCACCTCCTCGAAGGACGACGTCGCCCGTGAGCTGCGGATGCGACTCAAGCGCTCGCTCGACGCGATGGACGTGAAGCTGCCGAGCCTCTCGACCGTCGTCCTCGAGGGGTTCGAGGGCGCCACCCGGGTGAAGGGCGCGAAGCCGCCGAAGACCGCCCCGAATCCGACGGTCGAAGCGGCTTCGGCCCGCGCGACGAAGAAGAACCGGGCGCCTCGCGCGCCGCAGCCACCCACCACCGGAGACACACCATGACGGATGCATCCCTCTCACCGTCGTTCTACGAGACCGTCGGGGGTCGCGACACGTTCGAGCGACTCGTCGCCGAGTTCTACCGCGGCGTCGCCGACGACCCGGTGCTACGCCCCATGTACCCCGAGGAGGACCTCGGGCCCGCCGCCGAGCGCCTCACGATGTTCCTCGAGCAGTACTGGGGCGGACCGGGCACCTACAGCCAGCAGCGCGGCCACCCCCGCCTGCGGCTGCGGCATCAGCCCTTCAAGGTGAATCCCGACGCCCGCGACCGCTGGCTCGCGCACATGCGCCACGCGCTCGATACGCTCGACCTGCCCCCGCTCGCCGAGGAGACCCTCTGGGACTACCTCGAGCGGGCCGCGTTCGCGATGGTCAACACGTTCGAGGACTGAGATCGCGCGGCCGCGGCATCCGCGACACCGACGCACCACCCGAGACGAAGGAGTCCATGTGGCCGCTTCACCCGCACCCCGCCTCGAGCCCGACGCGATCATCGTCGGCGCCGGCCTCTCCGGCCTCGTCGCGGCCGCCGAACTCGTGGACGCCGGCAAACGCGTCGTGATCGTCGACCAGGAGCCCGAGGCGAGCCTCGGCGGGCAGGCCTGGTGGTCGTTCGGCGGGCTCTTCCTCGTCGACTCGCCCGAGCAGCGCCGGATGGGCGTCCGCGACTCGCTCGAGCTCGCACGGCAGGACTGGGACGGCACCGCCGGCTTCGATCGCGACGAGGACGAATGGGGCCGCCGCTGGGCGGAGGCGTACCTCGAGTTCTCCGCAGGCGAGAAGCGTGCGTGGCTGCACGAGAAGGGCGTGCGGTTCTTCCCCGTCGTGGGCTGGGCCGAACGGGGCGGGTACGGCGCCATCGGACACGGCAACTCGGTGCCGCGCTTCCACATCACCTGGGGCACCGGCCCCGGCGTGCTCGAGCCGTTCATCGCCCGCGTGCGCGCGGGTGCGGCGGCGGGTCTCGTCGAACTGCGGCATCGGCACCGCGTCGACGAGCTCATCGTCGAGTCGGGTGCGGTGGTCGGCGTCCGCGGCACGGTACTCGCCGACGACCCCGCGAAGCGCGGCGAGCCGAGCAACCGCGATGCGACCGGCGAGTTCGAGGTGCGGGCCGCGGCGGTGGTCGTGGCATCCGGCGGCATCGGCGGTA
The DNA here is from genome assembly GCF_040679595.1 of Agromyces sp. NPDC052230. Classification (NCBI taxonomy): domain Bacteria; kingdom Bacillati; phylum Actinomycetota; class Actinomycetes; order Micrococcales; family Microbacteriaceae; genus Agromyces; species Agromyces sp. NPDC052230. The sequence continues at coordinate 100,144 of NZ_JBFAVC010000002.1, read as the reverse complement.
ATCACGACCTGGTGCGGCAGTACTGGCCCGAGCGCATGGGCCCGGCGCCGACGGCGATGCTCTCGGGGGTGCCCGCGCACGTCGACGGCCGGATGCTCCCCGTCTCCGAGCAGGCGGGCGCGAGACTCGTGAACCGCGACCGGATGTGGCACTACACCGAGGGCATCGCGAACTGGGAGCCCGTGTGGCCGCTGCACGGCATCCGGATCCTGCCCGGTCCCTCGTCGCTGTGGTTCGACGCCGAGGGCAAGCGGCTTCCGGCGCCGCTCTTCCCCGGGTTCGACACGCTCGGCACGCTCGAGCACATCGTCGCGACCGGACACGCGCACTCGTGGTTCGTGCTCACCCAGAAGATCATCGAGAAGGAGTTCGCGCTGTCGGGCAGCGAGCAGAACCCCGACCTCACCGGCAAGGACCTGAGGCTCCTCGCCGACCGCCTCGGTTCCGGCGCGCCCGCCCCCGTGGAGGCGTTCAAGCAGCACGGCGTCGACTTCGTGGTCGCCGACACCCTTCCCGAGCTCTTCGACGGCATGCGTGCCCTCTCCCCCGAGGTGCCGATCGACACCACCAACATCGAACGCGAGATCGTCGCCCGCGACCGCGAGCTCGACAACGACTTCTCGAAGGACCCCCAGCTCACCGCCGTGCGCGGCGCGCGTCGGTACCGCGGCGACAAGCTCATCCGCGTGGCGACGCCGCACCGCATCCTGGACCCGAAGGCGGGCCCGCTCATCGCCGTGAAGCTGCACCTGCTCACCCGAAAGTCCCTCGGCGGCATCCAGACCGACCTCGAGTCGCGGGCGCTCGGCGCCGACGGCGCACCGGTGCCGGGGCTCTACGCGGTCGGCGAGGCCGCCGGGTTCGGCGGTGGCGGCGTGCACGGGTATCGCGCGCTCGAGGGCACCTTCCTCGGCGGATGCCTCTTCACCGGCCGGGTTGCCGGGCGTGCCATAGCGCGCGGCTGACGCCGGTGGCGCCTACGCCTTGAGGGTCCACGGCTTCCGGCGCACGAGCACGTGGCCGCGACGCGACGAGAGCCTCGTCCACGGACCCGTCTCGAACAGGCGAACGGGGTCGTCGCCGAGGAAGCCGAGACTGTAGACCGCGAACGCGGCACCCGCCGGCACGTACTCGAGCCCCTCGATGCCGCGACCCCACACCTCGGAGCGCACACGCTGCACGAGCTGCTCGCCGGTGCCCTCGGGGATCGCCTCGGCGACCTCCTCGATTCCCGCCCTGGCGGCTCGCTCGAGGGTGGCGGAGTCGGTGTCGGCGAGGGGCCGCCACCCGCCACGGGGCGGCGAGATGCCGGCCCAGGTGACGGTGTTCACCTCGGGCGGCCGGGTCATCGTGACCGGACGCGACTCGTCGTCGTCGCCGAGTTGTCCCCGCGCCCGCACGATGCGCTCGACGACCGAACGCATCGGCACGACGACGTCGAAGTCGTCGGTCTCGAACAACTGGAAGGTGCGCAGGCCCAGCACGGTCGGACTCTCGTCGAGGATGCCTCGCGGGTACAGGATCGCCGTGTACACGGCGAGGATGCCCGAACCCGCGACCAGCCGCACGGAACCGTCCTCGACGCGCCCGGCGCGCTGCAGGTATGTATGCAGGTCGCCGAGCGAAAGGCTGTCCGCGAGCGTGAATTGCTGAACCATCTGCTGTCTAAACTACCAAGGGAGTGCCGCCTCTCCGGCGGCCGCGTTCCGCCGATCTGCGGGCGGGCCCGCCCCAGCAACACGGAGGAACGATGAACGGTCCCATCGACGGCCTGCTCAGCACACTGCGCCTCACCGATACCGGCGCTCGCACGACCGAGGACATCTTCACGGGCCCGTCGCAGTGGATGCCGCACGGGCGCGTGTTCGGCGGTCAGGTGCTCGCCCAGTCGCTCATCGCGGCGATGCACACCGTGCCCGCCGACCGCCCCATCCACTCGATGCACGGCTACTTCCTTCGTCCGGGCGACGTCACGCATCCGATCACGTTCTCCGTCGATCGGCTCCACGACGGGCGGTCGTTCACGACGCGGCGCACGCACGCGTTCCAGAACGGCGTGCCGATCCTCTCGCTCATCGCCTCGTTCCAACGACACGAGGAGGGTCTCGAGCATGCGGTCGAGATGCCCGAGGGGATCCCCGATCCCGACGGCCTCCCCACGACCGCCGAGGTCCTCGGCGAGTTCGACCACGACGTCGCCCGCCACTGGTCGAACGGCCGGGCGTTCGACGTGCGACACATTCCATCGCCCATCTACGTCAGCGCCGACGGCGATCGCGAGCCGCGGCAGGCGGTCTGGATGAAGGCGTTCGGACGACTCCCCGACGACCCCAAGCAGCACCGCGCCGCACTCGCCTACGCGAGCGACTACTCCATCCTCGAACCGGTGCTCCGCGCCCACGGTGTGGCGTGGGCGACGCCCGGCCTGAAGATCGCGAGCCTCGACCACGCCATGTGGTGGCACCGCGATGCCCGGGTCGACGAGTGGCTCCTGTTCGTGCAGGAATCACCGTCGGCCGGAGGTGGTCGGGGCCTCTCGCTGGGACGCATCTACACGCGCGAGGGCGTGCTCGTCGCGAGCGTGGCGCAGGAGGGCATGATCCGCATTCCCCGCGAGGAAGCATCCGACTGAATGAATTCTGTGGGTTCGCCCGCAGGCCGGTTCTCGTCCTCCAGAATGGGGCACGGCGCGCATCTCGCGCGAGTGTCGCGGACGAAGGAGCTCAGTCGATGACGGATCCCACGGAACTCACGAGGCGCACGGTACTGGCGCTCGGTTCGGTCGGCGCGGTCGGCAGCGCACTGACGCTGGCCGGGTGCGCACCGGATGCCTCGCCCGGCACGACCCCCACCGGCGTCAGCGATGAGCCCGGCACGGGCGCGACGGGCGCACCCGATGCACCCGCCGTCGGCGATGAGATCGCGGCGCTCGCCGACGTCCCCGTCGGCGGCAGCATCGCCACGACGGTCAACGGCCAAGCCCTGCTCGTGGCACAGCCGACGGAGGGTCAAGTGGTCGCGTTCAGCGCCATCTGCACGCACCAGCAGTGCATCGTTGCGGCGAAGGGTGACGAGTTCCACTGCCCGTGCCACGGGTCGAAGTTCGAGGCCGCGACGGGCGAGGTCATCCAGGGCCCGGCCCTCGAGCCGCTCGCGGAGATCCCCATCGCCATCTCCGGCGATCGCATCGTCGCCGCATCCTGAGGTGGACTACACCGTCGCGGGCCTGCCGCTGCACGTCCTGCTCGTCCATGCACTGATCGTGCTGACACCGCTCGTGGCGCTGGCGCTCGTGCTCATCGCGGCGTGGCCGGCGGCCCGACGCATCCTGTGGATTCCCGTGGTCGCCGCAGCGGCGCTGCTGCTCCCGCTCGGCCTGGTGACCATCGAGGCGGGCAAGTGGCTGGAGCAGCGCGTTCCGCCCGCGCCGCTCATCCAGGAGCACACCGCCCAGGGCGAGGACATCGTGCCCTGGCTCATCGGGCTCCTCGTGCTGGCCATGGCGATCGCCGCCTGGGCGGTCGTCGACCTCGTCGCTACGCGACGGCGTACCCGAGCGGATGCCGCGCGCCGCCCTGTGCGGGCCGTGCGCGCCGTGGTGGGCGTCGTGCTCACGCTGGCGGCGCTCACGGTCGCCACCGGCACCACGTGGACGCTCGTGCGGATCGGTGAGGCAGGCAGCCGCGCAGTATGGGAGGGCTCGTTCAGCGACGAACCGGTGGAGCGTTGAGCCGCGCCGTCTCGCGGCGTCAGCGCCGGCGGTAGGCGAGCGGCTCGCCGAGGTACGGCTCCCAAGCGGCACGTTCGGCATCGCCGATTCGACGCGGTCGACCGGATGTCGCGTCGACCAGCACGATCGTCGTGGTCGCACGCGTGTACAGCGCTCGCGGCTGCACCCCGACCGGCGAGAACACCTCGTAGCAGACGTCGAGGCTGGCGCCGCCCATGTGACCGATCCACAGCTCGATGTCGAGCGGCTGACGCTGGTACGGGATCGGCGCGAGGTACTCGACCTCCTGACGCGCGATCAGCGTAAGCGTGTCGGAACCCGACGTCGCGTCGATCACCGCCGTCGTGGCGCCGACGGCGTGCTCGGAGGTGTCGTCGCTGGCCCAGAACGCCTGGATGCGAGCCTCCTCGAGAAGACTCAGCATCCGAGCGTTGTTCACGTGACCGTACGCGTCGAGGTCACCCCATCGGAGCGGCGTCGGCACGTGCAGGCGCACGTCAGTGCCTCGTGAGCTTGCGGTACGCGGAGCGATGCGGCTTCGCGGCCTCGGGCCCGAGACGCTCGATCTTATTCGCCTCGTACGCCTCGAAGTTGCCCTCGAACCAGTGCCAGTACGAGGGGTTCTCCTCGGTGCCCTCATAGGCGAGGATATGCGTCGCGATGCGGTCGAGGAACCACCGATCGTGGGTGATGACCACAGCGCAGCCCGGGAACTCGAGGAGCGCGTTCTCGAGGCTCGACAGCGTCTCGACGTCGAGGTCGTTGGTGGGCTCGTCGAGGAGCAGGAGGTTGCCGCCCTGCTTCAGGGTGAGCGCGAGGTTCAGCCGGTTGCGCTCACCACCCGAGAGCACGCCGGCCGGCTTCTGCTGGTCGGGGCCCTTGAAGCCGAACGTCGACACGTACGCGCGGCTCGGCACCTCGGTCTTGCCCACCTGGATGTAGTCGAGACCGTCGGACACGACCTCCCAGAGCGTCTTCTTGGGATCGATGCCGCCGCGTGACTGGTCGACGTAGGAGATCTTGACGGTCTCGCCGATCTTCAGTTCGCCGCCGTCGAGCGGTTCCATGCCGACGATGGTCTTGAACAGCGTCGTCTTGCCGACACCGTTCGGCCCGATGATGCCCACGATGCCGTTGCGGGGCAGCGTGAACCTGAGGCCCACGATGAGCGTGCGGTCGCCGAAGCCCTTCTCCAGGTCCTTCGCCTCGAGCACGAGGTTGCCGAGTCGCGGACCCGGCGGGATCTGGATCTCCTCGAAGTCGAGCTTCTTCGTGCGCTCCGCCTCGGCGGCCATCTCCTCGTAGCGCGCGAGACGGGCCTTCGACTTCGCCTGACGGCCCTTCGCGTTCGAACGCACCCAGTCGAGCTCGTCGGCGAGGCGCTTGGCGAGCTTCGCGTCCTTCTTGCCCTGGACGGAGAGGCGCTCCTGCTTCTTCTCGAGGTACGTCGAGTAGTTGCCCTCGTACGGGTAGAGGCGGCCGCGGTCGACCTCGCAGATCCACTCCGCGACATGGTCGAGGAAGTACCGATCGTGGGTCACGGCGAGCACGGCGCCGGGGTACTTCGCGAGGTGCTGCTCGAGCCAGAGCACGCTCTCGGCGTCGAGGTGGTTCGTGGGCTCGTCGAGCAGGAGGAGGTCGGGCTTCTGCAGCAGGAGCTTGCAGAGCGCCACGCGGCGCTTCTCACCGCCCGAGAGCACCGACACCTTCTCATCGCCGGGCGGGCAGCGCAGCGCGTCCATCGCCTGCTCGAGCTGGGAGTCGAGATCCCACGCATCGGCCCTGTCGATGTCCTCCTGGAGGCTGCCCATCTCGGCCAGGAGCGCGTCGAAGTCGGCGTCGGGCTCGGCCATCGCGAGCGAGATCTCGTTGAACCGGTCGACCTTCGCCTTGATCGGGCCGACGCCCTCCTGCACGTTCTCGAGCACCGTCTTGGTCTCGTCGAGCTCGGGCTCCTGCATGAGGATGCCGACGGAATACCCGGGCGTCAGCCTCGCCTCGCCGTTGGAGGGCTGGTCGAGGCCGGCCATGATCTTCAGGATCGTCGACTTTCCGGCGCCGTTCGGGCCCACGACGCCGATCTTCGCGCCGGGGAGGAACGCCATGGTGACGTCGTCCAGAATGACCTTGTCGCCGACCGCCTTGCGGGCGCGAACCATCGAGTAAATGTAGTCAGCCATATTCGTACCAGTCTACGGGGGCTCGGGGTCGCCATCTCACGGCGTCGACCGGACCTACCAGTCGATGGGCCGGGTATCCCCGACGAGGCATCCGCCCGTGCCGAGGGGTGGCTGCAGCGCACTCTGGTAGCCGCCGGATCCCGATCCGTATTGGCCGATGAGGCACTCCCCCTGGAAGAGCACGGCGAACTGCACCGAGTCGGCCTCCAGGTCGACGGTCGTGCGGTCGGCGGTGACCTCCATCTGACTCTTGTCGAATCCGGCGGCCACGAGCGCGTCGATGAAGTCGCGCCCGCCGGCCGACGGGTTCGCGGCGACCACGGCGAGATTCACCGCGTCGAAGTACGCGCGGTTCTCACCGGCCGCGAGCGTGGGCCGCAGCGTCGGCGGCGGGCTCGGCGCGGGCGTCGCCTCGCCGGTGGCCACGGGCGCCGACCCCGTGGGCGTGGGCGTGGGCCTCGGCGTCGGAGCCGGAGAGGTCGCGGTGCATCCGGCGGTGGTGGCGAGGATGATCGTAGCCCCGGCGAGCGCCATGGCGGCGGAGGTGCCGAGACGGCTCGTCATCGCTCCCCTGTTCCGGCGGGTGCCGACCGCCCGAAGCGAGTCTATGCTGCGGCACGGGCCCCATCGGGCGATCGGCTGCGCGCTCCGCGCTCCGCTCAGACCGATGCCTTCTCGAACCGATCCTCGTCGTGCTCACCGACGAACGGATCCTCAGGCGCTTCCTCCGCTCGCTCGACTGCCCCGTCGACGGACGCGTCACCCAAGGGAGCCGCCTCCGTGCCGGGCCACGCGCCGGCATCGTCCCCCACCGCTTGGCCGCCGTCGGCTGCCTCACGCGCCAGTCGCACCTTCGTGAGCTGCGTCGTTCCCCAGGTGAGGTCGTGGCCGATCGCGTCGGCCTCGATCTCGATGGCCATGCCCGACTTCTCGCCGTTCTCCCATGCCCGCAGGCGTAGGCGGCCGTGCACCACGACCCGCTCGCCCTTGACGACGGATGCCGCGGTGTTCTGTGCGAGCTGCCGGAACGCCGAGACCGTGTACCAGTTCGTCTCGCCGTCCTCCCAGCTGCCCTTGGCGCGATCGAAGTACCGCCTCGTCGATGCGAGACGGAACGACGTGATCGCGAGTCCCTGCGTGGTCACGTGCACACGCGGGTCGCTGCCCACGACGCCCGTGACGGTGATGCTGTCGGTCATCTGTGCTCCTCGGCTCCTGCGCCGCCGCGAATCGGCGGCTCGCGGCATCCGGAGCTGCTCGTGCCGGACCAGGCCCCGGATGCCGCGTCACACCAGCATCGGGCGCGGGCGCCGGCCATTCGGGGATCACCGAGCCCACCGTGGAGGATCAGGGACGCGAGCAGGCTGGTGAGGAGGAGTCGTCAGGCGAGCACGAAGTCGGCGTACGACTTCCGGATCTTCTGCACCTTGGGCAACGCGACCGCGAGGCAGTAGCCCTGGCCGGGGTTCTTGGCGAAGAAGTCCTGGTGGTACTCCTCGGCGCGGTAGAACTCCGCCAGCGGTTCGATGGCGGTGACGATCTGGCCGGGCCACCAGTCGGCCGCACGGTCACGTGCCGACTCGAACGCCTCGCGCTGGGTGTCGTCGAGGTGGAACATCGCCGAACGGTACTGCGTTCCGACATCCGCCCCCTGACGATTCAGCTGGGTCGGGTCGTGCAAAGTGAAGAACACGTCGAGGATGACCCCGCGCGGGATGACGTCGGGATCGAAATCGACCCGAACCGCCTCGGCATGCCCGGTGAGGCCCGTGCAGACGGCCTCATAGCTCGGGTCCTGCACGGAGCCGCCCGTGTAGCCCGAGACGACGTCCTCGACCCCACGGAGGGTGCGGTACACGGCGTCGAGGCACCAGAAGCAGCCACCCGCGAGAACGTAGCTTTCCATCGCTCTAGAGTATCGGAATGACCTTCGTCGCCACCCCGGAACGCTACGACCGCATGCGCTACAACCGAGTGGGCCGAAGCGGCCTCAAGCTCCCCGCACTCTCGCTCGGCCTGTGGCACAACTTCGGCCACGAGCGCGCCTTCGAGACCCAGCGCGCCATCGTGCGTCGCGCCTTCGATCTCGGCATCACGCACTTCGACCTCGCGAACAACTACGGCCCGCCGCCCGGTGGCGCCGAGGAGAACTTCGGCCGGATGCTCGCGACCGACCTGGCCCCGTACCGCGACGAACTCATCATCTCGTCGAAGGCCGGCTACGAGATGTGGCCCGGCCCCTACGGCGACTTCGGTTCGCGCAAGCACCTCCTCGCGTCCCTCGACCAGAGCCTTCGCCGGACGGGACTCGACTACGTCGACATCTTCTATTCCCACCGCCCCGACCCCGAGACGCCCATCGAGGAGACCATGGGCGCGCTCGCGCACGCCGTGCGTCAGGGCAAGGCGCTGTACGTCGGCATCTCGAGTTACGACCCCGAGCAGACCCGCACGGCCGCCGCCGTGCTCGAGGCCGAGGGCGTCCCGCTCACGATCCACCAGCCGCGGTACTCGATGTTCGACCGCCGCATCGAGGACGGCCTCTTCCCGGCGCTCGAGAAGGTGGGAGCTGCCAGCATCGTCTTCTCGCCGCTCGCGCAGGGCCTCCTCACCGACCGGTACCTCTCCGGCGACGTACCCGCCGATTCCCGAGCGGCCACCAGCCGATTCCTCTCATCGGATCGCATCAGCCCCGAATACCTCGAGCGCGTTCGCGGTCTGGAGGAGATCGCCGCGGATCGCGGGCAGACGATCGCCCAGCTCGCGCTCTCCTGGGTGCTGCGCGAACCGCTCGTCGCAAGCGCACTCATCGGTGCGTCGAGCGTCGAGCAGCTCGAGCAGAACGTCGCGGCGCTCGACGCCGCAGCGCTCAGCGACGAGGAGATCTCGCGCATCGAGCCCTACGCCGCCGACGGGACCGCTTTGGCCTGACGGATGTCGGTGGCTCACCGTACCTTCGATGCAGACGCAGGGCCGGCTGCACGAGGAGAGGAGCGACGATGTCCACCACGATGCTCGCACGGCCCCGCGAGAGCTTCCCTGTCCCGGTCTCCGGGCTCACCATCACGCCGGCGGCACCGTCGCTCTGGCGGGTCTCCCGCACGGGAGGGCCCGTGCTCGGGCACATCGAGCGTCACGAGGTCGGCGGTCTCGAACGGTGGGCCGCACGCCGCGTGGTCGGCGGCGGCATCCGCTCGATGCACCTCGGCGAATTCTGGTCGGCGGGCGATGCCGCGGAGTGCTTCCGGTGATGCGGCGCGGTATCAGGGGCACAAGGCATCCACGGCGTTAGCCTGCAGCCATGGAGTGGTGGAACGACCTGATCTCATGGTTGACCTCGAACGAGGCACGCCCGACCGTGCTGGCAGCGGCGGTGCTCTTCGTGGCCATGCTGGCCTCTGGGCTGCTCGCCGCGTGGATCGCCGGAACGGCGATCCGTCGCCTCGTCGCGCAGCGCGACCGCGAAGCCCGGGCCGCTGCGATCGCCGCGCTCGTGGATGCCGCGACCGAGGCCTCGGTCTGGAACTCGCTCACTCCTCAAGAGCAGGTGCTCGCCGATCGCATGGTCGGGCAGGCCGACATCCAGGTGCGACTGCTGCCGATCAACGGAGCGGATGTCGCGGCCAACTGGGCGGCTCACCAACTGCACGAACTCAAGCGCGCGTCCGCAACCTTCGGGTATCAGCTCGACCCAGAGGTCGTCGAGTTCCGCGACCGGCTGCTCGAGTGGCAGCGGCGGCCCGGGCGCACCCGCAAGCAGTTCCAGAACGACCTCCTGCGGTGGCGCTCGCAGCGCCAGGAGCCCGAACAGGCCGCCGTCGAGGCACAAGACGCCTGGGTCGCCGAACAGCACCACGAGCGCTACCGGAGTGCTGCCACGATCGAACGTGCGGCGCGCCGAGACGAAACCTCACGGCGCCCGACCGACTCGGAGGCGCTTCCGACCGACACCGCCCCGACTCCCACGCTCGACGACGCACGCGCCTGAGCCGAGCCCGGCTGCCCTGAGCCGGCTGCACTGAGCCGACTGCACTGAGCCGACTGCACTGAGCCGCGCGTCAGCGGGTCAGATCCACCAGTCGTCGAACATCGACACCGGCACCGCTCGCTTGTGGCGGGTCTGCAGGAACCGCGCCTCGATGCGCTCGGCGATCTCGGGGTCGATCTGCTCGCCCTCGAGGAACGCGTCGATGTCGTGATACGTGAGGCCGAGGTTCGCTTCGTCGGCCTGGCCGGGGTGGTGGTCGAGGAGGTCGGCGGTCGGCACCTTCGTGTAGATCCGCTCGGGGGCGCCGAGATGCTGCAGCATCGCGCGGCCCTGGCGTTTCGTGAGACCCGTGAGGGGCAGGATGTCGGCGCCGCCGTCGCCGTACTTCGTGAAGAAGCCCGTGACCGCCTCGGCCGCGTGATCAGTGCCGACCACGAGCAACCGACCCTCGCCGGCGATCGCGTACTGCGCGATCATGCGCATGCGGGCCTTCACGTTGCCCTTTCCGAAGTCGGTCAGGGCGACGCCCGTGGCCTCGGCGACCTCCTCGGCGAGCTCATCGACGGGTTCGGCGATGTTGAAGACCATCGTCTCGGCGGGCTGAATGAAGTCGAGCGCCAGCTGCGCGTCGGCCTCGTCGTGCTGCACCCCGTAGGGCAGCCGCACGGCGACGAACCGCGCCGGATCGCCCTCGGCGGCGAGCTCCTCGACTGCGAACTGGCAGAGGCGGCCGGCGAGCGAGGAGTCCTGTCCCCCGCTGATGCCGAGCACGAGGCCGGCTGCGCCCGTGGTACGCAGGTAGGTCTTCAGGAACTCGATCCGGGCACGCACCTGCTCGGCCGGGTCGATGGTCGGGCGGACGTGGAGCTCGTCGATGATTCTCGCCTGCAGGTCGCGCATCCCACGACGATACCGCCGCGATGTTTCGCGCACGAAACGCGACGGGGACCCGGCCCGGCCGGGCTTTCCGCGCTCCGATAGCATCGCCGCAGGCGCACGTGGGTGCAAGAGGGGATCCGGGGGGCGGAGTTGGACTACTCGATCGGCACGCTGGTGCTGTTCCCGGCGGTCGCGGTCGCCGCTCCCCTTCTGGTCCGCGCGCTCTCCCAGTGGGTCGTCATCCCGCTCGTCGTGTTCGAGATCGTGCTGGGCCTGGCCCTCGGCCCGGCGATGCTCGGCTGGATCGTGCCCGACGACCTCATGGCGTTCTTCTCCGACTTCGGCCTGGCCATGCTCTTCTTCCTCGCCGGGAACGAGATCGACTTCCGCGCCATCCGGGGCCGACCGCTCGGTCGCGCGGCGATCGGCTGGGTCATCTCGCTGGCCGCCGGAGTGGGCCTCGCCGCGCTGCTCGCACCCGACTTCGCCTCGGCCGCGTTCATCGGCATCGCGCTCACGTCGACGGCGCTCGGCACGATCATGCCGGTGCTGCGCGACTCCGGCGACCTGCGGACCCCCTTCGGGATCGCCGTGATCGCGCTCGGAGCCGTCGGCGAGTTCGCCCCGCTCCTCGCGATCTCGCTCTTCCTGAGCGGTCGTTCGCCGCTCACGGCTGCACTCGTGCTCATCGCGTTCGCTGTGGTGGCCGGCGGCGCCATCTGGCTCGCCGCGCGCGGTGCCGGTCGTCACCTGCACCGCATCATCAACGCTACGCTGCACACGAGCGGCCAGTTCGGCGTACGCCTCGTCGTGCTCGTCCTGGTCGCGCTCATCGCACTCAGCGTCGAGCTCGAACTCGACATGCTGCTCGGCGCATTCACGGCCGGGCTGCTCTACCGCCTCATCCTGTCGGGCGCGCCGCCGCGCGACATCGAGGCCATCGAGGGCAAGGTCGAGGCGCTCGGATTCGGATTCCTCGTGCCGATCTTCTTCATCGCCACGGGCGTGACGTTCGACCTCGAAGCGCTCGTGGGTGACATCCGCACCCTCGTCCTCCTGCCGATCTTCCTCGTGCTGCTCCTCGTCGTGCGGGGACTGCCCTCGATGCTCGCCGCACCGCGCGGGTCGAACCGCCGGGATCTCGCCGCGACGACGCTGTTCGGCGCCACCGGGCTGCCGATCATCGTGGCCGTGACCGCCATCGGCGTCGACCGCGGCGAGCTCTCGAGCGGCGTCGCGGCCGCCCTGGTCGGGGCCGGCATGCTCTCCGTGCTCCTCTTCCCCCTGATCGGGCTCGCCCTGCATCGGCGATCAGCGGATGCCTCGAGCCGACCCGCCGACGACGAGCGCGCGCCCGCCCAGAGCTGACGACGACGCCCGGGCGCCCCGGATATGCTGTTGGTGCGTCGCTCCGCCACCCCCCGTAGCTCAGTGGACAGAGCAGGTGGTTTCTACCCACTTGGTCGGGAGTTCGAATCTCTCCGGGGGGACGATGCCGGCGCGGCCACCGCGGCAGGCGTGTCCGACCTCCCCGGTAGACTCGCCGCATGGCAACCTCGAGTGACCGACTGGTCTGGATCGACTGCGAGATGACCGGGCTCGACCTCGAGGTCGATGAGCTCGTCGAGATCGCCGTCGTCATCACCGACTACGACCTCAACCCCGTCGACCCGGGCCTCAGCATCGTGATCAAGCCCGATGCGAGCGCACTCGAATCGATGGGCGAGTTCGTTCGCGCCATGCACACCGAGTCGGGCCTCATCGAGGAGATCCCCAACGGCGTCAGCGTCGCCGAGGCCGAGTACGAGGTGCTCGAGTACGTCCTCAAGCACGTGCCCGACGAACAGCGGGCGCCGCTCGCGGGCAACTCGATCGGCACCGACCGGGCCTTCCTCGCGAAGTTCATGCCGCGACTCGACGGGCACCTGCACTACCGCAACGTCGATGTGTCCTCCATCAAGGAGCTCGCCAAGCGCTGGTATCCCCGCGCCTACTTCAACTCCCCCGCCAAGAACGGCGGTCACCGGGCTCTCGCCGACATCCTCGAGTCCATCCGGGAGCTCCAGTACTATCGCCGCGCGGTCTTCGTGACCGAGCCGGGGCCCTCGAGCCAGGAGCTGCAGACCCTCGCGGCGTCCATCGTGGACGAGTTCGAGGCCAAGGTGTAGTAATCTCTTTTGAGTTGCCAGTTCGCTTCGGCGGTCGACACATGGTGGGTATAGCTCAGTCGGTAGAGCGCCTGGTTGTGGTCCAGGAGGTCGCGGGTTCAAGCCCCGTTACTCACCCCAAGTAGTCCCCCACGCACGTCGATCGGAGCACCGCGTGCACCTCGATGCCGAAGCGTTCGAGGCCCTCGTGGTCGACGAACTCGACCGGCTGCCCGATGACATGGTCGACGGCCTCGAGAACGTGGTCTTCGTCGTCGAGGATCGCCCCGAAGACGGTTCCCTCGACTTGCTCGGACTCTACGACGGGTTCGCGCTGACGGAGCGCGACCGGTACGGCTTCGGCGAGATGCCCGACCGCATCATCCTCTACCGCGAGCCGCTGCTCGCGATCGCGGCCGACGAGGCCGAGCTCCGAGATGAGATCCACGTCACCCTCGTGCACGAGATCGCGCACTTCTACGGCATCGACGACGACCGGCTGCACGACCTGGGCTGGGCGTGAATCCCGCCACGTTACGCTGATCCCATGACCTCCCCCGGCCGCATCGTCGGCATCGTCGGCGGCGCGCTCGCCATTCTCGTCGTGGGTGTGTACGGGCCGGCGATGCTGCTCGGGCCCCTGCCGTCGGTCGACGTCCGCCTCGAGCCCGCGGTGACGTCGGCGGCGGAGGTTCCCGCCCTCGTCCTGCCCGACACTGGGGCCAGCGCGCTCGCGGTGCTGTCCGACGACGGCACCAGCGAGACCGTCGCGACGGGCGGCGACACGGCGCCCGTGCCGATCGGCGGCGCCGCGAAGCTGGTGACCCTGCTCGTCACATTGGAATCCCTTCCCCTCCCGGCCGACGGCTCGGGTCCCGGCATCCCCATCGGCCCGGCGGACTACAGCGACTACCTCCGCTACTCGGGCGAAGGCTCCCGCGTACTGCAGGTCTCGCCCGGTGAGACCTGGACCGAGCGCGACGTGGTGCGCGCTGTGCTCTTGGCGTCGAGCAACAACCACACCGACACGCTCGTGCGCTGGGCATTCGGCGGCGTCGAACCGTATGTCGAGCGGGCCAACGCGTGGCTTGCGGAGCACGGCTTCACCGCGACCCGGGTCGACGACGCCACCGGCCTCTCGGGCGACAACGTCGGCACCGCCGACGAGCTCGCCCGCCTCGCGGGGCTCGTGCTCGCCGACCCCGAGCTCGCCGCGATGCTCGACGACCCCGACCAGGCGCCGCTCGGTGCGCGCCGCGTGCCCGACGTGGTGGACCGGTCGGAGGAGGGCGGCGTCCGCGCCATCACCCGGAGCTTCACCGACCAGGCGGCCCTCAGCTACGTGTTCACGACCGAGCTGCCGGCGGCCGAGGGCACCGACGGCGGGCCGACCCGCATCACCGGCGCGATGCTCCTGATGCCCGACTACGAGACGCTCGATCCCGCCGTCACGGCCGCCGTCGAATCGGCCGTCGGCGCATCCGCACCCGTGACGATCATCGAGGCGGGCATGCGCTACGCCACGGTCACGGCGCCGTGGGGCGACCGCGCCGACGTCGTCGCGTCGGTCAGCCGAACGGATGCCGCGTGGGGCAACGCGTTCGGCGAGGCGTCCGTCGCCGTCAACGCGTTCTCGACCGCGCCCGACGGCAGGGAGGTGGGCCGGGTGACCGTGCCGACCTCGAGCGGCGACCTCGCCTCGCCATTGACGCTGTCGGGAGACATCCGCGACCCCGGTCCGATCTGGCGCCTCACGCATCCCGCACCGGTCATCGGCGCGTTCCTCGCCGACCAGGACGGCTGACCCGCACGGACCTCACCGCGAACGGGCCGTCGGGCGCGTGCCCGGTCGTCAGTCGTTGTCGTCCTGATCGAACTCCACCGGGTCGGAGTCGTCGGCGTCGAACCGGAAGCGCACGCGTAGCTGCCCGTTGACCTCGCGCTGTTCGACGGCGTCGTACCAGAACAGGGACTCGAGGCCATCGACGGCGGCCATCATGCCGACACGGGACTCGGGCTTGCCGCCGACGAGCACCCGATGCTCGAAGTCGCCTTCGAGGGGGCCGTCGATGAACTCGGCGACGTACTCGGATCTGGCCGTGTCTGCGCTCATGCCTCTACGTTAGCCCGAGCGTCGCGGGCGCGCACGCGCACGTCGGCGCGACGCTCGGGCGACACGCGATGCACGTACCGGCGCCACTGACGCTCCCAGAGATCCCAGAAGGGGTCGTACGCACCACGGTCGCGGTCGAGCGCACGCCGCTTCCGCAGCGCGTCGGGGGCATCGACCCAGACCCGCACCGCCGCCCGTACGCCTTCGCCGACGACGAACGCACCGCAGCCCTCGATGATGAGCGGGCCACCCGGGTGGAGGTGCTGGAGCGCGCCAGGGCGCGACCTCCCCCAGTCCCACCGGCGCCAACGACCCACGACACCGCGACGCACGGGCGGAACGAGGGTGCGGGCCAAGGTCGCGCCAGCGCGTTCCAGGCCCGTCCAGCCCGGGTACACGTCGTCGAGACGCACGAGCGTCGGCGGCCTGCCGGGCCACGCCGCGTGCAACGCGTCGGCCAGGAGGCTCTTGCCCGCGCCGCTCGGCCCGTCGATGAGCACGAGCGGGCGACGGATGCCCCGTACCGCATCGAACACCGCCCGCAGCGCCGGTGCCGTGCCACGCACCGAGGTTGCGGCAATGGCCACGCGCCGCTCAGGCGCATCCTGCGTCACGCCCACACCGGATGGAACGTGCCCGCCCACAGTGCCGCGGCGATCGCGATCGCGGCGATCGCGGCGGCGATCACGAGGAGCATTGCATCGACGACCCCGACTCGCGACTTCCGGGCCCAGGTGCGTGGGACATCCGAGCCGAAGCCGCGTGCCTCCATGGCGGTGGCGAGCTTGCTGCCGCGCCTGATGGCCAGCACGAGAAGTGCGAATGCCATGGTCGCGATGCGCCGAAGCGCGCCGTGATCGCCGATGCCGCGCGCCCGCCGCGACAGGCCCATCGCTCGCCAGTCCTCGACGAAGAGGCCGACGAGGCGCGTCGCCGCCAGGGCCCCGAGCACGAATCGCGCGGGGAGGCGGGCGATCTGCGCGAGCCCGTCGGCGAGCTCGGTCGGATCGACGCGGAGGAACAGCAGGGCCGCGGGCAGGCCGATCGCGAGGACGCGCACCGTGACCGCGACCGCCAGCTCGATCGACCCGTCGGTGATGCGGGCGAGCCAGAAGCTCCAGTACTCCGTGCCCTCGGGGCGCCCATACAGGAGCATGCTCACGCCGGCGATCGGCGCGGCGATGAGGATCGGCCAGGTGCGCGCGACGAGGAGGCGCGGCGTCACGCCGGCGAGCGCGAAGAGCACGAGTTGCACGCCGAGGGCCACGGCAGCGCTCAGCCAGTCGACCGTGAGCAGGAGCGGCGTGGTCAACACCATCACCGCCGCGAGGCGGGTCACCGGGTTGACGCGGTCGACGAACCGGAGGCGCGGGGCATCCGGCCTGAACCCCCCATCGGTCGCCACGGCCTGCGCGGTCATGACCGGCCGCCGGGCGTGGGCACGGGTGCGGGATCCACGGATGCCGCGAGCTCCAGGCGATGGTCGCCGAGCACGTCGCGGTACGCGGCATCGTGCGTCACCGAGAGGAGCGTCACCCCGTCGTCGACGAGGTCACGCAGGAGCTGCACCAGCTCGAGCCACGTCACCCGGTCCTGTCCGAAGGTGGGTTCGTCGAGGATCACGACACGGGGACGCGCAACCAGCACCGCGGCGACCGAGAGCCGCCGCTGCTCGCCACCCGACAGGGTGAACGGGTTGGCCCCGGCGAGCCGATCGAGCCGGAGCCGCGCGAGCACCTCGTCGGCACGCGTCGCGATCTCCGAGGCGGGCAGGCCGAGCGCGCGCGGCGCCACCGCGACCTCGCCGCGCACCGTTGACGCCACGAACTGGTGCTCGGGCTCCTGGAAGACCGTGCCGATGCGGGTCAACAGGTCGCGCGATCGCCAGCGGATGGGCGCGGCACCCAGTCCCGATGCCAGCGAATCGGATGCCACGACCCGGCCGGCGAGCGGCGCCAGCAGCCCGCCGAGGGTGAGCGCCAGGGTCGACTTGCCCGCACCATTCGGGCCGACCAGCACTGTGGAACGCGCCTCCGGCAGCACGACGTCGAGCCCGGCGCGCACGACCGCATCGCGGCGACGGCCGATGGCGAGCTGCTCCCCGGCGAGGATCGGCTCGTGTCCGCTGTGCGGGGCCCCGCCTGCACCGACGCCGGCATCCCGGTCTTCGACGGTCTCGATGGGGAGTGGTACCCCCGGCACCCAGACGCCGGCCGCGAGCAGTGTCTCGCGCTGCCGTTCGAGCACCTCCTCGGGGGGACCATCGGCGAGGACGGAGCCGTCGCCGCCGAGCACGACCACCCGGTCGACCAGGTCGACCCAGACGTCGACCCGATGCTCGACCACGACGAAGGTGGCCCCGGTGCGTTCGAGAACCCGCGCGACGGCATTGCGCACCTCGCCGACGCCGGCCGGGTCGAGGTTCGCCGTGGGCTCGTCGAGGAGCAGGAGTCCCGGACGCATCGCGAGCGCGCCCGCGAGCGAAAGGCGCTGCTTCTGCCCGCCTGAGAGCATCGAGGTGGGATGGCCCAGCGGCAGGTCGAGGCCGACGGCGTCGAGCGACTCCCCGACGCGTCGCCAGATCTCGTCGCGCGGCACGCCGAGGTTCTCGCACCCGAAGGCGACATCGTCGCCCACGCGAGCGAGGATCACCTGCGAGTCGGGATCCTGCAGCACGAGGCCGGCCCGCCCGCGGGCGGCGCCGGCGGGCGCCCCGTCGAGGAGGAGCTGGCCCCGCTGCTCCCCCTCGTCGTCGTCGCCCACGACGCCGGCGAGCGCGTGGAGCAGTGTCGACTTGCCCGATCCCGACGGGCCGAGCAGGAGGATCCGCTCACCGCGTTCGATGATGAGGTCGACGCCGTCGAGCGCCCACCGGAGACGGCCGGCGTGCCGCCAGCCCCATCCGCGCGCCTCGACGCGGACGGGGCGGCCCGCCGGTGCGGATTCGGACATGGATCAGACCCGTTCGGTGACGTCCCGACCGGCGGCGAAACGGTGCAGGGCACCCGTCGCGGCCAGGGCGCGCACCACGAGCCAGCCGAGCAGGCCGGCGAGGATGGCGCCCGAGATCACGACGGTTGCGAAGTACAGGCCGAGGAACTCCGCGGACTTCTGCAGGTTGCCCGAGGTGAAGAGCTCGAGCGTCCACGCCGCGGCGCCGGCGGCAGCGCCGGCGAGGATGGCCGGCAGCACGCCGAAGCGTCGGTAGGCGAACGCGGCGAAGACGAGTTCGGCGCCGAGCCCCTGTACGACTCCGGAATAGATGGTCTCGATGCCCCACTGGTTGCCGATGAGCGCGGAGACGACGGCGGCCAGGAGTTCGACGTAGAGCGCGGCGCCCGGCTTACGGATGATGAGTCCGCCGAGCACGCCGCCGATGAGCCAGATACCCACGGCGACTCCGCCGAGCCCGGGCGTCACGGCGTCTGCCGCCGAGAACCAGGCGTAGCCGACGTTGTTCCAGAAGAGGAAGACGAGGCCGGTCGCGACGCCGATGACGCTCGCGACGACGATGTCCACCACCCGCCAGCGGAACCGGCGCGACCCGGTGGTGGTGGATTCGGTGGAGGTGACGGTTGCGTGCACTGTTCGTGCCCTTTCTGTTCGAGGAAAGAGGCACGGGATTGAGATGTGATGCCCTCCCTGCGCTGGCATGACCCAGATCAGGTTCGACGGTCGAAGGTTGAGAACCTTCCTCTCAGCCCGGCTCACCGGACTCCCGTGTTCGCCACCGAGTATACGCCGTCGGGAGGACGGCGTCTGCGCGTCAGCGCTTCAGCGCGCGGATGACGACCTTGAGCGCCTTGCCCGTCACCCAGATGAGCGGCGTGACCACGAGGAGCAGTCCGATGAGGTTCGGTTCGAACCGGACGTCGCCGCCGCGGCCGATATATGCTCCGAGCGGAATCGACGCGCCGCCGCCGCCCCCGCCGGTGCCCTCGTCGCCCTTCTCGTCTTTGCCGACACCCGCGCCGAAGCCGTAGTAGCTCAGTGCCACGGGCACGACCTTGGTGCCGTCGATGTCGACCGTCTCCCCGTACGAGGTCTTCACGCCAACGCCGGCGACGGTCTCTGCGAGTTCCAGTACGAGTTCAGCCATGCGGCCACGCTACCCGCCCGCGACGCGGGCTACCACCCCCACCCGGCGGCGGCCTCGGCGTCATCGTCATCGGAGCCGGGGCGTTGGCGAGCACCTCGGTCATCCCGCCGCTCGCCGCCGGGACGCACGAGGGTGGCCGGGCGCACAGCGCCCCTGCCGAACTTCGCGGTGACCTCATCGATCGTGCGCTCGGCGTCGCGCCACTCCTCGTCGGGATCCCAGAGCATCGCGCCGCCGCCCGATGGCCGCAGGTGCTCGGCGCGCACGCCGATGAGGCGCACCCGCTCCCCGTTGCCGACGAGCTCCGCCAGGGCGTCGGATGCCTCGTCGTAGATGCGGCGCGCGACATCCGTCGGCTCCGCCAGCGTGCGCGACCTCGTGATGGTGCGGAAATCTCCATACCGGAGCTTGAGTGTCACCGTGCGACCGAGGAGCCCCGCCTTGCGCAGCCGCACCGCCACGTTGTTCGAGAGGCGGAGCAGCTCGCGTCGGATCTCGTCGGGGTCGGTGAGGTCGTGGTGGAACGTGTTCTCGTGCCCGATGCTCTTCTCGGCGCGGGTCGTGTGCACGTCGCGCGGATCGATGCCGTTCGCCAGCCGCCCCAGTCGCGCCGCGAGCGCCGGGCCGACGGCCCGCTCGAGGGCGTCGTGCGGCATCGCGGCGACGTCACCGACCGTGCGGAGCCCCAGTCGCAGGAGCGACTCCTCGGTGACCCGGCCGACGCCCCACAGGGCCGAGACGGGCAGCGGATGCAGGAACGCGATCGTGTCGGCGGCGGGCACCACGAGCATGCCGTCGGGTTTGGCGCGGCTCGAGGCGACCTTGGCGACGTACTTCGTGGCCGCGACGCCGATGGAACACGTGAGGCCCGTCTCGGCGCGCACCCGCTCTCGGATCATCCAGGCGATCTCGGCCGGGCTGCCGTGCAGGCGCCTGGCGCCCGACACGTCGAGGAACGCCTCGTCGATCGACAGGGTCTCCACGAGGGGCGTGATGTCTCCGAAGATCGACATCACCTGCTTCGAGTACTTCGCATAGCTCGCGTGATCGCCGCTGAGCACGACGGCGTTCGGGCAGCGCTGCAGGGCGATCGACATGGGCATCGCCGAGTTCACGCCGAACCGTCGTGCCTCGTAGCTCGCGGCGGCCACCACGCCGCGACCTGCGGTGCCGCCGACGAGCACGGGCTTGCCGCGGAGGTCGGGGCGGCGCAGGAGCTCGACGGACACGAAGAACGCGTCCATGTCGACGTGCAGGATCGGCGTCGCCGAATCGTCGACCGGGCCGGACGTGACCTGGCGCGACGAGCCGTCCTGCTTGCTCATGGTGCGACCCTAGCCCGTGCCGCTGTCATCCACCGGCCGGCGCTCGTCAGAACCCGAAGTCACCGCCGCCGAAATCGCCACCTCCGCCGAAGTCGCCCCCACCGAAGCCTCCGCCACCGTCGTCGCCCCCGTAGTCGCCGCCGGCGTCACCCGAGGCATCGGCACCGGATGCATCCGCGCCGGCGTCACCAGCCTCGCCGCCGGCCTCGAACGCAGACGGGTCGGGCAGGAACGCCTGCGCGATGGCGGAGCCGATGACCACACCGGCGATCGTGCCGAGCATCGAGCTGCCGATCATCTGCCCCATCGAGGGCCCGCCGCCTCCCCCGCGGGCACCGCCCGCGGCCGCGCCCGAGAATGCGCGTTCCATGGTGCCGGGCGCACGCACCTCCGCCCGCGTCGCGGCGCGCGCGAGGGAGGTCGGGTCGTCGGAGACGAGCCGCTCGCCGGGCGGCGCCTGTTCGGAGAGCGCCCGGAACACCTCGGCACGCTGCTGGGGGGTGAGCTTCGCGAACGCCTCGGCATGCACCGCCTCGATCGACTCGGGCGGCGCCGTGCGCAGGAGGTACCGGTAGCGCTCGACGGCCAGTTCGTCTTCGCTCAGCTGTCGTGCGGGCGGCGCCTGCCGCGGCGGAGGAGCGTTGCGCTCGTCAGACGAGCCGAACAGTCGATCCAGGAAACCCATGATGTCCTCGTCAATCGGTCGGGGGACGACAAATCTACGGTCGCCGCCATTGAACGCGCTGTGAGTGCGGTGCGACCCCGCTATGCGTCGGCGTCGGCGTCGGCGTCGGCACCCGCGGCGCGTTCGAGCACGAGCTCGCGCACGCGCGCGGCATCCGCCTTGCCGTGCATGGCCTTCATGACCGCGCCGATCACGGCACCGGCGGCCTGCACCTTGCCGTCGCGGATCTTCGCGAGCACGTCGGGCTGCGAGGCGAGCGCCTCGTCGATCGCGGCGACGAGCGCGCCGTCGTCGGACACGACGGCGAGGCCGCGCGCGTCGACGATCTCGCGCGGCGAGCCTTCGCCGGCGATGACGCCCTCGAGTACCTGGCGGGCGAGCCGGTCGGTGAGGACGCCCTCGTCGACGAGCGCCGCCAGCTCGGCGACGAGCGCCGGCTCGGCGAGCGCCGCCGGGTCCTCGCCGCGGGCGTTCGCGATCCGCGTGAGCTCGCCGGTCCACCACTTGCGCGCCGCGGCAGGCGAGGCGCCCGCCGCGACGGTCGCCGTCACCTCGACGAGCAGCCCGGCGTTCACCACGCCCTGGAACTCGAGGTCGGTGAAACCCCACTCCGACTTCAGCCGACGACGGCGCGCCGCCGGGGGCTCGGGCAGCGCGGCGCGCAGTTCCTCGATGAGCTCGTTCGACGGCACCACCGGGAGCAGGTCGGGCTCGGGGAAGTACCGGTAGTCGTCGGCGTCGGACTTCGGCCGGCCCGGGCTCGTGGTGCCCGTGTCCTCGTGCCAGTGGCGGGTCTCCTGCGTGATGGTGCCGCCCTTCGCGAGGATGGCCGCCTGACGCTGGATCTCGTGCCGCACCGCCCGCTCGATCGAGCGGAACGAGTTGACGTTCTTCGTCTCGGTGCGCGTGCCGAGCTTCTCGGCGCCACGCCGGCGCAGCGACACGTTCGCGTCGCAGCGCAGGTTCCCGCGCTCCATGCGCGCTTCGGAGATACCCAGCGAGATGACGATGTCGCGGATGGTCGAAACGTAGGCGCGCGCCAGCGCGGGGGCATCCGCTTCGCCGCCGAAGATCGGCTTGGTGACGATCTCGACGAGCGGCACGCCCGCGCGGTTGTAGTCGACGAGCGAGTACTCGGCGCCGTGGATGCGACCGGTCGAGCCGCCCACATGCGTGAGCTTGCCGGCGTCCTCCTCCATGTGCGCGCGTTCGATCGGCACCTGGAAGACCCGCCCGTTCTCGAGCTCGACCTCGACCGAGCCCTCGAACGCGATCGGCTCGTCGTACTGCGAGATCTGGTAGTTCTTCGCCAGGTCGGGGTAGAAGTAGTTCTTCCGGGCGAACCGGCACGACTCGGCGATGCTGCAGCCGAGTGCGAGCCCGAGCGAGATCGAGTTGCGCACCGCCTCGCCGTTCACGACTGGGAGCGAGCCCGGCAGGCCGAGGTCGACCGGAGCGACGAGCGTATTCGGCTCGGCGCCGTGGAACTCGGAGTTCGCCGGGTTCGGGGCGGCCGAGAACATCTTCGTGCGGGTGTTCAGCTCGACGTGCACCTCGAGGCCGATGACCGGCTCGAACAGCTCGAGCGCCTCGTCGAAGTCCATCAGTTCTGCGCGCGCCATCAGACGACACCCTCCTCGGCCGCGGCCATCTCATGTGACGAAAGATCGGGAGCCCGGTCGAGGAGCGGGCCGCCCCACTGCTCGACGAGAAGTCGCTCGAGGGCGCCGCCCACGTTGTAGAGGCGCGCATCCTCACGGGCCGGCGCGAGGAACTGGATGCCGACGGGGAGTCCGTCTTCAGGGGCGAGCCCCGCCGGCACCGAGATGCCGGGCACGCCGGCGAGGTTCGCCGGGATCGTGGCGACGTCGTTGAGGTACATCGCCAGCGGGTCGTCGAGCTTCTCGCCGAGCTTGAAGGCCGTGGTCGGCGCAGTGGGCGTCGCGAGCACGTCGACCTCGGCGAACGCGGCGTCGAAGTCGCGCTGCACGAGGGTGCGCACCTTCTGGGCGCTGCCGTAATACGCGTCGTAGTAGCCCGCCGAGAGTGCGTACGTGCCGAGGATGATGCGGCGCTTCACCTCGGGGCCGAAGCCGGCCTCGCGGGTGGCGCCCATGACCTGCTCCACGGTGCCGCCGCCTTCGGGAGTGACCCTGAGGCCGAAGCGCACCGAGTCGAACTTCGCGAGGTTCGAGGATGCCTCGGCGGGAAGGATCAGGTAGTACGCCGCGATCGAGTACTCGAAGTGCGGGGCACTCACCTCCACGATCTCGGCGCCGTTGCGCTCGAGGAGTTCGAGCGCCTCGTGGAAGCGCGAGCGGACGCCTGCCTGGAACCCGTCGGAGTCGAGCTGCTTGACCACGCCGATTCGGAGGCCCGCGACATCCGCTCGCCGTACCGCCTCGGCCATGGACGGCCACGCGTCGGGGATGGAGGTCGAGTCGTGCGGGTCGTGGCCCGCGATGACGTCTTGGAGGAGCGCGGCGTCGAGCACCGTGCGGGTGACGGGCCCGACCTGGTCGAGCGAGGAGGCCAGCGCGATCGAGCCGTAGCGGCTCACCGCGCCGTAGGTGGGCTTGACGCCGACGGTGCCGGTGACGTGCGCGGGCTGGCGGATCGAGCCGCCCGTGTCGCTGCCGAGGGCGACGGGCGCCTCGAAGCTCGCCACGGCCGCCGCGGAGCCGCCGCCGGATCCGCCGGGGATGCGCTCGAGGTCCCACGGGTTGTACGTGGGGCCGTACGCGGAGTGCTCGGTGGACGAGCCCATGGCGAACTCGTCCATATTGGTCTTGCCGAGTGGGATCATGCCGGCCTCGCGCACCTTGCGCACCGGTGTCGCGTCGTACGGCGGCACCCAGCCCTCGAGGATGCGCGAGCCCGCCGTGGAGGGCATGCCCTCGGTCACGAGCACGTCCTTGATGGCGATCGGCACGCCCGCGAGCGGACCGAGGGCTTCGCCGGCCGCGCGGCGCCGGTCGACGTCGGCCGCGGTCTCGAGCGCGCGCTCGCCGTCGACGTGCAGGAACGCGTGCACCGCACCGTCGACGGCGGCGATGCGGTCGAGGTGGGCGCGGGTCGCCTCGACCGAGGAGACGTCGCCCGAGGCGAGACGCTCGCCGAGTTCGGCGGCGGTGAGTCGGATCAGGTGCTCGCTCACTGCTCCTCCCCCAGGATCGCCGAGACGACGAAGCGCTTGCCATCGGACTCGGGCGCGCCGGCGAGCGCCTGCTCGACCGTGAGGATGTCGCCGACCACGTCGTCGCGGAAGACGTTCTGCATCGGGATGGGGTGGCTCGTCGGCGGCACGTCGGGCGTGGCCACCTCGCTCACCTTCTCGACCGCCTGCATGATCTGGCCGAGCTCCGTCGTGAGGTGCTCGATCTCTTCCTCGGTGAGCGCGATGCGGGCGAGGTTCGCGAGATGGGCGACCTGCTCCGCACTGATTTCGGACATGCTGCTCCGTCGTGTCGGGATGGGGATCCCACCGATTCTAACGGGGTGCGCCGAACAGCCCCTCGCCGTGCTGCGGTGTGGTCGAGGGCCACGTCACGGTCGGACGCGGCTCGTCGAGATTGACGGCGCTGAAGAGGTCATTGGCCGATGCCGCCGCCGATCACCGCACCCGCCGCGGCGGCGCCGCCGATCCTCAGGAAGTCGCGTCGGCTCGTGCCTGCGTCATCATCCGCCATCTGCTCCCCCGGCCTTTGTCACGTGTCCAGTGCCGCCGGCCCCTCGCTCACGAGTCGCGCGAACTGCGTTGCGTCGATCACCCGAACGCCCAGCTCCTCCGCCTTGGCCAGCTTCGACCCGGCCCCGGGGCCGGCCGCGACGAAGTCGGTCTTCTTCGACACGCTCGAAGCGGCCTTGCCGCCCGCGGCGATGATGGCCTCCTGCGCGCCCTCGCGCGTGAACCCGTCGAGGGAACCCGTGGCGACGATCGTGAGCCCCGAGAGCACGCCACCGTCTTCGCCCGCTCGCCCCGGACCAGGATGTCCCGGTGTGGTGAACTGCACGCCGGATGCCGCCCAGCGCTCGACGATCTCGCGGTGCCAGTCGACGTCGAACCACTCGATCAGCGCGTCGGCGATGATGCCGCCGACACCTTCCACCTGCGCGAGCTCCTCGCGACTCGCAGCACGGATCGCGTCGAGCGACCCGAAGTGGTCGGCCAGCGCGCGCGCAGCGACCGGGCCGACGTTGCGGATGTTCAGCGAGACGAGGAGTCGCCAGAGCGGCTTCGTCTTCGCCTTCTCGAGTTCGTCGAGGAGCTTCGTCGCCGCCCCCGACGGGCCGTACTCCGGTGGCCGGGCCTTGGTGCCTTGGCGGATGATCCGCTTGAAGGGCGCACGTCGCACGGGCTCGCCCGTCGTCTCGTCGACCTTCGGCTCGCCGGTCTCGGCGTCGCGCACGACGACCTCGATCGGCACGAGCTCGTCGAGGGTGAGTTCGAACATTCCCGCCTCGGTGACGAGCGGCGGAGTGGACGGCACCGACGGTTGCGTCAGTGCGGCGGCAGTGACCTCGCCGAGCGCCTCGATGTCGAGCGCGCCGCGTGAGCCGATGTGCTCGACGCGCCCGCGCACCTGCGCGGGGCAGCTTCGCGCGTTCGGGCACCGGAGGTCGATGTCGCCCTCCTTCATGGGGCGAAGCGGCGTGCCGCATTCGGGACACTCGGCGGGCATCTGCCATTCGCGTTCGGCGCCGTCGCGGAGTTCTTCGACGGCGCCGAGGATCTCGGGGATCACGTCGCCCGCCTTGCGGAGCACCACCGTGTCGCCGATGAGGACGCCCTTGGCCTTCACGACCTCCTGGTTGTGGAGCGTCGCCTGTTCCACCGTGCTGCCCTGGACCTTCACGGGGGCCATCACGGCGTACGGCGTCGCCCGCCCGGTGCGGCCGATCGCGACCCGGATGTCGAGCAGCTTCGTGTGCACCTCCTCGGGCGGGTACTTGTACGCGATCGCCCAACGCGGCGCCCGGCTGGTCGCCCCGAGCTCGCCGTGGAGCGCGAGCTCGTCGACCTTCACGACGATGCCGTCGATCTCGTGTTCGACGTCGTGGCGGTGCTCGCCGTGGTGTGCGATGAACTCGGTGACCTCGTCGACCGTGGCGAAGACCCGCGTGTGCGGAGAGACGGGCAGGCCCCATCCGGCGAGCAGGCCGTAGATCTCGGATTGGCTCGAGACTGGCGGGTTGTCCCACGCGCCGATGCCGTGCAGGTAGAGCGACAGCCGGCCGAGCCGCTCGCGCATGAGCTCGAGCTGCTGGCGCGACTTGTTCTCGCGGCGCTGGCGAAGGCTGCCGGCTGCGGTGTTACGCGCGTTCGCGAACTCGGGGAAGCGCGTCGGGATCGCGTCATCGGCCTTGCCCTTGGCGCGCTGCTCGGCGGCGAACTCGGCCTGCAGCGCGTGCTGCCTCGCGTTGAGCGCCTCGAAGTCGGCCGACCGGAGGAAGACCTCGCCCCGGACTTCGAAGAACGGAGGGAAGCCCTCCCCCTCGAGGCGCCGTGGGATCGTGGGGATGAAGTCGACGTTCTCGGTGATGTCCTCGCCGACCCTGCCGTCGCCGCGGGTCGTTGCCGTCTCGAGCACGCCGTCGCGGTAGGCGAGGCTGATCGCCAGGCCGTCGATCTTGAGCTCCGAGAGCCAGCGCACCGGCCGCCCGGCTGCCGCCTGGGCTTTCGTCGCCCACTCGGCGAACTCGTCGAGGGTGAAGACGTTGTCGAGGCTCAGCATGCGCTCGGCGTGCTCGTGCGGCGGGAATCCGGCCGACACCAGGGCCGCGCCGACCTGCTGTGTGGGGCTGTCCTGGCCGGCGAGCTCGGGGAACTCGCGTTCGAGGGCCTCGAGCCGGTGGAAGAGCACGTCGTACTCGGCGTCGCTGACGAGGCTGACACCTTCGGAGTAGTACGTGGTGCGATAGCGCTCGATGCGTTCGGCCAGTTCCTCCGCTTCGGCTCGGGCGGATTCGAAGTCGGCTGGGATGTCGCTCACAGGCGCCATCCTATGGGCGGCCTCCGACGCCGGCACGGATGCCGCGACCGATCTTCACGCAACCGAGGAGATCCGTACATCAGAGGTCGATCGCCCCGTGCCCGTCCTCGGCCGTCGCGATCTCCTGAATACGCGAAAGGCGGGGCGCCCTCGCGCCCCGCCTTCACGCTGTGCGGTCTACCGCTCCACGGCGTAGCCCGCGCGGTCCACCTTGCGGTGGTAATGCGTGCCGGCCTTGCCACCGAGGATCGCGCCACCGAGGCTCGCCAGGATCACGACGATCGTGGTGATGATGCCGGCCACGGTGAGGTCGCCCTCAGCCACCGGAATACGCGGGAACACGTTCAGTTCGCCGAAGATGTCGTACTGGCTTCCCAGGACGACGCTGACCAGCGCGACGATGATCGCGATGACGAGCGCCCACACCCAGACGGCGATGCCCTGGCGGATCCCGTTGAAGCGCGCCATCCGCCCGGCGACGTAACCGCCTGCGTAGTACGCGATGAACAGGATGACGAGCAGCGCGATGGCGCCCACCCAGCCGACGGTCTCGGCATCGACGGCGGCATCGTCGGCCGCGGTGTCGGATTCGGCGATGCCGAGGCCGAGCGCCGCGCCGGTCGCGGCGAGCAGGGCGGTGAGGATGACGGCGGTGCCGAAGGCGGTCAGCCAGCCGAAGAACGCCGCCCCGACCTTCACGCCGCCGAACGCTTCGCGCTCGCGTGCGGCGACGTCCCTGCGATCGACCAGGTTCCGATCGTGGGCCACGGCCTCGCGTCGGTCGTCGACGCCGTCACGGTCACGATCATGCCTTGCGGGCGGCACCGCCGCCTCGCGCCGATCGTCGACACCATCTCGGTCGCGATCGTGGGACACGGCCTCGCGGCGATCGTCGACACCATCTCGGTCGCGATCCACGCCCTGACGGCGGTCGTCGATGCCGTCGCGGTTGCGGTCAGCAGGAACTCCAGGCGTGTTCGCCGGATACGGATCTCGGCCAGGCCGGTCGGATGAGGTGCTCATGGTGGTCCCCTCTCGTTGTGGCCCCGCTCACGGGTGATGCCTGCGGCGCCGATCCGACCCTACGACGAGGGGTGCGAGCCCGGAGAGGCCTTGACACACGCGCATTTCTCGTACTCGCGTATGCAGCGAACATTCGGGCGGTGTTCAGACTTCGCCGGTGACGGCGTCGACGGCAGCGGGCGAGCTAGCCGATCAGCCCCAGGGAGTCGACGCGCCGGTGGAAGCGAAGACCAGCCGGACCCCCGAGGAGGGCCCCGCCCAGGCTCACGACGGCGACGGCGGCCGCGGCGACGATTCCCCCGGTCAGGAGGAGATCCTCCGTGATCAGGAGGCCCGAGAACATGACCAGGCGGTCGGTAACGATCTCGTAGGGGACGCCGAGCACCACGACGAGCACGCCTGCGACGATGACCGTGACAATGGCCCACGCCCAGACGGCGAGACCCTGCGCGACGCCACTGAATCGGGCCATGCGCCCGGCGACGTAGCCACCGAAGTAGAAGGCGATGAGCACGATCGCAAGCCCCGTGCCGACACCGATCCAGCCGACCGTCGGCGCATCGAACGGGCCGTAACCGGTCGACGTCACGGGATTCAGCAGCTTTCCGAGGCGCAGGGCGGCGCCGCCCGCTGCGAGAAGTCCCGTGAGGGTGACGGCAATGGCCGCCGCCGTGACCCATCCGAAGAACGCCGAGCCGAACTTCACTCCACCGAACTGCTCGCGCTGGCGTTCGAGGAGCTCGTCGGTGGTGAGGGTGCGGGCGTCGGCGGCGTTCTCCCATGCGCCGGCACGCGGCTGGGCGGTGGTCACCGGACGGGTGATGGGCCCCGAGTCGAGGCTTCGGAACGGCTCGGCCGGGTCTGCAGTCGGATCGGCGGGGTACAGCGGGTAGGACACTGGAATCTCCTCGTCATGCAAGGGCGCCGGGGGTGAGCGCCAGCGCGAATCTACGCGAAACCGGTCGCTGCGGCGAGGATGCCGTGCCGGGAAGCGGCGCTCAGGCGTCGACCGGGACCGCGCTCACCGTGCGATCGATCGTGCACTGGCCGAGCACGCGCGTGCCGACGTAGACGACCGCGGTCTGGCCCGGTGCGACCCCGTCGAGCGGATGCTCCGGGGTGATCACGAGCTCACCGCCGGCCACGACCGCCACCGCGGGCACGGGGTCGGCGTGCGCCCGGATCTGCACCTCGCACGCGAACGGGCTCGAGGCATCCGTCGGCGGCTGCCCCGCCCACGTGTAGCGCGACCCGGCGATCTCGGCGGTCGCGAGCGCCTCCTTCGGCCCGACCACGACGGTGTTCTCCTTCGGACGTACTTCGAGCACGAAGCGCGGCTTGCCGTCGGGCGCTGGCGTTCCGAGGCGCAGACCGCGGCGCTGCCCCACCGTGTAGGCGTGCGCGCCCTCGTGCGAGCCGACGACGGCGCCGGTGCGGTCGATGATCTCGCCCGTCTCGGTGCCGACGCGCTCGGCGAGCCATCCGCGCGTGTCGCCGTCGGGGATGAAGCAGATGTCGTGCGAGTCGGGCTTCTGCGCGACCGACAGCCCGCGGCGCTCGGCTTCCTCGCGCACGAGCTGCTTCGAGGGGGTGTCGCCGAGCGGGAAGTACGCGTGTGCGAGCTGCTCGGCGGTGAGCACGCCGAGCACGTACGACTGGTCTTTCGCCCACGCGCTCGCGCGGTGGAGCTCGCGGTTGCCCGCGGCATCCGTCACGATCGTCGCGTAATGACCGGTGCACACGGCGTCGAAGCCGAGCGCCAGCGCCTTCTCGAGCAACGCGGCGAACTTGATGCGCTCGTTGCAGCGCATGCACGGGTTCGGGGTGCGCCCGGCGGAGTACTCGGCGATGAAGTCGTCGACCACGTCGGCCTTGAAGCGCTCGGAGAAGTCCCACACGTAGTACGGGATGCCGAGCACGTTCGCGGCACGCTGGGCGTCCATCGAGTCCTCGATGGTGCAGCAGCCGCGGCTGCCGGTGCGCAGCGTTCCGGGCATGCGGCTGAGTGCCAGATGCACGCCCACGACCTCATGTCCGGCGTCGACGGCGCGCGCAGCGGCAACGGCGCTGTCGACGCCGCCGCTCATCGCTGCAAGAACTCGCATCGTTCCAGTGTACGAAACCGGTGCTGAGCGGATGCCGCAGGCGGGGGTCCCCGTCACCGAATGCGTTTCTCAGGCGGCCACCTCCTCGTGGCTGCGTATCTCAGGACGAAGCGCCGCCCATGACGACGACACGCCGGATAACTCCTGAAAAGCGCTGGGTGTCAGCGGTCGAACGACGTCGCCCGGGCGGCGAGGCCGGCGCGCGCCGCCTGCGCGTACGCGCCCGGCAGCGCCGCGAGGAACGCATCGACGTCGGCGTCGGTCGACTCGTGCCCGAGCGTGATGCGGAGCGCGCCGCGCGCGTCGGCCTCGGAGCGTCCCATCGCCATGAGCACGTGCGACGGCTCGGGAACGCCGGCCTGGCAGGCCGACCCCGTCGACACGGCGATCCCCGCCATGTCGAGGAGGAACAGCAGGGAGTCGCCCTCGCACCCCGGGAACGAGAAGTGGACGTTCCCGGGCAACCTGCCGCCCGGCGAGGGGTCGCCCGAGAGCCGCGCGTCGGGCACCGCGGAGACGACGCCGGCGAGGAGCCGATCACGCAGCCGCGACATCCGGTCGGCATCGACGTCGAGGCGCTCGTGCACCGCGGATGCCGCCGCCGCGAACGCCGCGGCCGCCGCCACGTCCTGGGTGCCGGAGCGCACCTTGCGCTGCTGTCCGCCGCCGTGGATGAGCGGTTCGATCGTCGCCGACCGGTCGAGCACGAGCGCGCCGATGCCCACGGGCCCGCCGATCTTGTGCGCCGAGACGCTGAGGGCGACGAGCCCGGCGCCGGCCGGGGCATCCGTCGCCCGTCGCAGGCCGTGGACGTCGATCGGCACCTGCCCGTACGCGGCGATGGCGTCGATGTGCAGGGGCACGCCGGCGCGCGCGGCGAGACGTGCGACCTCGGCGACCGGCTGGATGGTGCCCACCTCGTTGTTCGCCCAGATCATGGTGACGAGCGCCACGGATGCCGCGTCGCGATCGAGTGCGGCGGCGAGCGCGTCGAGCCGCACGCGGCCGACCTCGTCGAGCGGCACCTCCTCGACGATGGCGCACTCGTGTTCGGCCAGCCACTCCACGGTGTCGAGCGTGGCGTGGTGCTCCCCCGCCGGGACGATGATGCGCGGACGAGGGACGGCCGCCTGCCGGCTCCACCACAGCCCCTTGATCGCGAGGTTCACGGCCTCGGTGCCGCTGCCCGTGAACACGACCTCGATGCCGTCGGCGCCGAGCGTCGCGGCGACGCGCTCACGTGACTCCTCGAGCAAGCGCTTGGCGTCCTGCCCGGCACTGTGAATCGACGAAGGATTGCCGACGACGTGCAACGACGCCGTGAGCGCCTCGATCGCCTCGGCGCGCATGGGGGTCGTCGCCGCGTGGTCGAGATAGACCATGGCGACACCTCCTTTCAGCGAACCGATGTCTCTCCCGAACCCGCGTCTCGCGGCACCTCGGCCGCGGCGCTGGGAGCGCTTCCACACGAACTACTGTAGAACGCATGTCCGCGCCCGACCCCTTGCACGATCTCGGCGTCCGTACGGGCACGGACGGCGGCACGATCCGGGTCTGGTCCGCGCACGCGACCTCGGTGGAGCTCGAGGTGTTCGCCGACGGCGACCTCGACTGGGCGACCTCGCGCACGCCGCTCGAGCGCGATGAGCACGGCGTGTGGGAGGGAACATCCGCTGCCCTCATACCAGGTGCCCGCTACGGCCTCCGCGTCGACGGCCCCGCCGGGTTCGACCACGCGTTCAACCCGGCGCACACGCTGCTCGATCCGTACGCACGGGGCCTCGCGCCCGTCGCCGACGGGTCCTGGCGCGGCGTCGCGCTCGACTCGCTCGCATCCACCGGATTCGATTGGGCCGGCACGACGAAGCCCCGCGTCCCCCTCGACCACACCGTCATCTACGAGGCGCACGTGCGCGGGTTCTCGAAGCTCAACGAACGCATCCCCGAGCAGTTGCGGGGCACCTACGCCGGGCTCGCGCACGACGCGTCGCTCGAGTACCTCACGGGGCTCGGCATCACGACGGTCGAGCTCCTGCCCGTGCACGCGTTCGTCTCCGAGCAGCGGCTCGTGCGACAGGGGCGGCCGAACTACTGGGGGTACAACACGCTCGGCTTCTTCGCCGCCCACGCGCCGTACGCATCCGCCGCTGCGCAGGCCGAGGGCGCGCACGCCGTGCGCCGCGAGTTCGCCGGAATGGTGCGCCGACTCCACGAGGCCGGCCTCGAGGTGGTGCTCGACGTCGTCTACAACCACACGGCCGAGGAAGGGCGCGAGGGTCCCACGTACTCGTTGCGCGGCATCGACAATGCCTCCTACTACCGGCACGACGCGCACGGACGCTACGTCGACACGACCGGCTGCGGCAACACCGTCGACTTCGGCAACGAGGCGGCCAGGCGCCTCGTGCTCGACTCGCTGCGGTACTTCGCTGATGAACTGCAGGTCGACGGCTTCCGCCTCGACCTGGCCGCGACGCTCGGCCGCGACGACCACGGCGGCTACACGCCCGAGCATCCGTTGCTGCAGGCGATGCTCGCCGACCCCGTGATCGGCGACACCAAGCTCATCGCCGAGCCCTGGGACGTCGGCCCCGGCGGCTGGCAGACCGGCAACTTCCCGGCCGGCTTCAGCGAGTGGAACGACCGCTACCGCGACCGCATGCGCGATTTCTGGCTCGGCGACCTGCGTCGCGAACGCGAGACGGGCACCGCCGGCAGCGGCATCGGCCGCTTCACCACCCGTCTGGCGGGCTCGTCGAACACCTTCTCCATCGAGCGCGGACCCCTCGCGAGCCTCAACTTCGTGACGGCGCACGACGGGTTCACGCTCGCCGACCTCACCGCGTACGACCTGAAGCACAACCTCGGCAACGGCGAGCAGAACCGCGACGGCACCGACAACAACAACTCCTACAATCACGGCGTCGAGGGCGAGACGGATGACGCGGGCATCCTCGCGGCGCGGCGGCGGAGCATCCGGAACCTGCTCGGCACCCTGCTGCTCTCGGCCGGCGTGCCGATGCTCACCGCGGGCGACGAGTACGGCCGCAGCCAGCGCGGCAACAACAACGCGTACTGCCACGACTCGGAGCTGACCTGGATCGCGTGGGACGAGGCCGAACGCGACGAGCGACTCGTCGAGACCGTGCGACGGCTGCTGCGCCTTCGGGCCGAGAACCCGGCCATCCGGCCGGTGCGGTTCGGACGCCTCGGCGAGACGACCCCGAGCGCCTCGCAGATGGACTGGTTCAACGCCGCGGGCACGACCATGACCATCGACCACTGGCACTCGCCCGAGCAGCGCACGCTGCAGTACCTCGCCGCATCGACGCCCGAGTTCGAGGCGTTCAACCGCATCCTCCTCGTCGTGCACGCGCACGAGACCGAGACCGAGGTGGCGTTGCCGGTGCACGAGGGTGTCACGGGTTACACGCGCCTCTGGGATTCGGCCGGCGACGAGCCCGTCGACGTGGGCGCCGACCACGCGGCTGGTGATCGCATCGCCGTGGCGCCGCTGTCGATGGTGTTGTTCCGGGCTCACGGGGGCGGATGATGGCCAAGCGAGCGGATGCCTCGGCCGGCACGCCCGCCACGGTCGCCCTCGCCCGGGCTGGCATCGCGTTCACGGTGCACGCCTACGAGCACGACCCTCGCGCCGCAGCCTACGGGCTGGAGGCCGCCGAGAAGCTCGGACTCGACCCCGATCGGGTGTTCAAGACGCTTCTCGCGAACGTCGACGGCGCGCTCGCGGTCGGCATCGTGCCGGTCGCGATGCAGCTCGACCTCAAGGCGCTTGCGCAGGCCCTCGGCGGAAAGCGCGCCGAGATGGCCGACCCCGCCGTGGCCGAGCGCAGGACCGGGTACGTCGTGGGCGGCATCAGCCCCATCGGCCAGAAGACGGCGCTGCCCACCGTGCTCGACGAGTCGGCGATCCTCTGCGAGACGATCTACGTCTCGGGCGGTCGCCGTGGCCTCGACCTCGAACTCGCGCCCGACGACCTCATCGCCGTCACTTCGGGCCGCTACGCCCCGATCGCCCGCGTCCGCTGACCCCGCGCGCCGGTCGCCGCGCCCTCGCGCCGGCGACGCAGCGAAGTGTCCATTTCTGCGGATATACGATCCGCCACCCCGCGGAATCCGGTCCGTCGCCGACGCGCCGGATCGTATATCCGCCGTTTGTGACACGAAGCACGCCCGCGAGGCGCGCGGCATCGGCGCCTCACCCGGCGACGGCGACGAGCCCCAGCTCCGCGGTCGAGAGCATGAGCGGATGCCGCGGCACCACGCGCACCGTGTACCCGAACGCACCCGCCCGGTCGAGCACCACCGTGCCCGTGTACAGGCGAGGGCCCGAGGCATCCGCAACCCCATCGGGCTCGAGCGCGGTGCGTCGCACGTCCTCGATCGACTCGTCGACGCGGCTGCGTCCGTAGACGACCTCGACCGTCACATCGTCGGCCGCGAGCCCGTCGAGCTCGACGTACGCCCGCAGGCGCAGCGCGTCGCCGACGTGCGGCGATTCGACCCCGCCCGACTCGACGTGCGTCACGTGCACCTTCGGCCAGGCGGCGCGCACGCGCGAATCGAATGCCGCGAGCTCGCGGGCGCCGCGATCGCCGTCGGCCTCCACCTTCGCCGCGTGCTCGGCGGCCCGGCGGTAGAGCCGCTCGACGTACTGCTTGACCATGCGGTCGGCGCCGAGCTCGGGCGCGAGCGTCGCGAGCGTCTGGCGCACCCGGCGCACCCACTCCTCGGGCACTCCATCGCCGTCGCGCTCGTAGTACCGGGTCGCGACGCGGTGCTCGAGCAGGTCGTAGAGGGCGGATGCCTCGAGGGCATCGCGCTCGCCGGCGTCCCCCGCGGCATCCGCCGACGGGATGACCCAGCCGTAATCGTCGCCCGCGTACTCGGCCCACCAACCGTCGAGGATCGACAGGTTGAGTGCACCGTTCATGGCGGCCTTCATGCCCGAGGTGCCGCACGCCTCGAGCGGGCGCAGCGGGTTGTTCAGCCACACGTCGCAGCCGGGGTAGAGGAGCTCGGCCATGCCCATGTCGTAGTCGGGCAGGAACACGATGCGCTCGCGCAGCCCGGGCTGCTGTGCGAACTGCACGAGCTGCTGGATGAGCCGCTTGCCCTCGTCGTCGGCCGGATGCGACTTGCCGGCGATCACCAACTGCACGGGCCGCTCGGGGTTCGTGAGGATCGCCTTCAGCCGCTCGGGGTCCTGCAGCATGAGCGTGAGGCGCTTGTACGTCGGCACGCGACGGGCGAAGCCGACCGTCAGCGTGTCGGGATCGAGCACCCGCGTCACCCACTCGGGCGCCTGGGCCCCCGCGTGCTGCTCCGACCACGCTGCGGCCAGGCGTCGGCGCGCGTCCTCGACGAGCTGGAGGCGCATCCGCCGCTTGACCGTCCAGAACTCGCCGCCGGAGAGGGCCGGACTCAACCAGTCGGCGTGCTCGGGGTCGGCCGTGCCGAGCGTCGACTCGGCGAGGCTGACGAGCGCGGGGTCGGTCCAGGTGGGCGCGTGCACGCCGTTCGTGATCGACGTGATGGGCACCTCCTCGGCGTCGAAGCCGGGCCAGAGGTCGCCGAACATGCGCCGGCTCACCTCGCCGTGCAACTTCGAGACGCCGTTGGCGTGCTGCGCGAGGCGAAGCCCCATGACCGCCATGTTGAACGCGCTCGTCTCGGGGTCGGCGCCGGGCTCGACGCCGAGGGCCAATGCGTCGGCGGGCTCGACACCGGGCAGCAGCGACGTCGAGAGGTACCGCTCGACGAGGCCGCGATCGAAGCGGTCGATGCCGGCGGGAACGGGCGTGTGCGTCGTGAACACGGTTCCAGCCCGAACGACCTGCAGCGCCTCGGTGAACGAGAGGCCGACCGCGATGTGGGTCGCGATGCGCTCGAGCCCGAGGAACCCGGCATGGCCCTCGTTCATATGGAACACGTCGGGCGCGGGCATCCCTGCGAGCTCGGTGAAGGCGCGCACGGCCCGGGCTCCGCCGACGCCGAGCAGGAGCTCCTGCAGCAGCCGGTGCTCGCCGCCACCCCCGTAGAGCCGGTCGGTCACCGTGCGCAGCTCGTCGGTGTTCGCCGGGATGTCGGTGTCGAGCATGAGCAGGGTGACGCGGCCGACGGCCGCCTTCCAGACGCGCGCGTGCAGCGATTGATCGTCGGGCAGGGCGAGGGTCACCTGCACGGGAGCGCCGTCGGGTCGGCGCAGCACCGACAGGGGGAGCCCATCGGGGTCGAGCACGGGATACCGCTCCTGCTGCCATCCGTCGGCCGAGATCGACTGCCGGAAGTAGCCCGCCTTGTAGAACAGCCCCACGCCGACGAGCGGGACGCCGAGGTCGGATGCCGCCTTCAGGTGATCGCCCGCGAGGATGCCGAGTCCGCCCGAATACTGCGGCAGTGCCGCCGTGATGCCGAACTCCGGCGAGAAGTAGGCGACGAGTCGCGGGGCATCCGCGCCGAGCGATTGGAACCAGCGCGGTTCGGCGAGGTATTCGCGCAGGCCGGCGCGCTCGCGCTCGGCCCACTCGACGTAGCCCTCGTCGCGCGCGAGCTCGTCGAGGCGCGCCGGGTGGACCTCCCCGAGGAACGCCACCGGGTCGCGTCGCGAGCTCTGCCAGACAATGGGGTCGATGTGCTCGAAGAGGCGCTTCGTGGGCTCATGCCACGACCACCGCAGGTTGGCCGCGAGCTCCTCGAGGGCCGAGAGCGCTGCCGGGACGACGGCACGGACGGTGAACTTGCGAATGGGTTTCACCCGCTCAACCCTAGGGCGGGCGCATGACGAACGTGTGAACGTCGAGTGCCGGATGCCACGGTCAGCTCGCTGCCGTCGCGACCCCGGACATCAACGTCCGATGCACCATCTCCGCCACGTCGGCATCCGGCGACGGGGCCGCCCGCACCGCAGCGACGAGCAGCGACGCCATCGCCGTGACGATCCACTCGGGCGCGAGGTCCTCGTGGAGGAGGCCCTCGCGTTGCCCTCGCCTCACCACGTCGACGAGCGGCGACAGCACCTGAGCGCGCTGGGCCAGGAACTCCGGGTCGGAATCGGGGCCCTGCAGCAGCATGAATCGCAGACTCATGCCCTGTGCGCTCAGGGCCTGGATCACGCGCCGCAGGACCTCCAGCGCGGTGCCCTCGTCGAGCCGTCCTTCCGCGAGCGCCCCGGACGCTCGGGCGAGCGCCTCCGATCGGATGGCCGCCTCGAGCGCGTCGCGGTTCGGGAAGTGGCGGTACACGGTGGCCCTCGTCAACTGGGCGACCCGGGCGATGTCGGCCATCGACGCTTCAGGATTGCGGGCGAATTCCTCGGTGGCTGCGGCGATGAGCAGGTCACGGTGACGCGCAACGTCACGACGCCGCGGTGGAGGGGCCGGGGAGGTGGCATCCATGGTTCCACCATACCGAAGAATCGAGTGAAACGAGACGTCAGTGTCTCATTTTGATACGCTGACGATATGAACCCCTCTCGCGACCATGCATCCGGACTCTCCGAACGGCCCGCGTCCACGGATGTCGATGTGCTGGTCGTCGGCGCCGGCCCCACCGGGCTGGCCGCAGCCTGCGAGGCCCGGCGCCACGGCCTGTCGGTACGGATCATCGATCGCAAGCTCGGACTCTCCACGCACTCCAAGGCACTCGCCACGCATGCCCGCACGATGGAGCTGCTCGAGATCATGGGTGTCGCCGATCGCATGCTCGCCGAGGGGGTGCCGTTCGCGGCGATCACCGCCCACGCCGGGCCACGTGGGCGCCGCACCAGGGTGGATCTGCTCGGACTCCCGTGGGGCGACACCGCGTACCCGTTCTGGCTGTCCATCCCGCAGTACGCCACGGAGCAGGTCCTCGAGTCGCGACTCGCCGAGCTTGGCGGCGCGGTCGAGTGGGGAGCAGCCTTCGTCGAGCTCGACGACCGGGAAGACCACCTCGAGGCCCACGTCGAGACCGTCGACGGGCTGCAGCGCGTGCGTGCGCGCTGGGTCATCGGGTGCGACGGGGGCCGCAGCACGGTGCGCGATCGCGTTGGACTCCGGCTCGACCGTCGCGACAGCGGGGTGGAGTTCCTGCTGGCGGATGTCGCGGGCTCGCTGCCCCTCGCGGAGGACGAGGGCTATGCCTACCTCGCGCCGCAGGGCCTCCTCATCATCGTGCCGGTGCCCGATCCCGGTCGCTGGCGGATCATCGCCCACGTTCCCGCGGCGACGGATGCCGAGGCCCCCACCATCGACGAGGCGTATCTCGACGCCCTCGTCATGGAGCGCACGGGCCTCGAGTTCGGCGTGCACGACGTCGGCTGGACCTCGCGCTTCTCCCTCACGCACGGGGTGGCGGACGCGTACCGCCGCGGTCGCGTGTTCCTCGCCGGAGACGCCGCCCACGTGCACAGCCCCGTCGGCGGCCAAGGGCTGAACACCGGACTGCAGGACGCCCACAACCTGCTCTGG
This sequence comes from Agromyces sp. NPDC052230, assembly GCF_040679595.1. Lineage (NCBI taxonomy): Bacteria > Bacillati > Actinomycetota > Actinomycetes > Micrococcales > Microbacteriaceae > Agromyces > Agromyces sp. NPDC052230. Next base: position 61,406 of record NZ_JBFAVC010000002.1, on the reverse strand, counting down.
AAGCTCGCGGAGGTCGAAGGGGCACCGTCGTCCCCCGCCGCGGCCGAATCCATCCTCGACAGCTACGAGGCCGAACGCCGGGCCGCGGGGAGCCGGATGGTCGAGACCGTCGCCCGAATGACCGCCCTGCTGACGACACGGAACGGGGCGATCCGACGCGTGCTCGGCCGGATCGCGCCCCACGTGCTCGCGCTCCCCCGCGTACAGGCCAGACTCGGCCGCAGCACCGGAATGCTCGAGGCCGCCTACCCCGACGGCCCGCTGAGCGCAGGCCCAGGAGCCGGTCGTCGCCTGGCGAACCCGATACTCGCCGACGGTCGCCGACTCTCCGCGCGCCTGCCCGAGTCGGGTTGGTGCTGGGTGATGTGGCAACGCGCCGACGAGCCCGCAGCCGCTACCGACGACCCGCGCTGGCGCGGCCTGCCCGTGATCGTCGTGCGCGACGACGAGGTGATCGAGCCCGAGGCATCCGCCCCCGCCGCCCAGGCCCGGGTCGTGCTCGTCCGGCCCGACCGCGTGGTCGCCGGCACCGGTGCCGAGCCGCAGCAGGTCCGCACGCGCCTCGAGGCGGATGCGGATCACCGCAACCGTCTCGATCGCGACCTGTCGGGCGGGCCCGGACGACAGCGGTCGAACTGAACTCGGTTCCTACGGAAGCGGCCGGAGCCCCTTACCCGTCACCGGACGACCATCTTCACGTGCGGCTGTGCACTTCGGTCATCGGATATCCTCTCTTCGGCCTGCATCGAATTTCGGTCGGGTCGAGCATCAGCGGCGTTCGGAAGCGGCGGCGCGTCACGCCGCCCACACCCGATCCGCGCTACGGTCGAACCGTGACGACCAACGCAGTGCTGGCCGGCCGGATCCCGGTGACCGGGGTCACCCCCGCCCTCCCCGATGCGCGGTGGAGACCGAAGGCGTTCGTCGGCGAGGTGGTGCCGTTCCGCGCGACCGTCTTCCGTGAGGGGCACGACATGGTGGGCGCCATGCTGGTGCTCACGAGCCCGTCGGGCAGGGTCACGCGCGAGCGGATGTCGCCACTGGCGCCGGGCACCGACCGCTGGGAGTCGAAGGCGCTCCTCGACGAGCAGGGCGTCTGGCATTGGCATGTCACGGGCTTCGACGACGAGGTCGCCACCTGGCGGCACGACGCGGCACTCAAGGTCGACGCCGGCGTCGACGTCGAGCTCATGTTCGAGATCGGAGCACGTCTCCTGGAACGAGCAGCAGCCGAAGCGGAACGGCCCCGTGCCGTGCGGAAGCAGCTGACGACGCTCGCCGACGCACTGCGCGACGACGCGGCACCCGTCGCCGACCGGCGCGCCCTCATCGACGACCCGGCCCTCGCCGAGTTCGTGCCGCGCCCGCTCACGAGGCTCGCGAGCGACTCCCCCGAACATGAGATCCGCGTCGAGCGCCGTCGCGCGGGCGTCGGCTCGTGGTACGAGTTCTTCCCGCGCTCGGAGGGCGCGCGCCGGTTCAAGGACGGCCGATGGCGCAGCGGCTCGTTCCGCACGGCCGCGAAGCGCCTCGACGGGGTCGCCGCGATGGGCTTCGACGTCGTGTACCTGCCGCCGATCCATCCGATCGGCGTGACGAACCGCAAGGGCCGCAACAACACGCTCGACCCCGGGCCCGACGATCCCGGTTCGCCGTGGGCCATCGGCGGACCGCTCCGCGACGGCACCCCCGGCGGCCACGACGCCGTGCATCCCGACCTCGGCTCGCTCGCCGACTTCCGCGCCTTCGTGCGTCGCGCCGAGGCGCTCGGCATCGAGATCGCGCTCGACCTCGCGCTGCAGGCGTCCCCCGATCACCCATGGGTGACGGAGCATCCGGACTGGTTCACGCAATTGCCCGACGGCACCATCCGCTACGCCGAGAACCCGCCGAAGAAGTACCAGGACATCTACCCCATCAACTTCGACGACGACGTCGAAGGCCTCGTCGTCGAGGTCACCCGCGTCGTGCGGCACTGGATGAAGCAGGGCGTGCGCATCTTCCGCGTCGACAACCCGCACACCAAGCCACTCCCGTTCTGGGAGCGACTCATCGGCGACATCAATGCGACCGACCCCGACGTGGTCTTCCTCGCCGAGGCGTTCACGCGGCCGGCGATGATGCGCGCGCTCGCGATGGTGGGCTTCCAGCAGTCGTACTCGTACTTCACGTGGCGCAACACCAAGGCCGAGCTCGAGGAGTTCCTCACCTCCGTCTCCCAGGAGACCGCCGACTACATGCGTCCGAACCTGTTCGTGAACACGCCCGACATCCTCACCGAGTACCTCCAGTTCGGCGGGCCGGCCGCGTTCACGGTGCGGGCGACGATCGCCGCGACCGCGGCGCCGACCTGGGGCGTGTACTCGGGCTTCGAGCTCTTCGAGTCCGTGGCGAGGCCGGGCGCCGAGGAGGCCATCGACAACGAGAAGTACGAGTACAAGCCCCGCGATTTCGCGGGCGCCGAACGCGAGGGCCGCTCGCTCGCGCTCTACCTCGGCATCCTCAACCGCATCCGCGCCGACCACCCGGCGCTCGGGCAGCTGCGGAACCTCCGCATCCACGCGAGCGAGGACGACTCGGTGCTCGTCTACTCGAAGCACCTCGAAGGGCGCTTCACCGCCACCGGCGAAGACGACACCATCATCGTGGTCGCCAACGTCGATCCCCACTCCGTCAGGGAGACGACGGTGCACCTCGACTTCGCCGAGATCGGCCTCGAGCCCGGTGCGCGATTCGAGGTCGCCGACCTCGTGACCGGCGACCGCTGGACGTGGAGCGACGCGAACTACGTCCGCCTCGATGCGTTCACGCAGCCCGCGCACATCCTGCACATCGTGCGCGGCGCGGATGGAGGCGCAGATGCCTGACCGGATGCCTCGCACCGGCCCCGTCGTCGCCGACGAGGTGCTCGCCGCCGTCGCGGAGGGTCGGCACTCCGACCCGCACTCGGTCCTGGGCCAGCACGGGTTCGAGCTCGGGGGCACTCCGGGCGTCCACACGGTCATCCGCACTCGGCGGCCGCTCGCCGACGCCGTCGAGGCGATCCTCGACGACGGCGCCATCGTGCCCCTCGACCACGTCGGACACGGCATCTGGGCAGGGGTGGGCGACTTCGGACCGACCGGCTACCGGGTGCGGGCGCGCTACGGCGACGACGAGTGGACGAGCGACGACCCGTACCGCTTCGCGCCGACGGTCGGCGACCTCGACCTGCACCTCATCGGCGAGGGCCGGCACGAGGAGCTGTGGCGCGTCCTCGGCGCGCACCATCGCGAGCACTGGGGCGCAGGCGCCGGCGTGCGCGGCACTGGATTCACGGTGTGGGCGCCGCACGCGCGCGCGGCTCGCGTCGTCGGCGAGTTCAACCGCTGGGACGGCTCGGGTCACGCCATGCGCAGCATGGGCGGCACGGGCGTCTGGGAGCTGTTCGTGCCCGACCTGCCACCCGGCACGATCTACAAGTTCGAGTTCCTCACCGGCTCGAGCGACTGGGTCATGAAGGCCGACCCGATGGCCCGCCAGGCCGAGGTCTCGCCCGCCACCGCGTCCGTCGTGAGCGTCAGCTCGCACGTCTGGGACGATGACGAGTGGATGTCGCGGCGCGCGACCACCAACGCGCACGAGCTGCCGATGAGCGTGTACGAGCTCCACCTCGGATCGTGGCGCCCCGGAAAGGGCTACCGCGAGGTCGCCGACGAGCTCATCGAGTACCTCGACTGGCTGGGATACACGCACGTGGAGTTCATGCCGCTGGCGGAGCATCCGTTCGGCGGGTCATGGGGCTACCAGGTGACCGGCTACTTCGCCGTGACCAGCCGCTTCGGCAGCCCCGACGACCTCAAGTACCTCATCGACCGCCTGCACCGCGCGGGCATCGGCGTGATCATGGACTGGGTGCCCGGGCACTTCCCGAAGGACGACTGGGCACTCGCGCGTTTCGACGGCGAGCCGCTCTACGAGCACCCCGACCCGAGGCGCGGCGAGCAGAAGGACTGGGGCACGTACGTCTTCGACTACGGCAATCCGCGCGTGCGCAACTTCCTCGTCGCCAACGCGCTGTTCTGGCTCGAGGAGATGCACGTCGACGGGCTGCGCGTCGACGCCGTCGCGTCGATGCTCTACCTCGACTATTCGCGAGAAGCGGGCGAGTGGTTGCCGAACGTGCACGGCGGCCGCGAGCACCTCGAGGCGATCGGCTTCCTGCAGGAGGCGACCGCAACCGCCTACAAGCGCAATCCCGGCGTCGTCATGATCGCCGAGGAGTCGACGAGTTGGCCGGGCGTGACCGCCCCGACCAGCTCGGGCGGGCTCGGCTTCGGATTCAAGTGGAACATGGGCTGGATGCACGACACGCTGCAGTACATCTCGAAGGACCCGATGTACCGCGCACACCACCACCACGACCTCACGTTCTCGTTCCTCTACGCGTTCAGCGAGCACTTCCTCCTGCCCATCAGCCACGACGAGGTCGTGCACGGCAAGGGATCGCTCGTGCGGAAGATGCCGGGCGATCACTGGCAGCAGCTCGCGAACGTGCGTGCCTACCTGTCGTTCATGTGGGCGCACCCCGGCAAGCAGTTGCTGTTCATGGGACAGGAGTTCGGCCAGCTCTCCGAGTGGAGCGAGGAGCGCGGCCTCGACTGGTGGATCCTCGACCAGCCGAGTCACCGCCGACTCGCCGAGTTCGTCGGCACCCTGAACCGCACCTATCGCTCGATCGCCGCGCTCTGGCAGCTCGACGACGACGCCGCGGGCTTCGCATGGGTCGAGGGCGGCGCCGCGGCCGAGAACGTGATTGCGTTCCTCCGCTACGACCGCGAGCGGCGGCCGCTCCTCTGCGTCGTGAACTTCGCGGGTCGTCCGCACGAGGGCTTCCGGCTCGGGCTTCCGGCTCCCGGCCGCTGGCGCGAGGTGCTGAACTCGGATGCCGCGGAGTTCGGCGGCTCGGGCGTCGGCAACCTCGGCGGGGTCGAGGCGACCGACACCCCGTGGGCCGGCCGGCCCGCCTCGGGGGTGTTCACGCTGCCGCCGCTCGCGGCGGTCTGGTTCACGCCCGACCCCGACGTCGAGTAGGAGCGCCGGCCCCGCATCCGGTGGTCGGGCAGGCAGGCGCACCAGCGCCGTACCGAGACGCCCGCGCCTCAGTACAGCAGGTTCGTCAACCGACGCCGCGCTGCGATGACTCGCGGGTCCTCGACTCCGGCGACCTCGAAGAACTCGAGGAGCCGCTCGCGCACGAGCTTCCTGCCGTCGGCGTCGAGCTTGGGAAACAGCGTGAGGAGCCGGTCGAACGCGTCCTCGACGTGACCGCCCGAGAGGTCGAGATCAGCGACGTCGAGCTGCGCGTCGAGATCGTCGGGCGCGGATGCCGCGGCGCCCCGGATCTCGTCGAGCGACTTGCCCTGCAGGCGCCCGAGCAGCTTGACCTGCGCGAGGCCCGCGACCGCGAGCGAATCACGCGGGTCCTGCGCGATGGCCGTGGTGTACGCGGATGCCGCGGCGGCGTAATCGCCCCGCTCGATCGCGTCGTACGCCTCCTGGTGCAGGGGCGGCAGCGGGGGCTCGGCGGGCTCGGCCGAGTCGGTCTCGCCATTGCCCTCGGGACCGTCGGCGTCGACACGTCCGGAGACGCCGTTCTGCGCGGCGAGCTCGAGGAGCTGGTCGAACACCTGCGCGATCACGTCGTCGGGCTGCACGCCCGCGAACAGCGGCACCGGCTGCCCGGCGACGACCGCGACCACCGTGGGGATCCCCTGCGCCTGGAAGGCCTGTACGAGCTGCGGGCTTCGGTCGGCGTCCGCCGCGGCGAGCACGAGACGCCCCTCGCGGGCACGCACGAGCCGCTCGAGGGTGGCGACGAGTTGCGCCGACTGCTCGCTCCACGAGGCCCACAGCACGACGACGACCGGGACGGTGCGCGACAGTTCCAGCGTCGAACCGAACGACGCGTCATCCGTCTCGAAGACCAGCGGGTCGCCGCTTGCGGCGTGCCGCGGCTGAGTGCCCTGCTGGGGCGAGGCCTGAGAACGCTGCACCAGTGCGGAGAGGTCGACGGCTCCGCGAAGGCCGCTCAGCGGTGTGGGGTCGGTCACGGTACCTCCGATGCTCCGATGAGGCCCTCGGACCAGCCGAGGAGCCGGATCTGCTCGTCCGAGCCGACGCTCGGCACATAGAACAGCAACTGCACGCCGATGACGCGTTGCACGCCCTTGGCGCTCTTGTCGGTGAACCCCGAGAGGGCAGCACCCGGTGCGCCGGCCTCGAAGCCGATCGTACCGCCGTTCGTGGGCGTCACCTGCTCGGTCTGCTCGATGGAGACGCTCACGAGGGCGCCCGAGTCGTTCGTCGCCATCGCGATGGTGGGGCTGTCGCCGACGGCGTTGGAGAACGCGATCGCGGCCTCCTTGCCCTGCAGCGAATCGCGGGTCGCCTGCTGGCCCGTCAGGCCGAGCTGTTCGCGAAGCACGTCGCCCTCGGCGTCGAACAGCTCGTAGGACGCCGAGGCGTCGCCCAGCAGCAGCAGGTCGGCGTAGGCCGCGGCGACCTCGCCCGGGGGCAGCACGAGGCCCTTGAACTCGGGCGAGATGAGCGGAGCGCCGATGGATGCGGGCGCCACCTCGGGAACATCGGCGTCGGGTGCGAGCGACATCGCGTAGACGATCTTGTAGTTGTCACGGGGTGTGACCTGCTGGAGCACCAGGGCCGTCGGGGCGATCGTCGGGTCGGAGTTCTGCGCGATCGTGAGCACCGTGCGCCCGCTGGCCGGCCAACCCGCCACCTGCTGCGGGAGCGTGAGCGTGAGCGGCGAGGCCGGCACGGCCACGGGGGCCGGGTGATCGGGCAGGGTGCCGCGGATCGTGTAGTTCGCGACCCGCGCCTCGAGCGCCGGTCCGGTGAATCGCTCGGCGATGGCGGTGGCGTCGCGGGCGTCGTCGGTCTCCTTGGCGAAGACGGCGACGCGCCGCATGATGCGTTCCATCTGCGGCACCGTGACGGCGGGCTCCATCTCCTCTTCGTCCTCTTCGACGGGCGCATCGGTCGCAGGAGGCGTGGACGGCGTCGCCGGAGCGGTGGAGGATGCCGTCTGGTCGAAGCTCGGCCAGTAGTCGGCGGAGCACGCGCTCAAGGCGAGGGCCGGCACGGCGATGAGCGGCACGAGCGCGATCCGCCGGGCTCGGCCGATGGCCCGACGGTTGCTCCCCGTGAGGCCCTGCCGCGTGGACGGCTTCGGTGCGCTCGGCAGCCTGCCACGCGGGCCCTTGGGCAGGTTGCGGCGAGGTCCGCGCGAGCGGCGATGGTGCAGGAAGCCCGTGAACAGCAGGATGAGCCCGATCAGGAAGACGAGCGCACCGCCGGCGATCAAGGGGCCGGCGAGCGGCGTCGAGTTGTCGAGCGGCCACGAGATCGCGAGGTCGGTGGGCGCCGGGGCGGTGCCGTCGCTGGCGAGCAGCACGGCGATGTCGTCGGGCACGTCGATGGTCGTGGTCAGCGACCGCTCCTCGGTGAGCTCGTCGAGCCAGAGGTCGGAGCCCGCGGGAGATACGGCCGGATCCGCGGTCTCGGTCGCTCCCTCGGCGGGCGCGGGCGCGGGCGTCGGTGTCGGCGTCGGCGTTCCGGTGGCAGGCGGGGAGTCCGCTTCGGATCCGCCGGTCACCACCTCGCTCGTGAACTCCTCGGTCTGGGCGTCGTAGTGCACGGCCACGTGCGGCTCGGCACCGAGCCAGGACTCGATGTCGGAGGTGCGGCCGTAGGCGAGAAAGACCGTCTCGGAGCCGGAAACGGTCAGCGTCTGCTTTCCGGGATACGCGCCGAGTGCGTCGGGGTGGACCACCACGTAGGGCGACTCCTCCTCGAACTGGCTGGTGAGGGTCACGCGGTCGGGGTCGAGGTAGACGGTGCGTTGGGCGATCCCGAACCCGATCATCACGGCCGCGGCCACGAAAGCCACGATGGCGAGGGCGAAGCGCACGAACAAACCTCCGGTGCCACCTTGGCGGCTTCGAACACAGACATTCCACACTACCGGCGGTGTCTGGGAGTCTCCTAACCACAGCCTGTGGGCAGCGTGCACGAGCGACGCCGCGTGCCCGTACAATCGACACATCCCGCATGAGCCCCCACGAACGCGGGACAGAGCCCGGAGGAAGAATGGCCGTCGAAGAGACCGAGTTCACGCAGGTGTTCCGCGGATACGACAAGGACGAAGTCGATAAGAGCATCAACGGGCTCCGACGCGACATCATCAACGCGAACAACCAGCTCGCCGAACAGGCGAAGGAGAGTAAACGCCTCCTCGCGCGCATCGACGAACTCACTGCAGAGCTCGAGGAGGTCGGCAGCCCCACCTTCTCCGGCCTCGGCACGAAGCTCGAGAACACGCTCCGGGTCGCCGAGGAGCAGTCGACCCGCCTCATCGCGCAGGCCGACATCGACGCCGAGAAGCTCCGCCGTGCCGCCGAGGACGAGGCGCACCTCATGCGCTCCGACGCGCACGAGGTGGCCGAGCGCACGCTGAGCGAGGCCCGATCCCAGGCCAACCGCGTGCTCGAGAACGCCCGCGCCGAGGCCGACGACATGGTGGCCCGCGCACACGAGGCGAGCGAGCAGCTCCGCCAGGAGGCGGCGCGCGATGCGGCCGCCATCCGCGGGGCCGTGGCCACCGAATCCGCCGAGCTCCGGTCGAGCGCCAAGCGCGAGGCGGCCGCCACGGTGGCCGCGGCCGAACGCAAGGCGTCCGAGATCCTGGTCGCGGCGAACACCGAGGCGACCGAGGCTCGAGCCACGGCGGCCGGTCTCGCCCAGGAGACCGAGCAGACCCGAGCCGAGGTGGCGATCGAGCTCGACCGCGCCCGCGCCGAGCTCGCCAAGGAGACCGAACAGGCCCGCATCGACCTGGCCCGCGAGACGGAGCAGTCGCGACTCGACCTCGAGCGCGAGACGGCCGAGTCACGTGCCGCCATCGACGCCGAGATCGCCGAACGCCGGGCGGCCCTCGAGCACGAGCTCGAGCAGGCCCGCACCGACCTCGATCGCCAGCTCGAAGGCAGTCGCGCGGAGCTCGCCCAGCAGAAGGAGCAGGCCAAGGTCGACCGCGAGCGCGAGGCCGAGGCCGCGCGCCTCAAGCTGCAGCATGAGCTCGAGCGCATCCGCGCCAAGCACGCCGCCGACCTCGACCAGATGCGCGCCGACCTCGCGCTCGAACAGGAGCAGGCACGCGCCGACTTCGAGGCCGAGGCCGAGCAGGCCCGCATCGACCTCGACAACCAGTTGACGTCGATGCGCAAGAAGACCACGCACGAGGTCAACCGCATGCGCCGAGAGATCGAGAAGGCACATCTCGACCTGGAAGCCGAGCTCACCCGCAAGCGCGACGAGGCCGAGCAGGAACTCCTCGCAGCGCACCAGGAGGCCGCTGCGCAGACGCAGAAGTTCCTCGACGACGCCAACGCCGAGCTCGCCGAGGCGGTGGCACACACCGCCGAGAGCCGCGCCGAGGCCGAGCGCCTCGAGACGAAGGTGCGCAGCGAGATCGCGGCCGTTCGCGACCGGGCCGACGAAGAGGCGCGCGAGCGCATCTCGGCGGCGCACGACCAGGCACGCAAGCTCATCGCCGACGCCGAGGAGCGCACCCGTGCCCTCGTCGCCGACGCCGAGGACCGCCTGTCGCAGATCAAGATCGAGCGCGACGCGGTTGCGGGCTACTTCGAGAGCCTTCGTGGCGTGCTGACTGCGGCCGAGCAGGTGGCTGCGCAGACGTCGCGCTGACCGGCGAACGCGCCGGCCGATGAAGATCCAGAACGCGTTCCGAGTCGGACTCGTCGGAACGCTCGGGGTCGGCCTCGGGCTGCTCATCCTCGCGTCCATCGCGACGTTGTCGACGATCATCGCGTACATCGGCGCGGCACTCTTCCTGGCCCTCGGCCTCGATCCGGCGATCAGCTGGCTCGAGCGCCGAGGGCTTCCGCGTTGGGCGGCGATCGTCATCGTCATGACGGGGGTCGGCCTCCTGATCGCCGCCCTGGTGCTCGCGGTGGTGCCGATCATCGTCGACCAGGTGAGTCAGCTCGTCGAGGAGCTCCCCGGGATCATCGAGCGGGTCAGCAGCTTCGACTGGGTCGAGTCCCTCGAGGAGCAGTTCCCGCAGCTCGCGATCAGCGACCTGCAGGAGCAGGTGACGGCCGCGATCACCGACTTCTTCACCAATCCCGAGAAGCTGAGCGAACTCGCGGGTGGGGTGCTGCAGGTCACCGTCGCCATCGGCACCGGGGTCTTCGCGATCGTCATCGTGCTGATCCTGACGCTGTACTTCGCGGCGTCCCTCAACAGCATGAAGCGCGCGAGCTACCAATTGGTGCCCGCCTCCAAGCGAGCACGGTTCGCCGACCTCACCGAGCAGATCACGCAATCGGTCGGGCGATACGTGCTCGGCCAGGTCTCGCTCGCCGCCGTCAACGGCATCCTGAGCTTCGTCTTCCTCTCGATCATCAACGCCCCGTTCCCGGCCGTCCTCGCACTCCTCGCGTTCCTGTTCTCACTCGTGCCGCTCATCGGCACGCTCTCGGGCTCGGTGCTGATCGTCCTGGTGTGCCTCATCCCGGGTCTGGGTTCGCCGCTCACGGCACTCATCGCCGCCGTCTACTACCTCGTCTACATGCAGATCGAGGCATACGTATTGAGTCCCCGCATCATGACCCGCGCGGTCAAGGTGCCCGGTGCGCTCGTCGTGATCGCCGCACTCGCCGGCGGCTCGCTCCTCGGCATCCTCGGCGCGCTCATCGCGATCCCCTTCGCGGCATCCGTACTGCTCATCATCAAGCAGGTCGTGATTCCGCGCCAGAACGAGCGCTGAGCCGTCCGACTGCCGGGAATCAGCTCGAGGCGGATGTCGCCGGCCACGTGGTCGGGAGCGGGAGCGCCGACGGGTTGACGGCCGCCACGATCTCCTCGAGCACCCGGCGGGTCTGCGCCTCCCCGACCCAGAGATGCTTTCCCCCCGCCACGTCGATGCGCCGCACCCGCGGCAGCACGGCGAAGCGCTCGGCGGCGGCCTCGGGCTTCAAGAAGTCGTCGTGCTCGGGGATCAGGGCGACGATCGGCGCGGACGACGCATTCCACCGACGGAGCTCCTCCTCGGTCGTGCGGTGCAGCGGCGGCGAGAGCAGCACGGCCCCGGCGATGCCGTGATCGAGCCCGTACTTGAGCGCCAGTTCCGTGCCGAACGACCAGCCGATCAGCCAGGGGTTCGGCAGCCCGCGATCGGCGACGAACTGCATGGCGGCCGCGACATCCGCCCGCTCCTCGATGCCCTCGCCGAACGTGCCCTCGCTCGTGCCCCGCGGTGAGGAGGTGCCACGCGTGTTGAACCGCAGCACGGCGAGATCGGCGAGCGCCGGCAGCCGGGCCGCCGCCTTCCGCAGGACGTGGGAGTCCATGAAACCACCGGCCGTCGGGAGCGGATGCAGCGTGACGAGCGTGGCGACGGGTGGTCGGTCGACCGGCGTCGCCAGCTCTCCGACGAGCGTGAGGCCGTCGGAGGTGTGCAGTTCGATCTCCTCGCGAATCGCCGGCAGCTCGACGCCGGCCCTGATCTCGACCTGGTTCTCGGGGTTCACGGGGTGACGATCCTCCAGCAGTGGGTGTGCCAATGGCGGCGTGCGGCGAGGTCGGCGGCGTCACCCAGCACGCCGTCGGCGCGCCACACGACGAGGTGGGCGACGCCCGGCGTCACGTCGAGCCCGCAGCCGGGGCAGAGGTAGGCCTTCACGGCCTGTTGCTCGGAGACGGGTTGGACGTTCCACTCGCGCCCGCCGCGCACCTCGGTACGCCGCCAGCCGGCCGTCATGCGCTCGACGTCGAGCTCGGGATGCGGCCCTCGGGCACGCGCCGCGCGACCTCGTGACCGATTCGAGCGCACCATGGTTCCAGTCTAGGGTCGGCTCCCGGCCCCGTTGCGGACTCGCGGCATCCGCTCGGTCAGTACCAGCCGACGTCCTGCGAGTGGGCCCACGCGCCGCATGGGGTGCCGTAGCGGCCCTGGATGTAGCCGAGGCCCCACTCGATCTGGGTCGCGGCGTTCGTCTCCCAGTCGGCCCCGGCGGTCGCCATCTTCGAACCCGGAAGCGACTGCGGGATGCCGTACGCCCCGCTCGACGCGTTGTAGGCGTTCACGCGCCAGCCGGACTCCTTGTTCCAGAGCGCCACGAGGCAGTCGAACTCACTCGACGCCCAACCGCGGGCGGCGACGGCGCCGGCTGCATAGGCCTGCGCCGAACCCGGGTCGGGCGTGATCGCCGGGGGTGCCCATCCGCTGGACGACGACGTCGAGGCGGGCGCGAGTTTCACCTCGGGCTTCTTCTCGACGACGTAGCCCTCTCGCGACACGCCGATGGTGTACTCGCCGTCGACGGCGTATGCCTGCACCTCGGCGCCGCCGAACCGATCGCCGCCGGGAGCGAAGTCGGGTGAGGCCGTCGCACCCGAGAACGGGTCGACGACGTTGACGAGGAGGAAGCTGACCGAGGCCGTGAACGCGAAGATGACGATGGCCGCCTGCTTGACGGGACCGCGGGTGCGGGAGCGCGTGGCGTACGTGCGCTCAGCGGCGGTCGCGCCATCCGATTCCATATGCCTGCCCACGATTCGTCGAGTGTATCGGAGCCGCCGTGACCTCGTCGAACCCCTGCTCGACCGCGTGGAACTGCTCACCGGACCGCGAGCATCACGTCGACGACCGCGTCGAGCACGAGGTCGACCTGCGATTCGCGGTAGCCGCCGCGCTGCGTGGTGAACACCACCGTGCGCACATCGTCGATCGAGATGGGCCACCCGTCGCGGAAGTACCGCGTCAGCTTGTCGGCGAACCGATCGACGTCGCGAACGCGGTAGCCGAGCGCGAGAGGGCTGACCCGATCGAAGCGCTCACCCTCGGGACGGGCGAGCCGGTTCGTGATCACCTGCGCGGTCGTGCGGGCCTCGCTGAGCCAGGCCTCCGTGCCGTGCAGCCGGGCGGCGACCTGTCGCTCCTCGGCGGCGAATGCGTCTTCGAGCCGTTCGAGGGCGGCGTCGACGTGCGCCGTGGAGTAGCCGCCCTTCTGCATGGCGAACGCCGTGAGCCGGATGCGTTCGGAGCTCAGCGGCGGGTCGCCGGGGCGGGCTGATCCGTCGTAGGCCCGCCGAGCCACCCGCAGGAACTCCTCGACCTGATCGATGTTGTAGCCCAGTTGGGGCTTTCGCGCGCGTGGGAAGGTGGAGCTCACCGGACCATTATCCCGGACGCTCAACCGAAGATCCGGAACGCCACGAAGGCAACAGCGGCCGACGGCAGGATCGAGTCGAGCCGATCGAGGAATCCACCGTGCCCGGGCAGCCACGAGCTCATGTCCTTGATGCCGATGTCGCGCTTCACGAGCGACTCGGCGAGGTCTCCGAGCGTGGCCGTGAGGAAGATCGCGGCGCCGAAGATCAGGCCGAACCACCAGGTGTTGCCGAGCATGAGCGTCGAGAGGAGGACGCCGGCGATCAGGCTGGCCAGCGCTCCCCCGGCGAAGCCCTCCCAGGTCTTCTTGGGACTGATCACGGGCGCCATCGGGTGCTTGCCGAACATGAGGCCCGACGCATAGGCACCCGTGTCTGCCGCAACGGCGGTGACGATGAAGGCCAGCGTCCACCACTGCCCGCCCTCGGCCGCCGTGAGCACGACGGCGAAGGTCGCGAGGAACGTGACGTAGCCCTGCACGAAGGTTCCGGCGATGAGGTCGCGCACGAGGCTCGGGCCCGTGCGGCGAAGGCTCGGTACGAGCTGCTCCCCCAGCCGCCACAGGCTGACGATGACGATGCCGACGATGACAGCGAGGAGTTGCCCGCCGGCGCTGCCGTAGTAAGCCGCCGGCACCGCCGCCACGGCGACCGCGACCGTCGGGATGCGGGGCACGCGGTAGTCGTCCTTGCGCAGCGCCTGCGCGAGCTCGTAGCTGGCGAATCCCGCGAGCAGCACCGCGAAGAGCATGAACAGCTCTTTGATGACGAGCAGGCTCAGCAGCAGTACGCCGCCGAACACGAGCCCGATGACGATCGCGAGGATCAGGTTGCGGCCGGTGCGCGCCTGGATCTTCTCCTGCGCCTGGTCGAACTGGGCCCTGGACGCCTCGAACTGTCGTTCGAGATCGGCCTTGCGCGCATGCACCTGCGCACGGAACTCGTCACGCGCGGTGCGGTCATGCCCCCCGGCGTCCGACTGCTCCCCCTCTGGGACGCCCGACATCCGTCTGCCCCTCAGACCTCGAGGAGTTCGGCTTCCTTGCGCTTCAGCGCATCGTCGATGGCGTCGACGTTGGTCTTCGTGATGTGCTCGAGCTCCTTCTCGCCGCGAGCCACCTCGTCGTCGCCGACCTCGCCCTTCAGCGCATCGAGGTCGTCTTTGGCCTTGCGACGGATGTTGCGGACCGAGACCTTGGCATCCTCCGCCTTGGAGCGCACGATCTTCACGTACTCCTTGCGGCGCTCCTCGGTCAGCTCGGGGAGCGTCACGCGGATGATGTTGCCGTCGTTCGACGGGTTGGCGCCGAGGTTCGGGGTGTCGCGGATGGCCTGCTCGATGTCGCGCAGCGCGCTCTTGTCGTAGGGCGTCACCACGAGCGTTCGCGCTTCGGGGTTCTGCAGCGAGGCGAGCTGCGACAGCGGCGTGGGCGTGCCGTAGTAGCTCACCATGATCTTCTGGAACATCTGGGGGTTCGCCCGGCCCGTGCGCACGGTCGCGAAGTCGTCTTTCGCGACTTCGACGGCCTTGTGCATGCGTGCGGTGGCATCGGAAAGTACATCCGCGATCACGGGGGCTCCTTTTCGGTTCGCTACTCGGAACAGTCTATCGAGTGGGACGCCGCCACCTATCGGGTCGACACCGGCACGCCGTTGCTGACGACGGTGCCGAGGTCGGAGCCGAGGATCGCGGCCGTGACGTTGCCACTCGGCTGCATGCCGAAGACCTGCATGGGCATGCCGTTGTCCATGCAGAGGCTGAACGCGGTCGAGTCGACGACCTTGAGGCCGCGCTGCAGAGCCTCCTGATAGCTGATCCGATCGATCTTGTGCGCGTCGGGATTGGTGCGCGGGTCGTCGGAGTACACGCCGTCGACACCGTTCTTGGCGACCAGCACCACGTCGGCGCCGATCTCCAGCGCGCGTTGCGCCGCCACCGTGTCGGTCGAGAAGTAGGGCAATCCGGCGCCGGCACCGAAGATGACGACGCGCCCCTTCTCGAGGTGCCGCTCGGCGCGGCGCGGGATGTACGGTTCGGCGACCTGCGTCATCGAGATCGCCGACTGCACGCGCGTCTCGGCGCCGGCCTGCTCGAGGAAGTCCTGCAGCGCGAGCGAGTTCATCACGGTGCCGAGCATGCCCATGTAATCGGCGCGTCCGCGGTCCATGCCACGTTGCGAGAGCTCGGCGCCGCGGAAGAAGTTGCCGCCGCCGACCACGATGGCGACCTCGACGGTTCGCGCGGCATCCGCGATCTCCTTGGCCAGCGCGGCCACCACGTCGGGATTGACGCCGAGCGCCCCCCCACCGAACGCCTCGCCCGAGAGCTTCAACATGACCCTTCGTCTGCGTTCCGTCATCCTCGCCCGTCCCTTCGTGCCCGTGTCAAAACTAGTGCTTCGCCGACCTCGCCGCAGTCGCCGGTGCCGGATGTCACCCCACGACCATGCATGTCGGACGCCTGGCCGCGGCATCCACTCGCGGAATCCACCGCGGAGGTTCCGCGCATGGAAAAGGGAGTCCGGATCGCTCGCGCGAACCGGACTCCCTCATCTCGACCTAGGCGCCGACCTTGAAGCGAGCGAAGTCGCTCACCGTGAGGCCCGCGTCCTCGACGACCTTGCGGACCGAGAGCTTGTTGTCCTTGGCGTAGTCCTGCTCGAGGAGGGCGACCTGCTTGAAGTAGGCTCCGAGGCGCCCCTCGATGATCTTCGGGAGGGCCGCCTCGGGCTTGCCCTCCTCGCGCGAGATCTGCTCGACGATCGCACGCTCCTTCTCGACCGACTCGGCCGGAACGTCGTCGCGGGTGAGGAACTCGGGGTCGGCGAACGAGATGTGCTGCGCGATGCTGCGGGCGGTGTCGGTGTCGTCGCCCGAGTAGCCGAGCACGACACCGACCTGCGGCGGCAGGTCCTTCGACGTCTTGTGCAGGTAGATCGCGAAGTGCTCGCCCTTCACCAGGCGGATGCGGCGAAGCTCGACCTTCTCGCCGAGGATCGCGGCCTCCTCGCTGATCACGTCGGCGACGGTCTTGCCGTCGGCCGGCGCGGCCAGGGCGGCCTCGACGGTCGCGGCGCGAGCCGCCGCGACGCCCGCGAGCACGCGCTCGGCGAGCGCGACGAACTTGTCGCCCTTGGCGACGAAGTCGGTCTCGCACGCGAGCTCGATGAGGGTGGCGGTGCCGTCGCCGTTGTCGACGGCGGCGACGAGGCCCTCGGCGGTGGAGCGGTCGGCGCGCTTGGCGTTGCCCTTCGCGCCCTTCAGGCGGAGGAGCTCGACCGCCTTCTCGAGGTCGCCGTCTGCCTCGACGAGCGCGTTCTTGGTGTCGACCATGCCGGTGCCGAGGCGCTCGCGCAGGGTCTTGACGTCTTCGAGTGTGAAGTTGGCCATGTTGTGGAAGTCTCCTGGACTCGTGGTCGTGTGTGGAGGGGTCTTACTTGGACTCGGCGTCGGCGTCCGCTGCTTCGGTGGTCTCGACGTCGGCTGCTTCGGCGGTCTCGGCGTCCGCTGCTTCGGCGGTCTCGGCGTCGCCCGCGGTGGTCTCCGCAGCGGCGGCGCCCTCGGCGTCGGCCTCGGACTCGGTCGCGGCGACCGCGGTGGCATCCGCCGAAACGGCCTCGACGACCTCTTCGACCTCGGCGGCCTCAGCGGTCGCCTCGTCGACCTTGGCGGTCTCGGCCGAGGACTGCTCGGGGGTCTGCGCCTGGAGGAGCTCCTGCTCCCACTCGGCGAGCGGCTCGACGGCGGAGACGTTGCCTTCGGCCTCGGGCTTCTGGTGGCGCTCGATGAGGCCCTCGGCAGCGGCGTCGGCGATGATGCGGGTGAGCAGGCTCACCGAACGGATCGCGTCGTCGTTGCCCGGGATGGGGTACTGCACCTCATCAGGGTCGCAGTTGGTGTCGAGGATGCCGATGACCGGGATGCCGAGCTTCTTGGCCTCGTCGATCGCGAGGTGCTCCTTCTTGGTGTCGACCACCCAGAGCGCCGACGGGGTCTTCGTCAGGTTGCGGATGCCGCCGAGCGACTTGTGCAACTTGTCGAGCTCGCGCTTCTTGATGAGCAGTTCCTTCTTGGTGAAGCCGCTCGTGGTGCCCTCGAAATCGAGCTCCTCGAGCTCCTTCATGCGCGCGAGGCGCTTGGAGACCGTGGTGAAGTTCGTGAGGAGGCCACCGAGCCAACGCTGGTTGACGAAGGGCTGCCCGACCCGGGTCGCCTGCTCGGCGATGGACTCCTGGGCCTGCTTCTTCGTGCCGACGAAGAGGATGGTGCCGCCGTGGGCGACCGTCTCCTTGACGAAGTCGTACGCCTTGTCGATGTAGGCGAGCGACTGCTGCAGGTCGATGATGTAGATGCCGGAACGCTCGGTGAAGATGAAGCGCTTCATCTTCGGGTTCCAACGGCGGGTCTGGTGCCCGAA
Organism: Agromyces sp. NPDC052230; assembly: GCF_040679595.1. Lineage (NCBI taxonomy): Bacteria > Bacillati > Actinomycetota > Actinomycetes > Micrococcales > Microbacteriaceae > Agromyces > Agromyces sp. NPDC052230. The sequence goes on along the minus strand of NZ_JBFAVC010000002.1, from coordinate 43,735 downwards.
GTGCACGCCGCTGTCGAGCAGCTGGCGAATGGTGACGACGGCCATGAGCCGTTCTCCTTCTGTTCTCAGTTGTCGCCCCGACCGGCGGTCGAGAGCCCTGGTGCCCGGCACGGCTCCGCCGCCTCATGCGAGTGGACTGAGTGGAGTCGTCGGCCGAAATGGCACGCGTAGTCGCCCCGGCAGGCCGAGGCGCTCTCGACACTCTACCACCGGCACCGGTCCTCCCCAACCGGGCTGAGGCGTCTCGATCGCACAGGTCGCATGGATGCGGACGACGGATGCCGCGAGCGCGACGAGCATCGACGCATGCTCGCTTCCCGCCCTCCCGTGCCCTCGTCGGGCCGCCGCCGTCGCCTGCTCGTGATCGTGGCCTCGGCCCTGCTGCTCGCCGCTTCCGTCGCGGCCGTGCTGCTCATGCCCGCGGCCGCGAATGCGGGCCCCGCCAGGTCGGTGGTCGCCGAGCCGACGGTGCCGTCGGAACCGTGGGAGTGGCCGGTCGCGCCACCCATCTCCGTGGTCGCGCCGTTCCGGGCGCCGCCCACGCCGTACTCGGCCGGCCATCGCGGCATCGACGTGGCCGCGGCATCCGGTGACCCGGTCGTCGCACCCGCAGCCGGCGTGATTCGGTTCGCGGGGCCGGTGGCGGGGCGGGGTGTCGTGTCGATCGACCACGGCGACGGCGTGTTGAGCGCGATCGAGCCGGTCGAGGCGTCCGTTGTGCCCGGCACGGCGGTGGAGCCCGGCGACGTGGTGGGCACCGTGGCATCCGGCGGGCACTGCGATGGGGTGTGCGTGCACTTCGGCGTCAGGGTCGACGGCGAGTACGTGTCGCCGTTCCTGTTCCTCGGCGGATTGCCGCGCGCGGTGTTGCTACCCCTGGGGCCGTGACTCAGGCGCGCGGATGCGCCGTGCGATAGCTCTGTTTGAGGCGCTCCGCGGACACGTGCGTGTAGATCTGGGTCGTGCCGAGGCTCGCGTGCCCGAGGAACTCCTGCACCGCACGCAGGTCGGCACCTCCGTCGAGCAGGTGGGTGGCCGCGCTGTGGCGCAGCGCGTGCGGCCCGCTGGGTCCGGCGCCCGGGATCGACGAGAGCATCGCCGCGACCTGCCGATGCACGCTGCGCACGCCGAGGCGCCCACCTCGGACACCGACGAACACGGCCTCGGTGGCGGCTCCCCCGGTCTTCCCGCCGTGTTCCGCGGCGGCGGCGATCATCTCGGGGCGAGCGCTCTCGAGATAGCGGTCGAGCGCACGAGCGGCGGGCGCTCCGTACGGCACCACACGCTCCTTCGCGCCCTTGCCGGTGACCCGCACGGTGCGGCGGCGGCGATCCACGTCGGCGAGGTCGAGACCGACGAGCTCCGAGACGCGGAGCGCAGAGGCGTAGAGCAACTCGGCGATGGCCGCATCGCGCACGGCCACGGGGTCGCCCCCGGCTGCTCGGTCGGCGAGGGCCGCGAGTGCGTCGGCAAGCGCCCGTTCCGTGACGACCCGCGGCAGCGTCCGTTGTGCACGGGGTGCCTTGAGCCGCACGCCGGGGTCGGAGGCGATGAGGCCGCGCCGATGGAGCCAGGCCGTCCAGCCGCGTGCCGAGGCCGCGCGGCGGGCGATGCTCGTTCGAGCGAGCCCGCGCTCCGTCGCCGCCCACAGCCAGTCGCGCAGCAGGGCGAGGTCGAGGCCGGCGACCTCATCGATGTGCCGACCCTCCGCGAAGTCGACGAGCTCGACGAGGTCGGCGCGATACGCGGCGACGGTGTGCTCGGAGTAACCGCGCTCGGTGCGTACGTGGCCGAGGTAGTCGTCGACGAGCCGGTCGAGTGTCATCGGTCGCTCACGGGTTCGGTGGCCGCTTGCGTGAGAACCGCTCGAGCCGTTCCTCGGGCGAGAGCCCCTCGAGTTCGGCGAGGAACTCTGCGCCGAAGCTCGTCACGAGCGGGAACGGCCCGACCGGCACCACCGACGTGACGATCGAGTCGTCGTAGACGTGCACGAGCGTGAACGACCGACCGCCGTCGATGCCGACGAGGTCGCCGGGCGGTGCCGAGAGGTCCATCGTGTAGGCGGTCGCGCCCGAGACGCTGACGGGGATGCCGGCGAAGGTGCCGTTCGTGGCGTAGTGGAGGTGCCCGCCGAGGATCATGCGCACATCGCGCCCGCGCACGATGTCGGCGAGCTCGTCCTGGTCGCGGAGCTCGAGCACGTCCATGAGCGAGAGCGGGGTCGCGATGGGCGCGTGGTGCATCGCGATCAAGGTGCCCTCCGGCGCGGGCTCGGCCAGGACGGCGTCGAGCCAGGCGAGCGATGTCGTGTCGAGTGCGCCGTGGTGGTAGCCGGGCACACTCGTGTCGAGCGAGATGAGGCGCAGGCCGTCGAGCTGCACGACGTGGTGCACGGGCTGGTCGGTGCCGGGCTCGTCGAGGAGCTCGGAGCGGAACGCCGCGCGCTCGTCGTGATTGCCCATCACCCAGACGAGTCGGGCGCCGGTCGCCTCGGCGACCGGTTCCAGTGCCAAGCGCACGCGTCGATACGCGTCGGGTTCGCCGAGGTCGGTGACATCGCCGGTGACGACGATCGCGTCGAGAGCTCCGCCGAGCCGGCCGAGTTGGGTCGTCGTGCGTTCGAGCGCCGTCACGGTGTCGGCCACGCCGCCGAGCGGGGCCCCGCCTGCGAGCAGGTGCGTGTCGCTCACATGGGCGATGACATGTCGGGCTGCGGGATATCGTCCGAGCTGCATCCAGGCCTCCTCGCGCTTGAGTCCCCGCCCAGCATAGGGTCGTGCGCGCGATGCATCATGGAGGCATGGCGGGAGTCCTGCTCGATCTCGACGGAGTCGTCTATGTCGGCGACCGGGCGATTCCCGGTGCCGCCGAAACGGTCGCGTGGCTCATGCGCGAGGGCATCCCATACCGCTACGTGACGAACACCACGTCGCGCCCGCGCAGCGCGATCGTCGAGAAGCTGGCGGGCCTGGGCATTACGACGGATCCATCGCAGATCCTCACGCCGGGTGTGGCCGCCGCGGTGTGGTTGCGTCGCAATGAGATCGAGCGGCCCGCCCTGTTCGTTCCGGATGCCACGGCGATCGAGTTCACCGGCATGGAGTCGCTACCCGCCCGCGCCGAGGACGGCGCTGGGGCGGTGATCGTCGGCGACCTCGGAAGCGGGTGGGACTTCGCGACGCTGAACCGCGCGTTCCGCCTGCTCATGGGCGACTCACGCGTGCCGCTCGTCGCCCTCGGGTTGACCCGGTACTGGCGCGCCGACGACGGTCTGCGCCTCGACGCCGGCGCGTACGTCCGCGCGTTGGAGTACGCGAGTGGTCGCGAGGCCGTGGTGCTCGGCAAGCCCGACCCGGCGTTCTACCGCACGGCGGTCGACGAGCTGCGACTCAGGCCCGGCCAGGTCGTGATGGTCGGCGACGACCTCCGCACCGACGTCGAGGGAGCTCAGCGAGCCGGACTCGCGGGGGTGCTCGTGCGCACCGGGAAGTTCACCGAGTCAGATCTCCATGAGGACGTCACACCCGATGCCGTCCTCGACTCGATCGCCGATCTCCCGCGCTGGTGGGCGGAGCGCTGACGCGTCTGCACCCGCCCCGGTGGAGGGGCTTCATCCCTTCCGGCGACGGAGCCAGCCGTCGTCATGGCGCACGGCGACGCCGTGGACTTCGAGCACCCCGAGCACGCCCATCACCTCGCGCACCGACATCCCCGAACGGCGGGCCAGTTCGTCGATGCTGCGCGGAGCCCTGGTGCTCAGGGCATCGCTGACCCGGACCGCCTCGGGACCGAGCCCGTTGGAGGCTGCCGTCGGGTCGGCCGTCGCCGGCTCACCGCGACGGGAGTCGGCCGCTCCCGGCCGGACGTCGCCGCGCGTACGCACCGGCGCTGCTCCCCCGGCCAGCTCGGCCATCTGCTCGACGTCGATGACGCACACGGCATCGAATTCGCGCAGCAGTCGATGGCATCCCGCAGACGCCGGGCTGGTGACCGGGCCGGGTACGGCACCGAGGGGGCGGCCCAGCGCGGCGGCATGCCCGGCCGTGTTGAGGGACCCCGAACGCATGCCGGCCTCGAGCACGACCGTCGCATCGGCCGCGGCTGCAATGAGCCTGTTGCGTTGGAGGAACCTCCATTTCGTGGGCGCCGCCCCGCACGGGAGCTCCGAGACGACCGCTCCCGTGTCGGCGATGCGCGTGAGCAGCGATTCGTGTCCGAGCGGATAGAACCGGTCGACCCCGCCGGCCAGGAACGCCACCGTCACGCCACTGCTCGCGAGTGCGGCGCGATGCGCCATGCCGTCGATGCCGTACGCACCGCCCGAGACGACCGTGAAGCCACGGTCGACGAGGCCCGCGGATGCCTCCATGGTGACGTGCTCGCCGTAGCCGGTCGCAGCACGGGCGCCGACGAGCGCGATCTGTCGCGTGCCACCGTCGAGCGCGTCGGGGCGGCCACGGACCCACAAGCCGAGGGGCGCGTGCGGGCCCAACTCATCGAGCCGGCCCGGCCACGCGGCGTCCCCGGGCACGAGGAACGTCGCACCGACCCTGCCCGCCTGCACGAGCGATCGCGCGAAGGCGGCGTGATCGAGTCGTGGCAACCAACGGTCGAGGCCAGTGCCCGCCTCGCGTTCGTCGATGGTGCCCCCGGCCTCGGCGATCGCGCCCGACAGCATTCCTGCCGTCGCACGCTGCAGGAGGAGCTCTGCCGTGCGGGCCGCGCCGATGGCTGCGATCGCACGCCCGAGCACGCCATCGCCTGGTTCGGCGACGAGGCCGAGGACGGCCCTCGCGAAGGCGTCGAGCTCGGCGGGTGCATCGGTCGAGCCCGCCTCGAAGCCCGCCCCTCGCCTCCGCAGCGCCGCGAACTCGGCGCTCCACTGCTCTGCCGTCTTCTCGATCGCGTTCATTGCGTGACCCCCTTCCGGAACAGCAGCGCGCGGCCGACATGGGCCGCGTCGGGCGTGGGCGCGCCGTCGAGATCGGCAAGGGTCCAGGCGGTTTTCAGGACCCGGTCGTAGCCGCGCATGGTGATGCCTCCGCGCTCGAGGGCGTAGTCGAGGGCCGCCGTGGCCTTGCCACCCGGATGCAGTCGCCCCGCGCCACGGAGCCACGGTCCTGGCATCTCTGCGTTCATCCGCCACGGCGTGCCGCGCAGTCGTTCGCTGGCGACGGCACGTGCCTCGACGACCCTGCGGCGCGCCTCGGCGCTCGTGAGGCCCGGCTGCTCACTGGCCACCCGGAGGGCGGCCGCCGTGATGCGCGGGACGGGGATCTGCAGGTCGATGCGGTCGAGGAGCGGGCCTGAGATGCGGGCGAGGTAGCGCCGGCGCATCACGGGCGTGCACGTGCACGTCGAATCCTTCACGCCGGCGTTGCCGCAGGGGCACGGGTTCGCGGCGATCACGAGTTGGAAGCGAGCCGGGAAGGACGCGACGGCATTCGCCCGGTGGATGGCGATCGATCCCGACTCGAGCGGTTGGCGCAACACGTCGAGCACCGCCGAGGGGAATTCGGGCGCCTCGTCGAGGAAGAGCACGCCGTGCGAGGCGCGCACCGCGGCACCCGGGCGGATGACGCGGCTGCCGCCACCCACCATCGCCGCGGCCGACGCCGTGTGGTGCGGCGCCTCGAAGGGCGGACGGCTCGAGAGGGCGCCACCGAGCGGGAGCCCCGACAGCGACCTGATGGACGCGACCTCGAGCGCAGCGCCCGGGTCGAGATCGGGCAGGATGCCCGGCAGACGCGAGGCGAGCATCGTCTTGCCCGCTCCCGGAGGCCCGAGGAGGAAGAGGTGGTGGCCGCCGGCCGCGGCGGTGAGGAGCGCATCGACCGCCTCGTGGTTGCCCGCGACATCCGCAAGATCCCCGATGGCGGCGGGCCCGTCATCCGATCGCATGAGGGCGGGCACCGGATCCACCGGTCGCTCCTCGAATCGGCCGCCGTGGCGGATCGCGGCCTCGAGGAGCGACGCGACCCCGATCACCTCGACGCCCGGCACGAGCGCGGCCTCGGCCGCGTTCGCCTCGGGCACCATGACGGTGTCGTGTCCGGCACGCACCGCGGCGAGCACCGCGGGCAGGATGCCGTCGATCGGCCGCAGCCGACCGTCGAGGCCCAGCTCGCCGAGGTGCACGACCCTGTCGATGGAATCGACGGAGACCTCTCCGGATGCCGCGAGGCACGCGAGGGCGATGGCCAGGTCGAACCCTGAGCCGTGCTTCGGCAGCGCGGCCGGCGAGAGGTTGATGGTGAGCTTCCGCTGCGGAAGCGGGCACCCCGCGTTCACAGCGGCGGATCGCACGCGCTCGCGCGCCTCGCCGAGCGCCGCATCGGGCAGGCCGATGATCACGAATCCGGGCAGTTGGCTCGACAGGTCGGCCTCGACCTCGACGATCGACCCCGTGAGGCCGAGCAGGGCGACCGAGCGGGTGCGGGCGACCGGCATCAGCTGATCCCCTCGAGATGCTCGATGAGCGCGGGCGCCTCGGTGGGAGCGAGCACGGCGACGGCATCGATGCGGATGCGCCCGACCGCCGCTTCCGTGGCCTCGCACCAGGCGACCGCGAGCCGGCGCAGTCGCGCGAGCTTCACTGGCGTGATCGCCTCGAACGGATGCCCGTAGTCGTGCGACGTGCGCGTCTTCACCTCGATGAAGACCGTGTCCTGACCGTCTTGCGCGACGATGTCGATCTCACCGAGCCGGCACCGCCAGTTGCGGTCGAGCACGGTCATGCCGCGCCCGACCAGGTGATCGACCGCGAGCTGTTCGCCGTGCCGACCGAGTTCCGCGTTGTGCGCCATCCGCACCACCTCCGCGAACAGCGTGTCGCGGTGCACGACCCTGATCGGCCGCCGGTCGCGTCAGCGACGCGAGTCCGCGATCCAACCCCGATGTGGAGGACGGGTGCGGACGGCGTCAACCCCGCGCAGGGTCGTTCATGACACCCCGAAATGCGTCCTCTGGACGCTCGGCTTCTCGATCTCGTCGAGGACTGCCAGTGCGAAGTCGGCGTAGGTGATCCGCGCCCCGGCGTCGGCGTCCGTGCGCTCGTACCGTCCTGCGCTCTCGCCCGTGTGGTCGAAGTCCCCGGCCGGGGAGATCACCACCCAATTGGCGTCCGACTCCTTCAGGACCTCCATCCCCGCCGCGTGCCCCAGGTAGAACGCCCGGTACTCGTTCGGGTAGCCGGGGGTGTCCATCAGCAGTGTGCCGTCCGCGGTCGCCAGCACCGACGCCAGCCCGACACCGACGAGCCGCGCCCCGCCGAGCCCACCGAGGAGGGCCCTCGCCGCCGCCGGGAAGAACTCCCCGGCGGGAACCGACATGTCCGCCGCCGCGTTCACCACGACGTCCTGCCCCGCGGTCAACTCCGCGACCACCTTCACGTCTGTGACGCTCCCCTCCACCGCCCCCTCGATCCTGCGCGGATCCCGCACGACCGAGGTCACCTCGTGCCCGCGCCGTGCGGCCTCCGCCGCGATCGCCCGTCCGGCCCGTCCGCCTGCTCCGAAAACGATGATCTTCGCCATACCCAGAACGCTAGGACAACGCATGGTTCCCTCCCGGATACCTCGCGCAGCGTGATCTCCCCAGGCGACGCAGAGGGCCTGCGGGGCCGGCCACCGCTGGCGATGAGCCGCACCGGGATCGGTCGAGTCGGGGTCGTAGGCTTGGCGACATGAGAGAGTTGTCCGCCGACATGTTCGATGAGCTGTGCCCCTCGACCGTGTCGCCCGTCAAGGTGGGCGACAAGTGGGGGGCGCTGATCATGCGGTGTCTCGAGGGCGGGCCGCGGCGGTTCTCCGAGCTGCAGGTGCCGCTGTCCAGGGTGACGCCGAAGGTGCTCACCCAGTCACTGCGAACGCTGGAACGCGACGGCCTGGTCGAGCGCAGCGTCGACGGACGGCAGGTTACCTATGCCCTGACCTCGCTCGGCAGGAGCCTGCTCGAACCCCTCGCCGCGTTGTGCGCCTGGGCCGAGGAACACTGGGACGAACTGGTCGACGCCCGCGAAAAGGGAACCGTGCACCTCGCGCGCCGGCACAGCTGACTCGAGGTCGGGCATCGGTGCCGCGAGGACGACCGCCTACTCGTCGAGCGCGAGCTCCTTGGGCAGCTCGAACTCGCGGGTCGCGAGCTCCTCGACGTTGACGTCCTTGAAGGTGAGCACGCGCACCGACTTCACGAACCGGTCGGCGCGGTAGACGTCCCAGACCCAGACGTCCTTCATGTTGAGCTCGAAGTAGAAGTCGTGCTCGGTGTCACGACGCACGAGTTCCACCTCGTTCGCGAGGTAGAAGCGACGCTCGGTCTCCACCACGTATTGGAACTGCGACACGATGTCGCGGTACTCGCGGTACAGGGCCAGCTCGACCTCGCGGTCGTAGTCTTCGAACTCGTCCTCATCCATCGGAACTCATCCTACGCCGAGGTCGAAGAGCGTCGGCGCCTCGGCCGGTCGCTCGTGCAGCCAGGTGGCCCGGTGCAGGTGGCTCGGGCCGTGCTCGTCGAGGGCGGCGAAGTGGGCCGGCGTCGAGTAGCCCTTGTTCTCGTTCCATCCGTAGAGGGGCAGGTCGTCGTGGGAGCGGCGCATGCCGCCGTCGCGGTGCACCTTCGCGATGACGGATGCCGCGGCCACCGATGCGCAGTCGCGGTCGGCCTTGATGCGGGTGCTCACCCGCACGCGGCGCTCGATCGAGGCGCTCAGCCAGTCGTAGTTGCCATCGAGGACGAGTGGCGCGTCGGCGGCCACCTCGACGGCGGCGGTGAGTGCCTGGAAGGCGCGCGCGCCCGCGAGGCCGAGGCACGCCATGATGCCGTGCTCGTCGATCTCCGCGGCTGATGCCTCGCCCACGGCCCATGCGTTGACCCATGACGCCGCGCGAGGCGCCATGGCCTCACGCTTCGGCTCGGGCATGAGCTTGGAGTCGCGCAGCCCCGCCGGCATGCGACGCACGTTCGCATCGATGAGCACGATCCCGACGGTGACCGGGCCCGCGAGCGCCCCACGGCCGACCTCGTCGCATGCGAGCACCACCGGCGCACCCGAGCCGAACAGCTCGCGCTCGAGCTTCAACGACGGAATCGGGACGGGTGGTGTCACGGTCAGCCCGTTCCCTCGTCGACGCCCACGAACGTCTCGGGGTAGTTGCCGAGCCACATCCAGTGGTCGATGGGCCAGCTCACCACGAAAGCGCGGCCGACGACGTTCTCGAGCGGCACGAACCCCTCGAGCGGCGTCTCGCCGTTGTACCGGGAGTCCTTGGAGTTGTAGCGGTTGTCGCCCATGACCCACAGCGAGTCGTCGGGCACCACCTGGTCGAAGTCGTCGCGCGAGACCTTGGTCTCGCCGGGCGGCAACGCGACGTACGGTTCGTCGATCGGCACACCGTTGACGCTGAGCTGACCGAGCGCGTTGCAGCACACGACATGGTCGCCCGAGAGTCCGATGACCCGCTTCACGAGGTGGTCGTTCGAATCGGGCGCCGAGAGGCCCACGAACGCGAGGAACCAGTCGACCGCGGCGATGAGCGGCGGCTGTTGCGTCTCGGCGCGGGCGGGGAGCCATCCGCCCGGATCCTTGAAGACGACGACGTCGCCTCGCGACACGGGTGTGACCTCGGGAACCAGCTGGTTCACGATGATGCGGTCATCTTGGACGAGCGTCTGCTCCATCGACTGCGATGGGATGAAGAACGACCGGATGAGGAATGTCTTGATGAGGAACGAGACCATCACCGCCACCAGGAAGATGACGAGCAGGTCTCGGAGGAAGAGCAGCGTGCTCTTCTTCCGGCGTGCCGACGCCGAGCCCGCGCGGTCCATCCGCGTGGTGCTTGATTCTTCTGTCATTTAACCGCCCGAGCTCCCCACCCAGTGTAAGGGTGGGGAGCTCGTGACGATGACGCGGCCGCTCGCGACGCGCGGCGGATGCGCCTGAGAATCAGCTCTCGCGCTTCTCCTTGATCTTGGCCTTCTTGCCGCGGAGCTTGCGCAGGTAGTAGAGCTTCGCGCGACGAACGTCACCGCGGGTGACGATCTCGATGTGATCGATGACCGGGGAGTGCACCGGGAACTTGCGCTCGACGCCGACCTGGAAGCTGACCTTGCGGACCGTGAAGGTCTCGCGCACGCCCTCGCCCGAGCGGCCGATGACGACGCCCTGGAAGACCTGGATGCGCGAGCGCGTGCCTTCGACGATGTTGACGTGCACCTTGACGGTGTCGCCGGGGCGGAAGTCGGGGATGTCCGACCTCAGGCTCGCGGCGTCGACGTGGTCGAGGATGTGCATGATGGTTCGCTCTCTGCGCCCGCCACCGGTCGAACGCGGATCATTGATGGAAGTGTCTGGTGCCGCCTGCGCGATCGCTCGCACTGTGCGTGCTCCCCGGAGGCAGAGCCATGCGGCGGCACAATCGTCTATTGTGCCATGCCGCGGCCCGGCGCACCAAAGCGCCGACGACTCCGGGCGGCGGATGCCCCGTCGCGACGCCTGCGGTCACTCCTCGCGGTCGGTGCGCTGCGAGCGCTCCGAGCGCTCCTCGATGACGATGATCTCCTCGTCGCGCCGGCTGAAGGGGCGGGACGCGGCATCCGGCCCGGTGCTCTGACCGGTCTGCTGTGCCGCGAGGCGCTCGAACTCGGCCATGGTGGCCTGCACGCGCTTGGCACCGTCGGTGACGAGCTGCCACACCGACGACCAGAAGGCGGCCATCGCGAGGAGGATGGCCATGACGCCGAAGAACGCGCCGGTGTCGCCGTAGAAGCCGATGCCGATGATGGCGGCGTGCAGGGCCCCGACGACGCCGACGTCGAGCCACGAGGCGGCGTGCTCGGCGCGCACGGTGGGGCGGATCCTGACGAGCAGGGCGATCGCACCGAGGGTGATGAACGCGATCGGCACCGTGACGACGAGGCCGAGGGTGCCCCATCCTCCCTGTCCGAACGCGATCCAGCCGATGCCGAGCCAGATCGGCAGCACGACGGCCGCGGCGATCAGCCACCAGAGGAATCCGCGCCGGATGAGCATGGCCACAGCGTAACCCGGGCATCCTTCGCCCGGGCCGGGTGTTCACTCAGGGCGGAGCCGACAGAATGGAGGCGGAGAGGATGAGCGTGATCGAACTGAGGACCCCCGCCGAGATCGAGGAGATGCGGCCCGCGGGCCGCTTCGTGGCGAGCGTGCTGGAGGCGACGTCGAAAGCCGCGGCCGTCGGCGTGAACCTGCTCGAGCTCGACGCGCTCGCGCACGAGATGATCCGCAAGGCGGGCGCCGAGAGCTGCTACATCGACTACCACCCGTCGTTCGGCGCGAGCCCGTTCGGCAAGGTCCTCTGCACCTCGGTGAACGACGCCGTGCTGCACGGGCTCCCCCACGACTACAGGCTGCGTGACGGTGACCTGCTGAGCCTCGACTTCGCCGCGTCGGTGGACGGCTGGGTGACCGACTCGGCGATCTCGGTCGTCGTCGGCACGCCGAGGCCCGAAGACCTCCGGCTCATCGACACCACCGAACGCGCCCTGGCCGCGGGCATCGCGGCGGCTCGTGCCGGCAACCGCATCGGCGACATCTCGCGCGCGATCGCCGATGTCGCGAAGGCCGAGGGCTACTCGATCAACACCGACTTCGGCGGCCACGGCGTCGGGCGCACCATGCACGGCGACCCGCACATCCCGAACAACGGCCGCCCCGGTCGGGGCCTGCCGCTCAAGCCCGGACTCGTGGTCGCGATCGAGCCGTGGTTCCTCGAGACCACCGACCGGATCTTCACCGATGCCGACGGCTGGACGCTGCGCAGCGCCGACGGGTCCCGTGGAGCGCACTCCGAGCACACCATCGCGGTCACCGAGGGCGACGCGATCGTGCTCACGCAGCGCGGCTGAGCGCGTCGGCTTCGGCGTATCGATCGAGCACGAGTTCGACGAGCCCGGCGGGCGGCGGGGCATCCGGCCGCAGCAGCGGCTCGGTGGTGACGGTCGCGCCCGCGGCCACCGCGAGGTCGTGGAAGTAGCCGGGCGCGAGCAGGTAGCTGGCGGCGACGACGCGGGAGACCGGATGCGTCGCTCGGGTGCGCGCGATCGCGTCGGCCAGCGCGGGGCGCGCCGCCGAGAGGAAGCCCACCGCGACGGGACGCCCGAGGCGGCGTGCGAGCCTCCGCGCCACATCGCGGCAGTCCGCGACCGCGCGTGCGTCGCTCGACCCGGCCGCGGCGAGCACGACGCGGTCGTCGTCGCGAAGCCCTGCCTCGCGCAACCGCTCGCCGAGGACGTCCACGAGTCGGTCATCGGGTCCGAGGGCCCCGCCGAGGGTGACGGCACCGGATGCCCCGGCCACGTCCCGCGCGAGGTCCACGTGCACGTGGTACCCCGCCGACAACAGGAGCGGCACGATCACGGCGTCGTGCTCCGCGCGGATCGAATCCAGCACGGATGCCACGTCGGGCTGCTGCACGTCGACGAACGCGTCCGCCACCACGAGGTCGGGCGCCGCGTGCCGTACCCCGTCCACGAGTGCCGCGACGGCCCGCTGCCCCTCGGCGGAGGACGTGCCGTGCGAGGCCGCGACGAGCGCGGGCGGCCGGGTCATCCGTCGAGCTCCACCTCGATCATGCCGCCGACCACGCGCGTGCGATAGGTGCGCAGCGCGAGCGTCCCGTCACTGAAGCATTCGCCGGTGCCGAGGTCGTAGACCTCCTTGTGCAGGGGCGACGCGATCGTGGGGCGGTCGCCGCGCGAACCGACGATGCCCCGCGCCATGACGGGTGCACCGGTGTGCGGATCGTGGTGGTCGACGGCGTACACCTCCTCGCCGGCGAACCGCACGAGTGCGACCTGGCGGGTGCCGAGCAGGGCGGCCTCGCCCCAGCCCGGCTCGAGATCGTCGACTCGGCAGGTGCGCTCCCAGGTGGTCGTCAGCTCCATCGTCGGCGTCATTCCGGCTCCTCTCGTCGTCGTGGGTGCGACGCTACGTGCCGTCTGTTACCGCGGGTGGCGGTCTCGTGTTTCCCCGAGGTGAAACCGTGCTCACATCGCCCGAGGGCGGCCGTGCGGTCGAGGGTGCACGAGGTTACGTCGCCGTAACAGCGCCGAAACGGCCCGGTCCTACGCTCGCTGCAACCGAGCCCCCGGAGGCAGCCATGACCGAGACCACCCACGCCGTGCCCGGCGTGCGCGACGTCGTCATCGTCGGCGGCGGGCCCGCGGCGCACCGACTCGCCGACAGCCTGCACGCCCGCGACACCGAACGCCGGCTCCGCGTCACCGTCGTCGGCGAGGAGGTGCACGAACCCTACGACCGCGTCGCGCTCAGTACGAGGCTTGCGGATGCCGCGGCCGACCTCACCCTCCAGCCCTCCTCGATGTGGGCCGACGGGCACATCCGGCTCATCACCGCCGAGCGCGTCGTCGACATCGACCGGGATGCCCGCACCGCGACCACCTCGGCCGGCCGTGCGCTGCACTGGGACGACCTGGTGCTCGCCACCGGGTCGAGCGCCCCCGTCCCCGACATCCCGGGCCACGAGCACGCCCGCGTCTACCGCACGATCGACGACGTCGACGCGCTCGTCGCCGAGACCCGCGAACTCGCCGAACGGCACGGCCGGCCCGCGCAGGTCGTCGTCGCGGGAGGCGGGCTCCTCGGCCTCGAGGCGGCCGGCGGGCTGGCGAAGCTCGACGCCCACGCGGCGGTGGTGCACTCCGGCGGCTGGCTCATGTCGGCCCAGCTCGACGAGGGCGCCGGGCGCGCGCTCGGTCGCATCATCGCGGGGCAGGGCATCGGCCTCCACCTCGGCGCGCGTCCGGCCGAGGTCGTCGTCGAGGATGACGCGGTCGTGGCCGTCCAGCTCACGAACGGCCGCCTCATCGCCTGCGACCTCATCGTCTTCGCCATCGGCATCACCCCGCGCGACGAGCTCGCGCGGGGCCTCGGGCTCGAGCTCGGGCCGCGTGGCGGCGTCGCGATCGACACGTCGTGCGCGACATCCGCCCCGCACATCTGGGCCATCGGCGAGGTCGCGAGCTTCGAGGGCCGCTGCACGGGCCTCGTCGCGCCGGCCAACGCCATGGCGGAGGTCGTCGCCGACCGCCTCCTCGGCGGCGCGGCGGAGTTCACGACCGTCGACGACGCGACGAAGCTGAAGCTCTCGGGCGTCGACGTGGCGAGCTTCGGCGACGCCCTCGCGCGCACCGAGCAGGCGCTCGAGATCGTGTACGCCGACCCGGCCCGCGGCCTCTACCAGAAGCTCGTCGTGACCGACGACGCGAAAACCCTGCTCGGCGGCATCTTCGTGGGCGACGCGTCGCCGTACGCGTCGCTGCGGCCGCTCCTCGGCACGCAGCTGTCGGCCGAGCCGGCGGCGTACCTCTCGGCGTCGAGCATGGAGGCTCCCGCAGGCGACGAACTTCCCGCCGCGGCGCTGGTGTGCGCGTGCAACAACGTGGCGGCGGGCACGATCCGCGACGCCGTCAACGGGCAGCACGAGGCCCACGAGGAGGGCTGCACCGACCTCGGAGCGCTGAAGGCGTGCACGCGCGCCGGCACCCAGTGCGGCTCCTGCGTGCCGCTCGTGAAGAAGCTGCTCGAGTCCGAACTGAAGAAGGCGGGCGTCACGCCGTCGCGTGCCCTCTGCGAGCACTTCGCCATCTCCCGGCAGGAGCTGTTCGAGTCGATCCGCGTGCTCGAGCTGGCGTCGTTCGACGACATCATCGCGCGACTCGGCACCGGCCGCGGCTGCGACGTCTGCAAGCCCGTCATCGGGTCGATCCTCGCCACCCAGCAGGGTTCGTACATCCTCGACGGCGGCCGCGGCGGCCTTCAGGACACCAACGACCGCGCCATGGCGAACATGCAGAAGGACGGTACCTACTCGGTCGTCCCCCGTATCCCGGCGGGCGAGATCACACCGCAGAAGCTGGCGGTCATCGCGCAGGTCGCCACCGACTTCGGCCTCTACACGAAGATCACGGGCGGCCAGCGCATCGACCTGTTCGGCGCCCGCCTCGACCAGCTTCCCGAGATCTGGCGGCGCCTCGTCGACGCCGGCTTCGAGTCGGGGCAGGCATACGGCAAGTCGCTCCGCAATGTGAAGAGCTGCGTCGGCTCCACGTGGTGCCGGTACGGCGTGCAGGATTCGGTCGCGATGGCCGTGCAGCTCGAGTTGCGCTACCGCGGCCTGCGTTCGCCGCACAAGCTGAAGTTCGGCGTCTCGGGCTGCGCACGGGAGTGCGCCGAGGCCCGCGGCAAAGACGTCGGGGTCATCGCGACCGAGCAGGGTTGGAACCTCTACGTCGGCGGCAACGGCGGCTTCCAGCCGGCCCACGCGCAGCTCCTCGCGAGCGACCTCGACGACGAGACCCTCCTGCGCTACATCGACCGCTACCTGATGTACTACATCCGCACGGCCGATCGCCTGCAGCGCACCGCCCGCTGGATGGAGGACCTCGAGGGCGGCCTCGACCACGTGCGCGACGTCGTGGTGCACGACTCGCTCGGCCTCGCCGACGAGCTCGAGCAGGCCGTGGCGCGGCACGTCGACTCCTACGAGGACGAGTGGGCCGCGACCCTCGCCGACCCCGACCGCCTTCGCCGCTTCCGCTCGTTCGTGAATGCGCCGAACGCGCCCGACCCGTCGATCGCGCGGGTGCCCGACCAGCGCGGGCAGTTCCGGCCCGCCACACCCGAGGAACGCGCTCGAGGCGAGGCGGTGCTCGTCGCCGGGCCGTCGATCCCCGTCCGGGGAGCGGACGCGTGACGGGCGGGATGTCCCCTGGCGGGGCCACCCGGGGCCGAGTGACCCTGGTCGGCGGCGGGCCTGGCCGCGAGGACCTCCTGACCGTCGCGGCCGTGCGCGCGCTCGCGGGGGCCGACGTCGTGCTCTACGACCGCCTCGCCCCCCACGAGCGCCTGGCCGAGCTCGCGCCGGGCGCCGAGCTCGTCGACGTCGGCAAGCGCCCCGGCCACCATGCCGTGCCCCAGTCCGACATCGAGGCGCTCCTCGTCGAGCACGCCCTCGCCGGCCGGCACGTCGTGCGCCTGAAGGGCGGCGACCCGTACGTGCTCGGCCGCGGCAGCGAGGAGGTGCTCGCCTGCCACGCCGTGGGCGTGCCCGTCGAGGTGATCCCCGGCGTCACGAGCGCGGTCGCCGTGCCCGGAGCCGCCGGCATCCCCCTCACGCACCGCGGTGTGAGCCACCTGTTCACCGTCGTGTCGGGCCATGCCCCGCTCACCGACGACGAGCTCGCGCACCTCGCGGGACTCGGCGGCACCATCGTCGTGCTCATGGGCGTGAACTCGCTCCCGCAGCTCGCCGCAGGGCTCGCCCGCCACGGCATGCGCGCCGACATGCCCGTCGCCATCGTGGAGCGAGGATTCAGCGCCGGCCAGCGCACGACGGTCGGCGACCTCGCCGGCATCGTCGTCGCCGCCGGTCGCGCCCGCGTCTCCTCGCCCGCCGTGGTGGTGGTCGGCGAGGTCGTGCGGCTCGCGCACGACGGCGACGCGAGCGCCGCCGACCTGATGACGCGCGCCGCAGGGTTCGCGGCGGTGACGTCATGACCGACACCCTGGAGTGCCCGCCCGGTTTCCGCCCCGACCAGCTCGAGGGCTTCCGCATCGGGGTCACGAGCGACCGGAGGTCGGCCGACCTCATCGATGCGCTGGCACGGCGCGGCGCGCAGGTGCTGCATGCACCCACGCTGCGCATGGCCAACGCGGTCTCCGACGACCCCGTGATCGCCGACACGCGAACGATCATCGAGGCCCGGCCCGACGTGCTCCTCGCGACGACCGCGTACGGCGTGCGTCGGTGGTTCGAGGTGGCGGATGCCGCGGGGCTCGGCGAGGACCTCGTCGACGCGCTCGCCGACACCGCGATCCTCGTGCGCGGGCCGAAGGCCCGCGGAGGCATCCGTGCCGCCGGCCTCAATGACGTCGGCATGAGCGCGGAGGAGACGACCGAGTCGCTCATCGACGAGGTGCTCGTGAAGTACCCGCCCGGCCTCACCGTCGCGGTGCAGCTGCACGGCTTCCTGAACCCGTGGCAGCTCGACCGCCTCCATGAGGCCCACGCGCGCGTCCTCACCGTCGAGCCCTACCGCTGGATCGAGACCGACGACACCGACGACCGAGTCGATCGGCTGATCGACGCCGTCTGCTCCGGCGGCCTCGACGCCATCACGTTCACGAGCGCCCCGGCGGTGCACGCGCTGTTCAGCGCCGCCGAGGCGCGCGGCCGATACGACGACCTCATCGACGCCATGTGCGGTCCGGTGGTCGCTGCTGCCGTCGGTCCCGTGACGGCCGCACCGCTGCTCGCAGCCGGCATCGAGCCCATCCAGCCCGAGCGCTACCGCATGGGCGCGCTGATCCGGCTCGTGTGCGAGCACCTGGAGTCGACCCGCATCATCCGCCTCGAGACCCGGCACGGACCGCTCGCGCTGCGTGGCTCGGTCGTCGACGTCGTCGACCGGCGGGTCGCACTCGCCCCGGTGGCCCTCACGATCCTTCGCACGCTCGTGCAGGCTCGTGGCTCCGTGGTCGGACGCGACCGGCTCGCGGCCGCGCTGCCCGGGACCACCGATCAGCACGCCCTCGAGGTGGCGCTGAGTCGCCTCCGACAGACGCTCGGGGTGCCCGGGCTCATCGCGACGGTCGTGAAGCGCGGCTACCGGATCGATGTCTGACCTCGACCTCACACGGCGCACCCTCCCGGGTGAGCAGGTGGAGACGCAGGGTTTACCACCGGCACGATCCGCCGAAACACCGGCCGCATAGCGTCGGCAGCACGATCTCCACCCGTGACCGACCCCCGGAGGCAACGATGACCGACACCACGAGCACCGCTCCCCCGCACCTCGCACCCACCGCCGTCGAGCCCGCCGCGCCGGCCCTCGCCACGCGGCCCGGCCGATGGATCGACAACTGGAACCCCGAGGACCATGTCCAGTGGGAAGGGCAGGGCCGCACCATCGCGCGCCGGAACCTCCGCTGGTCGATCTTCGCGGAGTTCCTCGGCTTCGTCGTATGGCAGCTGTGGTCGATCGTGGTCGTGTCGCTGCCTGCGGCCGGCTTCACCTTCGACACGGGCCAGATCTTCTGGCTCATCTCGATCCCCGCCCTGGTGGGAGCCACCCTCCGCATCCCGTACACCTTCATGGTGCCGCGCTTCGGCGGCCGCAACTGGACCATCGTCTCGGCGGGCCTACTGCTCATCCCCGCGATCAGCCTCGGAATCGTGGTCTCGAACCCCGACACGCCGTTCCCCGTGATGCTCGCGATCGCGGCCCTCGCCGGATTCGGCGGCGGGAACTTCGCGAGCTCGATGGCGAACATCACCTTCTTCTACCCGCAGCGGGAGAAGGGCTGGGCGCTCGGCCTCAACGCCGCCGGCGGCAATCTCGGCGCCTCGGTGGCGCAGTTCGTGGTGCCCATCGTGATCACGGTCGGCGCGGCGGCGACCCTGAACCTCCCGCTCGCCGGCTGGGTGTGGATCCCGTTCATCCTGCTCGCGATGTTCGGCGCCTACCGGTACATGGACAACCTGTCGAGCGCGAAGGCCGACGTCGCCGCGTCCCTCGCAGCGCTGCGCGAGCCGCACCTCTGGGTCCTCGCGGTGCTCTACATCGGCACCTTCGGCTCGTTCATCGGGTTCGCAGGTGTCTTCCCGAAGCTCATCGCCGACCAGTTCCCCGACTTCTCCACGTTCGCCGTCGGCTCGGCGTCGATCTCGCTCGCCTTCATGGGCGCACTCGTCGGGTCGCTCGCGCGGCCGTTCGGTGGGAAGCTGTCCGACCGCTTCGGCGGTGCGGCCATCACGATCGCCTCCTTCGCGGTGATGGCGCTCGGTGCCCTCGCGGTCATCTGGACGCTCCCCGTCGGCAACTTCTGGCTGTTCCTCGGCCTGTTCCTCCTGCTCTTCACCGCCTCCGGCGTGGGGAACGGCTCGACCTACCGCATGATCCCGACGGTCTTCGCCCTGAAGGCGGGCGCGACCGATGCGCACCGCACTGCCGGCGACATCAGCTCCCAGCGCAAGGCGGCCGCCGCCCTCGGCATCATCTCGGCGATCGGCGCGTACGGCGGCTTCGCCATCCCGCAGCTGCTCGGGCTCTCGAAGACCACGTTCGGCGACTACACGACGGGTCTCGGCTGGTTCGTCTGGGCGTATGCCGGGATGCTCGTGCTCACCGCGGTCGTCTACGTGTTCGGCGCCCGTCGCGCCGGAACGCGGATCTGAGGAGCCTCGAGTGACCGCCGCCGCCGACACGCACTGCCCGTACTGCGCCCTCCAGTGCGCCATGACGCTGACGCCGACGGGGGCTCCGGATGCCTCGGCCGCGCCCGTCGCGGTCGCCGGACGCGACTTCCCGACGAATCGCGGCGGGCTCTGCAAGAAGGGGTGGACGTCGGCGGAGCTGCTCCGCGCTCCGTCGCGGCTCACCGCTCCCCTGGTGCGCGGCTCCGACGGCGCCCTGCGCGAGGCGAGTTGGGACGAGGCGCTCGACCTCGTCGCGACCCGGCTGCGCGGCATCCGGTCGCAGCACGGCGCCGACGCGGTCGGCGTCTTCGGCGGCGGCGGTCTCACGAACGAGAAGGCGTACCTGCTCGGCAAGTTCGCGCGGCTCGCGCTCGGCACGAGCCGCATCGACTACAACGGCCGGTACTGCATGTCGTCGGCCGCCGCGGCGGGCAATCGCGCATTCGGCGTCGACCGCGGGCTTCCGTTCCCGCTCAAGGACCTCGACGCGGCGTCGACCATCCTCCTGCTCGGCACCAACGTGGCCGAGACCATGCCGCCCTTCATCGGCCACCTCACCGGCGCGCAGGCGGCCGGTGGAGTCGTGGTCGTCGACCCTCGTCGCACGCCGACCGCGCGGCTCACCGACGAGGGTCGCGGGATGCACGTGCAGCCGGCACCCGGCACCGACCTCGCCCTCCTCCTCGGTCTCACCCACGTGGTGATCGCCGAGCGGCTCGTCGATGCCGACTACCTCGCTGCCCGCACGACCGGCTTCGAGTCGGTGCGCCGCAGTGTCGCCTCGTGGTGGCCCGAGCGCGTGCAGTCGGTCACGGGCGTCCCGGCGCCGACGGTGCGCCACCTCGCGCGGCGACTCGCGTCGGGCGGCAACACGTTCATCCTGACTGGCCGTGGGGTCGAGCAGCACGTCGACGGCACCGACACTGCCACCGCGGCGATCAACCTCGCGCTGCTCCTCGGACTGCCGGGTCGGCCCGGCAGCGGGTACGGCACCCTGACCGGCCAGGGCAACGGCCAGGGCGGCCGCGAGCACGGGCAGAAGTGCGACCAGCTGCCCGGCTACCGCAAGATCACCGACCCCGAGGCGCGTGCCCACGTCGCCCGCGTCTGGGGCGTGGACCCGGCCGTCATCCCCGGCCCGGGCGTGCCCGCCGTCGAGCTCCTGCAGTCCCTCGGCGCGCCGGGCGGTGTGCGCGGGCTGCTCGTGCACGGCTCGAACCTCGTCGTCTCGTCGCCGAACGTCACCGACGTGCGGGCGGGCCTCTCGAGGCTCGACCTCCTCGTGGTGTGCGACTTCTTCCCCTCCGAGACGGCCGCGCTCGCCGACGTGGTGCTGCCGGTGACGCAGTGGGCCGAGGAGGAGGGAACCATGACGAACCTCGAGGGCCGCGTCATCCGTCGCCGCCGGGCGATCGCTCCGCCACCGGGAGTTCGTGACGAGCTGTGGGTGTTCGCCGAACTGGCCCGGCGGCTCGGGAGCACGGCGACGTTCGACACCGACCCCGCGGCCGTCTTCGAGGAGCTGGGCCTCGCCTCGGAGGGCGGTATCGCCGACTACTCGGGCATCGACTACGCGCTGCTCGACCGCGGCGAGGCCGCCTATTGGCCGTACCCACGCGGCAGCGGAGGAACGCCACGGCTCTTCGCCGACCGGTTCGCGCACCCCGACGGTCGCGCGCGGCTCGTCGCCGTGTCGATGCGCGACTCGGCGCGTCAGCGTCCCGGCGACGGTGAGCTCACGCTCCTCACCGGGCGTCTCCTCGAGCACTACCAGAGCGGCGCCCAGACCCGGCGGGTGGCCGAGCTCCACGATGCGCGACCCGAGGCGATCGCGTCGATGCATCCGTCGACCGGCGACAGGCTCGGCATCGAAGACGGTGAGCCCATCGAGCTCGGCAACGCCCGCGGCACCGTGCACTGCCGGGTGCGACTGACCACCGACATCCGCCCCGACGCCGTGTTCCTGCCGTTCCACTACGGCGACGAGCAGGCCGCGAACCTCCTGACGAGCGACGCGGTGGACCCCGTCTCGTCGATGCCCGAGTTCAAGACCAACGTCGTGCGCGCCAGGCGCCTCGTGGAAGCCGGAGTCCTCGTATGAGCGCCGCCCTCAGGATCGTCCTCGTCGGCTACGGCCCGGTCGGCGCCCGCTTCGTCGAGGAACTGCTGCCGTCGGTCGCATCGGGTGCCGTTGCGCTCACGATCGTCGCCGGCGAGGACGTCGAGGCGTACAACCGCGTGCTCGTCGCCGAGTACGCGGTCGGCAACACCGAGCTCGATGCGATGCTCGTCGGCGACCGCGACATCGCGGAGGCCGCCGGTGCCCGTGTGCTGCTCGGCGTCGCGGCGACCTCGATCGACCGCGAGCGCCGCATGGTCCTGCTCCGCACCGGCGAGGAACTGCCGTACGACCGCCTCGTGCTCGCCACCGGGTCGCGTGCCAACGTGCCGACCCTCGAGGGCGTGGAGCGACACCGTCGCGACCTCACCGCACTCGAGAAGTACGGCGACCGACTCGTGGCACACGAGGACGCCCTGCCCGAGGGCGTCACGACGCTCCGCGATCTCGCCGACGCGGACCGGGTGCTCGAGGCGGTGCGCGAGCGCCGTCGCATCATCGTGCTGGGGGCGGGCGTGCTCGGACTCGAACTCGCGCTCGCCGCCGCGCATGCCGGAGCGCAGGTGTGCGTCGTGCATCACGGCCCGCACCCCATGCCGCGCAATCTCGACCGCGGCGCGGGCCACGTTCTGCGTTCGGCGCTCCGTCGCACGGGCATCACCGTCGTCGCGCACAGTCGCGCCGAGGCGGTGGGTTTCCGCACCGACGACGACGGGACGCGACGGTTCGACCTGCTCGTCACCGCCGACGGAAAACAGTTGCGCGGCGATCTCCTCGTGCTGTCGTGCGGGGTGACCCCGCGCAACGAGCTCGCCACGCTCGCGGGACTCCGCACGGCGGTCGGCATCGTGGTCGACCACGGGCTTCGCAGCTGGACCGACCCGAATGTGTACGCGATCGGCGACTGCGCGCAGGTCGTCGATCGCACCGACGAGCTCGCCGGCCGGCGGGTGCTGCCCGGCGCCCCCGTGGGCCTCATCGGGCCCGGGTGGCGTCAGGCGTCATGGCTCGCCGACCGGTTCGCGGCGGAGGTCGCGGCCGCCGGCGCGGCCGACGCCGCGGTCGATGACCTGTCGGCGGATGCCACGGTGCCGACCGAGCGGGACCCCATCGTGATGCTCAAGGCCGAGCACGTCGACGTGGTCGCGGTGGGCGACGTCTCGGCCGACCCGTTCGACGACGACGCCCTGGTGCCCACCCGGCGCGTGTCGCAGTGGGCCGACCCCGAGCACCTCCGCTACGTGAAGATGGTCACCGAGGACGGCCGGCTCACCGGGTTCGTGAGCGTCGGCATGCCGCGAACGGCCGCCGAGCTCACGCTGCTCTTCGAGCGGCGCGGCGAGCTGCCCGCCGACCGGTCGCTCCTACTGCGTTTCGACGGGCCCGACTACGACCCGAGCGATGACGTCGAGGCGTTCGCCCCGTCGACGACGGTGTGCTGGTGCAACGGCGTCACGGTCGGTCGCATCGAGGAGTCGGCCGCGGGCGGCAACACGACCGTCGAGTGCGTCGGCCGCGACACGCGCGCGGGCACCGGATGCGGCGGCTGCAAGGGCCGCATCGCCGACGTGCTCGCACGGGCGGCGGAGACAGACGAGACCCCGAGCCTCACGGCCTGACGGCGTCGGCGGCGCCAGCCGTCAGGCCCGTTTCACCGGCTCCACGCCAGGCGTCAGGCCCGCTCGCGGGTGCCGGCGTCGGCGGTGTCGTAGCGCTCGAGCACCAGTTCGACGAGCTCGGCGGCGGCCGGCTCCCCCGGCAGCAGCAGTGGGTCGGCGATGATGTCCGCGCCGGCGGCGGATGCCGCGTCGTAGAACGTGCCTGGTGCGAGCAGGTACGGCCCCACAACGACTCGCGAACCGGGATGCACCTCGCGGATCATCTCGATCGCGTCGGGCAGCCGCGGGATGGCCGCGGCGATGAAGCCGACGGTGACGGGACGGCCGAGGCGCTGTCCGAGGCGCCTCGCGGTCTCGAAGCACTCGCGCACGGCTCGCGGGTCGTTGGACCCGGCGGCGGCGAGCAGCACGGTGTCGCCGTCGGCGAGGCCGAGGCGATCGAGGCGCGCGGCGAGCACCTCGACGATGCGGTCGTCGGGCCCGAGCTCCGCCGCGAGGTGGGCGCCGCCGCCGAGGCGATCGAGGCCGAGCGAGAGGCCCGTGCGCACGTGGAATCCGGCCGAGAGCACGAGGGGAACGATGACGGCGTCGTGCTCGGAATCGGCCGCGAGGGCCGCCGCGACATCCGCGTTCGAGGCGTCGACGAAGCTGATCGAGACGTCCAGATCGGGACGTTCGGAAGCCACCCCGTCGACGAGGCGGATCACCGCCTCGCGGTTCTCCGCTGATGGAGCGCCGTGCGTGACGGCGACGAGTCGGAGTGGATGCGCGCCGAGCTGATCCGCCGGGACGCCCGTCTCACTCGACCCGACCATCTCCAGACCCGCGCTTTCCGGCGGAATCCGGTCTCACCCGCCGGCATCGACGCTATGCAGGCCGTGTTTCGCGAACCGCACCCGGGTGTTTCCGGCAGGTGAAGAGTGCCTCACGCGGAGGCGTCGGCGGGTGCGTCGCGGGCGTCGGTGGCGGGCGCGTCGGCGGCGTCGCCGAGCAGCTCGGGTCGCACCCGCGCGGTGCGCTCGAGTTGTTGTTCGCGGCGCCACTCGGCGACCTTGCCGTGGTTGCCCGAGAGCAGCACGGGCGGCACGTCGAGCCCCCGCCAGACGGCGGGCTTCGTGTAGCTGGGGTACTCGAGAAGGCCGTCCTCGTGGGACTCCTCGACGAGGCTCTCGGGGTTGCCGACGACGCCGGGAACGAGCCGTCCGGCCGCCTCGATCATGGCCATGACGGCGACCTCGCCGCCGTTCAGCACGTAGTCACCGAGGCTGATGAGCCGCACCCGCATCCGCGTGGCGTAGTGGTCGACGACGCGCTGGTCGATGCCCTCGTAGCGACCGCAGGCGAACACGACGTGCTGCTCCGAGGCCAGTTCGCGCGCGATGGCCTGCGTGAACGGCTCACCCGCGGGCGAGGGCAGCACGAGCAGGGCGTCGGATGCCCCGTCGCCGACGATCGAGTCGAGCGCCTCGCCCCACGGCTCGGGCTTCATGACCATGCCGGCGCCACCGCCGTACGGCGTGTCGTCGACGGTGCGGTGCCGGTCGTGGGTGAAGTCCCGCAGGTCGTGCGTGTGCACCTCGATCAGGCCCGACTGACGGGCCCTGCCGAGCAGCGACAGATCGAGCACGTCGAAGAACGACGGGAAGATCGTGACGATGTCGATCCGCATGCGAGCGACCCTACTCGGCGGCGTCGGACGGCTCGGCCGCCGTGTCATCCGCTTCGGCCAACTCCTCGAACAGTCCGGCCGGAGGCGTCACCGTGACCGTGCCGGCGGCCACGTCGACCTCGGGGACGATGGCGCCGACGAAGGGCACCATGACCTCGCCGGTCGGCGTCTTCACGATGAGCAGGTCCTGCGCGGGAAGGTGGTCGACGTGGATGATCTCGCCGACCTTCTCGCCGTTGCGGAGCACCGCGAGCCCGATGAGCTGGTGGTCGTACCATGCGTCGGGCTCGGGTGCCTCCTGGTCGACGTGGTCGACCCAGAGGATGGCCTTCACGAGGCCCTCCGCGGCGGAACGGTCGTCGACGCCGTCGAAGAAGCCCACGGGGTGCCCGTTGTACCACCGGAGCTCGCGCAGCGTGAGGTGCTTGCCGTGCCACGGCGAATCGGCGGGCACCTGCAGCGAGAACTCCGCGCCGGGTACGAAACGGCGCTCGGGGTCGTCGGTGTAGAGCTCGAGCTTGAGGGCGCCCTTCAGGCCGTGCGCCTTCGTGAGGCGGCCGACCCGGAGCTGCGTTCGGGCTGCGGCGCTCACGTCAGTCGTCGGTGTCGACGACGTCGACGCGGACGCGTCGGCCGTCGGCGAGTGCGGTCACGAGCGTGCGGAGCGCCTTCGCGGTGCGGCCGGCGCGCCCGATGACGCGACCGAGGTCCTCGGGGTTCACGTGAACCTCGAGGACCTCGCCGCGTGCGCTCGACGCGGCGACGACCTTCACGTCGTCAGGGTGATCGACGATCCCCTTGACGAGGTGTTCGAGCGCGGACTGGAGCAAGGCCTACGCCTCGTCCGTCGCGGCCTCGTCGGCGGGCGTCTCGTCGGCGGCCGCTTCGACCTTCGCCGGCTTCTCGGCCTTGGGCTTCAGCACGGGCTTCTTCGCCTCGTCGGCGACGTACGCCGCCTTGGGCTCGGCGACCTGAACACGCGAGGTGGCGTTCTTGTCGCCCTTGAACTTGCCCCAGTCGCCCGTGAGCTTGAGGATCGCGGCGACCTGCTCGGTCGGCTGGGCGCCGACGGAGAGCCAGTACTGCGCGCGGTCGGAGTCGACCTCGATGAACGACGGGTTCTGGGTGGGGTGGTACTTGCCGATCTCCTCGATGACGCGACCATCGCGCTTGGTGCGCGAGTCGGCGACGACGATGCGGTAGTACGGCGCACGGATCTTGCCGAGGCGCTTGAGACGGATCTTGACAGCCACAATTCTCCTGATGATGTGATGAAGTTGGCGAACTGACAGCCGTGAGCGTGGGGTGCACACTCGGCGGAAGCTCATAGGGATTCTGCGCGCCGGATAGAGGGTCGGGCGGTACAGAACTCGACTGACCATTCTTGCAGATATCGCGTCGTAAGGATAATCGCCGGGGTCGCATGCCAAGATGGGCCGACATCGGTGCATCCGCCGTAGCGAGGGGGTTCGCGTATGGAGATCGAGTTCGCGAGGTCGGCCAGGTCCACCGTGGGTCTCGAGTGGGAAGTCGCGATCGTCGACCGTGCCACGGGGGAGCTGGCGTCGATCGCCGACCGGGTGCTCGAGCTCCTCGACGAGCGAAGCGAGGGCGGGCGGCATCCGTCGATCACCTCCGAGCTGCTCACGAACACCGTCGAGCTCGTGAGCGGCGTGCACGAGCAGGTCACCGGCGCCGTGGCCGACCTCGAGGCGCAGCTCGCCGAGGTGCGCGCCGTCATCGACGAACTCGGCGAGTACGAACTCATGTGCAGCGGCTCGCACCCGTACAGCCAGTGGTACGACCAGCACCTCACCGACAAGCCGCGATATCACAAGCTCATCGATCGCACCCGGTGGTGGGGGCGCAACATGATGATCTGGGGCGTGCACGTGCACGTCGGCATCGAGGACCGCGACAAGGCCCTGCCGATCCTCGACGGCCTGCTCGCCTATCTCCCGCACCTGCAGGCGCTCTCGGCGTCGAGCCCGTTCTGGGCCGGCGTCGAGACCGGCTACGCCTCGAATCGCGCACTCATGTTCCAGCAGCTGCCGACCGCCGGGTTGCCGTATCCGCTGCCCGACTGGGCCGCGTACGAGCGCTTCGTCGACGACCTCGTGCGCACGGGCGTCATCGAGGACCACACGGAGGTTCGCTGGGACATCCGGCCGTCGCCGCGCTGGGGCACGGTCGAGGTGCGCGTCTGCGACGGCGTGTCGACGGCCGCCGAGCTCGGCGCCATCGGCGCGCTCGTGCAGTGTCTCGTCGAGTGGATGTCGACCCGCCTCGACGAGGGCGGCACGCTCACGGTGCTGCAGCCGTGGTACGTGCGCGAGAACAAGTGGCGGGCCGCGCGCTACGGCATGGACGCCGAGGTCATCACGGATGTCGCGGGCACCGAGCGGCTCGTCTCAGACGACATCCGCGACCTCGTGACCACCCTCGTTCCCGTCGCCGAGCGACTCGGCTGCGGCCCCGAGTTGCAGCAGGTGCGCACCATGCTCGACGGCGGCGCGAGCTATCAACGACAGCTGCGCGTCGCCGAGGCCGCGGGCGATGACCTGACCGCCGTGGTCGCCCACCTCTCCCGAGAGCTGCGCGAGGGGGTCGACCCGGGGTTCAGCCCGGGATCGCCCGGGTCCGGATGAGCTCCGAGTACCACTTCGCGCTGTCCTTCGGCAGCCGATCGAACGTGTCGTAGTCGACGCGCACGATGCCGAACCGCTTGGAGTAGCCGTAGCTCCACTCGAAGTTGTCGAGGAGCGACCACACCTGGTACCCGCGGAGGTCGACGCCACGCGCCATCGCCCGGTGGGCGGCCGCGAAATGCCGCTGCAGGTAGTCGATCCGGTCGAGGTCGTGCACGGCCGGCCCGTCGGGTTCCTGCGTGACGAGATCGTCGAAGGCGGCCCCGTTCTCGGTGACCATGAGCGGGAGCGCGGGGTAGGCCTCGTGCAGGTGCACCAGGAGATCCTCCAGGCCAGAGGGATCGATGTTCCAGCCCATCGCCGTGTACGGGCCGGGCTGCAGGAGGAACTCGACGTGCTCGGATCCGGGCCACGGCGTGCCGCCCGTGTCGCCGTGGCCGTCGGCGCGGACGCGCGGCGAGACGCCGTCCCACATCTCGACCGTCACGGTCGAGTAGTAGTTGACGCCGAGCAGGTCGATGGGCTGCCGGATGAGCTCGGTGTCGCCCGGCTTCACGAACGACCAGTCCGTCACATTCGCCGTGTCCGCGATGACGTCGGCCGGGTACTCGCCCTCGAGCAGGGGGCCGAGGAAGACGCGGTTCGCGAGGCCGTCGATACGGCGAACCGCTTCGGCGCCGGTGGGGCCCGACGGACGGATCACCTGCAGATTCAACGTGATCGAGAAACCCGGGTCGTTCGTCACGACCTCCCGGAGCGCCGCGACCGCCAGCCCGTGCGCCAGGTTCAGGTGGTGCACCGCGGCGAGCGCCTTCGCGCCGTCGAGGTGTCCCGGCGCGTGCGCGCCTGAGCCGTAGCCGAGGTAGGCGCTGCACCATGGCTCGTTGAGGGTCGTCCAGAGGGGCACCCGGTCACCGAGGCGCTCCCCCATGATGCGGGCGTACTCGGCGAACGCCTCGGCGGTCGCGCGGTTCGTCCAGCCGCCGTCATCTTCGAGCGCCTGCGGCAGGTCCCAGTGGTAGAGGGTCGCGATCGGGCGGATGCCGCGGGCGATGAGCCCGTCGACGAGGCGCTCGTAGAACGCGAGTCCCGCCTCGTTCGCGGGCCCCCGGCCGGTGGGTTGGATGCGTGGCCAGGCGATCGAGAACCGGTAGGCCTCGAGGCCGAGCTCCACCATGAGGTCGAGGTCGGACTCCATCCGGTGGTAGTGGTCGCACGCCCGATCGCCGTTGTCGTCGTTCCAGATCCTGCCCGGCGTGTGGCTGAAGGTGTCCCAGATCGACGCGCCCCGGCCGTCCTCGCGCACGGCGCCCTCGATCTGGTACGCCGCGGTCGCCGAACCGAAGAGGAAGTCGTCGGGGAAGGCCAGGCCCGAGTCGCGGTAGTCGGCGTTGCCGGTCGTCATGCTCGTGCTCCAAGTCGTCGGGGTGGCGACATCCGCTGCCGCACGGCCTCACTGTAGCGCGCGGGCATCACCGGTCCGCGGCGAGTGACGCCGCCTGACCCTGGCTCAATACCAGTAGTCGCCCGTGCGTGCGTGGTGGGCGGCGAGGAACTCGCTCTCGCCGCGACGCCAGGCCTCGGCGCGGTCCTCGTACGAGAGCTGGAAGGCGGGCATGTACTCGAGCACGTCGCGTGCGAACGCGCTCTTGAAGGTCAACACGCCCTGACCGGGGGCTTCCGGCTCGTTCGGCGGCGGCACGTGGCCGAGGTCGTATCGCTCGATGCCGGATGCCGCGAGATCACGCATGATCTGCCACTGCAGGTAACGCGACGCCATGAGCTGCGGCCGGTCGCGGAGCGAGCCGCCGTCCTTGTACCACGCGCCGCTGCCGTAGAGGGCGACGAACGAGCCCGAGATCACGCGCCCCTCGTGCTTGGCGAAGTACAGTCTGCCGCGGTCGTCGGCGTCGAACGCGCTCCACACGCGCTCGAGGTACTCGGCCCCGCGGAAGAAGGCGCCCGAACGCTCCTCGGTCTCGCGCACGAGGTCGAGCATGCGCCGGCGGTTCTCCTCATCGAGGTCGACGCGTTCGGCGACCACGCCGTTCCGCTCCGCGATGCGGATCTCGGCCCGCGCCCGCTTCTTCATGCCGGCGAGCAGCTCCTCCTCGCCCGCGGCCGTCTCGACGACGACGGTGTGCCGGTACTGCGATGCTCGCGTCGGCAGCCACCCGCTCTCCTCGAATGCCGCGATGAGTCGCTCGTCTCGTGGCTGGTGCACCTCGATCTTCGTCGCGAAGGCCGTGCCGCGCTCAGCACGCAGGCGTTCGGTGAGCGGGGCGACGTCGTCGGGCTCGAGACCGCTCACGCGTGGCAGGTGCTGGAGGATGCCGAATCCCTCCGCGTGGCGCTCGAACGTCAGGACGGGGTAGCTCCGGAGAGCGCCCAGGTCTCGTTCCGACGCCTCCCACGGACCGCCCGACCGGGTCTTCGCCCAGGTGCTCGACTGCATGAAGTGCGGGAGTGTGTGCGCGGCGAGGATGCGGTCATCCCAGCCGATCGCCGTCTGATCCGTCACCGTCCGCACCGTGCCTCCCACCCCCGGCAGTGCCGGCGTCGCCGCCACCGTCGGACGCGACCCCTTGGCGCACATCTTAGGCGCTGCCCGCGACGGTTCGGGGAATCCCGCTCCGAGACATCCGACATCGCCGCGCCATCTGGCCAGCCGGGTTCGGCCCACCTAGGGTGGGACGCATGGGCGATCCGCGACTCGAACTCGACGGCGAGCACGTCAGTGCGCGACTCCTGCCGGGGCGCGGCACGAACGGCGGGTACTCCCTCCTCGTCGAGGGCATCACGCAGTCGCACGTCAATCCGCGCGACCCGAACGACCTGCAGCTCGAGTACACGCGACTGGTCGCAGCGGTGATCGACGGATGGCTCGAGCCCGGCGCTCCGATCAGGGCGCTGCACCTCGGGGCGGGTGCCCTCACCATTCCGCGGTACCTCGGGGCGACCCGGCCCGGCTCCTCGCAGCATGTGGTCGAACTCCACCGCGAGCTGCTCGAGTTCGTGCTCGGCACGCTTCCGCTCGACGACGACGTCGACCTCACGATCGAGTACGACGACGGACGCACGGCGGTCGAGCGTTCGACGCGGACCGACGGCGGCTACGACGTGGCCGTCGTCGACGTGTTCTCGGGCAGCGTCTCGCCGCGTCACATGTCGACCGCCGAGTTCTTCACGGCCCTCCGGGAGCTCGTGCGGCCCGGCGGGCTCATCGTCGTCAACACCCTCGCCACCAGCGGGCTCACGATGAGCCGCGAGGTCGCCGCGACGCTCGCCGCCGTCTTCCCCGAGGCGATCGCGCTCGCCGCGCAGGCGGTCGTCGCCGCTGAGAGCCTCGGCAACATCGTCTTCGTGGCATCCGGCTCCCCGTTCGATGCCGACGCGATGGCGCGGCGCGCGAACGACGGCCAGCGCCCCATCGAACTGCTCCGCGGCCCGACGTACGACGAGTTCGTCGACGGCGCACCTGCCCGTCACGACGGCGACGCCGCAGCCTGACGCCATGCGCGATCGCGGTGCGCGGCGAACGTGGCCGGCCGCCGTGGCGACCGCGATCGCCCTCTGCGCCGCGGTGCTCGTGTCGCCCGCCGCGGCGCAGCCGACCGATCGCGAACCCTCGATCGGCCCGGGACTCGAGTGGGTCGCGCACCGCGACAACCCCTTCCGGCAGGGCGACGACCCCGATTTCATCAACTCCGACCTGGCCTTCACGGGCGACCACCTCGTGCAGGGCAACTATGCGGGGTTCTCGGTGTGGGACATCGCCGACCCGTCGGCTCCCGCGCTCCTGAGCGCAGTCTCCTGCCCCGGCGGGCAGGGCGACATCAGCGCGGTCGGCAACCTCGTCATCGTCTCGATCGACGAGACCATGTCCGACGACTCCTGCCAGGCCCGGCGTGTGCCCGAGACGGAGCAGAACTGGGAGGGCCTCCGGATCTTCGACCTCGCCGATCCACGCGATCCGCAGTACGTGGCCGCCATTCGCACGCGGTGCGGCTCGCACACGCACACGATCGTCCCGGACCCGGCCGGCACCGAGCGCGTGTTCGTCTACGTCAACGCGTACAGCCGCGGGGCCTCCCTCAACTGCACCGGACGCAATCCGCTGCAGGTCGTCGAGGTGCCGCTCGACGACCCGCAGCGCGCGGGCATCGTAGCCGAACTCGACCTGTTCGACGACGCGACCGCCTTCGGACCTGAGGACCGGGTCGCCGGCGGCGCCGAGACGAGGTCGACGACCGGATGCCACGACATCACGGCCTACCCCGCGAAGGGCATCGCCGTGGCGGCATGCCGTGGCGACGGGCTGCTGCTCTCGATCGCAGACCCGTTGGCGCCCGTGGTCCTGCAGCGCGTGCGCGATCCGGCCGTCGCGTTCTGGCACTCGGGCATCTTCGACCACGACGCGACGCGCGTCGTGTTCCAGGACGAGCTCGGCGACGGGTTCATCAACACGTGCTCGCCGGCGTTCGGCGGCGACCGGGGCGCCGACGCGGTGTGGCTCATCCAGCCCGACGGCCTGGAGAAGTCCGGCACCTACAAGCTGCCGCGCACGCAGTCCGACCTCGAGAAGTGCGTCGCGCACTCAGGCGGACTCGTGCCGGTACCCGGCCGGTTCATCGTCGCGCAGGCCTGGCTCGAGGGCGGCGTCTCGGTGATCGACTTCACCGACCCCGCCGCCCCCGTGGAACTCACCTGGTTCGACCGGCCCGACTACGGCTACGCGATGGACTACACGGCCGGGATCTGGTCGGTGTACCCGTACCGCGGGCACCTCTACGCGAGCGACATGTACGAGGGGCTGGAGGTGCTGCGTCTCACCGATCCGCTGTTCGCCGACGCCGCCCGGTACGACGATGCGGGGCTGAACCCGCAGACGCAGCCGGGCTACCGGTGGGTGTGGCGTGAAGCCCCCGTTGTGCCGACGACCGCGGCCGAACGCGCGCCCCTCGAGACGCTCGTGGTGTCGCCGGCCACCGTCGAACCCGCGTCCCCGGCGACGGTGTCGGTGTCGCTGCCGCCCGGCTCCCTCGAACCGGGCGAGACCGCCGACGTGTGGTGGATGCCGTCGCAGGCGGTGCTCGCGACGCTCACGGCGGGCGCAGACGGGTCGCTCGCGGCCAGCGAGGTGGCACTGCCCGGTCCGCTCGTGGCGGGCCGCTACGACCTCGTCGTGCGCGGCGACACGTCGGAGCCACGACTCGCGATCGGCACGGTGGACGTGGTCGTCGAATCCCCGCCGGCACCGGAGCCGCGCGCCGAGCAGGAGGCGCCGTGGTGGCCGTTCGTGCTGCTCGTGGTGCTCGCCGTCGTGGGCGTCGGTGCCGCCGCATTCGCGCTGCTCGCTCGCCGACGTCGGGCACGGTCGTGAGCGAGCGGCTTCCTCGGAGCGTCCGGTCGGGCCGGCCGTCGCGGCGTCGCGGCGGGTTCGCGTTGCTCGCGATGTCGGCGGCACTCGCGCTGTCGGGCTGCACCGCCTCGCCCGGGGAGGACGCCACGCCGCCCGCCTTCGTCACGCCGGCCCCACCCGGTGGCGCATCCGCAACGACGGGCGCCGAAACCCCGTCGGCGTCCGAAGGTGCGACCGAGGCCGATGTCGCGTTCATCGCCGCGATGGTGGTGCACCATGGGCAGGCGGTCGAGCTCGCCGACCTGGCTGCTTCCCGCGCAGCCGATGCGGAGCTCGCCGACCTCGCGAGCCGTATGCGTGTGACGCAGGCCGCCGAGGCGGCGAACATGCGGTCGTGGCTCGACAGGCGCCGGAGCGACGACGGCAGCACCACCGACCATGGTCACGACGTGGCGATGCGCGGCGAGATCAGTCGGTCCACACTCGACCGCGCCGCAGAACTCGACGGTACGGCGTTCGATGCGTTGTTCCTCACCGCCATGGTCCCGCACCATCGCGGCGCGGTCGAGATGGCCGAGGCACGGCTCGCGGAGGCCGGCGATCCCGGGGTCGCCCGGTGGGCTCGCGCCATCGCGACGGCGCAATCGCTCGAGATCGACCGGATGCTCGAGATCGAGGCCCGGCTCGCCGACTCGAGCGGTTAGCGCCCGAGCAGCTTCTGGAGCGCGGCGAGCTCCTCTTCGCTCGGTGCCGCCTTCGCACCGCCGCCACCGAGGCCGAAGCCCGATCCTGCCGGAGCGGAACCCTGGCCGGCCGGGGCGCCGGACGCGATCGCGGCGTTCTCGGCGGCCCGCTTCGCGGGGTTCCCCGAACGCGAACCCGACTTCTTCTTGCCCTTCACGGCCTGCCGCTTTCCGCCGCCGTACCCACCGCCACCGGGGATCGGTCCCATGCCGGGAATCTGCGGCATCCCGCCCCGTGCGACCGTCTTCATCATCTTCGCGGCCTGTTCGAATCGCTGCACGAGCTGGTTCACGTCGGTCACCGTCATGCCGGAGCCACGCGCGATGCGCAGTCGCCGCGATCCGTTGAGCAGCTTCGGATTGCGGCGCTCCGCCAGCGTCATCGACTGGATGATCGCCTCGGTGCGCACGATCTCGCGCTCGTCGAAGTTCTCGAGCTGCTGCTTCATGCCGCCCGCGCCGGGCAGCATGCCGAGCATCTTCTTGATGGAACCTGCGCCGCGCAGCTGCTGCATCTGCGCGAGGAAGTCCTCGAGCGTGAACTGCTCCGTCGCGAGCTTCTCGGCGACCTTCAGCGCCTCCTCCTCGTCGAAGGCCTGCTGGGCCTGCTCGATGAGGGTGAGGATGTCGCCGAGGTCGAGGATGCGGCTCGCCATGCGGTCGGGGTGGAACGGCTCGAAGTCGTCGAGACCCTCACCGGTCGAGGCGAAGATGATCGGGCGACCCGTGACGGAGGCCACGCTGAGCGCCGCGCCACCGCGTGCGTCGCCGTCGAGCTTGGAGAGCACGACGCCCGTGAAGTCGACGCCGTCCTGGAACGCCTTGGCCGTGGTGACGGCGTCCTGGCCGATCATCGCGTCGATGACGAACAGCACCTCGTCTGGATTCGTCACCTTGCGGATGTCGGCGGCCTGCTTCATCATCTCGGCGTCGACGCCGAGTCGGCCGGCGGTGTCGATGATGACCACGTCGTGCTGGGCACGGGTCGCCTGCTGCATGGCGTCCTTCGCGACCCTCACGGGGTCGCCGACTCCGTTGCCGGGCTCGGGCGCGAAGACGGCGACGCCCGCCTGGCCACCCACCACCTGCAGCTGGTTCACCGCGTTGGGGCGCTGCAGGTCGGCGGCCACGAGCATAGGCGTGTGGCCGTCCTTCACGAGCCACTTCGCGAGCTTGCCCGCGAGGGTCGTCTTTCCGGCGCCCTGGAGGCCCGCGAGCATGATCACGGTGGGCGGGTTCTTCGCGAACTGCAGCCGGCGCTGCTCGCCGCCGAGGATCGCGACGAGCTCCTCGTTCACGATCTGCACCACCTGCTGCGCGGGGTTCAGCGCCTTGTTGACCTCGTCGCCGAGGGCGCGTTCGCGCACGTGCGACGTGAACTGCTTGACCACGTCGAGCGCGACGTCGGCGTCGAGCAGTGCGCGGCGGATCTCGCGCACGGTGCCGTCGACGTCGGCGGCCGACAGCTTGCCCTTGGTGCGGAGATTCTTGAAGGTCTCGGCGAGGCGGTCAGACAGGTTTCCGAAAGTAGCCATGGTGTCACCGATTCTAGGCGAGAGCGGATGCGTCCCCGCTGAGCGGGCCCGCGCTCACCCCTCGAAGCGGACCTCCACGAGCTCGCGCCCGACGTCGATCGACGCGATGAGCCGCTCATCGGTCTCCTCGGGAGCGAGCGCGTACTCGAACTCGGCGAACACCTCCCCCGGCCCATGCGCCTCGGGTCGGAGATCGACGCGCACAAGGGTCATGGAGCGGAGCGCGTCGATCTGGTGGTCTCCGGAGTCCCGGCCGATGGCGGCCCAGATCTCCTCCGTCTGCTCGAGCTCGGAGTCGAGCAGCACATCGAGGAATCGCACCACTGGGGAACTGCGCGCGTCGAGCTGGCTCACGAACGCCGACCGGAGCTCGTCGTCGACGAGCTCGAGCTCCACGACGAGCGCGGCCGCGGCATCCAGGGCCGAGATCTGGGCGCCGTCGTCCTGGGCGTCGAGCACCACCTCCACGCGCTGGTCGGCGTACTCCACCATCTCCGACCAGTCGTTGCCGATGACTCCGAAGTAATCGTGCTCGGTCGCCATGATCTCTCTCCCGTGCTTATCCGACGAGCTTCTGCGCGAAGACGTGCGGCGTGAATCCCGTGAGGTCGCCGATGCCCTCGCCCTGTCCGATGAGCTTGATCGGCAGCCCGGTCTTCTCCTGTACCGCGAGCACGAACCCGCCCTTCGCGCTGCCGTCGAGCTTGGTGAGCACGAGCCCGGTGACGCCACCGTGTTCGATGAACGCCTCGGCCTGCGCGAGCCCGTTCTGCCCGGTCGTCGCGTCGAGCACGAGCAGCACCTCGCTGATCGGCGCCTGCTTCTCGACGACGCGCTTGATCTTGCCGAGCTCATCCATGAGCCCGCCCTTGGTGTGCAGGCGGCCGGCGGTGTCGATGAGCACGATCTCGATGCCGTCGCGCTTGGCCTGTTCGACGGTCTGGAAGGCGACGGATGCCGGGTCCTGGCCCTCGCGCTCGGGACGCACGATACCCGCGCCCGCGCGCTCCGCCCACGTGGCCAGCTGGTCGACGGCGGCGGCCCGGAACGTGTCGCCCGCGCCGACGAGCACGGAGCGGTTGTAGTTGCGCAGGAACTTGGCGAACTTGCCGATCGTCGTGGTCTTGCCGACGCCGTTGACGCCCACCACGAGCACGACGGCAGGGCGTTCGGTGAGCTTCAGCGTGGGGTCGTACTTCGCGAGGCGCTCCTCGATGAGCTCGCGCAGCATCCGCTGGACATCGCGGGGATCGGTGGTGCGATACCGCTCGACCTGCGCCTTGATGGCTTCCACGATCTCCTCGGTGACCGCGGGCCCGAAATCGGCGCGGATGAGGGCGGACTCGAGGTCGTCCCACGTGTCCTCGTCGATCGTCTTCGCCCCGAAGACCCCGCGGAGGGCCGCACCGAGCGACCAGGATGCGCGTTCTGCCATGCCCACAAGCCTAGGCCGCTCACACACGCCGGAACGCCCGGTACACGGCTCGCGGCGGCCGGGCAAGGGGTTGCCGCCGGGCGGTCGTCACGAGAACCTCGACTCCGAACGGAAGGACTCCGCATGACGATCGTGGGATTCCACGCCTCACACGAACAACTCCCGCCCAGCCGCCTGCTGCACGCCGTTCAGCAGGCCGAGGAGGCGGGCTTCGACGCCGCCATGTGCAGCGACCACTTCGAGCCGTGGAGCGTCCGACAGGGGCACTCCGGCTACGCGTGGAGCTGGCTCGGCGCCGCGCTCCAGGCCACGCGATTCTCACTCGGCGTGGTGACCGCGCCCGGGCAGCGATACCATCCTGCCGTCGCCGCGCAGAAGATCGCCACCTTGGGCGAGATGTTCCCCGGGCGCTTCTGGGCCGCCATCGGCAGCGGCGAGGCCGTGAACGAGCACGTGACCGGCGACCCCTGGCCCGAGAAGGACGAGCGCGACGCGCGCCTCGTCGAGACCATCGACGTGATGCGGCACCTGCTCGCCGGCGAAGAGGTCTCGGCCGACGGCCTGGTCCGGGTGGATCGCGCCCGCATCTGGAGCCTGCCCGAGGTGCCGCCGCCGCTCTTCGCGGCCGCGGTGAGCACCGAGACGGCCGGCGAGGCCGCCGCGTGGGCCGACGGCATCATCACCATCGACCAGTCACCCGACCTGCTTCGCGGGGTCATGGACGCCTACCGCGGTGCGGGCGGAGACGGACCCGTCGCCGTGCAGGTGCATCTCAGCTGGGCGGCCACCGACGAGGAAGCGGTCGCGATCGCGCACGACCAGTGGCGGCAGAGCCTCGTGCCGGCGCACCTCGCCTGGGAGCTCGCCCGGCCCGAGGAGTTCGACGAGCGCACGCAGGATGCCACGCCCGAACAGGTGGCGGAGACCCTGATCGCCTCCGCCGACACCGCGCGCCATCTCGACCACCTGGCCGCCATCGCGGAGCTCGGCGTGGACCGCATCTACCTGCACCACGTCGGCACCGAGCAGGACGCGTTCATTCAGGCGTTCGGCGAACGGGTGCTCCCCGATCTCAAGGCGGCGGGGCGATGAGGGTCACCGATCGGGGCGACCTCTGGTGGAAGACCGCCGTCGTCTACTGCCTCGACATCGAGACGTTCATGGACTGGAACGACGACGGCTGCGGCGACTTCGACGGACTCGCCCAACGGCTCGATCACCTCGCAGAGCTCGGCGTCACGTGCATCTGGCTCATGCCGTTCCAACCGTCGCCCGACCTCGACGACGGCTACGACATCGTCGACTTCGTCGGCGTGGACCCGAGATTCGGTTCGCTCGGCGACGTGGTGTCGTTCACCCGCGCGGCGCGGGATCGCGGCATCCGGGTCATCATGGACCTGGTCATGAACCACACCTCCGACCGGCACCCGTGGTTCCAGTCGGCCAAGCGCAGTCGCAACTCGCCGTACCGCGACTTCTACGTGTGGCGCGACGAGGTGCCGCCCAACCCGCCCGAGAGCGTCTTCCCCGGCGAGGAGGAAGGGGTGTGGGAGTGGCACGAGCCCACCGGCCAGCACTACCTGCACTCGTTCTACAAGCACCAGCCCGACCTCAACATCGCGAATCCCGACGTCCGGGACGAGATCGCGAAGACCGTCGGATTCTGGCTCCAGCTCGGCATCACCGGCTTCCGTGTCGATGCCGTGCCGTTCCTCATCGAACCACCCGACGGCGAGGATGTCGGCGACCCGCATGAACTCATGCGGGACCTGCGTCAGTACCTTCAGCGACGGGCGAGCGAGGCGATCCTGCTCGGCGAGGTGAATCTGACGTACGAGGATCAGCTCGCCTTCTTCGGACACGAGGGCGACCCGGCCGAGTTGACGATGCAGTTCGACTTCGAGGCGATGCAACGCCTGTATCTCTCGCTCGCCCGGCAGGACGCGACACCGCTGCGCGACACGCTCGCGCGCCGACCGCAGCTCGAACCCGAGAAGCAGTGGGCGAATTTCGTGCGGAACCACGACGAGTTGACCCTCGACAAGCTGAGCGAGACCGAACGCGAGGAGGTCTTCGACGCATTCGCGCCCGAGGACTGGATGCGCGTCTACGGCCGCGGCATCGTACGCCGCCTTCCCCCGATGCTCGAGGGCGACCCGCGCCGCGTGCGCATGGTCTACAGCCTGCTCTTCTCGCTGCCCGGCACGCCCGTGCTGTTCTACGGCGAGGAGATCGGCATGGGTGAGAACGGCGAGATGGGCAAGCGCCAGAGCGTGCGGACGCCGATGCAGTGGACGAGCGGGAAGAACGGCGGATTCTCGCGAGCCGCTCCGAGCCGCCTCGTGGCGACGCCGCCTTCCGACGGGTACGCGCCGGAGCACGTCAATGTCGAGGCGCAGATGCACGACCCGCTCTCGCTGCTCGCCACCATCCGCGCCTTCGCCGCGCGGTACCGCGCCTCGCCCGAGATCGGCTGGGGCCGCTTCGAGCTGCTCGACGTGGGCGAGCCGGCCGTGCTGGCCCATCGCATCGTCGAGGATCACCTGCGTTTCGTCGCCGTGCACAACTTCGCACCCCGGCCCGTCACGGTGACCCTCGAACTCGGACCGCATCCCGAAGGCGCTGTGCTGTCCGACCTGTTCGCGGTGAACGCCGACGAACTCGACGATCGCGGACGCGTCGACGTGGAGCTCGACGCCTACGGGTACCGGTGGTTCCGCGTCCTCGCGCCGGGTGACCGCCGGCTCACCTGAGCGCGAGCGGATGCCGCGGCGCGCCGCCGCGGCATCCGCTCGCCGATCACCGCTCAGCCTCGGTCGGGGTCAACGCGGTCGAGATCGGTCCGGTCGAGACCGAGGGGATGCACCAGTCCGAGCCGGATGCCCTCCGTTGCGATCTCGACGCGGCTTCCGGCCCCGAGCTTGTCCTTGATGTGCGCGACGTGCACGCTGGCGGTCTTCTTGCTGATGGTCAACTCCTCCGCGATCTCGCCGTCGGATCGGCCGTCGACGATCAGGCCGAGGACCTCGAGCTCGCGCGGGCTGAGGCCCCCATTGCCACGGGCTCGACGCGTCGCTTCACGCTGCCGGATATCGGCGGCACGCATCGCGGTGAGCGCCCGGTCCATCACGGCGGCACGGCTCATCACCCGTGCGTCATCCCAGGCGGCGTCGAACGCCGTGCGATGCATCACCGATCTGGTGCGATCTGCCAACACGGTTCTGGTGGACACCCGATCGGGATCCCAGTTCATCTCGGTATCCGGCCGAGTTCGATCAGCCGCGGACAGGCAGCGCGCCGCCTCGTCGAGTTCGCCGGCGGCACACAGCCACTGCGCCAGCGCATCGAGCACCATGACCTCGAACCACCAGTTCAACCTCGAGCTCGCCTGCGCCGCCTCGAGGACCAGTGCGCGTGCTGTGTCGAGCTCCCCCGAAGCGACCCGCTCCGATGCCAGGTCGGTGAGGGCCCACGTGAGCAACTCCGGGTCATCGATGACGCGAGCCAGCTCCACGCGTTCCGCGAGCAGACGCTGAGCGCGCTCACCGTCCGCCTCCGTCATCGCGAGGCGGCCGAGGTGGCCGAGCGCGGTCGCGACGCTGACGGCGTCGCCGGAGGTCCGGGCCAGTTGAAGCGCTTCCTCGAACTCATCGCGTCCCAGACCCTCATCGCGACGACGGTATGCGAGCAGGCCGAGTGAGGCACGCAGGTCTGCATGGAGCACCAGCGGGGCGCCCGCTCGGCGCGCGAGCTCGAGCCCCCGCCGCAACCGGGCGTCGGCGGCTGTGAGATCCCCTCGGTACACGTCCGTCAGTCCAAGGGCACACATCGCTTCAGCCATCCCCACCTCGTCGCCCGTGCGTCCGTATTCGGCCAGCGCTTCCTCGAGGGCGGAGCGCCATCGCGACGATGAGAGGGCGTGCGTCGATGCGAGCCGCTGCAGCGCGCCCGCACGGATGCGGCCGCGGGCCTCCACCCCCAGCTCGAGCCCTACCTCGAGCCACCGCCGGCTCTCGCTGAGATCCAGGTCGCCGATCGCCAGCCAGAATCGACGATCGAGCGCCCCTGCCAATCGCAGGAGCCGGTCCCCATCGCCACGCTCGAGCGCGTGGGCGAGCGCCGCGCGGATGTTGTCCCGCTCCGCGACGAGGCGACGCATCCGCTCCCCGTGCGTGTACTCGTTGCCGCATCCTTCCACCGCCTCCGCAAGCCCGATGCACCACTCGAGGTGACGGTCTTGCACCGACACCGAATCGGCGACGGAGAGCTGATCGAGCGCAAACCGGCGGATGGGCTCGAGCATCCTGAAGCGCACCTCGCCGTCCTCATCCGAGTCGACCTGCAGGAGGCTGTGGTCGACGAGCCGGCTCAACTGGTCCAGCGCGTCGGCGTCGGGCCCGTCGACCGAGCCGGCCAGGACGTACTCCGAGGCGGTGAGGTCGAATCCGCCGACGAAGACGCCGAGCCGCCCGAACGTCTGCCGTTCCGTGAAGTCCAGCAGTTCGTAGCTCCAGGTGATGGTCGCCTCGACCGTACGCTGCCGTTCCGGGGCATCGGCAGGCCCCACGGCGAGCGCAGGGAGCCCGCGCTCCAGGCGCTGCAGCAGTGCCTCGGCGGAGAGGACCTTCGTTCGGGCGGCGGCGAGCTCGATGGCGAGGGGCAGGCCGTCGAGACGGCGACAGATCTGGGCGATCGCCTGTGCGCTCCGTTCGGTCAGCGCGAAGCCTGGTCGAATCGCCCGGGCCCGCTCCACGAACAGGGTGAGTGCCTCGACGCGACCGAGCACCTCGGGCGACGCCGGCGCCCCCGGATCCGGAATCTCGAGCGACGCGACCCGGAACTCCTTCTCGCCGGCCAGATGCGTCGGGATACGGCTCGTCACGAGCACACGAAGCGTCGGACTCGCCGCGAGCAATCGACCCACATCGGGGCCGGCGCTCACGATCTGCTCGAAGTTGTCGAGGATGAGCAGCGACCCGGACTCCCCCAGACGATCGGCAATCGCCGCGATCGTCGATTCGCCGTCGAACTCCCCGACGCCGACGGCACGGGCGATCGTCGGCAGAAGAAGTCCCGGTTCGCGCAGGCCCGCGAGCTCGACGAAGAAGGTTCCGCCTGCAAAGCGCCTCACCGATCGACGAGCGACCTCGATCGCCAGCCGCGTCTTCCCGATGCCGCCCGGGCCCGTCAGCGTCAGCAGGCGGGAGTCCGCAAGCCGTCGCCGGAGGCGATCGACGTCGCGCCGTCGCCCCACGAAGCTCGTCGTGTCCGCAGGAAGGGCCGACAGGCTCGATGAGACTCGCCCGGCTCGTGATTCGTCGACCCCTGCTCCGGCGACCATGGCGGCCTCCCTTCGTGGGAGAAGTCCACGCCGGCTTCGACGGACGCCTGCGGAATCTGAGGAGTCCTTAAGGCGCTGCCCGATGCCGACAATCCTCCTTATCACAAGGCTGGTTCCATCACCAACGCCAGATCGGAAGGGAGGTGGAAGCCATGAACGGGCGGGATTCGTGGCTTCGGTGAGATGGACCTCGCCGTGCTCGCCGGCGTCATGTCGACCGGCCTCTTCGTCATGAGCTACCTGCCCATGCTGGTGAAGGCTGCGCGCACCAAGGACCTCGCGTCGTACAGCCTCGCCAACCTCGCGATCACCAACGCCGGCAACGCCGTGCACTCCATCTACGTGTTCAGCCTGCCCATCGGTCCGATCTGGTTCCTGCACACGTTCTATCTCGCGGCATCCGCCCTCATGCTCATCTGGTTCCTGCGCTCACGCGCGACTCGTCCACCAACGCGAGGATCGAAAGGAAGGTGGCCGCCATGGACACCGTGGAACGCCCCAGGAAGCAAGTCGATGGTTCAGCCATCGACGGATTCGGCGCCGGAATTCGTGGAAGCGTGGTCCTCCCCGATGACCCGCGCTATGACGAAGCCAGAAGGCTCTACAACGCGATGATCGACAAACGGCCGGCCGTCATCGTACGCTGTGCCGACGTGGCCGACGTCGTCAGCTCGGTGGACTTCGCGCGCGCGAACGACCTCGAGCTCGCCGTCCGTGGAGGCGGGCACAGCGGCCCCGGGCTGGGTTCGGTCGATGCCGGTCTCGTCATCGATCTGTCGCAGCTGCGCGACATCCGGATCGACCCCGACCGCCGGACCGTACGAGTCGCGGGCGGATGCACCCTGGGCGAGCTGGATCGCGCGACCCACGAGTTCGGCTTGGCGACGCCGAGCGGCATCATGTCGACGACGGGTGTGGGCGGGCTGACGCTCGGCGGCGGCACCGGTCACCTCAGCCGCCACTACGGGCTCACCGTCGACAACCTCCTCAGGGTGGACATGGTGCTCGCCGATGGGGCCGTCGTCAGCGCGAGCGCGGGTGAACACCCCGACCTGTTCTGGGCGGTGCGCGGTGGTGGCGGCAACTTCGGCGTCGTCACGTCGTTCGAGTTCCGGTTGCATCCGGTCGACACCGTCGTGGGCGGCCCCACGTTCTGGCCGATCGAGCGTGCGACCGACGTGCTTCGCTGGTACCGCGATTTCATCACCTCGGCGCCACGCGAGCTCAACGGCTTCTTCGCCTTCATGACGATTCCACCCGCGCCGATGTTCCCGCCCGAGCTGCGTGGTCAGAAGGTCTGCGGCATCATCTGGTGCTATTCCGGTCCGACCGAGCACGCCGATGCCGTGTTCGCGCCGGTGCGCGCCTTCGCCGCACCGACCCTCGACGGAATCCAGCCGATGCCCTATCCCGCCCTGCAGAGCTCGTTCGACGCGCTCGTCCCAGCGGGGCTGCAGTGGTACTGGAAGGCGGACTTCTTCGCCGAACTGAGCGATGACGCCATCGCACAGCATGTGGCTCACGGCAACGAGATGCCGACTCCGCTGTCGTCCATGCATCTCTACCCGATCAGCGGGGCCGTGCATGACGTCGCGGCCGACGAGACGCCGTGGGCGTTCCGGCAGGCCGACTTCGCGCAGGTCATCGGCGGGGTCGACCCCGATCCCGCGAACAGGGCACTCGTGACCGACTGGGCCAAGGACTACT
This sequence comes from Agromyces sp. NPDC052230, assembly GCF_040679595.1. Taxonomy (NCBI): domain Bacteria; kingdom Bacillati; phylum Actinomycetota; class Actinomycetes; order Micrococcales; family Microbacteriaceae; genus Agromyces; species Agromyces sp. NPDC052230. The sequence goes on along the minus strand of NZ_JBFAVC010000002.1, from coordinate 295 downwards.
GGGCTGACCTCCACCCGCACTCCGCCGGCGGCGCCTACGTCAACATGATGATGGACGAGGGACAGGATCGGATCAGAGCGGCCTACGGCGCCAACTACGACCGTCTGGCAGCGATCAAAGGTGAATACGACCCAGGGAACCTCTTCCACATCAACCAGAACATCCGGCCGGCGATGCCTGCGGTGCATACCTGACGGCGCTTGCTTCGAGGACAGAGAGGCGAGCGGATGCCGCGGCCTCGAACTCGAGGGCGCGCCGGTCGTGGCACAGCCGCGGCTGTTCGCCGACCCCGTCG